>JAHLWS010000033.1 GCA_019057795.1 Promethearchaeota archaeon | reverse complement strand
GGGGCGCTTAACTGCCCAAAGAATGATAGTTCATAAAACAAGAATGTATCAGATCCAAAGGTTTATATGACATCCATCTAAATTTTTACAAAACAAGTAAATGAAAAAAAATTGGGTTATCACCTAAAAGGCATTAACCTCTAATGTTTCGATTTTTATTTAGATTTTTATATTTTTAGATGATTATTCTCAAATTATTTTAGGTATTTTTTAAAATGCAAAATAACAATTTCATAAATTCCATCCGTTATTAAGAATGTTCGTGAATAGTCTTCACCTAATTTCATTAAGATATTTACTGTTCTAATAATCTTTTCCAGTCTTTAAGAAATAGATATCTAAAGATTTATAATATCTAATTTGGTATTAAAGAGTGTGATTTTGCTCTCTTTTTTTAAGAAACTTAAAAGCTTTTTCGCTATATTCTCTAAAATTAGTGATTCCCCTCCATGGTGCCCTCTTAATAAATTAGCAGACAAATCTTTTAAAATTATAAAAGTTAGTGTAAAAAAGAAGAGAATAGAGATTATAACCTAAATTACAATTTGATGCATAAGAATAATCAAATACTTTCAAAAAAAGATTTAACTTTCTCAATTATAATTTATCTTTATAATTAATAATATTTTATAATAAAAATATTTCAATTTTATCAATCGATAAATGTTTAAATAATTTCTCAAGATAGAATCCTTAAATCCTATGTATACAATATTTTCGTGAAATAACCGTATAATAATATAGAGATATAAGACTTTCAATTAACTCTCCACCACTCTTTCTTCCAAAAAATTTAAATAAGATATGAATATTAATTAAAATACGTTTTTGTACAGAATATTTATAAACAAAATTGAAATTCAAAAATGAAAATCTTACATACATCTGATCTTCATTTAAGAGAATATGAAGATGATAGATGGAAAACTTTGTTAAAACTCCTTGAAATTGGAAAACAAAATAACATAGAAATACTAGCAATATCTGGGGATTTATTTGATAATAATTTAATCGCTGAGGAATTAAGACCAAAATTGAGGAGTATTTTCTCACAGAATAAATTTAAAATTGTTATTATTCCAGGCAATCATGATAAAGACTCTTATAAGAGCGGAAAATATTTTGGTGATGATATTGCCTTAATTAGCCAAATTACCTAATTGATTGTCTGGGAAAATTCAATATGCAACAATATATTAAGATTTTAGGGGAATTTGAGATCCCATCTATAATAATCGTTGATTCAGATAGAGATAAATCTAACAAGACTCAAGAAGTTAACAAACATATAAAAAGAGATGTATTAAAGGCTAATGGATTTTATTTAGAATTGGATCCTGATTTTGAAGGTGCGTCCGATATAAAAGTCGCTGAATTTGATGATGAGCTCATGAAAAAGAAGCATAAACCATTCTATGCGTTTAATCAATTTTTTGGAGCTGGTGGTGAACCTAAAGAAGCCGAACTCGAGAAATTAAAATCCAATGACAACTTAAACACAATTTTTCATGCAGTATATGATAAGGACTTAATGTAGATAAAAATTTTATTAAAAAAAAACTTCTTGCATGTAAGTTTAATACATACATGTCCAAAAAAAATCACTCTTTTATAAATTTTTAGAATTCGAAAGAGCTATAATAGATGATATTCCTATAATGTTCATGGAAAAATGGTTAAATTTAAAGACAAATCTTTATCCAGGAGATGAATTTTTAGAGCAAGAAGATTATTGTGTAGATTTTAAAAGCTTCAATGAATACAGGGATAGTGATTTATTCGGAGATCCTTATGATAAAAAATTACATTTAGGTCTATCACCAGTCCCATATATAGGAAATCTTAAAATATCTTCAGTTTATCTTCTATTGTTAAACCCTGGTTTAAATCCAGGCGATTATATCCAGGATAAAACACCTGAATTTCAAGAACGATATATTAATAATTTACAGCAAAAAGCAAATGAAGATTTTCCTTTTTACCATCTTAATCCGATACTTTGCTCACACCCAGGTTATAATTATTGGATTAAAAAGCTAAAAGATATAATTGAAAAAATAAAAACGACTGAAAATATTAGTTGGTTAGAAGCACAGAAGAAATTATCTAACAAAATCGCGGTTTTAGAACTAATTCCTTACCATTCAAGGAATTTTGGTCTTAGAGATAAAATTATTGATAAACTGGCATCAACTAGAGATATTAAACGGTTTGTGAAAGAGAAAATCGTTCCGAAAGCAAGAAACAATAAATGTGTAATAATTGTAACACGTAGTAGTAAAAGATGGGATATTAAAGAAGAAAAAAATATTATTGTCTATAATAACGCCGAAGCACGTGGAGGAAGTTTAGGAAAAAATACAAGAGGATATAAAGAAATAATAAATCATCTTAACTGTGAATTTTAGAAAGGAGAACAAAATATGAAGATTATAATAAGTAGAAAAGGATTTGATTCTGGTTATGGAGGATATCCTAGCCCAATATTGCCAGATGGGACTTTATTATCAATTCCAATTCCAAATTCTAAAGGAAATCATTTATCAGAATACTCATATGATAATTCCCCCTATGTACAAACTACTTATGAACAAGTAAAAATACCTCAATCGACTCGAGAATACTTTCATAAAAACAATGTTGAAATAGATAATTTTAAAGACTTACTTTCTCAGCTAACGCATGGGTTTCCTATTAAATTAAATAAGGAAGTTCTTTCACTGAAAGAAAAACAATTTTGTCATTTGGATCCTGACTTGTTTACTGATGCTATTAAGCGTGAAAATCATGAAGACTGGAGAGCAATGTTTGGGCAAGCTAAAGCAGCACAAGGACATTTAAATAAAAAAGGAGTTTGTCCTGATGATATATTTCTGTTTTTTGGGCTTTTTAGGCATACAAATATAGTAAATGGGCGTCTAAATTATAATTGTTCTAAGCCAGATCTACATATTATTTTCGCTTATTTTCAAATTGAATTGATACTAAAAAAGGGTGATGAAAAAAAAATTAAACCATGGATGAAGAAACACCCTCATTTGGATAGAGTACTATGGCATAGTAAAAATAATGCTGTATATATAGCACGATCAAAACTTAGGTGGAATCCGGCATTAAGTGGCTATGGTTGTTTTAAACTTAATGATGCTTTAATCCTTACCGAAACAAATCCGATTGTAAATCCTAAACGTAATCTTACTATTTGGAAATATAATTTTTTATCTGAAGACATTCAGATCTCTTATCATAGCAAAAACAGTTGGAAAAAAGAAAAAAATCAAAGCGGAGATGATATTAAATATTTCAGATCAGCAGGTAAAGGTCAAGAATTTGTAATTAAAGAGGATACAAAATTCCAAGAGAGAATTAGATCACTCATTAATAAATATGGTATTTAGATCTTGTTACTTTTTGACAAAAATTATGACTTCAATTATTAATAATATCTGAGCTAGCAATAAGAATTTAATAATTTATAGTATATCTTAAGGACTATGCTAAGATGAGGTTAATTGACTCTTCCAATTTTTTATTTGAGTCAAATTTGTTTTCTTAAAAGTTTCTATGCACATTTCTATTGGTAATAATGTATCATCAATGAAATTTTTTATAAATTTCGCTACAACTTTAAGATCGTCTTTTGTTTCATAGCCATTATCGAGAGCTCTTTTCGTAATTTTATATGCAATTGTATTTTTGTTGTATCTAAAGTTTTTAGGAGGATGGTCTTCTATTACTTTATCTAACACTTCACTAAAAATTGTTCTAATTTCAATTATTTTTGGTTTTTCAACATTAAAATACACATCGATAAAAATTTTTCCTTCTTTAGTTGAACCAGACCGGATATAATAATTGAAGAAGGGAACATTAGTAAAAAACTCATTAAAAACAGTCAACCATTCCTTTTTATAAATATAACATGTTCCTTTTGTAGGGTGTATGTCCCATTCATCACCTAAAAGTAATTGTAATTCACGTCCAATAATATTCATAAATTCGGGTTTGAATTTGATTATTGTTTCAATAGCATCTTTATGCCTTTCATAAATTTCCTCACACCATTCTCGAATTTTTCCTTCATCCAAAATATTAACCTCCATATTAAGTAAAAACTGTTCTAATATAAATAAAATTTCTTCATTTAATAGATGTTTTTTTGCCTTGATCGTCTGATTTAATAATTTTTTAATTTGATGATAACTTAATGATAAAAAAAAATCAGAAGCTTCAGCTTGATCTCCAGAAGGGGTCAAATATATATACATGATTTTATAATTTTGATATTTTTTTTCCGATAATCTTACATAGGATTTTGTCTGAGCTATTCCTTCATTTGATTTAATTTTATTTTCAATTAGACAAAGAAAATCATTATTATCTACACGAATAGTAATATCCACTTTTTTCCCCCAGAAATTCTCCTCTGTTCTTACTATGGCTTTTTCTAATTGCAAACCATCTATTTCAATAAGATTAAATTCATTTGTAGAGTTTGCACATTCCATTAAAAAATATCTTAAAAAATAATCACCAATTCCATGGTCTTCATTAGGATCCAAAAGCCAACATAAAAAAGCTGAAGTTGCAGTTTCTAATGTAGAAATTTTAAAAATTCTCATAAAGTTAAAAGTCTTTAAATTCTGCTCCAGCTCAATTAAATCTGGATCTTTAATGAATTTTTCTAGTAGATGTAAATAAAAATTTTCATCTTTTTCATTTGACGCCACATAAATTAGATAAATAAGATAATATTTAAGCTTTATTTTTCTATGGAGAAACTTTTGAGAAAAATTCAGACAAAATTAAAACACTAAAATCTTATGTCCAATAATCTCTGGTGTTTTTCTAATCAAATCTTCTAGGATTATTTTCTAAATGAAAAAAATTATAACCAGAATCTGATTTTTTAAATATTAAAGTCTCTTCTAAAGCTTTTTCTCCTATAGTTGAATTATTGGATTCAACTCTAAATTAAATTTAAAAAATGAAATTCGTGAAACGGTTAGAATTTTAAATTAAAGATTAAAACATTCATTCACCCAATTAAATAACTTTCATATAGATAAAAAATCTTGTTACCACTTTGGTAATTCTTTTCTTCTAATCAAAACTAAAGTTGGATGGTAAATAAGGTCGCAATTTTGAGGGCAAAATATCGTCAAGATTTTCTATGTCTTTATCGGTTAAATCTATTAGGTTCTTATCGTATTTTTTATAGAGTTCTTTCTTCAATTTTTTTCTTATTAAATATTTTTTCTCCTCAAGACCCCAGTATTCTATCCATACGGTCTTCCCTATTGGTATAAAAAAATCGCAGTAGAGCTTTTCTTCGATTGGAACTTTTCTTTCGTAAGCGTGAACGATTTTTTTGTGATATAACCAATTATCAACGATCTGCTCTGCTTTTGACCTGACCATATGACCGTCCTCTGTTCTATAATTAGCAGGAAATTTGGATCGGAAATTCTTCTCTTCGGTTTCGATATCTGAGATTTTGTTACTATTCGATACTTTTTGCTTTAACTTATTACTTTTAAGCCAGCATTTAGAACATAGAGGTTTTGCGTCTTTTTTCCAAATACCGCAATCTTCACATTTAGTTATTTTACCTTCGTCTTTTAATTTAAAACAATTCTTGCATAATGGATAAAATCCAGATTTTGCTCCACAAATTTGGCATACCATTTTTATATAGACCTCTTTTACATATTACAAGTGAAATAATCGATTTATTGCTTTAGTTTGGTTTTTATCGAAAAATATTTATGGTATATAATTTCTTTTATATTTTATTAAGATAAAGGGCACGCCAAAATTTGTTTCTTGAGATTAAATTTAAAATTTTCGTGAAATAACCGTTTCACGAAAAAAAAATAAAAAAATCTTGATTGTAAATTTTGAAAAAGAAAAAAAGAGAAATAACTATTGAAGAATATGATCGATTAGTTGTTCTAGCGCATCATTTAGACCTTAATGATAAAAAATTTCACCAAAGATTCTTGAGAATTAAAAGGATTTTAGATAAAAAAAGAACTGATTTCCTTTTTTTGAAAATAATATGTAGTCTGAAAAAACCTAATTTTACAGTAAATATATGATTTGAGGAGTTAAGTAGAGAAAATATTTATGGAATAAGTAAAAGCATATATTTCAGTTGTATTTATTATAGTATAAGTTTAAATACAAAATTAGTAAATTATGGTGTTTTTATTGAGCGAGAATCCTGGACCAATTACAGTTGAAAAATTAATAAATAATATTGAAGATGGTGTTTATGTAATACCACACTTTCAAAGAGACTTTGAATGGCGACCTCGGATGGTCTGTGATCTTATTGAATCGATTCTTCAGAATTATTTTTCAGGACTTTTATTATTTTGGCAACTTAATCCCAAAAAAATCGAAGAAGAAGAATGGGACCCTATTTTGGGCACTGATAAAAAACCTAATCCAAGAGAGGTCGTATTAGACGGACAACAGAGGATATCCTCTCTTTATTATACTTTTTATAATCCAAACAAAAAATTTCCAGAAACAAAATCATATTATTTATTTCACGTAAACATAGTTAATATTTTAAATAATAATTTTGATGATTCTGTAATTTCTAGATATCATAAAACTCATAAAATATGGGCTGATATCGAAAAAGATAAAAAGAATTGGATCATAAAAGGTGAAATACCATTGGCTATACTATCTGCAAGAGATCCTAAAAACGCTTCGATAAAATATATTGATTCTAACGAGTTTTATGATTGGTCCGTGGAATTTATCAAAGAAAAAAAATCGAAAAAGGAAATACCAAATGAAGTAAACCCTAATACTATAGCAAATATTTTTAAAAAAATTTTAGCCTATAATTTTGTGTATTTCACATTAAGCAAAGCCAGGGATACAGTAGATGTCTGTAATATCTTCACTAGAATAAACCAGAAGGGAATGCGCTTAACAACTTTTGATTTAATGAATGCATTTTTATATCCTAAAAAGGTTTCACTTAGAAAGGATTTATGGGTGAATCTAAATAATGACGCTTTAAAGGAAGTAGACGGCAAGATGGATGAATATTTATTAAAAACTATCTCTTTATTTAAACAGAATTATTGTTCATCTAAGTATATTTATAACCTGATCCCAGAAAAAATAATTAAAAAACGGACTTCTTTTGGAATGATTGAAGAAGAGATTTTAGTCAAAGATGGAGATGAATTTAAAAAATTATGGGATAACGCATGTAAATTTTGCGAAAAAGCAAGGGAAAAACTAATGAACACTGGATTACGAGATTTTGGAGCAATTAAAAAAGATTTTATTCCAAATACTACAATGGTTCCTGAACTTGGAGCAATTCTTTGGTTATTAAACGAGGCAAAGAAAGATCCAAATGAAAAGAATTTTAACAAAAAATTGCATCAATGGTATTGGCCAACCGTGTTATCTGAAGAATATAGTGGTTCATCTGATAGTGTTATGGCAAAAGATTTTCGTGATTGGTCAGGTTTTTTAAAAAATGGTGTTGATTTTGATATAAATAGGAGAGTTATTGAAGCAAGAGATAATTTAGATTTGAGAAATACTAAGAAAGGTTCTGCGAGATATAACGCTATATTATGCCTTTTAGCTCTATTGGGTGCTAAAGACTTTTTGCGTGGACAGACGGTAGGATCTGTTGATTTTTCTAATAAGAAAATTAATGATCATCATATTTTTCCAAGTAAAGTTAAAGGATTAGATCCTGAAAAAAATAAGTTATTTAGTGCTCATAAAAATTCAATTTTAAATCGCACTTTAATTTTAGATGAAACTAATCACAAGATTCAGAATAAAAAGCCTTCAATTTATATTGCTGAATTAATAAAACTTTTAGGGAATGAAAAGACTTTAAGAAAATTTTTGGAAAGTCATTTAATAAGTAGTGATGCTTTTGAATGTATGAAGACAGATGATTTTGATAATTTCATTAAAGAAAGAGAAAAGACAATAACAGAATATGTTAATAAAGTACTTACCTAATAGGAACCATTGATATTATAGTATCTAAATATAATATTATGGATTTATATTCATACCAATATTTTAGCAACATTCGCAGAATGGAATTGGAAAAATTCTCTCCTCAGCAATACTATAACTATAACTTATTTCTTTATCTCCTTCACTAAATGGAGAATCTCCGTTCGTTATATCTCGTTTACGCTGTTGAATTAAATCAATACAATGCTTTAGCACATTAAAATCTTTTTTACTATGCATCCTTATCCAATAAACCTACCTTTCATTTATTTTAAGATCTACTTCGCAATTTTTACATCGAATTATTTTTCCATTAATAATTTTCTGACCTTGATCACCCGAAATTGAAGAATAACAATAGGGGCAATAAGTACTTTCCTTCTTTCTCAATCTTTTCAAGATTAGTTATTATTTTTATCTAATTCTTAAGTTTACAAGTTAAGTATCAAAAAAAAAGTTTTTCTTAATGTAACTAACGACATTAATGAATTTAAAGACGTTGAAGAAAAAAGTAGGGGGGGATGAATTCTTAATTTGGCAGTAGACGCCTTAAATTTAGCGTC
>JAHLWS010000032.1 GCA_019057795.1 Promethearchaeota archaeon | reverse complement strand
GGCGAAGTGGCGTACGAGGAGTCGCCATTATGAAGGGTTAACTGTGGATATTTCAAAATACTATCAACCTATTGATGTCTCGAAAGTGGAGGCCATTATTGTCGGTTGGTGAGATGAACTTGCAGCCTCATATTTTTTTTTTAAAAACTTACCTAAAGTTGTTAAAAAGCGAGTTTAAATTCTTCTTAATTTTTTCTAGAAATTTAGAATTATTTTCTAATTTACTCGAAAAATATTGATTTAAATAATTGTAAAAATCTTTTCTGTTTTCAGCTAAAAGTTGAGCGTTCAAACTACTCACGATAAGATAAATAAGTAATCGAACGAAAGCGTTATGCGCTATTTCCATATCAGACGAAGTTAAATCCCTATCGTCGTGTGTAGCGTTATTTCGGATAACTATAAATTGAATTAATTCTGTGGTTGCCTCCTCTGGAAAGTTTAATTTCGCTATTCTTTCCGCCATAATCTCTTGTTCTACTTTGGCATTTTTGGCATTTTTGGGTTTTTCACCATCGTCTCCAAACTTCTGGCGGTAGAGCGCTTGTAACTTGTTGTATAGTTTAATGTAGAACTTATAATCGTCGTATCCGCACATGTCGAGCCATTCGTTGACTTTAATAGCCAAAAAAACTCGTTCTACTTCGCTCTTTATTATATCTTCCAAACTCAAACTTTCGTCCACAGTAGGGGTTTCTTTCTTAGCATTTGACGCAAGAGCGCTAATCCTTTTTGCTATAACCTCTAATAACTCGTTTCTTTCCGCAATATCTTGCCACAATTGGTCGTTTGCTAAATCAGACTGATTTGAGTTGGTAAAATTCCTATCAACCAGAGCTTGACCGCTTTCTCGAGCTCGATCGACGCAAAGACTTAGAAAATTCGATATGTCTTTAACTATACGACCTCGAAAGCGGAGTAGCATTTGTTTTAGTTGTTTAGTTGTAATTGCTCCTTTACCAAAGTTTCTGATGGCGATTTTAAGCTCATCTAATTCTCCCTCGTCAAACACTATTTTTTCTATCACTCCGTCGAAAGTTCCAGTTTCTTGCGCTTTTACCATTAAATCGCCCCCAGATCTCCTTCGATGTATAGTTTAAACTTATCGAAAATTTTAGAATACTTCTCGAAAGTAGCTTTGCTGCGTTTTTCTACACCTTCCTTATCTAAAGATAATTTTTCGCAAATAATAAGAAATTCCCTTAATTCCTTATTAGAAAACGGAAAATCCTCTACATGCATTATTGCCATGATAAATCTGTTGATGTCTGCGCTCAGAATCGCGTAATTAACGCTATAATAAGAGTTATATGTGGCGTGAAGGAACTTTCTAAGTAAGTTTTTGCTGATTTTAAGCGATTTTTCGAAATTTTCGTTTTTAATAGATTGATACATTTTAAAATATTCGTAATAGAAAATTGGAGCGAAATGCTTAGCAAATGCATTCTTTAAGTTTTTAGCGTTAATTTTTTCGGCTTGTAAAGAACTCTCAGAATTGTCGGAGTTATCGGATTCCATGTCTAACGGCTCGTAGAGAATTGACGCCTCTCTCTGAGTTTCGTAATAGTCTTTTAAGGCTTCATCGTAGTGCGGTCCGACCGCGAAAGAAGTTTGTAGTGATTCCGAACCGCTTGCTCTTCGGGGATGGCTCTCAACTAAGTATCGATGTTTCACCAAAATTTCGAAAGTTTTGTCTTTGATCTCTTTTTCTCTTTTTTTATCTTTCGTTATTTTTAAAATGTATGGGTGTAGCCATTCTGTTAACTCTTTTTTAACTTTTTGCTCGTATAGGTTGCCTATTTGGTCCAGCTTTTTCAAGTTGTTCAGAAACTTTATTATACCTTCGATTAACACGCTATAATCTCCAAAATCTTTCTGGAATAAAGTCTTTTCTGCCCTTTGGATTATTCGTTTCTCGGCGTTTTCCAAGTCGTACCCTTGCTTTCCCATGTAGGCTAATATTTCTCCCCATGACAGAGGTTTTGCGTTTTCTACTTCTTTCAAGTCGAATTCGACAGGAAAAGGTTGGTAAATATCTTCTCGTTTAACCACGGCCTCGTTTTTTTTCATGCTCGCGATGTACCTCAATTGATAGCCTTCGTTTCTACTGCGACTATAGTACCCTATCCCATGAAGAGACTCTAAATTCATTAGAGAGCTAAGCATGGCGCTATCTCTTTTATCGGTCGCTTTAAAAGTAACTAAATTCTCGTAGTAATTGAACGCGTTAGGGTGGATATACCTTATTTGAGAAGCCGAACAGACCGTCCCAAATCCTTTTTGTACGAAAGGTTCGAGAAACTTATCGATTATACCGTAATTAACTTTTTTATCTATAAAAAACCCGTCAAAAATTACATCTAAATGCGGTACAATTAAGAATTTAGGGTAATAAGCCTTTTCAGTCTTTAGATAATGGATAAACTTAGAAAGAATGACGAACGTAAAGTAACACTGCTTATCGTAGTTTTTAACTTCCGAAAAATCGATAATTACCGTTTTGTCGTGCGTTATAAGCTCGTAAGAGGGAATAATCTCTTGCTTATCCGATTGTTGGCGTTGCATGAAGCTTATGTCTTGGGGGGTGAACTCGCTGAAAAACGATAGTAACGAGTCCGTAATAGGTGACTTTTCCCACTCTCTCATAGTAGTTAGGTCTAAAGTTAAAGTAGAAACATCTATATTGGGATTACGCGCGATAGTATTTTTGAAGGCATCGATCGTCCTCTCGTCTTTTTTAAAGCACAACGCAAAAGCGTCAAACATGTAATCCAAATAGCCCATGTTGTCTTTATCGTAGGGAAGTTCTGAAAAAAGAGGATTAACTAGAAATGTTTTGCCCACTTTGAGGTATAAAAACTTATCTTCATATATCGTGCCCTCAAAAACGCTTATTAATTTAGACCAATTACCGGTGAAATCGAAAATTACAGATGAATATCCCACTTTCACGAGTTCCGCAACGATTTTTTGACACAACGCTTCTCTGCTCGAATTTGTCCCGTTGACTACTAATAAATTTCGTAATTGCTCGAGAGTAAACCCCATCGGAACTTCGTTTTCTAAGAACTCAGTGTTTATGGTATGGCCAATAGTAATAAAATTAGTTAATTGTAAGGGTGTGTTAAATTCTGCGGCTAACCTCGTCTCGACTCCTTTTTTGAATTGGTCGGAAATTTCGGTGATAAACATAAGAGTTTTTCCTTGAAACATCAAATAATTCAAGTGGGTACCGTTCCTCCTAAAAAACTTGTTTTTGAGCGTTTCAAACAGGAGCCCCGATTCTAACTCGTTTTTTCTAAGTTGTTTTAACTCGTAAGTAACAAAAAATTGCTTGAAGCTTTTTCGCAACACCAAACTTTGATTTTTTAACTTTTGCTCTATCTCGTTAATAATCTCGTAGTCAAGAGCAGGAGCTTTTAAGATTACCGAAGTGGAATAAGTTATAATTGCACTCCAGATGCCTGATCGAGAGCTTAGCCATTTATTTCCGTCTATAACCGATTCCGTTCTTGTTAGCAATTTTTGCTGCTCTATGTCTTTTAAGAATTTAAAACCTTCTTTATCGAACTGATGGAAGGTTAAAGGAGTTTGTTGAATCGTGGTTGTAAAAGGCATTCTTTCGTGGATGAGAGCTTCGTAAAACTTACTCGCAGAGCAATGGGGCGGCGGATGAGTGAAATACATGTTATTAATCTTTATTCCCCCGATTATTTTTCCTTCGACTTGGTAAAAAATAGTCTCGGGCGCTTCTGATACCTTGAAAAACTTAATGTCAGAAAAAGGATCGACAACTTGGATGTCGTTCGATTTAAATAACTTGTTTTTGATTAGAAAGAAAAACACTTCACGCCACCAAATTACTAATATTGCTATAAGAATCGTAAGCGTCGCTAAAAATTGTATTATTATAGGTAAGTTAAATACTAAAAGCAACCGATCTAGAGATATAACAATCGCTAAAATGTAGCTTGCTTTCAATATAATAGGTTTTATTTTAGGTTCTACCGTTTTGCAATTAATTTTTTTCGAATCTTCTTCGATTTCTACGTCCTGCTTCAAAACCGCGATTCTATAGGCGTTTACTAACTCTTCTCCAGAAAGCTGAACGACCTTAAAGTGGTGGAAGTTGGAAGCAAACGCCGATTTTAAGGAGACCGCGTATTCTCGGAGTGCCTCGATCATTTTTACCAATTTCGATTCAGTAATTTTTCCTTTAATGTTGTAAAAAGTGCTGAAGTAAATACTCGTCTCAAAAGTCGAAGATTCAGAACCATTGCCGTTATTACTTGTTTGAAGCGGTTTTTGAATTATTTGATACGAAAACGGCACTTTGAGCGCATGCAATCCTTTATAGAATCGGTTTAAGTTAGCGTGTACGTTTTCAGGAAGAACTTTTATCCTAAAAGTCCTAACCCCTGTAGTGTTGAGCTCTTTGTAATTCGTAAAAAATAACACGAATTTGTCGTATTTTGTCTGCCAAAAAATGAAGTCTCCAAGCGGCTTAAAAGAGCGAAAATCAAATAAGTGGCGCAAGCTAAAAAATTTTTTATGGAACGCCATAACAAAACTAATTGATACGATCACTGCAATTCCAATGGAAAGCACGAGGTTATAAGTCGTGTATAGCACAGAAGTAAAAAATAACAGCCCAATTACGACTAAAGAAGTTGCTTTGAGAACAATCTCCCTCGTGTTAACATCCTTGTAAGAAGGATTTACCTTCCACACATCCAAATACCTGCTATTTTCTTCTTTTTCGCTATCGTTGGTATTTGGTCTAAACTTATTATTACTGTTTGAATCGTTTAAAAAATCTCTGTATGTTTTTACCATTTTTTATTATCACCTATTACCAAAATAAGTTTTATTTACGAAATAAAGCACAATAATGACCCCAAAACAGACGAGCAAGTTGTAGCTAATAGCCACCGACAAGAATCCGTACATTAAGGCCTCAATTAAAGATATGCTACCAACCATGGCAAACAAAATTATAATCCCGATAACTAAAAATTGCCCAACCTGTTCCTTCGATTGCTTGTAAGAAATATTATCTTTTAGCGAGCCCGAAATAACGATTTTTCCGCCCTTTTTTTGCTCGATACCTTTCCTAATGGTTTTGAGTTGTAGAATTTTCTCAAATGTGTTCTTGTCGAATTGTTTATTTAGTTGGTATTGAAGCGCTTTTTCTTCTTCTTTAAATTTTTGAAGTAAAATTGTGTTAAACATGCCCTCTTCCTTACCTTTTCCAATTCGACCACCCGATAAGAAAGAGAACATAGAAATCGTGCGATTTTTATCGATAACTTCCGAATTGATGCTGTCGTGTAAGTTGGGAACGTCCAACTTACGAAGCTCATAATAAACCTCGAAAGTTTCCTTAGTATATTCAAAGCGAAGTTCTCCTTCCTTTTTTAAGAACAAAAGTTCTACTCTCTTTAATACGTCGATTAATTCCGGCCTAAACACGTTAACGCTGAAATTTACTCCAAAAACCTTATTTACGAGCTCCATGTATTCGAATATTTTTTCTCCCGCGTTTTTTTCTCTCGAACGCATTCCTAACTTGATTCCGATCTCGTCGACTGCGTTGCTCGTAAGCACAAAACTTACTACCGCTATCTTTTTATGGTTATTAGTTTCTTTACAGAGCTGGATCAACCGCTTGAGCTTTAGATCTAACAACTGTTCCTTCACTTTCTTACCTTCGCCCCCGAACTGTTAGAAAATCGTCGAAAATCTTTTGTGTTTCGCTTTTAGACGCTGGAGACTCTTTTAGGGACTCTTTCGCAGATTCAAGCTTAAATTCTTCTTGGGATATCAACTTGTCCAAGTCTAAGTCTTCTCGAACGCTTTCAACATGCCGTTTTATCGCATTTTCCGCACTGGATTGCTCTTTTTCGAAAGTGTTAATTATTGAATGATTGAACATCGCGTAAGGAAAGGTACAAACAAACGAGATTAATTGGAGAAAATATCCAGGACCGATCGAATAGTAAAAAGTAACTTCTAACTCGTAATCGTTATAGGCTAAGAAAGGGTAGTACAAACCGTTAGGGAGCAAAAAATACAACGGGTAGATTAAAACGAAGAACCCAATTAAGGTCACCAAGGATAAGTTGACGAACCCGAATTGTTTTAATCTAGGTAAATTATCTTTGCGTTCCACGTCAAGAAATAATACTAAATACGCGGACAAAAAAATAACTATTAAGAAAGCGATTATAATGGCAACAGGTAGAGAGGCATTTTTAGGCTCGTAAAACTCGTTAATAATAGCGCCTTGAGAAAGCTCGGTACTCCAATCGAACAGCGCGTTATAAATCCAATTCACCACGACCTCGCCAGAATCGTTTACTCCTTGAAAGTAGTACCAATCCAAAAAGACCGAGGCAAACCCGAGCAACAAACCAATAATAAAAATAATTTTGTATCCTGATTTTAAATTTACCGTCATACCAATCTAAACTCTACAAGAGTATAAAAAGAAAAAATTAAACATTTAATGGAAAAGAAAATTTTATAATTTTGCATAAAAATTGATGTCAATTAATCGTCAAAAAACGAACTGTATTTTACCTCGTTCTTAACTTTCTCTGTCGTTGAGCTAGAATCTGATTCAGAGTCCAATTCGTACAATTGTGGTGTGACTTGCTCCCGTTGCTTTGCTACTACGCTTTTCTTAATTGTATCCTTTTCGACCTGCTCTAATACCTTAAAATTGTTGTCTTTTCCGAAACACTCGTAGCCAAATTGAGCCATCTGTTCGCCTATGAACTCTTCCTTTATGCATAACAAATCGGTTTCGTTAAACTGTGCGTTCTGTAAATAATATGGCGTTTCAAATTCGGTCGTCAGCTCTTTTTTAGTTTTATAAAACTTAAAGTATAAGTACGATATCGTGAAAAAGTAAATCCCCATGACAGCGAGTCCGATGCTATTGAAAAGTCTCAAAAGAAAATACAGTCGCGAAAAATAGATAACAAGCAGTACTACGGCGTACCCGATGAACGGAAGCGAAACTACCCTCAGACTCGAACGAAACTTAGTGTCTGCGTTTTGGTATATCTCGATCGAATTAGTCCTTTTAAAGTGAGATTCGATTAATTGATACTTTTTCTCCAAAAATCGTAGTAGAGTGGCGATGTTAGACCTATCGATAACGTGTAAGTTTGTTTTTCTCTGGTATGGGAACAGAATCGATTTTTCCATACATTTCGCGGGTATTTTGGTTAGCAAGATGGGTTCGATTAAAATTTTGTATTGAGTTTGTCCTGAGACAAAATATAGTTTCTTGTTTCTTGCGCTTTTTTCCGCCGTAAATCTTACCTGCAAGTATTTTTGAATGAAGCTTAGAAAGTTATCGCCGTTAACGACGTCTTCAAACACAGCGTTTTTAGCTTTTAAAAGGTCGATTGCGTGTTGGCGCGCTGTATGTACTGACTCGGATTCTTGAGCCTTCGAGTAAGTCTTGTAGTCAATTTTCTCTTCGTGTATTAATATCCTTCCTTCTAAGTCGCAAAATTTGATTGGTACGAGAAAAATAAGCTTCGAGTTGTCGTTAACGCTTACGAGCTTGCAGCCTAAGTAATCGACACCTTGGAAAAACGGTTTTAGAGCTTTCATTGCGCTTGGAATTGGGTAATATCCTGAGTTTTTTAACGATTCGGCGATCTCACTTGTAAGATCTTCTTGGCGATTTAGTGTCCTTGAACTCGTTGGAGTTTCTGAAATTTCTGGAATAATTGTATCTACTGGAATCTCTGGAATTTTAGTAACTTCAGGAAACTCGGTATAAGTTGGAGCAACAACGTATTCTTCGCGAGGAACCTCTTCTTTTGGTAAGGGTACTTCGCTCTCAAAAGGTTCTAAGATTAGATTGTTTTCAAACCTTACCGGAACTTCTTCTTGGTATTCATCTTCTGCTTCTTCCACTTCGGATTCGGATTCGCTTATAGGTTCGATTCCAATTTCTTCAATTTCACTAATTGCGTTCTCAACTTTGACTTCTGACCTCGCAAGTAATTGTTTGTAGGGCGTATTATTCTTCTGTAAAGTAACTTCCTTAGACTCGAAATTCTCTTCAACTTTGTTTTCTTCTGACGATCTTTTTAAGATGGGGGGATAAGAAGCTGTAAGTCGAGAACGATTAAATTTATCGCTAAACCACTTTTTTTGAACGGTTTCGATGGGTTTTTCTTCTCTTTTGAACTTTTCCTGTGGGAGTTCCTCCTCAACAATTACTTCAGCAACTTCGAAGGTTTCAATATTATCAACTTCGGTTTCCTTTTCTTTCTTTAATATTTCAGTAGTTTTTTCTATTACCTGATTCTGTTTATTGACAGAATTTTGTTCTTGAAATTCACCAAGAAGATTTTTCGCTTCCTCTATAAATTTTCTAGCCGTAGCTATACCTATTCCAGGAGCTTCAGATAGTTTCTCGGGCGTTAGTTCGGCAAGCTGTCGATAGGTGTAAATTTTTCTAGTGTTTAGCTTTTCGGCGGTACCAGAGCCAATGCCTTTAATTTTAGTGAGGTCATCGGTTGTTTGGGGCAATTTATTCGCTCGTTCTTCGAGAACATCAACCATTATTTCCGGCGATTTATGATATACATTTGTCATAGAGATCTAATTGAAAAAAATAATCCCAGTTATTTAAAGAAAAAATTAGAAGTAGAATAAAATTCTTCTAGTTCCATTTTAAATAGAGCAATTTTTGAAATTTTTCAAAAAAACAATTTTTTATTTAAATAAGGCGCTCGGATTAGTTAATAGATATACTATTTTAACAAAGTTCTTGCCAAATTAAAGCCCCAAGAAGAGTTGGTTTTGTGATAAACATGTCTCCCCTTGCTTTTTCTAACGAGTAGGGCTCGTAATTAGGCAAGAAAGTCTCTTTTTTTGTTAGCGAGCAAGAATAATATTTTTTTATTTATATATTTTAAGTCACACTTTCCAATAGTTCATGAAAAAATGGTCTAACCCGTACTAATTAGTATAATAATAATAATCTTTAGAATTTTTTTAGATTGGTGATAAATAATTTCTTTAACAAACTTTACAAGTGCTCCAAAGGATAAGGAAGACCTTAAAGACGAGGAGATCTTTAGGTATATACAAGACGAAAGGATCCTTCGAGTTTTGTTCGAGCTAAAAATATTTAAGCTACGGGAAATCCAGAAAGAAGCGATCCAGAAAGGGCTGTTTTTCCAGAAGTCGTTTTTAGTTTGTGCTCCCTCTGGAAGCGGTAAGACTTTAATAGGAGAAGTGTGCGCCGTTAACAACGTGTTTCAAAAGTTTGGTAAATCGATCTATCTCGTACCATTTAAAGCTTTAGCCACCGAGAAATACATTCATTTTAAAAAAAGCTACGAGCGGTTTGGGGTTAGGACCGAGTTATCGATCGGCGATTATGATGTGGATGACGACAAGTTAGAACAAGCAGACATAGTTGTAACCACATATGAAAAGATGGATTCGATTCTAAGAAATTTTTACGACAAAGAATGGATTTTCGACATTTCTACTATAATTATAGACGAGATACACATAATCGGAGAGTCAGATCGGGGTCCGCGCTTAGAGTCGCTTATAGTAAGATTGAACGAGTTCTTGCACAACCCGCAAATTATCGGACTTTCGGCAACCATCGCGAACCCTGAGTTTTTTAACGATTGGCTCACTTCTTTAGGAAACCAATCTAATCTTATTATCTCGGACGAGCGACCGGTACCGCTCCACTATAGAATTGAAGTGAGTCAAAACAAAGATTCTACCCTTAAAAAAATAATTAAGGCCACTCTAAATGATGGTGGTCAGGTGTTGATTTTTCTAAATAGAAGGAAGTCAACTCAACAGACGGCTCAAAACTTAAAGACCTTAGTGAAGGCACTTATCAACGAAAACGAGCTGAAAGCGTGCAAAAAATTTGGAGATAGACTCAATAAAATTAAGGGAAGGCACAACGAGCTAAAAAAGGTTGTAAAATGCGGGATTGCGTTCCATCACGCAGGGTTGCTTCCCAAAGAGAGAAGACTCGTTGAAAACGCCTATCGGAGACACGCGTTAAAAGTTATCTGCTGTACCACCACATTAAGCGCGGGTATAAACGTCCCTGCCCGAGTTGTAATAGTAAAAGACTTCAAAAAATACGTTACTTCAGGACATAACATTAAGAATTTTAAAGGGTTTTACGAGAACGGAGACGGATTTTCTTACTTTAAATCTTTTTCCGCTAACGAGGTTTTTCAGATGCTCGGTCGAGCCGGTAGACCCGGTTTAGACGAAGTAGGCTATGGGATCGTGCTTGTAAAGGATGTTAACGAGCGAGATTGGGTAGAAGATCACTACTTTCAAAATTCTTTTCCATCTAAAACTTACATACCGAAATACAACGATTTGGTTTCTGGGTTAAACAGAGTAAACACCTTAAAAGAGCAAGTTCTACTACGCGTGTACGAGGAGAAACACATAACACTTGAAAAACTAAAAAAATTCTTTCAAAAAACTTATTACTGGTACGGCGTAAAAAATAAGATGAAAACGCAAGACATTCCCATAGACCAAATTCTCATGATTAAAGAAATAACTCCGACAAACATTTTAAAGCTTCATTCGGACCCTCAAAAAGTTAAAAAATTGACTAATAATCACCACCAAATAAAAATTACAAAGCTTAATAGCTCAACTATTTCAGGATATGTCAAAACCGATTTTGGCGTTTTTCTTTGCGAGTTCGACGTGGAACTTGGTATTAGGTGTTCTTGCGGTTTCGAAAACGGAATTTCTGACAACTACGCAAACGACCAGTTTTCTTTCGAGTTTTGCGACCACATCACCGCGTTTTTACTTCATCTAATAGGGATTCCCGATAAAAACTTTCAAAAATATGTGAACGACATAGTACCTAAATCTGTAAAAAACCAGTACATTCTAAATTACTTGTTCGAAAAAGGGTTGATCTTAAAGCGCGAGGATGGTACCATCAAATGCTCGCAGTTTGGTAAGCTTATAATTCGGCTTTACTTATACCCCGTCTCTGGAGTTTTGATAAGGTACAAGCTGGAGCAAGTCGAAATAGAGACTTTCAAAGACGTGGTTAGAGCTGCTTACGAAGTTTTGAAAGCTGAAGGGAGAACAAGGAACTACAAGTTGCTCCAACCGGTATTAGAGTGGTGCGACGAAGAACCGTTAGACGAGATTTTAGAAAGACACAAGATTATGGCGGGCGACCTTTACTCTACCCGGGACAACCTCGAAAGAATTATTACTTTCATAGGAATTATCGCCATGCATTTAAGCGAGTCCGACTTCGACTTACAAGATAGACTAATAAACATCGTTGAGATGGCGGAAACGCTCAAAATTAGGATGCATTACGGAATTAGAGAGGAATTGTTCGACTTGGTGATAAGGTTAGACAACGTGGCGAGAGTTCGAGCGCGGATGTTGTATAACGCGGGATATCACACGGTAGCGCAAGTCAGGAAAGAAAACCCCTATGTTTTAAATCGGAAAACCGGGTTAGGTATTAACCTGTGTAAAAAAATTATAGGAAAAAAGTGAAGTATCTTCAAATCACTGGATTTTGTATGGGATTAGAATTTTTTATTTAAATACTATTATAATAATGTTTTTTAAAATCGAATTTTGAGGTGTTTTTAAAGATTAAGTCAAAAATAATTAGAGAGAAGAGAATTATAAGAAATTCTGAAAATAAAATGTTGGAAATAAAAGAAAAAAAATTAGACCCTTTTCCTAAAAATTGCTATATATGTAACAGCGAAGAAATTAAATTTTGGGACGAAACTAACGAAGAAAAAATATATGTATGCCTAAGTTGTAAGCATTTCATAGCTATCCCATTTAACATTGATAAGATAAGATTTTATTTCATATAAAGATTCGATTTAAATAAAAAAGATCAAGATTCTATTTCAATTTAATAAAAGGAATCAATTTTACATTATTTTTTCTATAATATCATAATAATAAATATGATAAAATCATTAATATAATTAAATAATTAACACTAAGAATCCAGATTTGTAAAGTGGAATAAAATGAGTAAGTTTCTAAAAGCCAATGAAATTATTAATAAAGGTTCAGAATCTCGTGATGATTTTCATTTTTTATCAAAAATGCAAATATTTAGCCAAACTACTAGCACAACTAGGTATGGAAACCCCTATCTTATTATTTCAATGAGAGATATAACTGGAAATATTCCAAATATAAAAAAATGGATTGATAACAATGATGATCTTGAAAAATATCAGGAGATTTTAAAAATTGGAAATGTTGTAGAAATAACCGGGGAATTTAAAAAGAAGCATAAAAGTGTTACAATTGTTAGTATGAAAGTAATAGATCCTGATGATTATGAACTTAAAGAATTTGTCGATTTACCTTTTATTGATGAAGATCTATTAATCAAACAATTATTTGATACTATTTCAAAAATTCATAATAAATATCTAAAAAATCTTATAGAAAATATTTTTAATGATGAAGAAATAAAAAGTAAGTTTTTTGAATGTCCATCTGCGATAAAACATCATCATTCTTATAGATGTGGTAATTTAGAGCATACAATAGGGATGATAAATGTATTTAGGAATTTTGAGGATTTTTATAATAGAAA
Source organism: Promethearchaeota archaeon (assembly GCA_019057795.1). Lineage (GTDB taxonomy): Archaea > Asgardarchaeota > Lokiarchaeia > Sigyniarchaeales > SOKP01 > SOKP01. The sequence continues at coordinate 29,917 of JAHLWS010000032.1, read as the reverse complement.
CACCGAACTTAATGTTGATTTAATTTATGCAGGAATTATTTTACATGATATCGGTAAAATATATGAATATGAGATATATAATGGAATTCCTATGAAGACAAGTAATTCATTAATTGGACATCACAGTCTAGGTTTTCAATTAGTCTCAAGATTTATTAATGAAATAAGTGATTTCCCAAATGACTTAAAAAACAGAATCTTACATATAATTTTAAGTCATCATGGGCGAAAGGAATGGGGTTCACCTGTAGAACCTCAATTTTCCGAGGCAGAGATAGTACATTATTTAGATATGATTGATTCCAGATTTAAATCACAATCATAAGCTTTCTCTAATTTTGTATCTTATCAAAATTTTTCCTTTTTAAATTTTAAATTTAAGATCATTTTATAATGGACTCTAAGACCGAAAACGATCCGTTTGACCTCAACTTTAAAAAAAAAGTTAAAATGAAGGATTTTTTAGTCTTTAAAGAATCGAACGACGACCAAGACATTTATAAAATCGTAGAGTTCGAAAAAACAAAGGAGCAGAATCTTGAAGTTCTACAATTCATCCAAAGAATGATTAAAAGCTATCCGGACATGAATTCGAATCAAGTAAAAGATTACTTAAAGCGCCAACGGTACTTTATAAAACTTTACTTGAAAGAAGTTAACAAAGATAAATCTGTTGATAGATAATTTTTTTTTAAATAAGATCGCGGTTATTTGGTAGTATAACCTTAAATCAACGAATAAAATGAGTTTAAAAGCAGATAAAAAAAATAAGCAAAAGCTGGTGATTGCAGAAGCCCAAGGCTACGACAACATCAAAATTATCCTATCGAAAATAATAGTTCCTTTTTCTGAGATCGCGAAAGAATTAAGTGCTCCCGATGTGTATTCTGGTTGCGAAAACATTCCTTTTGAAAATCGCGATCCACTTTATAAAAGCGTAATGAGGCAAGAATTTGCCGACGCAATGCGAAAGAGTTAAAAAAAATAAATTTCTTTTATTTCCTGTTATTTATACTTTGAATACCCACTCTCCATTATTAGTTAGTTTTCATAAATAGAAACTAGTTAATAATTGTCATTACCTATATTTATAGATTTATTTAATTTTCAAAATCTTATTCCTCAATGTTCTTGGAAACTCAAAGTGGAACTCAAAACTTTATACCTAATAAGTTCTAAATATTCATTCTTCTGAGAGAAGCTTTATTTCCAGTTTATAGTAAAATTTATATTTAGTTTTCATAATTAGTTCTTAGCTTTAATTTTTAATAAATAGAAATTTTTGGTAGAGAGTAATGAAGATAGATGAATCAATGATTCATGGTTCAGTAGAGCCAGGATTTGAAAAAGTAAAGGAGAAATTCATAGAAAACTTTAAAAAAGGAGAAGAAGTTGGCGCTGCGTGTGCGGCATACCATAAAGGAAAGAAAGTAGTGGATCTTTGGGGTGGCTATAGAGACAAGAAATCAAAGGATCCATGGAAAGAAGATACGATGGTATTGGTCTTTTCTACGACAAAAGGCATTTCTGGTTTGGCTGTGGCGTTAGCACATACAAAAGGCTATTTTGATTACGATGAAAAGGTATCGAAGTATTGGCCAGAATTTTCTCAGAATGGAAAAGAGAATATCACCGTTCGTCAGTTGCTTTCCCATCAAGCTGGTTTATGTGCTATAGATGAACCTATGGATTTAACTACGTTAGGTAATACAGAGAGAATGGCAGAAATTATTGCCGCGCAAACTCCGTTATGGGAGCCAAGTAAAAAGCATGGGTACCATGGAATAACGCTTGGATGGTACGAGAGCGAACTTATTAGAAAGACAGATCCTCAACATCGTACAATTGGGCAATTTTTCCGAGATGAAATAGCGAAACCTTTAGGAATTGAATTTTATATCGGTTTGCCAGACAACATTCCTAACTCGCGAATTGCTAATATACATGCTCCAATGTACAAATTCCGCATGCTCTTTAACATGAAAAAAATTCCCAAACCATTTGTCAAAGCCTTTCTCAAAAAGGGAACTATTACTAACAAAGCCTTCTCTAATCCTAAGATATTAGGTTCCGTAGAAAAGTACAACACGCGTGAAATGAGACGGATTGAATTACCCGCTTCAAACGGCATTGGTCTTGTAAGAGATATGGCGCGGTTATATAGTATTTTTGCTGCGGGAGGTCAAGAGTTAGGCATAAAACAAGAAACTTTAGAGGCAATCATGAAACCTGCAGAAGATCCGGAATTAGGCAGGCATGACGAAGTTTTACAAATAGAAACGCGATTTTCTTTAGGGTTTATAAAACCTTCTCTCGAATTTAAATTTGGAACTAGTGAAAACGCTTTTGGAACACCTGGGGCTGGCGGGTCCTTTGCGTATGCGGACCCAGATACTGAAACGGGATTTGCCTACGCGATGAATAAATCTGGATTTTACCTTCATGACGATCCACGTGAACACGTGTTATCAGAAGCTGTTTTTGAATGTATTGAGAAATTATAATTCTTTATTTTTTTATTTGTTACTTATTAATTAGGATATATTGTGAATTTTTCTCTTGAGTAATTATCATTCCTTAGTCTGAAGATATGAGAGAAATTTTTTCTCCAGTTGATAGTAAAAGTCCTCGTTTTTTAGCACGGTTATAATGCCTTGTTTTTTAAAACTTTTGATAAGCAATTTTAATTCAACAGTCGGAATTCCGTAATTGTCTGCCATGATTTCGAGCATATATTTAGGGAATTTACCGTACAATCTCGAGAGTTCGAGCAAAACTTCGATAAACTGTTCCTTAAAATCATTATCTATGTTCTTGTCGTCATCTTTATCTAATAGAACTTTGCTCTTACTTTTTTTAACAGGGGTTCGATTTGGAAATCTGTTAGTAGCAACAACGAAATCGCCTTCCGACCTGAACTCTGGAGTCGCTAGTTCGGTTTGATTCTGTTTTACGGTGTCTACAGAGGCGGTCATTCCATAAACGATCTCCCCTAAACCTAATATGTCTTTTACTTGGTGGGTACGACCGCAACGCAAACACTTCTTAATTTTTTGTGTGGTTTTAACATAGGAATATTGCCGGCACTTTTTACAAGTAAAAATTAAATATGGCGTTTCGTCTCTCTTAAAAGCTGTTTCTTCCATTTTATTCACTTTCAACCTTTTTTTCTTTTTTAGCGTGTAGATATATGTTTTTTAAGATAAAATACAATTCTTCGGGGTTATCGATCGAGATCGCCTGTAAATCGTTTTGTTTGCCCCAAGTTTTTATTTTCTGCTTGAGTAACCTTTCTTCTTCGCGAAATTCTTCGCTAAAATCTACGAAATCGAAAATCGAAACTATTAGGTGGTATTTCTTGCTTAATAAAGTAATTTTTTTTAGGAGCAAATCCCCCTCGAATTGGTGAGGGTCAATAACTTGGATAATAACTCGATTAAATAAAGTTAGGTGAATTATCGACTTAACGATCGCAAAAGGGATTTGGTCGCGTTGGAGCTTCTTCCGTATCCCAAATTTAACGGAAAAGGAGCGACTTATTTTAATTTCAGCATTTAAAGTCTTTTCTTTATTTATACTTGGAGCTTTTTGAAAGTACGATTGCAAATTGGCTTGTTTCTGATTGCTATTAATCTTTTTCACTTCTTCGAATGATACTTCTGGTAGATTTGGTAGTTTTGGTACTTCTGTTATTAATCTCACATCGGGTATAGTTTCTACAGGTATTTGCGGACTAGTGTAAGAGGTTTTTAATTGCTTCCCGCTTTTAAGGTTAAAGTTCATCTTTTTTAGCTTGTTCAGAGCGATGTGCATGTAAATCTCGTCGTGCGTGTCCTTGCAATAAAGGATAATTACTTTTCCTTCTCGATGTCGCGCGGTCCTTCCTTTTCTCTGGATAAACCTAATTTCTGACGCCACCACATCGTAAAATATTACCAAATCGCACTCTGCTATATCGAGGCCTTCCTCTCCTACATTAGTGCTGACTAAAACGTTGTAATGGCCTTGTTTGAATTGTTCTAGTATTTCGAGTTGCTTTTTCTGAGAGAGACCTTTGTCGTCTTTAGATTTGGTTGATTGTCCCACGAATCGAGCGGGTTTAATTAACCCATCTGGTCTCGATTTTAGTTTGTTCGTTATATTCTTGACCGAGTCCCGAAGCTTTACGAACACTAAAACCCTTGAAGGCGGGTTATTTTCAAACTCTTGGACCAACAACTTTTCTAGCAAGTAAAATTTTGGATGAACTAATTTTTCAGGATTGTAATCTTCGTTCTTTTTTAGCTCAATAAAGATTTGGTTAATTCTATAATCAGAGGCTAGTATTTTTACCGCTTTCGAGCTATTCTTTTTTCGAGCGTCTTGCTTGACCTTCGTTAGGTAGATCAATAAGACATCCAAGCCTTGTTGTTCGATTAGTTCGATCATGTGAAAAAGAATTAATCCTTGAGCATTAACCGAAAGGGCACTATAAACTCCAGTTTTATCGCCATCTCCTTGAACTAACCTTACCAATTCGGCGTTGAGCTTTAACAAGTCCTTACGGATCACCTTAGTATATAACCTGTCAGCCTTGACGCTTAAGAAGCCCAATTGCGAAAGATACTTCAACCTCTCTTCTAAAAGACTTTGAACGGCGAGGTAAGCTTCTTCCATTAATTCGGTCAAGTTCACGCCGATTTTATAAACATTCATCGGCTTTAAATAAGTCTTTACGTCGACGTCTTTTCTCGTGCGTGTGTGTATGTTTTCCAGAGGAATGTGTAAGTTTTTACATAGAACTTTGATTTTTTCTTTAGTCGCTCCAGGGCTAGCAGTAAGCCCCAGAATAGTCCCATCCGGGTTTTGATCCATGTATTCGTCCGCTATTAAAGTATAAGCGTAATCGCCAGAAGCGTGGTGAGCTTCGTCGAAGATTATTAAGCAAACGCTTTCTAAAGTGTATTTCCTATTAGCGAGGTCGTTTCTCAAAGTCTGGGGCGTGTAAAAAACGATTTGATTTTCTCGAAAAAAATCCACTCTTTTTTCAGGAGGAATTTTTCCCGTTAAAACAACGAACTGTTCTTCGGGGATTGTCATTAAGTTTCTAAAAGAATCGTAGTGTTGGTTAATTAACGGTCGCGTAGGGGCTAATACGATTATCTTGCTTTTAGGAGGAAATTGTTCCAGAGTTTTTGCGGCAACATAGACACCGATGATTGTTTTTCCGAGTCCGGTTGGGAGCACCACAAGAGAATTTTTAGAAGCGCAAGCCTTCGCAATCTTTAACTGGTACTCCCTGTGCTCGATTTGTTTTTCCTTCAAATACGATTTTTTCGGATTTTTGCTGTTATTTCCTTCAATCTCGATCATTTCTTTTACACTTAAATTAAATAATTTTTATCGTATAATCACCTATCTTAAGCTGAGAAAACGATCTTTTGCTCCTATCGTAAGATAAGATTAAGTTACCCGCGTCTACTGCTAGTTTTGATGGGTAAACCAGACCATTTCCCTTGCTTTCGAAGAAGTACGGGTGAGATTTCTTAAGCTCTTTAACTTTTCTCGATAACTCGGTGCCGTTTCTTTTCAGATTGAAACCTTTTCCTATTTTTACGCGCTGAAAATAATAGGCGATGTCGCTTAGTAATTTTACTTGGTCTCGGGCTATTTCGATTTCTTTAGGCTCAAGAACGCTAATATCTTTAACTTCCGATTTTGGCTTTAAAATTAAGTAAGATTTATTGTTGTTTTTCCACTTTTTACAGAGAACAAATCCTTCAAACGCCGAACTAAATAGATGTTGAAATCGAAAAATAAGCTTTAAAACATCTTCTAATTCGCTCGCAGATAGTTTGAGGTACTCGGCTAACTTATCGAGATTAAACAAGCTATTTTTTCGGACTTGGAACTTCTCCAACGCTGATAGGATCTGATTTAACTGTTTAATTTTTGCGCTCTGAGTCATTGCTACCTAAATTTGTCGTGAGATTAAAAAGGAAAAATTTAAGCCAATTAAAAAATTGATATAAACAATAATAAATAATGAAATAAAAAAAGAGAAAAAAGCATTTTATTTAGCTTTAATTTTATTGAGCTTGTCTTTAATTTTCTTCCTAGGTGTTTTTAAAGAGCCAACTACTCCCCCTGATCCTAAAGTAAAAATAACCATCGCTAAAGGAAAAGCTAATATTATGTCGTTTTCGAACGCTTGAATCGGCTGAAGTGGGTCTTCATCAGTTTCATAAACATAACTAGTTTCGAATACAAATTGCGAGTTCGGATGGAATGGGTCCTTTATAAATATATCGAAGCTATAATTCCCGAATTTAGCAGGTCGATAAACGAAAGTAAATGTGGTGCTTTTCAGATCGACTTTCGAAGCAAAAAGTATATTGTCAAGGTAAATACCGTCCTTATGCACTATGGCGCGCATAACTCCGTTGTATATTGGTTCTTCTCCGGAAACGAACCGCAAGGAAGCTACAACCGTTATTTCGATTCGCGATTCCGTTTTTGAAGTGGAAACATTATAAATCGAAGCAAAGGTTGTTTCAAACGAGATAGGAAATTGCTTGGCTATAAGGCTACCATCGTACACGCACAATTCTCCTTCGATTCGAGGGTAATTCTGTGGGTCGATAGGTACGTGTACTTCTTTCTGATAAGTATGATTTGTCATTTTATCGAATAAAATAGTGCCGAGTTGTTCGCTTTCCAACTTAACCGTCGTGTATTGTCCAAAATCAGACAAGATTATGTTGCACAAATCAACAGAAATTAAGTTGTCTCCACCTAATTGAATGGAATTAGAGTATAGGGCATTAACTCTTATGCTATCACTTTTAGCCATCTCGCAGATCCAGGTGAAAGCTTCCTGCTCCAGCGCGTTCTTTTCCGTAGACTCAAAAAACTCGTGGTGAGAACTAGAGTAAATAGTTTGTATTAGAGAGTGCGATTGTTCCACATCGAAAATTATCTGCAAGTTTAAGATTTCGGATATTTTGTAGCAGTAATAAAGATTTTTGATGTTTGAGTAATTGAGGTGGCTAAGCACAAAGTTCTTTATTTTCGCACTATCTAAATAGTTCTCGCCTATTGCCTTCAAGACGTAAATCGCGTAGTAAGTGTTTTCTAAAGCGATCTCGGCCGAGTTAGAGTATTTTACGTCAAAATAAAGTTCTGTCGGAGATTCTACGATATTTCTAATGATGTAAGTCGCTAAAGCCAATTTATCGAAGCCTAAGAGGGTAATAGGTCCTAACCCTAAATAATCGGCAATAAACTCCATATTATTTATCGCGTAAAAAGAATACTGCAAGTAAATCAATTGATTCTTCCATTCCGAAGGTTGATTTGTGTTGTCGGACAAAAAAGCTCCAAAATTTTCTTGGTACCCTGATTCCAAAAATTGCGAATCGATTACATCCTGCAACACGGAATTAAGGTCGTGAGAGGAGGCAAAATCGTTCAATTTGAATATTTTCTGAAGCGAATTAAGCGTCCTATAAGTCTCTTTGTGCGAGTTCACCGCGTTTATTTCGTCGATGTATTTATGAAATCCTAAAGTATAATAATCAAGCGGTTCGGAGCGAAACCTCGCGACATCTGGGTCCATTTTAGTACAAGCATAAAACTCGTATTCCCCGCCCATATATAGCGCGCTTCCTTCTAATAGGTTGTATAATTCTTGTATGTCAAGGTCCGCAATTCGGTCGAAATAATCGTATGAAGAAATAATCGCGTGGATTAGTTCTACCGAAGTGTAATCTTCCGAGAGCAACGAGTACCCGTTAAATTGAGAGAAAAGTTGAATATAAGAGGCAATTTCGTTTTCCGCGCTTAGAGTCAATTCCGAGATAGCTCCCGTGTTTGCGAGAGGCCTTACGATTTGAAAAGTGTCGATTAACTCGTGGTACTTAATCGTAGTCGAAGCGTCCCAACCGCCTAAAACATTCCGATTTTCGATAATAAAATCGATTACTTTGGCTCTATCAAATCCTGTAAAACCTGTTAAGTCCGACAATTCTAAATTTATGGCAGTTGCAACTATATTAGAGTAATTGGCGTGCCATGCAACCGAAGATATATCGAAATAAAAGTCTTCGGGGTGATAAAGGTCGGTCAAGTCTTGGTGGAATTTGGCGATGTCAATAACATCGATGTAGCTGCTCCCAAAAGTTTCTAAGGTTTTTATGGCGTAAAAAGAGGCGAATTGATTCGGCTCTATCTCTAACAAAGAATCAAACAACGGTTCGTAATCGTTGTAAAAGCCCGCGTGAGAGCCAAGCGATTGTAATCCGTCTACATAGCTCACGATGTCGCCCCTTTCTTGAGAATAACTGTTCCAGTCAGAAATAAGGAGATCGAGCGTTATCACCGCGTAATATGTATTGTCTGCTGTGGGTATTTTAAAACCTTCGTCTAGCGAAGCGTAGTATGGCTGACCTATAAATCCGTGTAGAGTAGGATGGTAGCACTCCCAAATAAAATCAATAGTTTCAGCGGTATCGATTAAATCTAAAGCGTTTAAAATGTCTAAAGATAACACCGCGTAGCAATTTACCTCTAATAAAGTAGTTAGCGGTATATACAAACCCGGTATTATAGAAGACAAGTATCTTTTTGCGCTTGAATCTACGAACTGGTGAGAAATTGAGTTGTAAAACGACATTATATAGGTTATTACTTGACTTTGGTTTATTTCGTCTAACTTGCCGATAGAATCCAAAATAAAGAGCGCGTAGTAAGTTGCTTGTAGCGAATCGGAGTAAATCTGAGGGTAATAGCCGTTAGAACTAAAATCAGCGTTTTTAGAGTCGAAAATCTCGCTAATGACGTCCAGATTGGTCGCATCAGAAGCGTTTAAAGTATCGAAATTGATGTCTGTTCCGATTTCAGGAGCAACTAGAGCCTTGTTGCCAATAGTCAAAAAATAAGCTAAAAATACGATTGATACAATTCCAATTATAACTATAGTTTTCTTTTTTTTAGATCGCATAATATTTCACGTGAAAGCGTTTAATAAAAGCTTTAAGATCAAATTAATCGTAAGTATATAAAAAAAAAAAGAAGTTTTTGAAGATTTCCGAATAAATTGGTGAATCTCTCTTATTTTACAATAATAAATCCACTCTTGGCTCAAAAGGTCTCGAAGAGATAATAAATATAAGTAAGTAGAAATATAATTATATTAGTATAAAAATGTATACTAGTATACAAAAAAGGTGATTTTCATAAGTACCGTACGGATTGATAAAAAACATTTAGAATTGTTGGATAAATTGATTTCTCATTTAACATTACGAGGAAATAAAGTAAGCAAGAAGGGGCTTGTAGCAAAGCTGATTGAGGATGCAATGATAGCTGAAGGTCTCGAAGAAAATGAGGTTCCAGGCTCAATAACCAATGATCACGCATGGAAAGGATTGGAAGATGTTTTTGAGTTAGGTATTGAAGGTCTATCGGAAAAAGTCGACGAAGTTTTATATAAATTGAATGGGGAAGAATAAAATGGCTGTTTTTTTAGATACAGGATTTTTATTAGCAGTTAAGAACAAGGATGATAAAAATTTCCAAATTGCCCAATCTTGGATGAGGAGGTTTCTAAAAAATGAATTCGGGGAGATATTTACCTCTACCTTAGTGTTTAATGAATTGGTGACCTTAGCATTGGTAAGAATAAAACGTCCTGATTTTGCTATAAATCTGGGAAATTACATTTTGAAGAGTAGAAAGATAAAGCTTATTAGTTTTACGGATGACGATTTTAAGAATTCTTGGGAGCTCTTTCAAAAATATAAGGAAAAAAGATTATCTTTTACTGATAGCTCTATTTTAACTCATTGCAAACGTTTAAACTGCAATTTTTTAGCTACCTTTGATAAACACTTTAAAGGTTTAATACCCTCAAATTTAAGTTGATCTTATTATTATTATTAGTACTTTTTTTTGGAGGGGGCATATATGGATATTTTCCAATATATAAGTATGTAAATACCGGTAAAAGTAAAAATTTACTGGTTAATTTCATAATAATCTTTATATTCCATAATCAACAAATTGTGATCTGATCATTATCAATAAAAAAGAAGGCAAATGAAAATGCGAAGAAAAGTAATTCAAATGAAATCAAGTGCAAAATCAAAAATAATAATTTTAATCTCTTTAGGAATCCTTTTCGTTTTATCACCAATAATAAACAATAGTCTCAATTTTAATGCGTTAAATAGCATTAATAATTTAAATGATGTAAATCTGACACCCTCAAAAATATCTGGAAGAATTCATATCGACAATAATTGGACCGATGCTAAAGCAGCTGGGATATGCACAGGGGATGGCACTTATTCTGATCCATATGTCATAGAAGATTTGGTAATAGATGGCGGAGGTTCGGGAAGTTGCATATGGATTGAAAATTCCATAGTCTATTTTAAGATACAAAATTGTAGACTCTATAATGCAATTCATTCCTCTTATGCTGCGGGGATCAATTTATGGAACGCTTCTAACGGATACGTGATTGATAATCAAGCAAATGATAATGGATATATTGGGATAAATCTAATTATTAGTAATAATAATACCATCCTAAGAAACGACGCCTGCAGCCAAGGCATTGGAATTGCGCTTCAAATGAGCCATAACAATCTTATTAAAGGGAATATTTTTAATAAAAACTCTGCTGATGCGTCATTAGCCTCAGTTGGCAGCGATAATAACACGATTTTAGAAAATTCATTAAATTTTAATCGTCGAGGAATAATGTTATGGTTTAGTAGCGATAATAATGTTTCGAGAAATTTCCTTAATTTTAACTATAATGGGATATGGATTTATGAAGGTTGTCGTAGAAATACAATATATCTAAATTGCTTAAATAATAATTCACTCACTGCTTTTGATGAAGGAGGTTGGAGTCATTGGGATAATGGATCAATAGGAAATTATTGGTCTGATTATACTGGTGTGGACAGCGATGAAAATGGTATTGGTGATACTCCATATAATATAACAAGAAGTATGTATAATAGCGCAGTAACAAACCAAGACAACTTTCCTTTAATGGAATGCCCACTTCCAGTTCCAGTCCAAGGTGATATGGAAGATCCGATAAAATCAAACGCTCCGAGCGACTTCACTGTAGAATATGGATATACCGGGCAGAGCCTATCGTGGACGGCAACTGATGCAAATCCAGACACTTATTGGATCGAACTAATAGGAATTGCTATAGTAGTAGCATCAACACCTTGGTCTAATAATACGCCGGTCGTATATAATATTCCCGATGGATTTAGCGTAGGATCGTACATTTATACGGTTACCTTCACAGACGATTATGGCAATTTCATCACCGATAGCGTCGATTTTACAGTAGTTGAAGATACGACCAATCCGGTTATAACCGTTAGCCCTAATAATTTCACTGTAGAAGTGGGATATACGGAGCAGAGCCTGTCGTGGACGGCAACTGATTTAAATCCTGATAATTATACAATCGAACTGCAAGGGACGGGAATAGTTGCAGGTCCGACCGAATGGACCATCGGAAACGCAATTAACTACAGCATCCCCAATGGCTTTTCTCCTGGAGTTTATATCTACACGGTTAACTTCACAGACGACTTCGGTAATTCTATCTCGAATAAAGTTACGGTAACTATTAAAGCAATCTCTGGAGGAGCAATTCCTTTCGAATTAATTATTATAGCTTTGGTTATTGGCGGAGGAGGAGTAATAGGTGTAGCAACCCTACTATTAATTATCCGTAAAAGGAAAAGAATAGAATAATTAATTTTTTTTCAATTTTTTTGGTTTCATATTTATATTTTTAAATATTTATATCGCAGCTATAGTTCTTTTGTTCATTACCAAATTATTTCATGTGAATATGTTTTTAAAAAAGCTTTAAGACCAAATTAAGCGTAAGTTTATAAAAGAAAAAAAGAAGCTTCCGAAGATTTACCAGTAAAAGTCAAAATTTACTGGTTAATTTCATAATAATCTTTATATTCCATAATCAACAAATTGTGATCTGATCATTATCAAAAAAAAAGAAGGTAAATGAAAATGCGGAAAAGAATAACTAAAATGAAATCAAGTGCAAAATCAAAAATAATGATTTTAATCTCTTTAGGAATCCTTTTCGCTTTCCCCATTCTTATCAATGCTAATTTTAGCTATTTTGGAGGATATAATTATGAAAATTTGGAAGTTGACAATGAACCTAAACTAAAAAGGGCGGGATATTGGAATCTTACGGGATCTCCAATATATATTGATGGAAATGCAGATTGGGCATCTAAGGCTTCTGGTGAGGATTGGTGTAGCGGTTCGGGAAGTTGGGCAGATCCTTATGTTATCGAGAATATTACCATTGACGGACAAGGTTCAGGCAATTGCATAGAGATTAGAAACTCTGATACCTACTTTGTTATTCGAAATTGTTCATTATATAATTCTGGAATGATAGATTGGGGTGTAGATTGGTATGCAGGTATTAAATTAGATAACGTCGATAACGGTAAAATAATAAATAATAATTGTTGCGATAACAATGGTAATGGAATATATTTAAGATATAGTAATAACAACACGATTTCGGAAAATAACGTTAGTTATAACAATTATTATGGAATATTTTTAAGCGAGAGTATTAACAACACGATTTCGGGGAATTTAATGAACTTTTGCGGAATTTATCTTTATGGTTCATTAGTGGAAATGGCATCGCACAGTATTGACAATACAAACCGTGTAAACAACAAACCGGTTTATTATTATGTGAATGAAACAGGTTTAGGATCGAGTAATTTCACGGGTGCGGGGCAAATTATTTTGATTAATTGTAATAACTCGATAATTTCAGGGTTAAATATTTCAGACGGTTCTGGAATATCTTTATACTATTGTGTCAACAACACGCTTTCGGGAATTAACGCCAGCAACAACAATAATATTGGAATATATTTAGAGTATAGTGCTAACAACACGATTTTGGGAAATAACGCCAGCAACAACAAGTATAGTGGAATAGCTATATGGTATAGTAATAACAACACGCTTTCGGGAAATACTGCAAATAACAATGGTGGTGGAATATGTATAGAGAATAGTAATAACAACACGATTTCGGGAAATACCGCTAGCAATAACAATTATTATGGAATACGTTTATGGAATAGTGCTAACAACACGCTTTCGGGGAATTTAATGAATTTTTGCGGAATTTCTCTTTATGGTTCATTAGTGGAAATGGCATCTCATAGTATTGACAATACAAACCGTGTAAACAACAAACAGGTCTATTATTATGTGAATGAAATAGGTTTAGGATCGAGTAATTTTACGGGTGCGGGGCAAATCATTTTGATTAATTGTAGTAATTCGATAATTTCAGGGGAAAATTTATCAAATGGTACTACGGGAATATATTTAGGTTATAGTAATAACAACACGCTTTCGGGAAATACCGCTAGCAACAACAAGTATTATGGAATGTATTTAGGTTATAGTGATAACAACACTCTTTCGGGAAATACCGCCAGCAACAATAATAATGATGGAATACGTTTATACTATAGTGATAACAATACGCTTTCGGGAAATAACGCCAGTAACAACAGTTGGTATGGAATGTATTTAGGTTATAGTGATAACAACACGCTTTCGGGAAATACCGCTAACAACAATAATCATGGATTATATTTAGTTTATAGTGATAACAACACGCTTTCGGGAAATACCGCCAGCAACAATAATTATAATGGAATATATTTACCTTGTAGTAATAACAACACGATTTCGGGAAATACCGCCAGCAACAACAATGATCATGGATTATATTTATGGTATAGTGATAACAGTAAAATCTTTTTAAATCATTTTATTAATAATGAAATTAATGCTGAAGATAATGGAATTAATAACAAATGGGACAATGGAATTATTGGTAATTACTGGGATGATTACGCGGGCGTTGATGCAAACGATGACGGAATAGGCGATACACCATATATAATCCCAGGCACAGCGGGAAGTCGGGATAATTTTCCAATGTGGGCGGATGGTGATGACATTGCTCCTGTTATTACAATAATCTTTCCTTTACCTGATAGCGTATTTGGTTTAGTTGCCCCAAATTACAATATTTCTATTGACGAACTCAATTTGGATACCATTTGGTACACTCTCGATGGAGGAGGAACGGATTACACCATCACAGGTTTAACCGGTACGTTTAATCAAACAGCATGGGAAGCTTTAAGTGAAGGCAGCCTTACAATTAGGTTCTACGCAAATGATACTGCTGGTAATATTGGCTTCATAGATGTAGAGGTTATCATAGAGATTTCCGAAGACCAACCTATAATTTCGTTTGGAAATTACTACCTACTATTTACATTCATAACGATACTTTCATTTATTATCTTGGAAAAACGAAAGAAAAAATAAACTTTACCACTTTTTTTTTCTTTTTAATTGATATTTTTAATATCAATACAATAATAACGGAATTTATTTAATTGGGAGTAATAACAGCATCTCAGGAAACTTTCGAGATTAACGCCAGTTACGCTAATGGGAACGGTAGTGGGCTCGTTTGCAACTCTTAAAAAACAAGCTAAAAATACGATTGATAAAACTCCAATTATAACTATAGTTTTCTTTTTTTTTGATCGCATAATATTTCACGTGAATATGTTTTTAAAAAAGCTTTAAGAGAAGATTAATCGTAAGTTTATAAAAAAAAAAGTTCAGAACTATTGTGGTGAAAATAATATATTTCCTAAAATTTTTAATATTGATATAAAGTTATTAATATGTGTATTCACATATGATCACATAATAATCAAACAAACGAATTAAGATTACAATGACAAATTTAACTTTATCAATTTCTAGTGAATTAAAAGAAATGATGGAAAATTTTCCAGAAATTAATTGGTCTGAAGTAGCAAGAGATTCTATTAAGAAAAAGATCGCACAATTAAATTTTTTAAAAGGTTTTCGAATCGATAGTGAAATATCTCCAGAAGATGCTTTAAATCTTGGAAGAGAGATAAGCGAGCTCTTACTAGATCGTTATAAGAGTGAGTAAAAGATGAGATTAGTTGTTGATGCTAATATCTTTTTTGCTGCTTTAATTAAAGAGGGCTCAACTGCAGAGATCTTGATTAGTGATAAACTGCAACTTTTTGCCCCCGAATTCTTATTTTCGGAATTTACTAAATATGAAGAACTTATTCTGAAAAAAACTCATCGTTCTAATGAAGAATTCAACGAATTTTTAGAATTATTAAAAGAGCAGATTACTATTGTTCCAAAAAAGGAAATAACCCCTTTTATAGATAAAGCTGAAAAAATTTCTCCTGATCCCAAAGATACCGTATATCTAGCTCTTGCATTCGCACTTAAATCTAATGTCTGGTCAAATGATAAAAAGCTAAAAGAAGGGCAAAATAAAATAATCGTCCTCTCTACAGAGGAATTAATTGAAAAAACAAATTTATTAAAAACCTAAATTAATGTCTAATACATTAAAAAAGTTAAAATGAAGATCAATTAAAATAATTGCCCCAATTCCTGAATAATTCAAATTATCGGCCTTAATGAATCTTATTGAATCTGCGATTTCACGATTATCTATAGTGTAGGTCGGTAGAAAATGAGTTTCTAGGAATTTCAGATATAATGTAATCCATCAAAAAATGTCAAAAAAGAATTAGCAGGCAGTAAAAAAGAAGAAAAAGAAAAAAAAAAGAGAAAAAGAAAAAGGGAATTAAAATTAGAGCGTTAAGCCGGCGCTAACACGTCAATGGAGGGCCTTTCGGATTGTAGTACTTCCATAGTTCCAGCTTGACGATTTCTTTGTTTTCTACTTTTCCGTTTAAGTTTATTTCGTTAGCATTAGCGCGAACTATTCTGTTATTTTTATTATTAATTGGTTGAGTAATAGACGCAACCAGATACCCGTTAAGATCTTTTAAGAATAAGTAAAAAACTTTGCTCTCGTTTAAGTTGTTAAAAACCGGGGTCGCATTTCCTAAGACTACTTGGACGATGTCAACGCCATCAACGAGCGAATCTTCGTAATCGACTGAATCTCCGTCTACATAGACGAAAGCAGGGTCGAGCACGCCTAATTTAATCATTACTTTCTTTAACAAGCCGGCGGATTTTAATAAGCTCCTAAAACCTGGAACTCTAAATCGTTCTATAACTCTCCTCTCGACTTGCCTGTGGATCGTCGACATTTTGATCCCTAACCTCTCGCAAAGAGCTGAAACGCTCACTCCCTCGGATTGAGAACAGAGTAAGGTAATGGAGGTTACGAGACCCACGATAACGTCGTCCTTCGTGTTTTTAACGCTTTCGTAAAACCGAGACAAAATCTTGTAAGACTGATAATAAAACGGCATTCCCAAATCGAAGTGCTCTGTAATCTCTAAAATCCTTTGGACTATGTATTCCTTGCGATCTCTTTCTTTATATTGCGGCCATAATTTCACCATAGGAATCTTGAACTCGTTGAAATCTTTTTTAGAGATTTTCGAGACCTCCAACAATTCCTTTTCGCTTATGGGTGTATTATTGTGCTTGTAATAAAAATAAATCACGCAAGGGACCAACATTTCGGCGCTCCTGTACTTCGTACCTTTTCCTAGCTGAGCTCGAATTCTTTTAAAGGTTTCTAAAATGCTAACAGAGTCGTTCAGAGGAAAGTCAAGGTTCGTTAAAATGCTTTTTATCGCGATCTTTGCCGAAATTACAACGTTTTCTTCTGTCGTACGGTGAGAATCTAGCCTGTTTAAACCTTCGACCCTAACCGAGTCTTTTGCTGCGCGCCTTTCGCTTTTGTATCCCATCTGAGTTTTACCCAAGACGGCGTACTGAACGATCTCGGCGTCGTACGGTCTATGGTACTCTAATTTCTGAACTTCCAAAACGATACCACAGTCCCGGCAGGTGTACCCCTCGCGAGTTTCGACAATGTCGCAAGAACCGCAAACATCGCAACGCTCCAAAGGGTTTTGAACGGAGTTAATTTTTAGCGAATCGATTTTTACTAATTCGTGGGTTGCCATTTTTTTTTAATCACTAACTTTTTTTTTTAGAATTTTTTAATATTTAAATTCTGCAATTATTTTCAAACTAAGAAATGAAGATCACCAGTATGCTATTTTAAGATTTGGAATTAGGTAAAAAATAGGGTAGAAGTTCAAAAAGAAAACGCATAAAAGCGTAAATAGTGAAATCTGATGCGGAAACTAATAATTCTTCTTCTATAATTCATCAATCTATAGTGGAGGGTTTCATATTTAGAAGATAAAATTTACATTTTTTTGTGAAAAACACAATTTTGCAATATTAATCCCAACTAGTAAAATTATTTTTTCACAACCGTCGTAGTTACAGATTAAACTGGGAATATAAAAACAATCCCAATAGAAAAATTGATTTAAACTAATCGTGGATATATGTCAAAATAGAATTATGACAATATTCTCAATAAGATAAAAGCCCCTATAAAATCTATGCATAAATTGAATTTTATTAGAATTGGGTTTTAAATCTTCGACTTTTCTTAAGTCTCCCGTTGAAATTACATGTTAATTATTATATTTGTCATAAATTTGTGAGAATTGTCCTATTTAAACCCCATTTTTTTGAATGATTACAGGATAAAAAACCGAAGAATTTCTACAAAGCTTTAATCTTTACTTTATTTTTCTTTATATTATCATATTGAATATTTTATATAGAAGCCAAAAACAATAAATAATTGAATATTATAATATTAGGTAATGCCGAATCGTAAAAACAAGTTAGGACATATGGAAAATCACAGAGACTTTCGATTCGAAAAATTTGGTTGCCCGCGATGTAAGTCCAAGAAAATGATTAGGTTCGCGTGGGACTCTGGAGCCGAACTCGAATGCACGGAATGCGGAGAACGGTTTGACGAGGAAGACTTGTTAACTATCGACGATCCCTCGAACATTTTAACGGTCAAAGAAAAGTTAGCGTTTATTCGCGCCTTCAAAGAAAGCGATTAGTCTTGATTTATTGAAGTTTTTTGTTTGATAGTTATTTACAATTCCTATCAATCTAATTTTTTCTTTATAAGTACTCGTTGTACTCTGATTTTATGTTGGATCTATTCTTTTGGCTGTTCTTTATGCTATTAGTTTCCATCGCAGTTAAATATTGGTATAGACGCACTCACACTCCGGGTCTCAAAGCGTTTCTGCACGTTTTAGCCTTCCTTGGAGTTCTCGTCCACGAGGTGGCTCATTATGCTTTCAATAATTTGTTTGGAGTCAAAACCGGCAGAATAAAGGTTAAGTACCGTAGCGAAGACAAAATGAGGGTCGCCCCTCACGGTTCGGTCGGCTTACCAGAGTTCGAGCGAAATTCCTTTCTACAAACCTTTGTTGGCAGCGTAGCCCCATTGTTTGTGTCGACTTTCCTTTTTCTTTTTTGCTTAGATGTGATTTTCAATGTAGAAACTGAGGCTTGGGTAAATATAGTTGCCATCGTTTTCTGCGTATCGCTTTTTATCGGTTCTGAACCTTCGGGGCAAGACATGAAACTAATTGGTAAGACTTTTAAAAGAGACCCTAAATATTCTGTTTTCCAAATAGTTTTAGTCGTCGCGTCAGGGCTCATAGTATGGCTTTTCGTAGACCTCTATTTTATCTACTTACCGTTCGAAGTCCTATACTACATTGAATACTTCCTTTTCGTAATATTGGTCTATTTCATTTTGAAAATTACCTTTTGGATTATCGGCAGTTGTTTCAATGCTTTAAGAAGGTCTAAATTTCCAAGCATAAAGTTATTGACTCGAAGGAGAAGGTTTAAAATGTTCGCTCCAAGAAAATTAAAAGAAAAAGAGGCGCAATGGTAAATGAAAGGTTTTTGTTTAGTGGCGGTCGTAATCGCAATGTTGATGTTTTACCAAAAAGAACCTGTATACACCTTGATTATTATCGGTGTAGGATTGTTTTTCTATTTGTTCTACAAAGCGAGAAAGAGCGGAAATGGTCTCTTAGGGGTTTTTATGAGCGGAAACCAAATTTCGCAAAATAGAAGCCTCGACGACTTAATGGCACTAATTATGCTCCAACAACTACTCTCGAGCAGTCCTCAAGGCTCGAGCGCTTCGAGGGAAATATCCGAGGAGAGCCAGAAGCGTCGAGGAGAGATAGATAAAATTCAGAGAGAAATTTTAGACTTACTGGATAGCGATTAAATTTTAGATGGTGATTAAATCATGATCGAGCTCGAAAGATCGGCGATTATTTCTCACGTTTTCGATTTAGCTAAGAAAAACGGGCTTATATCGATCGCAGGAAAGTCAGGTACGGGTAAAACCACCTTGGCTCTTCAATTTGTTAGCACCCTTATGACGCTCGAAAAACCTTACCGAAACCAGTGCGTTTGGATACAAGCTTCCGAACAATTTCCTAAAAAAAGGTTAAGATCGCTTTTTAAAAGTTATCCTGATAAAGTCGATTACATTCTGAAAAACATTTTTGTTGCCCCTGGATTAAAACCTTTTTCTAACTACCAAGGCCAATCGGCTTACTTTAGAAAAATAAAGGCGGCTATTTTTCCAATTAATATTAAAATCATCGTTATCGATAATATTTCCCATTATTTGCGCTTTTTCATCGCTTCTAATTCGGATTTTAAAAAGCGGGGTGCTATCAAGGACGAGTTTTTCAGCGTTCAGTTGTTTCCCTTAATAATGCGTTGCCTAAGAGAGAAAATAATTCTAATCTTGATCCACGAAGTATCTTTCGATCCAACCTCAGGCAAGACAAAACCTTTTTTTAGCAAGTTATACGATAGAATTGACTCGATAAACATCAACCTATCGAAAGCCATGGGTTCGGGTTTAAAGCAGATGGAGGTTAGTTCGAAAGGTACCTCTACGAAGTTTGTCTACGAAATTGGAGAATCTGGAATCGTAAATTTGTAATAAGGGTTAGCGTTTCCGATTATATAAAGACAAAATTTTTACGCGCCAATTTTCCTTTTCCTTTAAATACATTGGTGAAGAATATAATTTACGATGAATACGCCAAATATCACGATCACAAACGAAATAAAATGCTCGATCTGTCGAGCCGACATAAAAGATCGCCATAAGGTTTATCAATCCAGCTTAAAATTCGGCATTATTTGTAACCTGTGTAGGCAACGCTTCTCAGACGAGGACATCGAGATGATTATAAACATGTTTTTTGCGTTTGGGGAATTCTTTGGGGCACGTGATAGGTCCAAATTCTCCATCGAGGATACTATCCTTGAATTTGCCAAAAATTTAGATAAAGGAAAGGTTAATTTTGCTTCGCAAAACATTAGAATGTGGCATAAAGTGTTAACTCACGGCATTACCCCAAAAGAGTTTTTAAAGGAATTATCAGCTTTTTCTGAGCAAGAACTGTGAATGCTTAGTATTTAGGAAATTAACATAGAAAGAATTTTAAACTTAGCTCTTCGTTTTTGTTATTTCTTATAAATATTATTATTATCCGTTATTCCATGACTTTGATACAAACAAACTATTTTTAAATTAATTCTTTAAAGATTATTTTTTATATTACGAGTATATATCGTTAGAAGATCGATTTTCGTATGAGAAAGTTAGCAGAAAAACTCAAAAAAATAGACATAGAATTATCTAAATGGACCAGAGAAGTTCTATTTGAACATTTAGTAGAAGTTTGTAAAGATATTAAACAACATGGGAAATTATAAAGAGCCTAACACTATTTTTATTTTCCAATTTAAATTTCGTTTAAAGAGTTAGAATTTTTAATCCCATTTTTTATGAACACACGTAATTTTTTCCTTAGTTAATTCAATTGCTTTGTTCTAAATTGAACTATTATTGTTGAAATCTAAAAATAAAATAAAAAAAAATGCTATATTATTCATTCTATTAGGGTTTGGATAAGGAGAGAAGGAGCGTAACAGTAAACTCTTGGACTTGGATTTATAGTTATTACGGACCACCTGATTTCTATAATATGAGTTCCTTGAGTTAAATTTCCAACAAGAATTTGCATGCTCATACGGTCAAAATTAATGTTATTGAATAACAACTCTTTTTCTTTAATATCATCAATATAGAATGCAATTAATCCATAGACAGTAGAGGAATGAATGCGAATAGAACCTATAAAAATTCCATATAATGATTCGCCAGCACTTACCTGAACAGTTAAACTCATGTTTTCCATCTTTACATTTTGCGACAAACTAGTAGTTTTTTCATCACTTTCAGAAATAAACCACGATTTTTGCACCCCCGATTTTGTGTATATAATTGATTGTGGTGAAAATCCTAAGAAGAGTGCGTATCCTAATCCTGATGCTCCTAAGATTAAAGCAATGATACTAATCACGCCAGCTTTTTTACTTGACATTATTCATGACATCCGTTTTTTAAAATTTTGTTTATAATTATTTATATATTAAGACTCTAAGGTGATATAAAAAGATGTCTATAAACATAATATGGTGGAAAAATTTTTTTTCTTTATATAGAATCGATTGTATACTGGTTTAATTCAAATTACAATATGGAGTTGATACAAAAAAACGTCAGATTTAGACCAAGTAAAAGGGATCAACGCTCGGCAGATAAAGCTCTTGCAAGAGAGCGGTATTAGCACGGCGGAAGCTTTAGCAATGTCCCCACATAACATCATATCGGAGATCGATGGTCTAGGAGATAAAACCGCCAAAAAACTGATTTGGAACGCGCGAACCGCGTTAGGTATGACCGAGTTCATAACTGCCGAGGAGATCGACGAGAACACCGAGTACATTACCACTGGCTCTTCCGAGCTGAACCGAATTTTAGGCGGCGGATTCCAAACCGGCAAACTCACCGAAGTATACGGCCCCTTTAAGTCCGGTAAAACCAATTTAGCTCACACGATAGCAGTGACCATTCAACTTCCTAAGAGTAAGGGAGGACTCGGTTCGGCAGTAGCTTACATCGACACCGAAAACACTTTTGCTAAAGAAAAAATCAAACGCATCGCTAGAAGGTTTGGCCTCGATCCTAAAAAGGTTTTATCCCAGATTTATCACGCCAGAATTTATTCATCGGACCACCAATCGCAAATGATTCAAAAAGCAGAAACTTTATGCAAAACTCGAAATGTGCGTCTAATTGTAGTAGACAGTTTGATGGCGCTATTACGGGCCGAATATGTGGGTATTGGCATGTTAGCTCGCCGGCAAGGATTTTTAAATAACATGATACACGCCCTTTCTCGAATCTCGGAGACTTACAATTGCGCCATTCTTTTAACCAATCAAGTTTCAACTAAAATGATGGGAATGTTCTCAGGAAACGACGCTATAGGCGGAAATAGTGACAAGATATTTCATCAATCACTTCTAAATCGTAGCCCATGGCTGCCACTTCCGAGTTATGTTTAAAACAAAGGGATTCTCGTCGAACAGTTCGCTGAAACGCAGAGCAATAATAGTGGATGCGCCTGACTTGCCACCTGAAGAAGCAGAGTTTTACATAACGAGTGTAGGAATTGCCGACACAGAAAAGGGAGAAGTTCCCGAAGCTCAAGGCTTAGATTTCGAAGTCGAAACATTGTACGAAGAAGAAAGTAACGCCGAAGAGAGCGAAGGTTCCGGTAATATCAATGGAGATCTCTCGCTGATAGATGTTAAAGGAATCGGAGATGGTACCGCGAGAAACTTAGTGAAAAGCGGAATAAATTCGGTCGAAGACTTAATAAATTCAGACCCCGAGATTGTTGCTTCTAAAATTAGCGGAGTATCGTCTAAGAAAGTTGTTGAATGGCAAACCGTCGCGAAAGCCCTGTTGAGCGCTTAAAAATTAATAATTATTATTTTTTTATTCTATGAATTTTTTTTCTTGTTAATAAATTCTTTATTTTTCCTTCAGGTCGATTCCAATAATATATTCATTGGTTTATTAGAAATTCTGTTAGAGTTTCAAATGATTTTTCTATATTCTGACCCGTTTTGGTCGAGATTTCACTATAACTAAATAGGTTATATTTATTAGCGATTTCAATTCCCTCTTCTCTATTTAATTCACGAAATTCTTTTAAATCTAATTTACTGCCAATCAACATAATTGGAATATTAGTTGCTTTTTCTCTTACAATTTGAGTCAGTTCTGATATTTGGTTTAAAGATTTAGAATTCGTAATATCAAATATGATCATAGCTGCATTTGCACCATTACAATAAGTCGGTATGAGGAACTTGAATCTTTCTTCACCCCCTACATTCCAAATTTGTAATTTAATTTTCTTTCCTTGTAATTCTATGGTTTTAACATAAAAATCCACTCCAATGGTTAGCTCTTCTGAGGGATTAAAAAGGTCAAAGCAAAACCGCTGTGCTAAAGCAGTTTTTTCTACTCCAGGTTCACCCAATAGTATAATTTTAAATGTATGATCATAACTAAAGGGCGGTCTAAAGATAACCTTCTTTCTTTTTATTAATTTTTTCTTTTTCCAATTTTTTAAGAATTTTGAGATTATATTCATCGCTATAGCTGATTTTTTAATAAATTTATAATATTTCCCTTAAATACGTCTTACCTCAGATTTAAAATGGTAATTTAAGAATATAAATCTTACAGTTTTGTCCTTTTTTCACATGACTTAAAGGAAATTTATCCACTCTTTTCAATATTTTCATATAACTAAAAAAAATTAATCCTAAGTAATTAAAAAAGAATTAAGGAGTTTAGCTTTTATTTCTCCTCTTTTTTAACCGTATAAGTGTATTTATCAATAAGTTCAAACAAGTCTGGATAATTTAATTTCCAACCACGAGAGAATAAAAAAAAAGAAATCAAGAAATAATAGTTTTTATCTGTAATTAAAAAATCTTTATTCTCATAAGGATACAGAGCTCTTTTTCCTGCGAACGCTTCCTATAACGATTAAAGCTCCAACTACGAGTCTTGCGCTGGCGATAAACCCGAGAGTCCATTCGATCGGCACGTAAAAATAACCTTGAATAGTTCCGTTGATCGGTTCAGGGTCTGGTTCGGGGTCTGGCTCAGTTCCGTTTTTAACGGTATTTATCGAATAGTCTTTTGCTATAGCGTAAGCTACATTTACCACATCAACCTTGCACCTAATTTTAATCTTAATCGTATAAACTCCGCCAACAGCAGTCCCGAAATTAAAATGCAAAACCTCTCCAACGCTTTTCATGGTCTGGTTAGCGTATATCGTAAATTCAACGCTATCAGGATCGGTAAGATAGTAATACGCTCCGACTTCTCGACTATTCTGTTCGCCGCCAATAGCCGATACTCTTTCGATGAAGAACTTGTAAGACACATCAGTTTTTAACATAACATTGTGTTCTACTTCCGTATTATTGTAAAACTTATTGACTTGGTACAGCTTCAGATTGGCGATGAATTCTGGCGACATAACATCGTACAAGCACTTGTCTTCCATATCGAAAAATATTTTCACGTATAAGTTTAAATTTAATTCGGAGATAACCGAGAATATAAAAGTGTAATTCCCCGAAATAGCTGTCCCAAAAGGTATTTCGAACCACTGATCGTCTTGCGAGACGTTGACTTCGGTCTCGAATATTTGATAAACATCTGAGTCGGGATCAATAACGGTTACATTAATCTCGCAATTATGGGGCGTTACAATTTCTACTATCACGTAGTAGTTTATACTCTCGTATAAGTATAAGTCGTCGAACCGTTTCGAATCGTCCGGAGCGATGAACGTAAATACTTTGTCCAACAGTAATTCCTCGGAGCTCGCTTTCGGTTGGTTCCCTGAATTTGAAATGGTTTCGCCTTTTAAGTTCATATTGCCGTTTATTCGAGAATTAGTAACCAATATTCCAACAATTAACCCCAAGATTAACGATATAGCAACGATGATCGCTTTCTTGCGCGATTTAATAGCCGTACACCTCCAATTCTTTGAACTCCGAGATTAATTCCTTAACGACGGGACATCTGTCGTAATCGATGCAGGTAAAACACGGTTGGTCCGACCAGAAATAACATTTTTGGTCCGGTTTTTCGATTATAAGTAGCGGGAACTTGCTTTTTGGGCATTCCAGAGCCGAATTGCTTATTTTACCTCTTTTAGGTAGCGCGTACGAGAGTCCACATACCTCGCACTTAACGAACCGTTTGTAATTGTTCGTCTTAAAAACGATTAGAGAGCACTCACAACTAGGGCAAGCGCCTATTTCTTTTATTCTTTTAATTTTTAACGCCTTAACTAATTTTTAAATTCAATTTACTCTTTTCATATTTAAAGAAAAAATCAAGGATGGATACAAAATTCAGTGATAATTTAATTTATAGGATAATGATTTAATTGATGTTATAAATTTACACTATGAATAATTCTTAAATAAAAGAAAAGAAAGTTTATAGTAAAAAATAATTTATTTAACAAAAGAGAGCGAAAAATATTGGCAGAACTTATTGTTGCGTTATTATCTCCTATCGCTACTTATGTTGGAAAAAAGATTGTCGAAAAAATTAAAAAAAGGAACGAATTACAAGAAATTCAAATTGACGTGAATAGTCCCGATTATAATGGAACGGCAAATCATTGGGTTACTAATTTATTTGAGCGTATAAATGAATAAAAGGATAAAGAACTCCAATACGCATATATAGGGAATAATTTAGATACCTCAATTGAAAAGGATAAAGACGTGGCAACTCTTAAAATGCACGTTCCAAACGTAGATAAGGCCGCTATGAATGACCTTATGATAAACCAACAATGGGCTACACTAAACGATCCAATCCATGGCAATGGCGTTTTCAATTTTGCCATTCCTCAAATTACAATAGCTACTTTAGGTGATGATAAACTACAAGTAAAATATAAAGATCTTACTTCAATACCTCTCAATGGAAAATACATGTTTACAACAAAAATACAAGCACCTGATTATGGGAAACGAGATCCAGGGGATTTCTATAAAAAAGGAGGGATGTTTGAAATTCCTGTATATTTTGAACAACCAACTGTAGAATATGAGGTGTATTCCGTAACCCCTCCTGCTCCTACAATTCCAGATTACGCCATACAGACAAAGATTCTTAAAGACCGCACACAATCACAAGAGTTTAACGATCCTATATTTGTGTATTGTCCTTATTGCGGTTCTAAAATGTCAAGAAGCTCTAATTTAAAATTTTGTATTGTGTGCGGGAAAAACATTGAAAAGAACCTTAATTTTTAATTTATGTTAGAAATTAAATTTCTTACTCACATTAGGGAAAGAAAATGGAAGATTCTTACATTTTATGGGAAAAAGCTCAAGGATATGAGAAAGAACATAAATATAGTGAAGCGGCTAAGATTTACCTAAAAGCGGCTCAAATTGATCTAAAAAACAACAGAAAAAGGTATGCTGCAATAAAAATTAGTTGGGCGGGGCATTGTTTACAAAACATCGGAGAATTAGACGAGGCATTGAAGCATTATAAAAAAGCGTTAAAAATTTCCGAGCAAATACGCGATTTAAAGAATAAAGCATTATATTTGAACAACATTGGGGCGATATTAAAAGATAGGGGAGATCTGGACGGGGCGTTGAAGTACTACAGGGAAGCGTTGGAAATTGCCGAGCAATTGGGCGATCTAAAGAATAAGGAAGTATATTTGAGCAATATCGGGTCTATTCTGGCAAAGAGGGGAGATCAGGACAGGGCGTTGAAGTATTACAGGGAAGCGTTGGAAATTGACGAGCAATTAGGCGATTTGAAGGGAAAAGCAACCAGTTTGAACAGCATCGGTTTGTTATTATATAATAGGGGAGATCTGGACGGGGCGTTGAAGTACTACAGGGAAGCGTTGGAAATCTCCGAGCAATTAGGCGATTTAAAGAATAAGGAAGTATATTTGAACAATATTGGGGCTATTCTGGAAGATAGAGGAGACCTAGACGGGGGATTGAAGCATTTTAAGGAAGCATTAAAAATTGCCGAGCAATTGGGCGATTTGAAGGGAAAAGCAACCAGCTTGAGCAATATCGGGAGGTTTATATATGATAGGGGAGACTTTGACGGGGCGTTGAAGTATTACAAGGAAGCGTTGGAGGTTGCAGAGCAATTGGGCGATTTAAAGAATAAAGCAGTATATTTGAACGCCATCGGGTTTTTTCTGCAAAATAAGGGAGATCTGGAAGGGGCGTTGAATCATTTTAAGGAAGCGTTGGAAATTGACGAGCAAATAGGCGATTTGAAGGGAAAAGCTACCACATTGAGCAACATCGGGGTTATTCTGCAAAATAGGGGAGATCTGGACGGGGCATTGAAGCATTTTAAGGAAGCGTTGGAAATTGCCGAGCAATTAGGCGATTTGAAAGGAAAAGCGTCCAGATTGAACAACATCGGGGCTATTCTGCAAGATAGATGGGATCTGAACGGGGCGTTGAAGTACTTCAGAGAAGCGTTGGAA
Source organism: Promethearchaeota archaeon (assembly GCA_019057795.1). Lineage (GTDB taxonomy): Archaea > Asgardarchaeota > Lokiarchaeia > Sigyniarchaeales > SOKP01 > SOKP01. The sequence continues at coordinate 2,432 of JAHLWS010000032.1, read as the reverse complement.
ATTGCCGAGCAATTAAATGATTTAAAGGGAAAAGCAATAGATTTGAACAATATCGGAGGTATTTTGAAGGATAGGGGAGATCTGGACGGGGCGTTAAAGTACTACAAGGAAGCGTTGGAAATTGCCGAGCAATTAGGCGATTTGAAGTTAAAAGCTCCGGTTTCGAGCAACATCGGGGTTATTCTGCAAAATAAATGGGATCTGGACGGGGCGTTGAAGCATTATAATAAAGCGTTAAAAATTGCCGAGCAATTAGGCGATTTAGAGAATAAAGCTATTATATTGAACAACATTGGAGGTATTGTGAAATATAGGGGTGATTTTGACGAGGCGTTGAAGTACTACAGGGAAGCGCTGAATTTAATCCAGAAGCAAATAAAAGGGAAAGAGTTAGATTTCAAAACGGGACAGATTCCTTGCCCGAACCCTAATTGTCAAAATAATATTCAAATCAAATTTGTGGGGGAATTAGCGGCATTTATTCAAACCTGCCCAAATTGCAGCGTACAATTTTCGTTTTGGATGGTTGATCCTAATAGTTCTAAATATATAATAAATGTGTTCTCAGAAGAAATATTAAAGCAGAGAAAGGTTGTATCAGGAATTGTAAATCTACGAGAACAGGCAGATTTAGAAACACAAACTACAATTTCAGAATGGTTGCATAATGGGGCAATTTATACTTCTAATATTGCTGATTGTTTCGAAAAGAGAGGGGATTTATTAAATGCCTGTGATTATTATTTTCAAGCAGCAAGCATGTACATGGGACTAGGATTTTTAGGACACTTTGAGGATCAGTTAATATTGCTTGAACATTTATTACCAGATATTTCATTCGATAATCGAGAGAACTTCTTACACGATATGGCTCAGCTACGCAAAGCAACTTCAGAGAGTTTAAGGTCGAGAGAATTTACCTACATGTTCGTTTCATGTCCCAATTGCGGTACAGAGCACCAAATTCGAGCAAGCGCGACCACAGTAGCTATGGAACTATGTTCTAAATGCCGAACTAAATTTTCAGTGTTTTACAATGATGAGACCCAAGAATTTTACACTAATATTCTAGAAAAGTCAAAAACTAGAGCTTTTACTCGACCTGAAAAGATGGAAAGAGCCGAAGTTAAGTTCTGTGCCAGATGTGGATTGGAAGTTGGCATAATTATAAATTATTGTCCCCGCTGTGGTTTACATATTATCAGAAAGAAATTTTAAAAATTTGTAGAACCTCACATAAAAAAATCAGAAATTAATGTAAGATGTGTCTTTTAAAAGGAAAAGTCTTCTTATTATAACTCACCTTAACTAAATTTTTTTTAAGATTGGTTAGGATTTTTAATTCTAACCTTTCTTTCTTTTTAAGTTTTGTAAGTATTTTTGGTTTGATGTATAATTTTAGCTTCAAGTAGGGGAGAGGGGAAAAAAAATAAAAAAGAATTTGTTTTCTTGTTTAAAGATAAGTACGTTCTTTTTCGCCCTAAAAAGAAAGAAAAAACGGAGAAAAAAAAAGAACAAGCAAGTAAGAAGAGGCGGACATCCATATCCGCATTATCCACATTACTTAATGGACCTTCCCTAACAATTCAATTTTATAATTTTTAAATTTTTCTTTTAAATAATATCGTTTTCAAAATAATTTCATTATGGTTTTGTTTGATTATTTTGAAAGTGTTTTAGAGGGAGTCGAATTTTTAATCGCGCTTGGCTCTATTTTAGCTCTATTAGGGCTTATATTTGGGTTTATCTTCTTTATATGGGGCAAGCCAAAAATGCGATATAGAATGATTGGAGTGATTGTTGTCTCCTTTATTCTTTTAGGAGTTTGTGGATTTTCTACGGGATTTAAGTACTTTAGGATTTTTAGGTAAAGAATTATAGAAAAAAATAAAGCTTTCTATTCTAATTATTTGGTTGCTTACTGTTATAAGAGTTTTTAATTTGACTTTACGATTTTTTAAAAATTAAAAAAAATGATATCCTATTGGTGGTCTACCTCCCCCAAAAAGAAAAACCCAAATCGTAAAAGAAGTACCTGTAAGGAAGGCTCCAATCCATAAGAGCAGAACGCTTGTGATGAATCCGCCTATTCTTACTTTTTTCAAAAATATCAACAAAATGTTTATGATTAGGCTTGTAATTCCTAACACCAAAAAGAGAGTGCCGATGGTATTGAATATAAACTTAAAAATTGTACCTGTCTGATATTGAAGGTTTGAACCAAAAAAAGGAACATAAATCGCTATAAACCCTAAAATTCCGAGAAAGACTAAAAACGCTGTTTTTGGGCTTTTTTTTTCTTAATTTTTCATGAATAGACATTCTAATAATTCATCGGCTTTCTGTTTTAAATCTTGTAATTTTAAATTCCATTTTTCTAAATCGTGTATAATAAATCTGATACTATCTCTTGAAGTGCGCTCTGAACGGAT
>JAHLWS010000031.1 GCA_019057795.1 Promethearchaeota archaeon | reverse complement strand
TCCACAAAAAGATACGCCGGCAAATACTATCAAGCAAGAAAGGGTTCGTCTTTATTATTCTTATCGGAGGGGATTGTGTGCATATTACGATTTCCCGATCCTTGCAAAAACCAATTCTCCAATGGAAACGAAGTTTAGTCAAGAGAAATCTATATTTACTAGTCGTGTTGGGAAAGAACAAGTAGGATCACAGATACGGATTCGCGGAGAACACGTGTTGAAACAACTTTATGCGGGAAAACTAGAAATTAAAGAAATTATCAAAGGCATGGGTACTGATTACGATAGAGCGCAAATTATAAAGGAATTAAACGCATTGGTACGCCGTACTAAGGAGGAAACAAAATTATGGAAAAATGCAATTCACGAGACTTTGGGCTTGAAAAGCGTTTTAGCGAAAGGTAAGAAGTCCCCAAAAAATAAGAGTATAAATAAAAAGAACAATTTTGTCGGGTGAAGATTAGGTTAAAAATATATGTTTTTTTTTATAAATTGTAATTAAATATTATATTATATTAGCATCTATTTTAACATTTTTTTTTTAATAAGAAAAATTAGATTCTAGGATAATAAATATTTAAGTTCGAAATTAGCAGAAATGTGAAAGCTTATAATTTTTAGATAAATTAGTTTCCTTAATATTTTTAAAAAATTTGAATTGATTATGATAATAAAAGAAGGGCTCTGTATTGGCTGCGGAAACTGCGTCCTAATATGCCCAATTAATGCTATTAAGATGATTGAAAATAAGGCAATAATAAACGATAGCTTATGTGTGGAGTGTAACGTATGTTATAGGAATGCGAAATGTCCTGTAAAGGCAATTAGACCTAAAAGATTAAAGTGGCCACGTTTAGTGAGAAACCCTTTTAGCGATGTCGTGTCTACACATAAATTAACAGGCGTTCCAGGAAGAGGTACTGAAGAAATGAAAACAAATGATATAACTAATCGTTTCGGTTTAGGTGAAATCGGTATATCTATTGAACTTGGGCGCCCAGGTGTTGGAACTTGCCTTAAAAATGTAGATCTCTTCGTAAAACCGTTAACTAAGATTGGAGTCGAGTATGAGGAAGCAAGCCCTATTACAGCACTTTTAAGCGAGGATCGAACTAAAATTAAAGAGGATATTAAAAATGAAAGAGTTCTATCCGCGATCATAGAATTTAAAATCCCATATGAGAAAATTGACAGTGTTATAAAAATAATCAGCGAAGTAGAAAAAAAAATTGATACAGTATTCACTGTTGGAGTCATATCACGCGTTTTAAGCGGAAAAGAAATTCCAATAATCGACATTCTTGCCAAAAAAGGGTACCAAATAAACCCAAATGCGAAAGTAAATATTGGGTTAGGAAAGGTATAACATGTAAGAGGTAACTATAAATGACGCATTCTTTACATAGAAGAGGAGATTTTGACAACTTAAAGGGTGATTACGTAATCTTAGCAATGGTTGCAGCAGGTATAAATGATAAACATCCTGACGCTCACCAGAAATTACTAAGAATTGCCCAAATATTTAAAAACCATAACCCTACAAATATTTTAACAGAAAAAGCTTGGAAAATCTCGTCCGTAATTCAAGCAGCTTTCACCGAAATTAAAGATGTAAGTAGAGTAATCCAGACTTTAAAAAAAGAAGATTTAGGTATTTCTATAGTAGTAAGTGGTTTGTTGAATGAAATTGAGGATGTTCTTAAAGATGTAGGTCTGGAAATGCATACTGTTCACCTCTCTCTCGGCACATTTGGAAAAAAAGAACTTCTACCTTCAGACAAAATCTTAGAAATAACTACTATGTGCGGACATCATTGTGTTTCACCACAATCAGTAGAATACTACTTAGACTTAATTAAAAAAGATAAAATTTCAATTGAAAACGCTGCTGAAGAATTAGCAAAACCTTGCATATGTGGAATTTTTAATACATCTAGAGCAATTAATTTACTTAGTGAATTATCTAAAGAGGAGCGTAAATAATTTTATATATCCATTAAAATTTAGAATTTATACTCCAAACATTTGTTTATTTGATCCACCAATTTAGAATTACCATAAAAAAAATTAAATGAATTATTAATTTGATTTAGATGTTCCTTCACTTCTCCCTTTAAATAAGTAAGGTATTTTGGCAGATCAAAACGACGTTTAAAATTTTTAATTTTTATATCTGGTATTGAATTAGGAGAATTTAATAATTTATTTAATTCATCATAAGGCTTGAGTTGTAAATATAGTTGAGCAACTAAAGAATTTGTTAGGTTTTGATAAAAATCTAAGAATTTTTCGATTTCTAATAATTGAATTTCATCGTTTGGTTCTTGGAGAAGTTCAAATCTTAATTGCGATAAAAATTGAATTATTTTACCTAGATAAGAAAGCGATGTGGGAAAACTCTCTGGCATGGGCAGTTTTTTTATAAAGCTTCCGTTATACCTTAAATACCCTCCAGACATATGAAGAGTTCCGTATAATGCTTTAAATACTGAATTAATAATATCTGAATTCATTATCGAAAGTAAACAAAAATAGTCGTTTGTTTTAAATGAAGGTACCCTTAAAAAGTAAAGCCCTGTTAAATTAACATAAATACCCGGATCGTACACACAAGTAATATCCTTAGCAATTTCCCTAAAAATTATTTTTTCACTATTAACATTATCCCAAACTTCTTTTTGCTCTGATGGAAAGCTAAAATATGATATTTCGTGATTAACTTTGGCAATTTTTATGCGTTTTTTGAAATCAATATAATATTTACCAACATTTCCGGTTCCTATCAATATTAAATCTTTATTAGAAGTCTTATTTTTACTAATATTTTTGAAATGTTCCGCCCATTTAATGAACCCGAAAGGACGATATATAATTTTTAAACCCTTTATAACTTGTATCATTGGTTTGAAATTTGTATACAAGAAGTTAACTAAGTTTATATCAGGGGATATTGGTATTACAGACGAAGGGAGGTTTTTTATTGAATCTTGGGGTAATTCAGTTATTTTTTCGTTTTGCAAATACTTAAAATCTTTCATGCTCTCAAACTTTTTTATTAGAATCACATTGCCTGTTTTAGTTCTTTTTTTAAAAGAAATTATTATTGGATAAGCTGCTGTTTTTTGAAATATTGGTAATGAAGATACATTAATAATTTCCTTAAGTTCTGTATCTCGTAATAACATCTCCCTAATTTTCAGACCATAATCGGCTGATAAAAATTTATTAGTAGTTAAAAACGATAGGCATCCAACTCCTTTTTTCAATAATTCTATCGATTTTTCAATAAAAACAATACTAAGATCAAACAATCTATAAGCAGAGTTAAATTTTTTTTTGATTTTTTTTTTGAATTCTACATCTAATATCTTCTTATTTTCGACGTAAGGAGGGTTTCCGATTATAATATCAATATTTGTTGATTCAAATCCAAGAAGGAAATCTAAATTAAATATATTAAAGTTCAGGTTGAATTTATCAAAATAGTTTTCAATTTCGTCTAAGTTTGAATTGATACGAGCCCAATCGTCTAAAAAAGGAGACTCCACATCCGAATAAAGCCATAATATTAGTCTTAGTTTTGATATTAAGTATGCCGACTTATCAATTTCGATTCCGTATAGATTGTTTTTAATTATTTTTTTCTTAATATCGTAATCGGGGCACCCTAACTCAAATATTTTATTGATATTAAAAAGAACTTCGGCAATGGCGATCAAAAATCTTCCCGTACCACAAGCGGGGTCTAGAATTTTAATATTTATTATTTTTGTTTCAAATCTATCTTTAAGACTTACATTTTTTGCGAGTAATTGTTTTAGACTGGCGTAATCACAATTTGTTTGAAAGACTTTTCTTAGCTCTAAAAAATCGTCAAAAAAGATTCTAAAAATGTTTAATACCATAAAGTCCGCAATTGGTTGAGGAGTATAAACTACTCCACGATCTCGATTATTCTTCTTTTCGGTAACTATCTCATTTTCGAATTTGTTAATTATATTTTCCAAAATTGGTACCTTGTTTTTAGACGACGGCATTTTCATGGAATATTAACAAAAAAAATCGTTTCCTTGAGATTTTTTATTAACACTAATTCTAATAATCAAATCCTTTATTTATAAGAATGCAAGATATTAATTTAAAAGTTAAAGTACAATTAATAGAGATAAATTAAATTTTTTACTTGCAAATAAGATTAAAAAATGATAGATAAACCGTTTTTAGATGACATTATAAAGGAACCATATAAGATCTCTAAACTAGATTTCCACTATATTTCACAGATTTTAAGAAAAGCAGAAGAGATTTTTAAAGAAGAAAAATTGCTATTAGAGTTTAACATCGATGATTCCGAAAGCGAAGTATGGGTTATTGGAGATATTCATGGAAATTTAGAAACTTTACAGAGATTGATTGAAATAATAGATGAAAAAAAACCTAAGTTTGTAATTTTTCTAGGTGATATCGTTGATCGGGGTACAAATCAGTTAGAATGTTTAATTTTAGTTCTTGCGTTAAAAATTAGATATCCAAATAGATACTATCTATTAAAAGGGAATCACGAAACTTTAGAAATGAACAAAGCCTATGGATTCTTCCAAGAATTTAAATACAGATTTAATGATCAAATAAAATTTGACGAAGTTTTAGCCGTATACAATGTACTTCCCTATTGTGCTTTAATAAATAAAGGCATATTATGTCTGCATGGCGGGATTCCCGAAGACATCGCGATTTTAAGGAGGTTGAGAGGATTAAAACCAAGAGATATTGTTTCTGTATTCAAAACCATAGCAAAAAGCCTAGTACAAATTATGTGGAATGACCCTAAATCCGACTTAAAAGGATTCTCAGAAAGTTTTAGAGGTCTTGGAATAAAATCTTTTGGAGAAGATGTTTTTAATGATTTTATGAAAGAGTATAATTTAAAATATTTAATTAGAGCCCACGAAGTATTCCTTGAAGGTTATAGATGGTTTTTCAACGAGCGGTTGTTATCAATATTTTCTTCTGCTAATTATAGTGGTAAGTTCTCACCAAATCCAGCGTCCTACGCCGTTATAAAAAATAATTTGGTAAAACCAAAATTAATCAAATAATTATAACACCAATTCGGGAAATTTTTCTACAATCTCGGGATATTTTTTAATTTCTTCCTTCCATCGATCGGTTTTATCTAATTCCAGAGATAATTTTTGTGAAGCTATTGTCTTTTTTGTAGGTATATAGATATAAGCAGTCAATATTCTATTATTTTTTAAATAAACTTCGGTGATTATTCGTTCAAATAAATCATCAAAAACTCCTTCGATTGAATCTAACAATTCTAATTCTTGTTGGTTCACGTCAAATTTTAAAGTCCAAAAGGAATTCTTTGAAGGTAAAACATAAGGAAACCAACTATTTTTAGGAAAAACTCTTGTAAAATTTTTTACTAGACAAACTTCAACATTGAATTTATCCTTCCACAGATTCCGAGTTATGAAAGTTCCATAACCAATAATTGATACGAGATTTGAATCTGAGCTTCTATTATCAATCAATTTAAGCTCTCAATTTACATAAATTAAGAATTAAAAATTGAGCATTTGAAAATTTATATATATAAAAAATATAATCTAATAGTTTCGGCAATAGTTAATACAATTGGTATTACGCCAATCATTAATATCATAACTCCAACAACAATACAATGAAATATTTTATCTAATATTTTTTTATTCATCTTTAATTCCTCCTATAATATTAAAAAAATTCTTCTTTTATATCTTTCTGTAATTTATAACAGTTGTCCACGCGATTTTCTCTTTTTCTCAAAAATTTTCGAAGAATCTTATTTATTTTTCTTTCCAGAGAAACTTATTTTTTTCGAGAGAACTTTGCAACCTTTTCGCTTTCTTGTAAACGGAATCGTCTTCAACGACTCCAAGGTCTCCAGGGTCGTTAATCTTTTCGTAGGCTATTTCTAAAAAGAGTAAGCATTTTTCTGCGTGAAAAAGAGCTTCCTCGTAATCCCTAACGCCAAAACGGATGGTGCAGAGCGAGTAATGAACTTTAGACCTACAACTAAACAAGTGAGCCGACCCCCCTAAGCCATCGTATATCCTTAGAGCTTGGGAATACTTGCTTAGCGCTTCGGTCGTGCGGTTTAACTTGTGATAGGCGCAAGCGAGCTCGTATAGGGCGTCAGCAATCGTTTCTAAACAACCGAATTCGGAGAGTAACTTCAAAAATTTTTTGTAAGTATTTACTGCACCAGAATATTTTCTAGATTTGTATTGATACCCGCCTAAATCCCAAAACCTCTGAGATAGCTCTTCTGCAAAATATTCTCTATGGGGACCTTCGATTTTTAAAAAGCGTTCGCAGAGCTCTACGGATTTCTCGCAATAACTTATGGCTTTATCGAGATTTTTTAAAAGCCGATAATTACTGCGAATAGAGTCCAATATATACAATTGTGGCCAAACCTTCTCGTCGCCCTCGTCTTCGTAAAACCGAAGTAACTTCTTATAAGCCCGTATAGATTCGGGCAACTTGTCTTTAATGCAACACAAACTCGCTTTCAACTCCAGCGCTTTCACGTTATCGGGCTCGTCTTCAAGAACTTTTAGCACTAATTCTAAAGAACCTAAATACTCTCCTTTTTTTTCTAACTCTTCAGCAGTTTCTATTAAGCTCATATTACCCGCTCCTAACTTTGGATAAGAAAATAAGAAACGCACCGGTCATAGAGAGGATAAAACCGACAACAAGTAAACCGTACGTAAACGAATCAAAAGCACGGTCCGTTCTCGTTATATTGGCTTTGCACTGAAAACAAAGCTCTTCGTCAGAAATTCCCAATAAAACATCACCGCGATATATGGTACTACATTCTGAGCAGACTGACTCGCCACAATGCTCGCAGCTTGTAAATGCTTCCATCCTTGGATGATAATAACATTTACTTCCAAGATTTATCGAGTAAATTAATCCAGAATTCTGCATCGCCTGACTTAAGTCAAATCTCTTTCCTTTCAATTCTTTAAAGTCCTTTTCTTTCACGCTTTTTCACCTTCTTTAGATAAAAATTTATAACACGTAAATACTCATTCTTTCTTTTTCTTCTTCTAATTTATTTAAAATAAGTTTTCTAACTCGTCTAATCTTTTTAAAGTCCATAGCCTAAACTCTCGAAAGTTTTCTATTGGCGGTATCAAATCCGATCCCACCTGCTTAACTTGCTTAACTTTTTTAACGGGGGAGGGAACCGTTTTAGCTGAAGGAATTCAAATTACTCAACCTGAACTTTTAGCTCTTCAAAAACATGTAAAAACTACAATTTATAGGCATTTATATACAAGAAATACAATAAACCATCAAAACCTTATGTTTGATGATTTAACCGAAGCGATATACAACGCTATAGAAGCAGTTCATGTTGCTATAGCAGTTCATGAGGGTGATCCGTTTATAGGGATAAAAGAGGCTTCTGTCAAAGTTGGGAAAAAACAATATACTGATTATTTAACTCAAGGAACATTATTAGGTCCAAAAACAATTATTGAATTTACTAATGTAGTATATTCTTATCTTTTAGAAAACATCCATATTGATGGAAATGTAATGACACGATATGCCGAAGAAAATATTTTCTATATAGATGCTTTAAATGCACTAGATGAACTAAGTAGAGTTCAAGATATTGTTAGACCAGTAAGGATATTGATAAGGCAAGCTTCTGGGCTTGATACACGAGGATATGCATTACTTTTTAGTAGACCAAATTATAAATCGTGGAATATTATAATGCAAATGGGAGATCTATTCGCTACCGATCCTCTCTCCTTTGAGTCGCTGGAAGACGCATTGTTTGACGGTGATCCAGGTACAGGGATTTTTCAACCAAATCATATGGACCATACTCAAGCCGGTAAAGCATCTTTAGCTCTTTACGACCAGATTCTAACAAATGACGATTATCATAATACTTATCATACCATGTCAAGGCAAGATCAAGAAACATTGAAGCATGGAATAAGGAGATTGATATATATTGGAATTAATGGTAAAGGTAGAGGTCCTAATGGAGAGATTACAGAAGCAGATATCCGAAGGGTGTTTAATAGAAAGACTTTCTCAGTAAAGTCAAGACTCACGCATATTCAAGAGTCTAATATTCCAATCCTAAGAACTAATGGAATAAATGGGCTTTGGGATGACCATTTTGCAAAGAAACCTCTTTCTTCCAAGCTAAATATTTTAAATAAGAAGATTACTAGTTTTCGTAATAAACTTGCAACAACACACAGTTTTAAGCAAGCATATATGACTTTATATGACGAATATCCAATTGCTAAGAGCAATATTTATCGTGCTAGGAATTTCAATAATCAATTAGGAGGCGCCGCCTTATTAGGTCGGAGGATTAGGAATATTTGGTCCGTTGATAAATTCATGCATTTATATGAAGCGTATCTCTCGAGTATCATTTTAGGTCCATAAGAGAATAAAACTTAAATTTTAATTTTTCTATTTTTAAATTATGAAAAAAAAAGAAAAAAGATTAATAACACTCAAAGATCCTCGGTTACGCATAATTAGAACTGAATTAAGAAATCTGCTATTCACGGCATTTGAAGTTCATCATTCAAGATATTTTGAAGAAATGAAGCTTATTGATCAAGATACAGCGCTGAGTTTCGCCGAAAAAGAGAAAAAGACTCAAAAAATCTATCAAGAGAGCGAGAAGCTGATGCAATCTTTCGGTCGTTCAGTTGTTCATTGCAGTTTATGCGGTAGAAGAGACTTAGATTTCGTATACAACCCCGTTTTAAATGCTTGGTATTGCGAAGCTTGTTATACGTTTAATCAACAGTGTCAACATAAATTACATCCTCCTGGAGTATATTATCCTTAAAAGAAATGAATTTTGTTTCTTTACTGCTCCAGATGAGTGCACAATATCCTCAGCATTTTTATATTTTTAGCTGATTGGCATCCGGTTTTATGAAGAGGAGATTGTTCCCGCGGATGAAAATCTCGTTGTACTTAGCCACAGGGCTGCCATCCATGAGCTCAGTGCATTCCTCTATAATGCAGTTCATATATGCATCAATTTCTTTTAAGAGCCCCTTATATTCAGTGCCATCTTTTAGTCTGAGCAATATCTGACTGTTCTGGGCATTTTGAAGGATTGCTAGAGGGTTCTTATTTCTAATATTCGGATTTGACATATTTTAACCTTTATTATAAAAACATTTATAATATAATTATAAATTAATTATTTGAATTAAAACCTTTTTATCGGATATTAATTATTCTTATATTTTGATCTGTTTGGTAATTTTCTTGAAACCTTTAAATAAAGATTTAGATAAGAAAAAAAATATTATTGAGAAATATAATTCAACCTCAAGCTTCTATGATAATAGATATAGTAAAATCCAAAAAGAAAAGTATAAAATTCTTTTTAGAAATTGTAATTTAAATTATAAAACCATTCTAGATGCTGGTTGTGGTACAGGCCTATTAATTGAATATGTTTTTAACTTAAATATCGATAATATAAAGAAGAAGGTCAAATATATTGGAATAGATATCTCTTGGAAAATGCTAATGAACTTTTGTGGCAAATCTAAAAAAAAAAAAGATATTGAAGATATAAATCTAATTTTAGGAGATATCGATAATTTACCGTTAAGACATGATAGTTTTAATGTAATTTTTTCAATCACATCGCTCCAAAATTTACCAGTCATAAAGAAAGGTTTGGGTGAATTAATTCGAGTCGGTCAAGAGGATTCGCTTTTGAAATTATCAATCTTACGAAAACAATTGAAAGTAGATGATTTAATAGCATATTTAAAAACACATACAATAGACCTTAAGACTGAGTTTTTAGAGAATATAGAAGATGTGATTATTCATGGAAGTCTTAATAAGCATTAATTCTAAATTTACCTTTTTTTAAATGATTGAATAATCTCTACAGGGTTGCTTTCTATATGGTATTTCTTTTGAAAGAAGTTACACAGATTTCCAATATCTCTTTCTAAAATTGATCTTGCGTTTGGGTGATCTGACGGAATCCATTGTAGCCAATCGATTATTAATATATTTCCTTTATTATCTATTACTATATTGAATTCTCCTAGATCTCCATGGATCATGTTTGCTTTTTGATAAATTATTTTAATTTGTTTGATGATCTTGTTAAAAATCTTACTTGGATTTTTAAGATTTTGATAATACGCTAATTCTTTTCCTCTTAAGTATGACATTACTATCATATGTCGATTAAATCCTATTGGTTTAGGGGTATCTAATTTAAGTTCGTAGATTTTACTTAAAGCGTCAAATTCCTTTTTAGCAGCAAGTCTGTTAACATACAACCAAGATAAATGTTTTCGGTTACCAAGAAAGCTTCTTAACATCTTAATGTTTTTAAAACTGGTCCTTCCCATCCTATATATTTTTAAAGCGTAAATATTTTCGTTATCGTCCATACAACCATAGACATCTGATTCTTTTCCTTTACCTATTATAGGTCCTAACTTACTAATTATCTCTCTCTCAACCAAGGTGTGAAGACCTAGTACGTCGTAACCAATAGAATTAAGGGTATATGCTATATCATTTTTAGAAGAATCTCTTACTATTAAATCTAATTTATGTACCTTTTTAAGACGAAATAAGGTTTCTTCTATTGGATTCCTAGAATAGAATTTTATGTTATTTACCGTAACATATTTAGATCTTTTCATTCCGATCTCAATTCCCATTAAAATTCTTAAATCTTCCTTATCCAGCTTTTTTTTCTCCAGTAATTTTGCTGCTTCGGCCATTTTGATTATCTTAATATTTTTTTTAGTTTAAGACACTTATCTAAAAATTATTTAATTAATATTTTAAAACATTTCTTTAAAATTGAAACTTAGCAAATCAAAAAATATATTTTCTGTAGGCTTTAATGAATGTGATTAGTTTTTTAGCGTTTGGAAGCTCAAAAATCATAATGCTTGTAATAATTACAATTAAAAATATAAAGATATCATTTTGTTTGATATAATAAATTGAAGCGGTTGATCCTCCTTGGAATAAAAACAAGAAAATTCCTTGTTGTAGATAAAACGCTATTCCGCTGCAAATTATCACGCCTATTAAGGAAAAAACAATAGCTTGATGTTCGATCTCAAATATACCAATCGCAGTAATAATAACAAAAGAAATCAACGAAATTATTATTAATATATACGAAATATAGAGCCAATTACGGTACAAATCCGCACTAACCTCAAAATTATTGCTAATATTCGTCCAAGACAAAGAAAAACATAAATTTAAAGCAGAAAATATCGGTAAAATCAAAGACACTACTAGAAAAATAAAATATAACCTTAATGTAATAAATCTTGTAAACTTCTGGTGCTCTCTTTCGTCTTCTTGTTTTATTTCTTTTAACATTAAATCCAATTTATTTTGAACATAATCTGGAATATCTTTCTTTAAAATAGATAATTGGAAATGTATGTGAGGATAGTTGGACATTAAATTTTCTAACAATTTATATCCTCTATTAAACCTTTCTTTAGAGCTTTTTGGTCCGTTCCATAAATAGATAATTTTACGCTCTTCATCCAAAATAGCGCATAAATCGTGGTAAAGTAAGCTTGTGTTTTCCTCGACCCAGCTTTTATTAGGTTCGTTGAAAATGTATGTCTTCAGCATAGACAATCAATAATTTTTAACTCTAAATAATTTATATTTTTTTCTATATCTATACTATGTTGTTAAAATAATAAAATTAGAAAAAATTAAAATAACTAAAAAAAATCTGTTGAAAATAAGTTATTTTTTTTCAATTCTTTCTTTAATTGATTCCCATTGATCACTAATATATTGTCTATAATTCTCAATTTGGCTATCAGAGACGGTTCTAAATCTTTTTTGGATTTTTAAATATTCCTCAATAGGTTTGCGTTTTGTTGGGTCTAAAAATCTTTTACTATCTTTTGATAAAATAAACTTACCATTAATTACTTCATATAATGGCCAGAAACCCGTTTGAACAGCTAATCTCCCGATCTCAATTGAATCTTTTGGATTATATCCCCATCCCGGAGGGCAAGGAGCAAGAATGTGTAGATATTTTGGACCGTAAGTATTTTGAGCGTTCTTAAATTTATCGTATATATCAAGCGGATACGACGAAATAGCTGTTGCAACGTAAGGGATACCGTGTGCTTCCATAATTTTAGCCATGTTTTTTTTATACCCCACTTTACCATTAGGAGTTGTTGTGCTAAAAGCACCAGGTGGTGTACTTCCACTTCTTTGAACTCCTGTATTCATATACGCCTCGTTATCATAACATACAAAAATAAAGTTGGTTCCTCTCTCAACCGCTCCGCTCAAACTCTGAATTCCAATATCTACAGTCCCTCCATCCCCCGCAAACGCAACGACATTAACATCGTCGGCTAATCCCTTATCTTCAAGTGAAGCTACAATTCCAGATGCAGAAGCGCCCGTAGTGGCAAAAGGAGTATGAAGCACAGAAACTTTAGTGGTACAAAACCCTTGCATTCCGTGTAAAACAGTTAAGCACGAAGCGGGTACAGTAATAATTGTTTTTGGTCCAAGGGCTTTTAGAGCAATTCTATATATTAACGCCATTGAACATCCTGCGCAAGCTCTAGTACCGGGGTAAATATATTCTTCTTCAGGTATATCCATTAATTTAACCAATATATCTTAACCTCCTTTGAAATATTCTGATTCGTCATAATCACCTAACTGTTCCAATCTTAAACCAATAAAATCTGTTTTATGTGATATTATCCCTATTTCGGATTCTTCAATTGCTTTATACACGCCCTTTATAATATGTTGGTCAGTAATATCTCTACCTCCTAACCCTACTATAAATCCTTTAATAAAGGGGCTATTTTTCAAACCATATAAAGCAGCTTTCAACTCGTATGATAACACGCCTTCGTATCCATAACCAATATCCCTATCAAAAACGACAACTTGCTTTTTATTTTTGAAAAACTCTCTTAAATACGAAACGGGAAACGGTCTAAATAGCTTCAAGCTCACTAAACCAACTTTTAACCCGTCTTTTCGAAGTTTTTTAATCACATTTCGAGCTTGAGAAGCTACTGAACCCATTGCAAAAATAATAGTATCCGCATCTTCAGTTAAGTGTGTCTTGTAAATTCCATTTCCGTAAGATCGCCCAAATTTGTCGGCAAATTCGTCATGAACCTCTTTGATCACTTCAATCGAATTTTCAAGAGCTTTTTGCATCGCATATCTATATTCAAAATACCCGGGAGCGATTCCTTCTTCACCCCGATCTATTAAATGAGGCGTGGTGACAGGATCGATACCCTTCACTTGAGACATATCTGATAAATTTATATGATGTTTTAGAGGAGGTAGAAAAACATCAATATCTTCTTGTTTTTCTAGAATTACGGGCATCATAGTATGGGACAATATATAACCATCATAAGCTACCACTGCTGGAAGAAAAACTCTTGGATCTTCCGCAATTCTAAAAGCCTGGATATTTGTATCGTAAATTTCTTGATTATCCAGGCAAAACATTTGAATCCAACCAACATCACGCATAGTAATAAAGTCTTGGTGATCCGTCCAAACCGACCAAGGGGCTCCTGTTGCTCTAGTTGCCAAATTTATTATTATCGGTAATCTGTTGCCTGCAGCCCACGGTAGCATTTCATACATCAACATCAATCCGTGAGATGATGTTGCCGTGCCCACTCTTGATCCTGTAGCCGAAGCCGCGCAACATACCGCTAATGCAGAATGCTCGGATTCTACTTTAACAAAACGGGTATTCATTTTGCCTTTCGAAATAAATTCCGCTATTTTTTCGACTACCGGACTTTGAGGGGTTATTGGGTACGCCGCAATGACGCCTACTTTAGCTTGCCTGAGAGCTTGAGCTGCTGCATGGTTTCCTGTCAAAATTTTAATTTTGTGACTAATTTTATCAGATTTCTTTTCTGTAATTGTCATTCAATTTTCACCTCTACCATTTCAATTGCATTTACAGGGCATTCTTCCATACAAATCCCACATCCTTTACAATATTCTAAATCTATTTTAGGAGGAATAGTCCTAGATACTACTGCTTCTGGGCAATATAGCCAACAATTAAAACAGCTAGGTTTTCCCGATTTTACCGGAATGCATTTTTCTAAATCAATTACGGGTTTTTTAGGGCTCCATGTGCCAGTTTTCCCAGCTTCTCCCTTTACGGGTTTTTGAACGGAACCTAAAATTTTTTGATAATCCTTTTTCGCATTAACCATAGATATCACACTAATTAATGAATAAAAGCCACTATAAAAATTAATAACTTATTAAAATAAAACTCTTCCGATTAATTAAAATAGGGCTATTTAATAGAACTCAAATAAATTATCTAAGAAAAGGCGATTAATCTACTTATATAACATTATTAAAAAAAAATGTTAGCCTTTCGAAAAAGAAAGAAATTTATATTCAGCACTTTCATTATCTCTTTAGAAAAAAACATAAACTATGAATAAATATCAGTTTTTTAGGTGATGGATATAGATTATAATAAAGAAGAAGTTCGAGAAAAATTCAAGGATTTATTTGAACACTCTTTGGATTTAATTTATGTAAATGATTTATACGGTAATTTTCTAGATGCAAACGAATTAACTTTAATTTCTCTCGGTTACGAGAGGAAGGACATTCCTAACTTGAGTTTTACTGATTTACTTGACAGAGATAATTTGATTAAGGCATATAACACATTGAAGGAAGTAAAAAAAACGGGGAAACAATCTGCCCAGAGGGAATACAAGCTTAAAACAAAAACGGGCGATTATATATTTATCGAAACATATAGCATTCCCTTAAAAAAAAATGGTAAATTGTACGGAATATTAGGAATAGCCAAAAACATCACCAAACGGAAAAAAACAGCACAAAAATTAAAAGAATCAGCAGAAATGTTCAAAGCTTTATTTAAGGAAGGTCCAATCCCTACTTACACTTGGAGAAAAATAGGAGTTGATTTTGTTCTCATTGATTTTAATAACGCCGCAGATAAAATAACTCAAGGGCATGTAGAAACTTTTTTAGGAACTAACGCGTCTGAGATGTACAAAGATCGTCCAGATATTTTAAACGATTTACAACATTGTATAAACGAAAAAATTCACATTACGCGAGAAATGAAGTACAAATATAATTTCTCGAAGGAAGAGAAATATTTACTAGTAAATTACGGTTATGTAGGTCCTGATTTAATAATTGTGCGCACAGAAGATATAACGGAAAGAAAAAAGGCAGAAGAGAAATTAAAGGAATCTGAACTTAAATATCGCGATATGATTAATAATCTAGATGTTGGTTTTTATCAAGTTACTTTAGATGGAACGATGATAAACCATAATCCAGCCCATAACAAGATTTTAGAATATGATCAAACAGAGAGCCACATAGGTAAAAAAGTAACAGATTTTTGGCAATTTCCTGAAGATCGAGAAGGTTATTTAAAACAGATGTTAAAAGATGGTTATGCTAAGAATTACATTTGCCCATCCCTAACTAAAGAAGGTAAAAAAGTTGTTGTCCAATTAAATTCTCATTTAATGCTTGATAAAGAAGGAAATCCATTTGGTATCGAAGGAACTTTTATCGATATTACAGAAAAATACAATTTAGAGCAAGATTTAAGAGAATCTGAAGAAAAGTTCAGATCTATAGCCGAACAATCGTTATTGGGCATATGTGTAATACAAGATGATTTGGTTAAATATATTAATCAACAATTTGCTGATCTATTAGGATATACTATCGAAGAAGTAAAGAATTGGGAACCTGGCTGGTTTGCAAACGTAATTCATCCAGATGATAGGGATTGGGTAATAGAACAAGCTAAAAAGAAACAGTTGGGTTTAAACGATGTAAAAAATTATTATCAATATCGCCTAATAAATAAATCTAAAAAAATTATTTGGTTAGATAATTTCTCTAAAACAATTTTATTTAGAGGACGAAATGCGAACTTAGTTACTGTTGTAAATATTACGGAACGAAAAATTACCGAACAAAAATTAAAAGAATCAGAGAGAAAATATCGTAATATCTATGAGAACACTCCTTTTTCAGTAGTATTAATCAATTCACAAGGTATCGTTGTAGAGGGTAATCCAAAAACCGAAGTAATGTTTGGTTATAAGGTAGACGAACTAATTGGTAAAAGGTTTATGGATCTTTCAATAGTACATCCAGATTACTTATCAACAATTTTCGCACTGTTTAAAAAGTTTGTAAAAGGAGAAAAAATGCATCGAATAGATATTCAAATACAAAGAAAGAATGGGACTGTTTTTTGGGCAAATCTTCAAGCAGCTCTGATGAAAATCAAGGATGAAACATATGTTCAAGCGTTATTTACAGATATCACTAAAAAAAAAGAAGCTGAGTTCCTTGTTGATGAGGAATTAAAAAAATTGAAGGAACTTGATCAGCTTAGAAAAAATTTAATTTCGAGAGTTTCGCACGAATTAAAAACACCACTCGTTTCAATTAGTGGAGGGTGTGAACTCCTTTTAACCCAGTATGGTGGAAAATTAAGTAATGAGGAATTAGAGTTAATAGAACTTATTGAAAAGGGAGGTAAAAGATTAAAATATTTAATCGATAATTTAATTGATATTTCTAGAATTGAATATAATAAATTCAAATTACAAAAAGAAACTAACGATCTGAGCGAACTTATTCGGGATATCTCAAAAGAATTAATGTTTTTATTAAGAGAGAGAAAAACTAATTTAAACCTTAAGCTTCCTGAGAGCCTTTTTTTGAAAATTGATAAAATTAGGATTGAACAAGTAATCATGAATTTATTATCCAATGCTATAAAAAATACACCTCCAAAGGGGGACATAAAGATAGTTTTAAAAAAAAAAGGAAATTGGGCTGAAATCTCTATTAACGATACAGGGATAGGTCTTACTCAAGAGGAAATGGATTTCATATTCACTAGGTTTGGTAAAATAGAACGGTATGGCGAGGGTTTTGAATATATCGACATCCAAGGCACGGGGTTAGGTTTATATATCTCAAAAGAGATAGTAGGTTTACACAAAGGTGAAATTCGAGCGGAATCAGAAGGAAGAAATAAGGGGAGTACATTTATCGTAAAACTACCAATATCTTAAAAGTTGTATTTTGAAAAATGGAACTATAATATTTTTGCCATGTTAAAACCTTGCTCAATTAAATCGTAGTTAAGGTTTCCTAATTTTTCGCCCAATTTTTTCAAAACTACGTCTTTTAGATTTTCTAAGTGCAGATCTGGGAGTGCTTTTGAAAGTAAACCTAATATTGGAGTATTTATTACAGGGTTTCCATCTATCGTTAAATTTTTTTCAAGTGCCAAATTATTAATATCCGCAACAATCACTTTTATGTTGCTGCTAAGATGATACTCTTTAACAAAATACCCTGGATTTTTATCGGAATTTATTATAAAAATTCCGCTACTTTCCAAAGACGATGCCACTTCTTTAGTTAAAACAGTCTCATCGAATACGATTAAAATATTTGGGTTTTCAATTTGAGCGCGATCGTATACTTTTTCTGTTCGTGATAATTTTACATACGCTTGAACAGGGGCACCTCTTCTCTCAGCACCGAACGAAGGATATGCTTGGACATCAATGAAATTACCACTTAAGTATGCTGCCTCAGCTATTATCTCACAAGCAGTAACTGCACCCATACCCCCTCTACCGTGTAAAACAATTTTTATCAGTTCCAATTCGCTCATATTAAAAGCCTAATATGGTTAAACATTATAATTATGAATTAATCTTACTATTTAAAGAGTTTATCAAAATTAAAAACTTTTGTCAATTTTAATTTTAAGGCTATCAGACTTATTAAATGACTTCAAATATGATAAAAAGTTAAAAGATTATAAATCATAATAAGAGTATTCATTTTAAATTTATTTAACGAGCAAGTAATTATGATTAATAAAAAAGGTTATTTTGAAGGTAGAGAGACTAAAAGATTATTTTATCAGTACTGGCTACCAGATTCGAGTAATATCAAAGCATATATAATAGCTCTACATGGCTGGGGAACTCATTCAGATAGAATGGAGGTACCCGCAGAAGCTTTAACGGAAAATGGATACGCTATGTACGCGTTTGATATTAGAGGACATTGGAGAAATGCCGACAATAACCCCGGGCATATCGATAGCATGGAGCATGTTCAAAAAGATATTGTTCTTTTTATGGATTTAGTAAAAAAAACCTCTGGAGATAAAAAAATCTTTTTAATGGGGCATTCGTTCGGTGCATTAATTGCCTTAGTCTTTGCGGCTAATCATCCAGCATTACCTGGTGTATTAGTGTCATCCCCTTTATTAAAATTTGCTGTAAACTTGTCGTTTAGTAAAAAATTGGGTAAAAAAATCGCCGGACCCATTTCTAAAATTTCTCCAACTAAAACTATAGATATGGTGATTGAACAAAACTTTTTAACTAGTGACCTCAAAATTTTACGCAAGCACATTTCAGATGATAAAAAATTGGAAAAAATATCCTTGAGATCTGCTGCCGAAATGGAAAGAGCTATGAAATGGGCGATGGAGAACGCTTCTAAATTACTATGCCCAACATTCATTATGCAAGCTGGAAAAGATAAAATGGTAGAAAAAGGAACGACCAAAGAATTCTTTGAAAAAATAAAAAGTAAAGACAAGACATATAGGGAATACGACGGGTTTCTTCATGAACTTTGGAATGAAAAAGGAAGAGCACAAGTTTTTCGTGATATGTATATTTGGTTAGAAAAACACATAAAAAAAAAATAACAAAAATATAACAGAAAAATAGAGTTATGGATATTTTTTGTACAAGTCTTTTATAATTTCATCCAATTCTTTCATTGTCTTCTTTTCATCGGTAATTTTTCCACATTCATCTTCTAGATCGAAACACGATTTAATATATGCCTTATTCATGATGTTTAGCATCATTTTTGGAAAGAGTAAAAATTCTGTTTGATATTTAGTTAATTGATTTACAAATGAACGGGTTTCAGCTTCCAAGGTTTCAAGCGGAAATATTCGCGTTGGAAAATTGATGTTTTTCAATTCTTCAATCCCGACTTTATCAGCAGAATAAAGCAGATATTTAGCGTAACTTAATCCAAAGGCCAATAAAGGCAAGAGCGTCGCTCCAGTCTGAGGAAATGCGGAAATAGCTAGTTCTGGAAGCCTTATATACAGCTCTTCTTTTGGTCTATCGGCAAAAATTCTAAGGTCAGATGCGAGAATCATTAAAACACCAAAACCGATTGCAATTCCTTGTACTTGAGTAATAATTGTTTTTTTCATAAAAAGCATCGTATAGTTGACCTTTCTGCCCCATGTTTTTATTTTTTCTATGTTTTCGGGAGAGCCTTGAATCTCCTTAAGGTCATAACCCGCAGAAAAAAATCTCTCCCCCGTGCTCTTTATAATAATGCATTTAACTTTCTCATTCTTATCAGCTTGCAGTAAGTTCGTATGCATTAGTTGCAACATTTCGACATTGAAAGAGTGTGCTTTATCTGGACGATTAATCGTTATTGTAGCAATATGTCCCTCTACTTCGTATAAAATTATATCTTTTTGACTATCCATGGTTTAAAAAAAAGATATGTTTAATATAAATTTTCTTACCTTATTAAAAATTAATGAAAAGGTGTTTTCAGTTCAAACGGAAAGGAAATATGAACACAAACATATTGATATTTATGAAGAGTTAATAGAGTGTTAATTTATGGATACTTTTTATATAAAGTTTTTATAAAATCATCCAATTCTTTCATTGTCTTCTTATCGTACGCTATATTTCCGCACTCATCTTCTAAATCGAACCAGTTTTCAATAAATTTGTTATTCATTATCGCTAACGTTGATTTTATCAAAAACATGAATGAATCCATCCTTTTACTAAAAATTTTTACAAATTTTTTAGTTTCAAGCTCTAATTTCTCAAGAGGGAAGACTCTAACTGGAAAGTTCAATCTTTTTAAATCTTCCAAACCAAATTCGTCAGCCGTAAACAAAATATTCTTAGCAAAGGTTAAACCAAACGCTAACAAAGGTAAAATCGTCGCTCCAGTTTGTGGGTATATAGATATAGCAATTTCTGGCATTCTAAAGAACATCTCTTCTTTAGGTCTATCAGCAAATATTCTTAAGTCGCACGCCATTATCAACTCCAAACCGTACCCAATTGCGGTACCTTGGACTTGAACAATGATAGGTTTTTTCATTATAAGCATTTTTTGCGTGTTTCTTCTTCCATAATCCTTCACTTCCTCGAAATATTCTTTGTTTTCGTCGAAAGATTTGGATTTGATATCGATACCTGCGCTAAAAACCCTATTACCTGTGCTCTTTAACAATATACACTTAACTCTCTCGTCGTTATCAGCTTCTACAAGATTCGCGTATAAACCTTTCATTAAGGCTAGATTAAAGGAATGGGCTGCTTTCGGTCTATTTAAAGTAATTGTTGCAACTCTACCCTTTACTTCGTATAAAATTACATCTTGACTGTCCATATTATGAAAAAAAGATATGTTTAATATAAATTTTCTTAGCAGATTTAAAAATTAATTTAAGCGCGCCTTCAGTTTAGACGAAAAGGAAATATTAATCGCAGCGTAAATCAATATCAAATTTTAAATTGATATTTATTAAGGAGCTATGCAAGAAGCTTACGAATTAACGCTTGAGAAAAAAGTCTTAAAAATCTAATATCTCCTTTTTTTTTTATTTATTAAAAAACTAATAATTAGAATTTATTCCAATTAAAAACTAATAATTTTAAATTAAGATATTTGTTAGTTATAGGAAAGTAATGTAATTCATTATAAAATGCCTTTTGAAGATATTAAATTTAAAGAACTCACTCCAATGATGCAACATTGGTATTCCGTTAAAAAGAAATACCCGGATACAATATTGGCTTATCGTATGGGAGATTTTTACGAGTTTTTCTACGACGATGCCGCTCGAGTTTCAAATCTTTTAGGAATAACTTTGACAAAAAGAAAAATTGGATCAGACACATATCCCTTAGCAGGGATACCACATCACGCCGGCTCTTATTTAAATAATTTAATTAACTTAGGAGAAACAGTAGTAATTGTTGAACAATTAGAGGATCCCGCCACAGTAAAGGGGAGAATAGTTAAACGAGGTGTAGTTAGAATATTATCCCCAGGCACTATTATCGAGCCTGATATGCTTAAATCAAACGAAAACAACTATATTTGTTCTATTGTTAAAGAAAGAAAGGGATTCGGAATAGCTTTCGCCGATCTCTCAACGGGCGAATTCGTTACAACGGAATTTTTTAAGAGTAAACAAGATCCACTAGAAAAAATTCTAAGCATCTTCTCTCAATACAACCCAGTTGAAGTTATAGTGCCTACGGAGTTAAAGAAGGACGAACATTTCTTTCTATTATTAACCGATTTAAATGATGCTTTAATTAAATCTTACGAAGATTATGTGTTTAATTATGACGAAGCGCGAGATTTAATTAAACGACATTTTAACATTTCCAATTTAAATAGCTTTGATTTAGAAAATTGTGAAATGGCGGTTCAAGCTTCTGGGGGTTTATTAGCCTTTTTAAAAGAAACTCAAAGGGATGTAATTCCTAATCTTTTTAAAATAAATCTCATTCGTGAAGAAAAAGTTTTACACTTAGATTATATTACTCAAAGAAACTTAGAATTAGTTAGCTCACTTTGGGAAAAGGGGAAGGATACAACATTGTATTCAATTTTTAATCAGACTCATACACCTATGGGTGCTCGTCTATTAAAAAAAATTATCCTTCAACCTTTAACAGACATAAATGAGATAAATCAAAGAATTAATATAGTTCAAAAGTTTAAGGACGATGTTTTCTTAAGGTCTGAATTAAGGGAAGAGCTAAAAGTTATTGGTGATCTTGAAAGGTTTGTAAACCGAATTAATTATTCTCGAAATTCCAACGCTCGCGACTTAATTAACATAAAGAATTCTTTGGAAAAAATACCTAAAATTAAAAAGATATTAGAAAAATCTAAAATTCCAGAAATCTCAAAATTCATTGATAAAATTGATGATTTTAGAGAAGCTCGAAGTGTAATTGAAGTCTCTATAAAAGACGACGCACCACCCACAGTCAAAGAGGGGCATTTGATAAAGGCAGGATTTAACGAAAAAATTGATGAATTAAGAGATATCCTCCAGAATGGTAAAAATTACGTTCTTGATTACGAAAAACAGCAGAGAGATAGATGGAAAGTAAATTCAGGTTTTAAAGTGGGACATAATAACATTCTTGGATATTATATACAAATCACTTTGAAAACGCTAAGATATATCACAAAAATACCAGAAGAATACATTGAACGCCAAACTCTCAAAAATGCGAAAAGATACACCACAAAAGAACTAAAAGAGCTAGAAGAAAAGATTGTTCAAGCGGAAGAACAGATAAACGATTTGGAATATGAAGTATTTTGTGTAATTAGAGAAAAGATTGTAAGAGAAACATTAAAAATCTTAGAAACTGCTAAAAAAATAGCATATATTGATGTTCTTGCTTGTTTTGCTGAAGTTGCAGAAAAATACGACTATTGTCGCCCAAAAATCAATAACGAAGGTAAAATTGTGATTAAGGGGGGAAGACATCCCGTTGTTGAGCAATTAAGATTATCTGAAAAGTTTATTCCTAACGATTGTTATTTAGATACGGAAAATGAGCAAATTTTAATGATTACTGGGCCGAATATGGCTGGGAAATCAACATATCTTCGACAAATTGCCCTAATTTGTATTATTGCTCAAATGGGGTGCTTTGTACCGGCTAAATCTGCTACTATAGGTGTTATTGATCAGATTTTCACGCGTATAGGCGCGTCTGATGATTTAGCGAGGAAATTAAGCACATTTATGATAGAAATGACTGAAACGGCTAAGATATTAAATTTTGTGACGAAGAAAAGCCTAGTTATAATAGACGAACTTGGAAGAGGCACGAGCACTAGTGACGGTCAAAGTATCGCTTTAGCAACTCTCGAAAAATTACACGAATTGAAGGCAAAAACGCTATTTAGTACTCATTATCACCAATTAACTGAGATTAATTTACCAAGAATAAAAAAATATCATTTAGACATTATCGAAAATGACGATGGAAGCATTAATTTCATTCGAAAATTACAACCAGGAAGCACTGATAAATCGTATGGAATTCACATTGCGAAACTAGCAGGAATCCCAGATGACGTTATCATAAGAGCGTTTGAAATTTTAAACCAAATCGAGGAAAAAGATCCCTTTAAAGCTACAGTAGAAGAAAACGGTAATGGAAGATTAACTAACAATTATTACGACAAATTTATTCAAGAAAAAAAGAAAGCGCTTGAAAGTTTGAATTTAGACTTAGATGTAAAACAGCGAGAGATGGACGAGTGCGAATCCGAACTAATTAAAAAAGAAAGGGAATTAGAACAAAAAAAAATTGAAGTTGAAAAAAAGAAAGAACAGCTGACAAACCTTAAGAATCAGTCAGAGATTACTAACAAGCCAGAAATTAGAAAGAAAAAAGTAGCTGTACAGACTACTTTTTTTAGACCAATTATATTGAAAGAAAGAGCGGTTAACGAAAATATTGAAGAGATAATTAGAAAAATCGAGGACATCGATATTAACTCTATGACTCCAATTGATGCTATGAAAAAGTTAATCGAGCTTAAAGAGAAAACTCGGAATATTAGCTAAAGTAAAAATATAGGAAATACCCAAACAACTAACGAATGATATATGTAATATGCGCTAAGGAGAATTATAATTATTATTCTAATCTGCTTTTTTCTTTTTCCTTCTGTTAAGCTTTCGAGAAAAATGATATATAAAAAGCTAATAAACATTAAATGAGAAGGTTGTAAAGCTTTCCAAAGAGGAGAGTCTAATATAGTTAGACCTTGAACATTTGTATCACTACTCAGCATATTGTTCAACATCTGTAAAAAAAAATCTGGAAATATAATGTAAGGTAGACAGATAATAAAGAATGGAACTAAATAATATATTAAATCCCTATATTTAATTTTCCTTGCTGCTATAATTACTGGAAGAAACAAAATTGAATTGATCTTAAATGTAGCAAGAGTAAAAAAAATTCCAGAAAGCAATTTTTCATCATCCTTCAAAAAAGAATAAGACAGATACAGAAAGAATAGTATTACAAAATTGACATTATTAAACCATCCATCAATTATATAACCTATTGTTAATAACCCGTAAAAAATAAAAAGATCCTTACGATTTTCAAATATTTTATTAGTTTTTAATATAACATAACTCACAGAAATTAATCTTAAAGCATCCCATATATAAACTCCAACCTCAATAGGAATTAACCGCATAGGTAAAAACAAGAAGTACCAAAAATATAGATAGTTTGTCGGCATATCAGGAATTCCAGAAGACATTTCCACATTTTTATAAAAATCTCTTAAACCATTCTGGAACCATCTTAATAAAATATTGAAGTCAGCATCGCGAGAGATTTCTATTAATAGTGGAAAATCATATACATTGATAAGGATCCTAAAAACTATAAATAAAACGGTGATAAAGGCTAAAAAACATATGAAATATTTATGAAAGGGGAATTCTCTCTCGATTCTCATTTTATTAAAATATTAATGGTAACATTATTAAAATGAATAATCTAAAGTATTTATAACGATTTAAAAGATTTACTTTAGATTTTGAACTTTATTAGAAACGATTAAAAAATCGAATTTATTTAAACTTGAATAGAGTATTATTTTAAATTTGATTAAAATGTGAAAGATATTAACTTCAAAAAATCAATGGAAATGAAATTCTCAAAAAATTGAAAAGAAATAAAATAAAGAAAATAGATGACGCCGAAAAGATCGCAGCCGGAGAGGTAGTAGAAAGACCAGCGAATGTCGTGAAGGAATTAATTGAAAATAGTATAGATGCTGGAGCGAAAGAAATTCGAATTATCGTTAAAAAAGCTGGAAAAAGTTTAATCCATGTTATAGACGATGGCATTGGTATTCCTCCTGATGAGATTGTAATAGCATTTGAGCGCCATACAAGTAGTAAAATTAACAAAATTGAAGATCTAGAGGTTTTGTCTACTTTAGGTTTTAGGGGGGAGGCTTTAGCTAGTATTGCAGCAGTTAGTCAAGTTGAAATAACTTCAAGGATAAAGGAAAAAGAACGAGGAGTAAAATTAATATTAGAAGATAAAAGAATTATTGATAAAAAAGAAATTTTTTGTCCTATTGGAACAGATATCAAGGTTAAAAATTTGTTTTACAATATTCCGGCGCGACAAAAGTTTCTAAAAAAAGACCCTACTGAACTTGGCCACATCACTGATATCATACAGCGGTATTCTTTAGCTTATCCTCATCTTCATTTCATTTATATGCATAATGATTTAAGTATTCTTAATTGTCCCGCTTTAAATGATTTGAAAACGACTGTTTTTCATATTTATGGGAAAAATGTGGCAAAATTTATGGAGCCTATCAATTTCAAGGAAGGAAATTTAAAACTCCATGGGTTACTTGGTCATAGTGAGATTTCAAAAAATAATAGGATGTATTCAAGTATAATCTTAAATAAGCGGTATGTCATAAGCGATCTTTTGTTTAGAGCTATACAAGAAGCGTATAAAGGAACTCTAATGACAGGAAAATATCCCTTTTTCGTTTTGCATTTAGAAATAGATCCCTCTGTAATTGATTTTAACGTACACCCTAAAAAGTTACATATAAGGTTTGAAAACGAAGATTACATATATAATAAGGTTTATAATATCGTTCGTAAATTTGTTGAAGAAAAGTTTATTGAAAAAGAAGTTACTTACGATTTTCAAGAAATTAGTAAATTTACATCACCTCAAGCTGAAGATAATAAAGAAGAACCGTACGATAAGTCTGAAATTTCAGTAGATGAGTCTGAAAAAAGTTCAAAATACCAAATTGATAAATCTGTTCAATTAAGTTTAACTGATCGCGATGTTGATAAAGGATTGGGGGAAACACCTTCAGCAGAAACTTTTTTGAGAGAAAATTATATCATAGCAAAAAATTTTCCTAAACTTCGATTAATATCTCGCACTGGCCAATTAAGTAATAAAACTTACATAGTTTTAGAAGGAATTAATGAAAATGACGAGGGCGGTGTATATATCTTGGATCAACACGCAGCATCGGAGCGCGTAAATAAGGAATTTTTTTACGATCTTTATAAAAAATCCGTAAAAAGTAAGCAAAAATTAATTTCGCCGCTTAAAATTGAGGTAAGTCCGAGCGAGAAATTCTTTTTACAACTCAATTTAAAGGAAATTAATCGACTTGGATTTGATTTCGAACATTTTGGAGGTAACACTTTCATTTTAAGATCAATCCCAATAATAATAGGAAAAAACCCGAGTATGCAGATTATTAAAGAAATAATAAGTGATATAACAGAAATAGGGAAAGATAAAAGCTTCTCAGAAAAATTAGAAGAAATTATTAATTATTTAGCTTGTCACAAAAGCATTAGAGGGGGTGACGACTTGTCGTTAAAAAAGGTTAGATCGTTAATTATAGATTTAGCAAATTGTAAGGACTCGTTTCATTGCGCTCATGGAAGACCGACGTTGAAATTTATCTCATTCAAAGAACTAGATAAACTTTTTAAAAGAATAGTTTAAATGGTTTTTTTACTCATTATGCAATTCTTCAAATAATTAAGATATAAATAGCAAGTTTTCAATTAGAGTATTAAGAAGAACAAAACAAATTCTATATATCTCTTATGAAAAAAAAGGACAAAAAACAGAAAGTAAAAAAAGGTAAACTAGAGCAAGAAGATAGTCATATTCCTATTAAGAATCCTCAAATAGAGACGCTTTCAAAAATAGTAGAATTAAGCGATTTAGCAGAGGGTAGTTTAATGAAAGGTGTTTACGATGATGCTATTATTTATTCAGAACAAGTTATTAGATTGGCAATAGAAAATGATATGGAACATCATATTAAAAAACAAGAAGAATTTATGAAAATTATAGCTGAAAAAGTTCAAAAGGATTTTTTTGTTTCAGAAATTAACGAAGCAGCGAGTAAAATAGAAAAGATTTATGATGTTCTAATAAAAGCTGAAAATTTTAATCAAGCTCACGAAGTGTTAGAAGCTTTTAAAATTCATTATAAGGATAAATTAAATTTAGATTCAATTCAGATTATTCAAAACTTGACAAAGAAAGACTTAAAAGAACGGATTAAATTTAAGATTAGTCTACAAAATGACAGCGGAAACTAAGCTTTTGAAAAAGCGATCCCTTCAATCCCCTGTATCCCAACAACTTGTCCAAATAATTCTTCGACTTTATCTGTGCCCCCCCATTCTTCAGGGTACCTAACACGGACTCTTGCTTTCTTCAACCCAAATGCGACAGGTTTTATATCATAACTTTCGATAACAGCGTTATCGGTAAGTACACTTTTTAATTTTGAAACGAGTTCTTCAAAATCAACATCTATGTCTTCTGGAATAACATCAATTAATGCTACAAATTCTCCCACTTTAAACAATCTCTTTATTTTTTTATCTAAGGTCCCTGAAAAGAACATTTTAAACAAGTATATTGGTTCCCCATAGCTCTACATCTTTCGCATCTCCAAATAGTAACATCTCCACATTGAGGACAAGGAAAATGAACTGCACCTTCAAAAGGAGCTATAGGGCGTCCACAAGAGAAACACATGTTTTTTTTATAACTTGACATCGTTATTATTATTAGTCTTGGTTAACTATAATGGATAGTAAAATATCCTCTAACTTTAATTATTTTCGATTTTAAAAACTAATTTAGACCTAAATTTCTACGGAATTATTCATAATCTATATTTATATTAATTCACAACATAATAATTATAATAAAGTTTATTTTATTCAAAATTTACATTTTTGGAAAAACGCGATGCCAGAGAATAAAGTAATTAAATACTTCAGCCTTATAGAAGCCTGGGCTTGGTGTGATATATGCTCCGAAATGGTTAATATTAGGGTAAATAAGGACGAAATTAAATCCGGATTAAAAATGGGTATATATACTAAAGAACATAAACACATAAATCCTTACCCCGATCTAGAAGATACAGATGATTTTTCAGGTCAGGAACACACGATTTATCTTTATATAAATGATAATTATGATATAACGGGAGTGAAATCGTTTTTTGGGGATTCTCCGAGTATGAGTGAAGTTGGAGCTGGAACCGTCGAGGAAGGTGGAGAAGTAAGGATCCCGATTGTAGTTAAAGAAGTTTCGCCAATGAGCGTTCAATTAGGAATGTTATCATTAGACGAGTTCAAATTGTTAAAAGTGTGTGATGGAATGAATTCAGTACAAGAATGCGCTGAGATCTCGCAAAAACCCCTTGATAAGGTCGAAAATATGTTAGATAAGCTTCGGAAAAAAGGGTTAGTGAAAGTTATCAAGAGATCTTCTGGATAATAATATTTCTAATTAGATAATTTAAATTCAATTATAGGATAAATTATTTCAGTGTTTTCTTAAATTTATAAAATATTTTTCACCCTCCGGCGATATGCAGCTCTGTGTGAGATTTGTAGAAGGGATATATCTTAATTAGATCCTGATATTACACTCTCAACAAATCTTTTCAAGTAAATAATTCAAGTTTCATGATATTTCTCAGTTAAATCTATTAAATAAATATTTAGTCTAATTCTCTATTATCAAATGAAATTAATACAAAAGTTAATAAAAAAGAAGGAAACTCTCAAGGAAAGTTGATATTAAATTAGACTTTGATCTTCTAAAAGATATTTCTTTTGAATTCTCTCAAACAAATACTTATGTCAAAGAAGCGTATGAGTCTATGTTATCTTTTTTTGAGAATTTATTACAAAACGAGAATTTAGCAGAAATAAACGAAGACATTCGAAGAGACAAGAATTTTTTTGAATTAAAACGTAAAGATAGGAGTTTTATGCAATAGTTACCTAATTTTACCAATATTACATTGTCCAACACAAGCAATCGAGAATAAAAGAAGAGTATTTCAGAATTAATTCATAAAATCGATTTGTAGTTAATACACAATTCGATCTTTTTATGTTAAGAACAAACAATTTTTTCACTTAAAATTAATTGAAAAAAAGTTAGTCTAAAAATTCTTTAGTAATTTGAACATATTGTTTAAATTGCTCTCTCCGAATGCTATGGCCTGCGCCTTCGATTTTCACCCATTTTCCGGCTTTACTCACATCCATTACTTTCTATGCTAACTTGTCTGAGGTTAATCCTTTATCCGCGGTGATGAGTAGAATTGGACAAGAGATTTTTTTAATTATTTCCTCCCATTTATATTCATTTTTAAACATTTTAAATATTAAATTAGGATCTTTCTCCCTAAATTGAATTTTTGACTCTGCCCAGGGTTTTAAATCTTCGTCAGACCATAATGGGGTTTGCTTATGCCCTTTCTTTAATAGTTCTTCATATGTATTATTTAAAAATCGAGGTAATATTAATTTCATCGCAATTTTAAAGGAAGATTTTTTAATCGATGATATTTCACTTATACTAAAGGCGGGATCTTCAAGAATAATCTTTTTAATAAGATCGGGATATTTCGCTGCTACTAAAGCAGCTGTATCAGCCCCCATAGAGTGACCAACTAACTGTATTTTATCTACATTAAGGGCTTTAATTAGTAGAACAACATCATCTGCCATTGCTTCGTAAGTCCATGTTTCGTCAGATATATGAGTCAATCCATGACCTCTAGCATCTGGTAAAATCACATCATAGTCACTAGCTAAAACACGACCAAGAGGTGTCCAACACAATCCATTATCCATAATGCCACGAAGAAGTAATACAGGAGGTTTGTCCCCTCCTGTTCGATAATAATGAATCTTATTTCCGTTATTAGTAACAAAATCGGATTTCCACTCTATGCTTCTACTCAACTCGAAAAATTCATTTTAATATAGTTAGTTTAAAAGCCAAAGGATTGGATTTATTACCTATAAAAAGTAGAGAAATTAAAGCATACCAGCCTTTTCCATCATTTTACGCGTGATATGTTCGAATATATCTTCCACATTAACTCCTGTTTTAGAAGAACACTCATAAATACCTTGTAAATTGTGGGTTTTCGACAACTCAATAGCTTCAGCTGTTTCAACAGATCGTTTATCCTCAAGATCCAACTTACCTCCAACCATAATTATAGGTATTTTTATTTGTTTGTCTCTCACATTTCTTTCAAATATTGAGAGCCAATCTCTTAAGTTCTTTATACTTGTATATCTTGAAATATCATACATAAAGATCCCCCCATCAGCGCCTTTCGCAAAACTAGGTAAAAGAACTCTGAAGCGTTCCTCTCCAGCAAAATCCCATATTCGAACGACAACTTTTTTCCCTTCAATTTCGAATTTTTTAATAGAGAAATCTGCACCAATCGTCATTTTTAAATCTTCATCGAATACTTTGGTAAGATATCTTTGAATAAGAGTAGTCTTTCCAACTCCACCATCTCCAAAAATACATAATTTAAAAGCACCATCTCGGTCGATTTTGAACACCTCATTAACAATAATATAACGTTGTTTTTCTTCGAATTATATTAATAATCCTTTAAAAGATTAATCATTAAAAATTTTATCTGAATATCTTAATATCTAGGTTAATAATTCTTCCGTACTTAAGCATAATTTTAACTTATATTCAGAACAAAAATAATAAATAACATATTATATAAAAGTAAAATTATGTCAGATCAAAAAATTTATTACAAACATTGGCCAGAGGGTGTTCCAAAAGAAGTTGACATCCCAGACAAAACATTAATTGATTTTCTTGAAGATTCTGTGAAAACTTACCCAGATAACATTGTAACATATTTCATGGGGTTCGAACTCACATATACTATGTTGCTTGACATTGTTTACCGAGTTGCGACTAAATTAACCGAACTTGGCATAAAGAAAGGTGATTGCGTTGCAATCCAATTTACTAATAACCCCGCATTCATAGCCTACTATTATGGTATTTTAAAAATAGGGGGCATAGTTACGCCAATCTCACCTTTGTTTAAGAAATTAGAGATAAAACGACAGCTAATCGATAGCGACGCAAAAGTATATATTGGCTGGGAGGGCTTTATGGGATTAGTAGATCCTATAATTAAAGATACTGGTGTAACACATAAGTTTTATAGCAATTTAGGCCCTTATCTAAGTCCAGATCCTATGGCTCCACCTGAGTTTTCAATGGAAGGAGAAACCACTTTTGAAGATTTAATAAGAGAAACTCTACCAAACCCGCCTGTAGTCGAGATCACTCGAGACGATTTAGCTCAGCTACAATATACGGGTGGGACAACGGGATTCCCCAAAGGAGCAATGCTGACACACGGAAGTATTGCTGCAAACATTTTTCAAGCTGAAGCATGGTTTGTTGAAAAAGAATTAGGAAAAGAGGTTTTACTCGCAGCTTTACCCTTTTACCATATTTATATGGGATTTATGATGAACATGTGCATCCATAACGGGTGGAAATTAGCGTGCGTATTCAACCCCAGAGAGGCTCACGAAGTTATCGAAGTCATCGAAGCAACTAAAGTTACCGTCTTTCCAGGAGTCGCTGCTATTTATAACAATTTAAATATTTATGAAGGAATTCAAAATCATGACTTGTCTAGCATTAAGTATTGCTTGAGCTCAGCAGGGCCACTTCCAGATGATGTAAGAAAAATATTTGAAGAACTAACAGGATCAAAGCTTCGAGAAGCATACGGCTTAACAGAAATGTCTCCAGCCGTTACCGCAAACCCATTCGAAGGCAAATTGAAACTGGGCACAATCGGAATGCCATTTCCTAATACTGACGTAAAAATATGTGACGCTGAAGGCAACACGCTAGGAATCGGAGAGGTAGGGGAAATAGTAGTAAGAGGGCCGCAAATGATGAGGGGGTACTATAAACATGAAGAGGAAACTAAAAATACGATTAAAGACGGTTGGTTATGGACGGGAGATTTAGGTTTAATGGATGAAGACGGATATTTTGTCATAAAAGATAGGTTAAAGAACTTGATCAAATATAAAGGACATTCAGTTTACCCCACTGAAGTAGAAGATCTCTTATATTATCACGAAGCAATTCAAGAATGCGGAGTTATTGGAATAATTGATGACAAGGGAAACGAAAACATTAAAGCATATATCGTATTGAAGGAAGAATATAAGGACAAGGGAATCAGCGAACAAGACATCATTAATTGGGCAAAAGAAAATATGGCAGGCGATAAATATCCGCGTTTCGTACAATTTATTGATGAAATTCCAAAAACAATAGTGGGAAAAGTACTTCATCGCGAATTAAAAGATTTAGAATCTCAAAAAAAGTAATTCTTAAATAAATTTTCCTTTAAAATTTTTTCTTTTATCTATATCTATTTTAAAAATATTTGCGTTTAGTCGTTTTTGTTTATAAGAAATTATCCAATTGTTTATTAATAACCTCTTTTTAATCCTAAATATAACTATGGAGAAAGCAACATTTGGAGCAGGCTGTTTTTGGGGCATAGAAGAAAAATTTCGAAAAACTAATGGCGTTATCTCAACAAGAGTAGGTTACAGCGGCGGAACTTTGAAAAATCCGACCTATAAAGACGTGTGTTCGAGCGAAACTGGGCACGCCGAAGTAGTTGAAATTGTTTACGATCCTTCTATTGTGTCTTACGAAGAATTGTTAAACATTTTTTGGAACATCCACGATCCAACGAGCCTTAATCGACAAGGTTGGGATATTGGCACCCAATATAGATCTGTCATATTTTATCATAACGAAGAACAGAAAAAAAACGCCCTCCTGGCAAAAATTAGGCATAAAAAGGCTGGAACATATAAAAAACCAATAGTTACGGAGATTAAACCAGTCTCAGAATTTTTTATAGCGGAAGAATATCACCAGCGATATATTGAAAAAAATCAAAGAACTCGTTAGGTCTTTGAAAAAGGAAGTTAATTGAAAATTATTTTAACGCTCTAATCTTTGCCATTAATTTATCTCTGTGTCTATCCCACATTCTATCGACTATTCTTTCAACTGCTTTTCTAGCTATTTTTTTCGCTATGTACCTATTCATTAAAGATTTAAGTTTACTCATTACTTTTTCAACTATTAGAGTTTTTATTAACTCCTCTAACGATTGATCTTTTGAAGCTTTTTCGATTAGCCTTACTATTGCTTTTTCGACAACTAAATCAATTTTTTCTCTTAATTCGGGGGAAATTGTATCAGCCATATCGCTATACCTTTAATTTTCTTTAGAAATTGAATGTAAATGAATCAAATATTACATCAAATAACTTCTATAAAAAATTAGGCAAATCATAACCAATTAATAAATACACTTTTTTTATGAATTAACTTTATTTATTTTATGCTAAATCATCGATTAATAAATCCACCCCGCGAACCCGAAAAGTTTGTTAAGGCTGCAATAACATTTTTACAGAAGCACGCGAAGGATAAAAAAGTTTTTTGCGCCCTTTCTGGAGGGATCGACAGTTCTGCGACTTATCTTCTGCTTAAAGAAGCAAACATCAATACAATTCCGGTTTTTATCGATCATGGCCTTATGCGAATAATTAGGGGGGTCGAAGAAAGAGAAAATATTAAAAAGCTATTTCCAGAAGTTATGGTGGTAGATATCAGGGAGAAATTTCTTCCTAAAATTTTTGGAGAAGAGGATGCCGAAGCAAAAAGAAAATTATTCAAAGACGCTTACTCAGATACAATTAGCAAAGTTATTAAAGAAGAAAAATGCGACCTACTATCTGATGGTACCATTTTACCAGATATTGAAGAAAGCTTTGGCGTTAAAATCTCAGATCTAAAAGAAACCATGTCTTTAAAGGAGGAAATTTCTTTAAAAAACAAAAATATTCGAGGATTCGTCAAAAGTCAACACAATTTGGATATTGAATACGACGTAGAGGCAACTGTACAACCTGTAGCAAGTCTTACGAAACCGGAAGTAAGAAAAGTTCTCGAGTATTTTAAAATGCCTAACGAATTAGTTTATCGAAAAGCTTTTCCAGGTCCAGCGCTCTCGGCTCGTATTATTGGTCCAGTCACTTCAGTAAATTTGAAATTTGAAAAAAAAGTCCACGATATTGTTGAATCAACAGTTGACGATTATTATACTGAAAAATTTGGCAAACCTATGATAATTAACGATAAGGGAGAGCAAGAACCATTTCAAGCGTTTGCAGCGACAACCACGGATGTACTATTAAGAAAAGTAACCGGAATTATTAACGACCAAAGAACTTACGAAGTCCCTTTATCGATTAAAGGCGAATGGGATTTTAAAAAATTAGTACATTTTTCTTCCCAAATAAAAGGATATGCCAGGATACTTTACGAGCTTTATGAAAGCCACGAAGGAATTTACGACGTCATCATCCGATCTATCAATAGCATCGACGCAAGGACGGCAAGCGTTACAAATTTACCAATCGAATTAATTGAAGAAATAAAATACAAATTGCTTGAAATCCCCGATACAAAAAACATCTATTTTGACATCACTCCCAAACCCCCGGCAACAATCGAATACGTGTAAGTTTTCTTTTTTAACATTTTTATTAATTATTGAAATCACTCGATAAAAAAACAACAGGTTGTGTTACCAGCCTTTGGATCACTTCTAATATAAAATTGGAAGAAAAATCTCAGAAAAGTTTTTTTTCTTATATTTTGTGTTCTAAAAAAGAGAACTATGTTAAGTATTAGCTTTTTTAGTTTATTGTTTTTTAAAAAATGATGCTCTAAAAATTTACTTTTTCTTCATTTTTCTTTTTTTTATTGATCAAAAGAGTTAAAAAAGACGAGATTCCTCGATCGACTTAATATATTTTTGATTATCATAATACCTAAAGCTTTTTTTATTTCCAATCTCGATATTTTTCTTTTTATTATTTTAATATTTTCACTTATGATATTCGTCAACACCATTAGATTTGTTTACATTTGCTGATCGTGAATTGACACGAAATAGTCGAAAATAGTAATCATTTATATATTCAGAATTATTATTGAAACATAGTGATTAAAAAAATGCCTCAAACAAATTTTACGAATGGTAGTGTAGAAAAAGCCGAGAAGAATTTCCACGATATTAAGGAGTCCATTAAGGGATTGTACGATATCCTAAACATTGGCCTTGCTGATAAAGATGATCAAATTTATTACGAAGCGGGCAAGGAAAACATAGTCGGGTTATATAAAAACATTATTGAACTAATGTTAAACGATTATGGTTTAAGGAAAGTCGTTAAAAAGATAAGAGACTCCGATATTGAGCTCGATATCGTTTTAAACGAGATATTGATGGAAAAAGAGGTATAATCTTTTTCTTTTCTTAGGTTTTAGCTACTTAGTATTTGCATTTCGTTAGTTTCAAAAGTCCAATCTAAACTATGAATGCTTAAACTAAGACTTGAATTGACCTGATTTTTAAAAAATATTATAAAATTCTCAGTTTCAGGGGTTTAGATTTTAATTAGTGCAAGATTTTGGTTGAGGATTTTAATCTTTTTAGTTTGGAATCGTAATCAGGGCAAAGTTTATAATCTGGAAAATTGCATAAACTTTCAACTTTGGGAAGGCTACACGCGTGTGAAAATGGGCACGATAAAATGCAAATTTCTGGGCTAAAATTTACTTCGCTAGTCATTATATTTATCACCTTTTAATTATTTTTAAATGAAAATTTTATTTCCTTATGTCCGTTATATCGTCCCAAAATAATTAAAAAAACGTGACTGTGGAAAATTTTTAATTTGTTAGGCTTAAGGTTTTAGAATTTTAATGCCTTTTTCCCCATTTTTCATGTAAAAACTAAGTTAATTTTTTCGTTTAGATTAAAAAAAGATTAGTAAAAAAAATTTTTTGTTATTTGATAATATCAGTTATAAAACAAGTTTCTACTATTTTTATTCCTGAAACCTGAGAGATTTTATCCTCTATAAGCGGATTAAACTGCTCGATAGATGCGATATCTACTTTCATAAGAAGCCCACAATCTCCAGATAACCTCCAAATAGCCGTTATTTCTTCAATTTCCTTTAATTCGCTCAAAATTCGCTTAATATCTTTGAAATCAGGCTCTACTTTTATGGTTGCGGAAGTTTTAGGTTTTGTGTCAATCTCATAATCTATTGTAAACCGCTTGATAATTCCATCTTCTCTCAATTTTTTCACTCTTCTTCTAACTGTTGCTTCTGTTTTCATAATGCGCTTACTGATTTCATTAAACGACATTCTACTATCCATTTTTAATTCTTCTAAAATCTTAATGTCTATAACATCCATTTCAATTAACTCACTTGTATTATTATTAATATCTTTACAAAATTATAATGTTCTTATGATCAATTGGGAAAAATTGTTATTAATTTTTATCGTTTTTCGAAATTTTTTCTGAAACCGTATCTAACAATATCTCATAAAAGTTAATTAAATGTTCCTACTTCATCATCACTTCATTAAATTATTCTATAAAAAAGGCAAAATCACATCGAAATAGATATCAAAATAGGACAGTAGGAAAGAATGAGAGAAGACATAAAAGTAAAAAATTATATAAGAATTTTTCTTATATTTTGATTAGAATTACTAACATTGTTTAAAAAATTGAAAACAAATAAAATGAGGAATTATTATGAAAAATAAAAAGGAAAAAACATTAACCATGGCAGGGGGCGCGCCTGTTGTAGACAATCAAAATTCAATAACTGCAGGAGAGAGAGGTCCCGTACTAATGCAAGATGTTCACTTACTCGAAAAATTAGCCACTTTTGCAAGAGAAAGAATACCTGAACGAGTTGTACATGCTAAAGGTGCTGGAGCATACGGTACATTTAATGTGACAGATGATATTACAAAATATACGAAGGCAAAAATATTCTCTGAGGTTGGAAAAAAGACCGAGCTCTTTATTCGGTTCTCAACAGTCGCAGGGGAAAGAGGTTCAGCTGATACGGTGAGAGATGTTAGAGGCTTTGCAATCAAGTTTTATACAGAAGAAGGTAATTGGGATTTAGTCGGTAATAATACACCCGTCTTTTTTATAAGAGACCCGCTGAAATTCAGCGATTTTATTCACACTCAAAAGCGTCTGCCTCAAACGAACCTTCGGTCTCAAACAATGTGGTGGGATTTTTGGTCCCTAGTACCTGAATCATTACACCAAGTGACTATACTCTTCTCTGATCGCGGCATTCCCAGAGGTTTTCCACACATGAATGGTTACGGGAGCCACACGTATAGTTTTATTAACGCAAATGATGAACGTTTCTGGGTCAAATTTCACTTCAAAACCCTGCAAGGTATTAAAAACTTTACACAAGAAGAAGCAGATAAGCTTGCTGGTACTGATCCAGATTGGGGAACTCGTGATCTTTTTGAGAGAATTGAAAGGGGAGATTATCCAAAGTGGGAATTATCCATACAAATCATGCCAGAAATTGAAGCTGAAACTTTTGAATGGAATCCCTTTGATTTAACTAAAGTATGGCCTCATGGTGATTATCCCTTAATCAAAGTGGGAATAATGGAGCTAAATCGGAATCCTTCTAATTATTTTGCAGAAGTGGAACAAGCTGCTTTTGATCCGTCTAATAGAGTACCAGGAATTTCTTTTTCACCTGATAAAATGCTCCAAGGTAGGCTTTTTTCATATGCCGATGCTCATCGATATCGACTTGGCGTTAATTATCAATTGCTACCCGTTAATCGACCAAAAGCGGTAGAAGTGAACACATACCATCGTGATGGTTTTATGCGATTTGATGGAAATGCCGGAAACGCTGTGGTTTATGAACCAAACAGTTTTGGTGGTCCAAAAGAAAATCCTGCTTTTAAGGAACCACCTTTAAAAATTTCTGGTGATGCCGATAGATATAATCAACCTAGAGTTGATGCAGATTTCATTCAACCAGGTAATCTCTATAGATTACTACCAGATGATGAGAGGGAACGACTCATTCAAAACCTTGTAAATAGTCTAACAACTGTCCCTAAATACATTCAAGAGCGCATGGTCGGGCATTTTACTAAAGCTGATAAATTCTGGGGCGAAAGAATCGCTAAAGAATTAGGTCTATAAATATCTAAGTTTAACTTAGATTTTTTTTGGATTTTTTATTGGAATGAGTAACGCCACCTACCAACTTACGAGTAAGTTATGTTGGGTTATTTCTTGCTTTGCCCATTTTTCAATAATTCCGTGTACTAAGTATCTATCTGCAAAATCTTTTTCATACATTTCAAGTGTACACATAGGTACGCCATCTTTCATTTCTGATTCTATCATAATTAATCATGTAGATTTTTTTTCAAATATATTTGTATTATCAAAAATAAATGTTCTAACAATCTCTTATAGATCGCTTATTATACCTAAAATAGACATCACGCGCATAAACGAGTTCAAAAGGGTAGAAGTTACATCTCAGAAAGGCGAGGAAAAAGCGATTTTTAAGTTAGCATTATTTTTTTTAGTTTGAATAAAAAAAACAGAAAAATTATAACTTTTGTTCAGCAATATCTTCCGCTTTGATTAAGGGATGATGATACCTTCCTTTTTTAGTAGTTCTTTTTCCTTTAACTTGAATTGCTATTGAAGGACAATAACTTATGCAAGCAAAACAATAAGTACAATCAATATTCTCTTTCCAAATAGGTTTGTTGTCTACTAATTCTATTTTATTAGATAAACAGATTTTCTCACAGGTACCACATCCAATGCATTTGTCATCAGCATAAAAAGCCTTTTGCAAACCAAAATAGCCTGTTTTTTGAAACATAAAAGTACTAAACCGGAGTAGAGTATTTGCCAATAAAAATCCTAGTAAACCTGTCCTTTCATAACTGGTTTGTTTGTTAGAAATTATCGCTTGAATTTCATCCAATCTCGTTTGTAGTTTTTCCTCTAATCTCATTACTTCTTTTTCAGAAAGAATAGCAAAAAATGGTACATAATTAACAGGTGTGTTAACAGCGAAAGAAGCGTCTATTATTCTATCTTTTTTCTTCAAAATTTTATTAATAGCTGAAAATACTTTATCTACACAAAGACGGGTTGAAAGTGCAAAAATGTAAGAAGCTGATTGCAGATCAACTTTTTTAAGAAATTCCTTAACTACCAAAGGAAATGTATGAGCATGAATTGGAAAAATCACACCTATAATTTCAGCTTCAGATTCTATTTTCTCTTTTTTTAATGCCCCAATAATCGATATAAGGGTAGTTTCTGGAATTCTTCTCTTTAATTCTCTTGCTACATGAAGAGTATTTCCTGTTCCTGAAAAATAGTAAATTTCTACACCCATTTCTATTTACCTACATGTTATAGTTTCGTTTTTTTCTTAAATATTTATAAAATATATAAATTTTTTATAATAGTTTTAATTTTTCTTTTAAAAACTTAAATTTTTCCGAAACTCGAACATGTTATTTTTTTAGGTTCAAATTATTATAATTTTTAAAAACTATCAATTCACGCCTTCTACTCGTTATATTCAACATTAGTAGGTTTATTGGTTACATTCGTGTCCAAGGGAATTCATGATTTTTACCATTTTGTAGCGATTATTTTTCGAAAAGTTTCATATATTTGGCCTTTTTTGAACTTTTTTTACATTTTGAAACTTTGAATAATAATATTCTATATTAATCAGTGATTTGGATCAATCAAATTTAGTTTGTTACCGAATGCATGAATTCTGATCAGAATCATTACTCTAAACTAACAAAATCAAGATTATCGATAAAAGGTTTAGTCGAAAATATGAAGAATGATCATACTTAAATACTAATTTATCTAATTATGATCATAGTAAAAAAAAATTGTGGGAATTAATTCACAATAAAAAAAAATAAAAGTGAATAAAAAATGTGTAATAACTGCGATTGCGAAAACTACGAGAAATGTTCCATTGTTGGATATTTTCCATTAGATTTTTGTTGTCCTAAGTGTGTTCTTTACGAAGACCGGGAAAAATGCTTTAAAACACTAAGAGAAGTTGAGTTCAGCAGGAACAACCTGCCAACACAGACAATTATTCACTAAAAATCGAGAGGGAATTAAAAATGTGTAATAGCTGTAATTGTAGTCAAGATGCTTACGATCGATGTTCGATTGTTGGGTACCAACCTATTGGGTTTTGTTGCGAAATTTGTGTAGGATATGAAAATAGACATTCGTGCGAAAATTATATTAGAATGAAAGCAAAGGTTTTTGACTCAAGTTCTCAACATATTCGAGTTGAAACTCAAGTAGAAGCAAGAAAGGAAAAGGTAACCCCTATCATAGGCAAATAGAGGTAAACGCTTATGTGTAACAATTGTAATTGCGACAATTACGATAAGTGTTCAATAGTGGGATACATGCCGGAAGGCTTTTGTTGTTCCCATTGTTTTCTCTATAACGAGCAACGTACATGTTTAAAGACTAAAACGAAACGTCCTGAAGGGGATACAGCTCCAAAAGCGTCCAAAGAAGAGTTAATACCAATCGAAACATCTATAGAGGATGGGCTTTTAAGAGTTGTAATTAAGAAGAAGGGCGAAGAGATACCAATTTACATAGATCTTCAAAAGCATCTCGAGTAATTAAAAATAAAATCCAATTTAAGAATTATCTAAACAAGTTAGAATGGAAATGTCAATTTTCCATTATAATTTATCTAATTGTGTTGTATTGTAATAAATTAATTGAACTTATATTTCCTTTTTGTAAAATTTAAATTAGTTAAACCATTAAAAAACACAAAAGGTTAGAAAAAGAGGTTTTGACATGAGTGTCGTAAATTATAATTTTAGAAACGAAGTGCTCAAGCACAACGCGTCGTTGAGTTATTGTTATCAATGTTCAACGTGTTCTGGGGGGTGTCCTGTAGCTTTACTTACAAATGGGAAGTATAATCCTAGAAAAATAATTGAAGAGGCAATATTAGGGTTAAAGGATAAATTAGTTGAGAGTCAAGATCCTAACCCCTGGTTGTGTTCAACTTGTCAAAAATGCGTTGAGTTATGCCCTCAAAAGGTAGAATTAACGGAGATATTTACTTTAATAAAAAACTTGTGTTTTGAAGAGCAGAAATATCCCGAAGCGTTTTACTCCCAGGGTAAAGCGGTTTTTGATACTGGAGTTGCCATTCCTTATTCAAATTCGATCGTTGCTAGGCGTAAAAAATTAGGTCTTCCAGAGATCAAAATCGCCTCAGTGGAAGAGATTAAAACTCTAATGAGAGAGACTAATTTTGAAAAAAATATCTTGAGGGAGCGCGAATAAAATGACATACGATTTATTTTTGGGGTGCGTTATTCCTGCAAGATTACCTTATTTA
The DNA here is from genome assembly GCA_019057795.1 of Promethearchaeota archaeon. Taxonomy (GTDB): domain Archaea; phylum Asgardarchaeota; class Lokiarchaeia; order Sigyniarchaeales; family SOKP01; genus SOKP01. Next base: position 32,281 of record JAHLWS010000031.1, on the reverse strand, counting down.
GAGGTATCTTCAAGAAAAGTTTTTGAAAAACTCGGTATTGAGTTACAAGATGTTGACGGGTTTAGTTGTTGTCCTGATCCTACTGGGATTGAGCTAATTGACCACGAAACATGGTTAGCTTTGGGTGCAAGAAATTTAAGTTTGTGCAATAAAAATGGAGGAGTCATATCTTTTTGCTCAGGATGCGTTGAGACATTAAAAGGCATAAATTACTTCATAAATAAGGATGTAGACGCTAAGCAAAAAGTTAACAAATATTTAAAAAAGATTGGAAAGACATATGATGGCAAAACAGAAGTAAAACATTTTGCTCAAGTTCTTTATGAAAATCTAGAGAAAGTTAAAGAAAACATAGAAAAACCTTTGGAAGGTTTTAAGGTCGCCATTCATTACGGTTGTCACTATTTAAGACCTTCAGAGTTTATTAAATGGGACGACCCATTTGAACCTGTAACTTTAGATGAAATCGTTAAGACATTAGGAGCGGAATCCGTAGAATACGAGCTAAAAATGGAGTGTTGTGGAAATCCACTTGATAAGTCGGATAGGGATTTATCTCTTCAAATGATAGACAACAAATTGAAAGCAATTTATGAATCTGGCGCTAACTGCGTTGTTGTAGTATGTCCTGCTTGCTATCAACAATTTGAGTTTAATCAGAGAGAACTTAACAAGAGAAATAATTCTGAATACAATATACCTATTTTTTATTTGTCTGAGTTGATGGCTTTATCGTTTGGGTTTAAACCAGAAGAATTAGGATTTAACTTTCATCGAATTAAACCAAAGGAATTGTTCGAAAGTATAGGGTTCAATGTTTAAACTTTATTAAAATTAAAATTAAAATTAATAATGAGTGAAGGAAATTTGGAAAAAAACTCAAAGAGTGCCTTAGTTATTGGTGGTGGGATCGCAGGAATTCAAGCAGCATTAGATTTAGCAGATATGGGAATACATGTAGATATGGTAGAAAAGAAACCAAATATTGGGGGCAGAATGGCCCAATTAGATAAAACATTTCCTACTAACGATTGTTCGATTTGCATTTTAGCCCCTAAATTATCAGAATGTTATAGACATCCAAACATTACTCTCTATTCGTATTCAGAAGTTCAGAAAGTGGAGGGGGAGAGCGGTAATTTTTCGGTCGATATTTTACAGCGTGCACGCTACGTTAAAGAAGATGAGTGCATAAATTGCGGTGTTTGTGCTGAAAAATGCCCAATGAGGGTAATAGATGAATTCGATCGTCAGCTAAGAAAAAGGAGAGCTATTTATATGTATTACTTGCAAGGAGTCCCTGCTATAATGACGATTGATAAGGATAATTGCTTATGGTTTACAAAGAACGCGTGTAGAATTTGCGAGAAAGTTTGTGAGAGGGAAGCAATTGATTTTGAGCAACAAGATCAACATATTAAATTGAATAATGTTGGTTCTATTATCGTTGCTACAGGGTATAGTTTGATCGAAGATATTGATAATGAGGTTTTAAGAAATTACGGTTATCAAAAGTACAGAAATGTCGTTACCGCCTTAGAGTTCGAAAGATTGTTAAGCGCTTCTGGACCTCAAGAGGGACACATAAAAAGACTATCTGACGGAGAAAAACCAAAAAAAATAGCTTATTTGCAATGTATCGGTTCACGAAACGATAGAAGTAGAAAGTATTGCTCGTCAATTTGTTGTATGTATACAACTAAAGAAGCTATGATAGCTTACGAGCATAATAATGAATTGGAGTCATACGTCTTTTATATAGATATGAGAGCAGGGGGTAAAGGCTTTCAATCTTTTATTAATAGGGGCGAGAACGATTATAATATAAAATATATTAAGAGTAAAATTGCTCAAATTACTATCGATAAGAAAGAAAATCCGATTATAGCGTATGAAGATTTAGACAATGGAGAGATAATAGAATTAAAAGTGGACTTAGCAGTTTTAGCCACATGTATTATCCCACCAGAAGGAATTGAGAAAATGTCAGAAGTCTTAGGTATTGAATTAAACGAGTATAGATTTGTTAAAACTCCTCCTTTTGACTCAACAGAAACCAGTAAGGGAGGTATATTTACATGTGGATGCGTACATGAGCCTATGGATATACCACGCTCGGTTTCTGAGGCGAGCGGTGCGGCAGCAAGGGCAGCAGAAGTAATTAGAGGAGGATAAAAAAATGTCTGAAGAAGAAAAGAAAGATATTGAAGACGTAAGGGTGGGAGTATTTGTATGTCATTGTGGTTCTAATATAGGTGGTTTGATAGACTGCAAGACTTTAGCTGAAGAAGCAAAAAGTCTTCCAAATGTTACCTATGCAGAGGATAACCTATATACTTGTTCAGAAAACGGTTTAGCGAGTATTAAGGCGGCAATCGAAGAACATAATTTAAATCGCGTTGTTGTAGCATCTTGTACGCCAAGAACTCACGAGCCCTTATTCCGAGATTGTGTTTCCGAAGCAGGCTTAAACAAATATCTCTTTAACTTTGTTAATATTCGTGATCAATGTACTTGGGTACATCAAAAGCAGCCCGAGGAAGCTTATAAAAAAGCTCAAGATTTAATTAGGATGGGAACTGCTAAAGCCGTAAAACTTGAAGCACTCGATATAGTCATGGTAAGCGTTAATCCGTCCGCTTTAGTAATTGGCGGAGGTGTCGCTGGAATGAGTGCGGCGCTTAATTTAAGCAGACAAGGATTTCAAACCTATTTAATTGAAAAAGAAGATAAATTAGGAGGAAGGTTAAATTCGTTACATAAACTCTTTCCTCATCAATTAGACGCTTCAGATTTTTTAGGTAAAATTAAAAATAATGTTCAAAATGCTCAAAATTTGCAAATTTTAACATCTACCATAGTTAAAAATATTGATGGATTTGTAGGTAATTTCGAGGTAGAAGTAGAACAAAACGGAAAGAAGATTGAATTGTCCGTAGGTGCTATAATAGTTGCTGTAGGTTCTTCACTTTTTACGCCTACCGATTTATATGGGTACGACGGTAAAACAAGAATCACGCAATTTGAATTAGAGAATAAATTTATAAATAACGTTGTAAAAGCAAATAATTTTGTAATGATACAGTGCGTAGGTTCTCGAATTGACGAACGCCCATACTGTTCAAGCGTTTGTTGCATGACGGCTTTAAAAAATGCTTTAATTATTAAAGAGAAAAATCCTGAAGCAAATATTACGATCTTATTTAGAGATTTATATACTCCTGGAACAGATTACGAGAAATATTATAGAGACGCAAGGGAACAAGGCGTACTCTTTATTAAATACAATCTTGATAAAATACCAACTGTAGAAGAAGACCATGTAAAAGTATTTAACGAATATATGGGGGAAGAATTGATCCTTCCATATGATTTACTTGTGTTATCAACACCGTTAGTTGCGAATAACGATAATAAAGAACTTGCTCAAATGCTAAAGGTCCCTTTAGAAGCTAACAAATTCTTTTTGGAGGCACATGTAAAACTACGTCCTAACGATTTTGCCACAGATGGGATCTATATTGGTGGTTCGGCTAAATGGCCTGTAGATATAACAGAAGCTATTACTCAAGGATATGCTGCTGCGGCTAGGGCAAGCAGAGTTTTGTCTCATGAATCGCTCGAAGTAGAAGGAGCAACATCAAGTTTACCCGAATATAATAAAAGTTTGTGTAGTGGTTGCGAAATATGTATCAAAGTTTGTCCTTTTAATGCAATTATCAAAAATGAAAATGATGAGATTGAAATTATAGAAGCATTATGTAAAGGATGCGGAGTGTGTGGTGCAACTTGTACGAATCAAGCAATTGTGATAAAACATTTTACAGATGATCAAATTTTTTCTGAAATTGAAGCTTTTGGAGGGCAATAAAGATGAGTTTTGAACCCAAAATTTTAGGTTTTTTATGTAATTGGTGCTCCTATGCCGGTGCCGATTTAGCAGGCGTTAGCAGAATTCAATACCCCACGAATATGCGAGTAATTAGAGTCATGTGTAGCGGTCGAGTTGACCCTAAATTTATTTTTCACGCTTTTGAATTAGGAATCGATGGAGTATTTGTAATGGGATGTCACCCCGGAGATTGCCATTATCTTGAAGGAAATTACGAAGCAATAACTAAATTTGATATGACCCAAAAATTTCTTAAATATATTAACTTTGATAAAAGAGTGAGATTAGATTGGGTTTCTGCTTCGGAAGGTATTAGGTTTGGTGAGGTTGTAACCGAATTCATTAATCAAATTAAAGAGTTAGGTCCCTCACCCCTAAGTGGAGGGAAACCCGACGAATATATAGGCGATAAGCTTAAAGCAATGAAATTGGCCGCGGGTAGTAATAGGATGCGAGCATTAGTAGGAAGAGAGAAAACACTACTTGAAAGTGAAAATGTCTATGGGGAACAAATCATTGAGCAGAGGTTTAACATTTTAATGGATAAAGCAATACAAGATGAATTTGAGCGGCACCGAGTTTTACTTGCTTTAGAAAAAGATTCGAATTCTGTAAAAGATTTAGCGGTCGAGTTAGAAATTGATCCGAGTATAGTTTTAGAGCATGTATTAACTTTAAAAACTCGCGGTCAAGTTGACTTTCAAGAGATTAAAGGAAATACACCAATATTTATGAGGTTATGGGTGAGATAAGATTATGGAAAAGATTGGGGCAGTAATGGTTGTGGGCGCTGGAATTGGAGGTTCGCAAGCGGCATTAGACTTAGCAGATTCGGGATATAAAGTTTATTTGATTGAATCCACGACGAGCATTGGTGGTGTAATGGCACAGCTGGATAAAACATTTCCTACGAACGATTGTGCGATGTGTATTGTAAGTCCTAAGTTAGTTGAAACCGGGCGACACCAGAACATAGATTTAAGTATTAATTGTGAAATTCAAGAGGTTATAGGAGAAGCTGGAAATTTTACAATTAAAGTACTAAAAAAAACGTTATATATAAACCCTGAAAAATGCACTGGCTGTGGAGTGTGTGGTCGCGAGTGTCCTGTTGAAGCGATTGATGTATTTAACGAAGGTTTAGCGAAATACGCAGCAACATCAGTTAAATATCCTCAAGCGGTACCTCTCGTATTTGCTATTGATAAAAATTATTGTATTGGTTGTGGAATATGTCAAGGAGTCTGCAAAGCAAAAGCCATAGAATACGATAGAAAAGACGAGAACATCGAAATTAATGTTGGTGCAATAATATTGGCTCCGGGATTTGACGAATACGTTCCATCAGAAGGTAATCTTTATGGATATGGAAAGTATAAGAATGTAGTTACGAGCATAGAGTTTGAAAGAATTTTAAGTGCTAGTGGTCCTTACGCGGGGAGAGTATTACGACCCTCGGACGGAGATGTCCCAGAAAAAGTAGCATTCCTTCAATGTATAGGCTCTCGTGATTATACAGGTAAAGGAAAGCCCTATTGTTCGTCAGTATGTTGTATGTATACTGCGAAAGAAGCAGTAATTGCCCATGAACACATGCATCAAATAAAACCAACGATTTTTAGCATGGATGTAAGGGCATATGGTAAAGATTTTGATAAATACATTATTCGGGCACAAGAACAATATGGAGTTCGCTATATTAGAAGCCGTGTATCTTCAATAACCGAAGTACAAGAAACGAAAGACTTAAGAATTAAATATGAAACGGAAGATGGTACAATAGTAGAAGAAGATTATCACATGGTAGTCCTTGCTGTTGGTTTAAATCCTCCTAACGACGCTAAATTTCTTGCAGAGAAGTTCGGCATAGAATTAAATGAATATGATTTTGCTATGACAGATGTTTTTAACCCGGTACAAACATCAAAACCGGGAATATTTGCTTGTGGAGCTTTTTCTTCACCTAAAGACATTCCAGATACAGTTACGCAAGCTAGCGCTGCTGCTGGTTGCGTTAATCAACTTTTATACGAAAAGAAAGGTACATTAATAACAGAAAAAACGCTTCCTCCAGAGATATTTGTAAGAGGTCAACCACCCAGAATTGGTGTGTTTATCTGTTACTGTGGAATCAACATAGGGGGCTTTTTAGATGTACCGGAAGTTACCAAATATGCAAGTAATCTTCCAAATGTAGTTTTAGCTGATAATAATTTATATACATGTTCCGCAGATACTCAGACAATAATAAAAGATATAATAAAGGAATATCACCTTAACCGCGTTGTTGTTGCTTCTTGTACGCCAAGAACTCACGAACCGTTGTTTCAAGAAACAATTAGAGAAGCAGGTTTAAACAGATATTTATTTCAAATGGCAAATATCAGAGATCAATGTTCTTGGGTTCACATGAACGAGTGGGACAAAGCAACCGAAAAGGCGAAGGACCTTGTGAGGATGGCTGTAAATAAAGCAAGAAATATTGAGGCTATCGAAAGGATAAAATTACCAGTAACTCAAAAGACTCTAATTGTTGGCGGGGGAATTAGTGGAATGGTTGCTGCACTTAATTTTGCAACGCAAGGATATGAAACGTTTTTAGTTGAAAAACAAAAAGAATTAGGGGGATTTGCTCGACATATATATAACACGCTTGAAGGTGGCAATGTTCAAGAATTTATATCAGATTTAATTGAAAAAATCAATTCAAACAAATTAATCCGTGTTTTTACTCAAGCAGAAATCGAAATTATTGATGGTTATATTGGAAATTTTAAAACTACAGTTATCCACGGCTCGAAGAAAGAGAAAGCAGAGTTTGAGCACGGAGTGGTGATTGTAGCCACGGGAGCTAAAGAACATCTGCCTACAGAGTATTTATACGGTCAGAATAACAAAGTAATTCTACAATCAGAATTTGAAAAATTATTAAACACTTCTAATGATATTAACGATAAAAAATCAGTAGTTATGATCCAGTGTGTTGGTTCTAGAAACGACGACCATCCCTATTGCAGTAAAATGTGTTGTGCTGAAGCGATAAAAAACGCTCTTTTGGCAAAACGGAAAAATCCAAACGTTGAAGTTGTAGTTTTATTTAGGGATATAAGAACATATGGGTTTAAAGAAAAGTATTATCGAGAGGCGCGAGAAAAAGGAGTAATATTCATTAAATACGAAGAAAATGAACCTCCAGAAATAATTTCAGAAGGTTCAGTATTAAAAGTTAAATTAAAGACTCAGAAGATGGGAGAAATTACAATTGAATCCGATCTTTTAGTTTTAAGTGCGGGTATTATAGCAAAACGCGAGGATAACGAGAGTTTAGCAATGATGCTAAAAGTTCCGTTAAACAACGATAATTTCTTTTTAGAAGCCCATGTTAAACTACGTCCAGTAGATTTCGCTACAGAAGGCGTATTTGTGGCAGGATTAGCACATTGTCCAAAAACAATTGAGGATTCTATTGCTCAAGCTAACGCAGCCGTTGCAAGGGCTTGTACAATTCTCTCTAAAGATGAGATCGAAGTTGAAGGTAAAATCGGAGAGATAGACATGGCTCGTTGTACTGGGTGTGGAATGTGTATTGATAATTGCGCCTATAACGCTATTGAATTAATCGATGATAGGCGATTCGGTAGAGTTGCATATATAAATTCAGTACTCTGTAAAGGATGTGGGGCATGTGCAGGTAACTGCAGGTGTGCTGCCATTGACATTCGCGGCTTTACAGGTGAACAAATATTTGCAATGATAACTGGGAGGAATTAATAAAATGAACGAAATTACGAGTGAAACAGAACAAGTGAAAGAAATTAATGATGATTGGGAACCTAAGATATTAGCATTTTTATGCAATTGGTGTTCCTATGCAGGAGCTGATCTAGCAGGAGTGAGTAGAATTCAATACCCTCCAAATATTAGAGTAGTTAGAGTTCCATGTTCAGGTAGAATAAATCCTTATTTTATAGTAAAAGCTTTATTAGATGGATGGGATGGAGTTCTGGTTTCTGGATGCCATCCCGGAGATTGTCATTATTTAACAGGAAATTTAGTAGCTAGAAGAAGGTTTGGAATTTTAAAGGATCTATTAGAATTCTTTGGAATTGAACCAGATAGAGTTAATTTTATGTGGGCTTCTGCTGCTGAAGGTGAACGTTTTGCTGTTTTGATAAGAAAAACCACCAAGTTGGTTAAAAAACTGGGACCAAATAAAAAATTTGAGAAAAAATGGTGATAAAAATGGGAGATATTGAATCAGAAAACCAAGACATCGAAAATAAGATTAAAGAATTAGCAAGGAATTTGCTTAGAGAAAAGGAAGTTGATGTTATTATCGGTTATACAAAGGGAACGGTCCCCTTAAGCTCTTCTCCAGTTTTCATTACGAATGAAGAAGATGTGGATAAATTGGTGTGGAATAATTTATGTTATGTAAATTTAGCTAATTATTTAGCTCCTAGAATTCCTACACTGTACGACGAAGAGGGTCAAAAATTGAAAGTTGGTATTGTCGCAAAAGGTTGCGTTGGAAGAGCATTAATTCATTTAGCCGTCGAGAATCAAATTAATTTTGAAAATATTAAAATGATAGGAATTTCCTGTAATGGAATAATAAATAGAAAAAGAATTGAGAAGGAAATAGGAGAAAGAGAAATATTAGAAACCTCTATTTTGGGTAATAATATTATCGTAAAGGGAAGAGATTTTGAAGAAACATGTCCTTTCGACGAATATATGAATGAATTATGTAAAGTTTGTAAAGTTAAATCCCCTCCTAATGTGGATGGTTCATGTGTAGGAGAATGCTTAGAAAATCCCGTTGTTGAAGATGATTTTAACGATATTTCTGATTTTGAATCCAAAACTTCTGAAGAAAAATGGGCATATATTAAAGATACTTTAAGCGCTTGTACGAGATGTTATGCGTGTAGAGAAGTTTGTCCGATGTGTTATTGCAATCTGTGTTTCGTGGACCAAAATAAACCCATTTGGTTTGGAAAAACAACTGATTTTACAGATATTTTTGCTTTTCATTTTAATCGAGCTATGCACTTAGCGGGTAGATGTGTTGCTTGTGGCGCTTGTAGTAGCGTTTGCCCCATGGGTATAGATTTGAATTTAATAACAAGAAAATTAGAGAAAATTGTAAAAGAAAGATATAACTTTACTTCAGGTATGGATAAAGAAACGGTACCTCCAATGATGTCGTTTAGTATGGATGATAAAGAAGAATTTATGATGGAAGAGGATTAATATAGGTGGTGAGAAAATGGAATTAATGATTTTAATGAAAGAGCAGGTCGCAAATTTATATAATGAGTTATCAGGAGAATATAATTTCTTTGCTCCCGTCAAAGAAAAAGGTTATATTGCTTATAGAAAAATTTCAAACCCGGAAGAAATTGAATTAAATTATTTCAATTCTAAAATTCCGCCAAAAGAAATTTTATTTCCACAGATGGAAGTTCTTTTTGAATTTAAAACTGATGGTAAAAATGTTACAGAAATTGAAGATAGAAAAGATTTAGACGAAAAAAATATTCTTTTCGGTATAAGACCGTGCGATGCTCATAGTTTTGATCTGTTAGAAAAATTCTTTGCTTTTGGGGATTTCCAAGATGAGATATTCTTAAAAAAAAGAGAAAATAGCTTAATAATAGGAATTGGTTGTAATTCTCCAAAAAGCACATGTTTTTGTACATCGATTGAAGGACATCCCTTCCAAAAAGATGATATGGATATCTTTTTAGTAGATTTAGGCGATAAATATTTAGTAGAAGGTATAAGTGATAAGGGTAATAACTTAATTCAACAATTGTCATGGCTTTCAAAAGCTTCTGAAGCAGATATAAAAAAAGCACAAGAATTAGCAAAGAACGCAGAAGAGTTAATAACCACCAAACTAGATCTAACTAACACGAGTGAGATTTTAGAAAGTAATTTTGGCAACGAAATTTGGGAAGAGATTAGCGAAAATTGTTTAGGGTGTGGATCGTGTTCATTTTTATGCCCTACATGCACTTGTTTTGATGTTATCGATGAGAATGATCAATACGAGAATCGTGGCAGACGAATAAGAATCTGGGACACTTGCCAATTCTGCCTTTATACGCTTCATACGAGCGGTCACAATCCCCGCAATAGTAATATTGAGCGATGCCGAAATCGTATATTACACAAATTTAGTTATTACCCCTTGAATTACGATATAATTGGATGTGTGGGGTGTGGCCGATGTATCCAAGTATGCCCAGTTAATAACGATCTCAGAACAATAATTAATAAAATAAATAATATAAAAATAAAAGAGGAGGAGAATGCAAGTGCCTAATCTTTATATCCCAATGTTAACCACTGTAAAAAATATTGTTTCTGAAAACAAAGTTAATGACATAAAAACTCTTGAATTAGAATTTAAGAAAGAAGAAGATTATAGTAATTTCAATTATATTCCTGGTCAATTCGCTGAAATAAGTTTAATAGGAAAGGGTGAAGCGCCTATAGGAATTGCTTCATCTCCTACTGAAGAAGGCTCGATTAAATTTACTATAAAAAAGATGGGAACCGTAACATCGGAATTTCACAACTGTAATATTGGAGATGTTGTAGGCGTAAGAGGACCTTTTGGAAACGGATGGCCTATTGAAGAAATGAAGGGTAAGGATATTGTGGTTATTGGTGGGGGATTCGCGTTTTCAACTTTAAGATCCCTCGTAATTTACTTTTTAAACGAAAAGCACAGAAAGGATTACAAGAAGATCATAGTGATTTATGGAAATCGCGACTCCAGCGAAGTTTTGTACCGCAATGTTTTAGAAGAATGGAAAAAACACGACGATATCGAAGTGGTTTTAACGATTGACCGCGAAGAGGAGGGATGGAAAGAAAAAGTAGGTTTCGTAGCCGCTATTGTAAAAGAAGTAGCCCCTTCTTCGGATAACGCTATAGCTGTAGTGTGTGGCCCCCCAATCATGATTAAGACGACGATAGCCGTTCTAGAAGAATTAAAATTTAATGACGAACAGATACTAAATTCATTAGAAATGAGGATGAAATGTGGAGTTGGAAAATGTGGGAGATGCAATATTGGTAATAAATACGTCTGTATCGATGGTCCCGTTTTTTCTTTGGCAGAGCTTAAAAAATTGCCAACCGAATATTAAAAAATTAAATAAATTTCAAATAAAAAGAAAAATAAAAAAAAGGTAGGTTAAAAAATGGTTGACGAAGTTTTACCAAAATCTTTTGATGATTTAATAAAAGATGTTCACGAACTTGGAATCTGTGGAGAATGTGGAGGATGCGTAAGTTTTTGCTCAGCACACGATATAAAAGCAATCGAGATGTCTGAATCTGGTCCTCCAAGGTATTATAATAAAGATAATTGTTTAAAATGTGGTATCTGTTATTTAATTTGCCCCCAAACTCATGTGTTAGATAAGGAGTTAAATGAAAGATACGAATATAAAGTATCCATAGGTAATTGGTTGAAAATTACTTCGAATAAAGCTAATTCGGAAGAGATTTTAAAGAACGCGACTGATGGAGGTGCGGTCACTGCCATTCTCAGTTATTTATTAGATCGTAATTTAATAAATGGGGCAATAGTTTCTAAAAAGGAAGGACCGTTTAACCGAGTACCCTTCTTTGCGACAACTAAAGAAGAATTAATTGAAGCCGCAGGATCTCATTTTGATTTATCTCAAGGCGTTGTTGGTTTAGAAAACTATAATACTTTCATTCCTACAATAGCTAAATTAAAAAAAGTCGTTAGCTCGGATATGATGAGCATTGCAGTCGTTGGTACCCCTTGCCAAATTATGTCTATTAGGAAAATGCAAGAATTGAGTATTTTGCCAGCACACATAATAAAATATACTTTAGGGCTATTTTGCAATTTAAATTTTTCTTTCAATATTGAAGGTCGAAAAGAATTGGAAGAAAAATTTAACTTCTCGTTTAGCGAAGTTGAAAAAATGAATATCAAAGAAGACTTAATATTAACGCTTCAAAATCAGAAATCTATCCACATCGGTTTTAATGAATTGGGAGGAATTACTAGAGCAGCTTGCTACGCTTGCCGAGACTTTTCCAATGTTTATGCAGACATCTCATTTGGGGGTTTAGGGTCGCAAGATGGATTCACTACGACGGTGATAAGAACTAAAATTGGCGAAGAAATTTACAACAATGCTTTAAAAGAAGGTTATATTAAAGAGCCAAACGAATTTAACACATCCGTCAAAAAGTCAGAGATGCTAGCTAAAGTAATTGGTTTTGGCAAAAGGAAATACGAGAGATATGCAAAGGCTCTAAAAGAGCGACAATAATTTATATGAATTAAATTCAATTTTTTACTTTTTATTATCTTCTTCTATCGAGTAAGTTTCAGCATATTACTTAAATATCGAAGATATTTCCTGAATTGTATATTGTATCATCTAAATCGAGAATTATTTGGCCTCCTGAAGCTATTCCTATTCCATAATTAAGTCCTTCCAATACTCTTTTCATCATAAATTCATAAGCTCGAAATAAATCTTCAAGTTGAGCTGGATTATTCCCTAAATAACAATTTGAAATCGCGGGTATTAGTACTGGTATAAAATCTTGGCTTAACATAATTTCTTCAGCATCGATCATAGTTTCTTTTCCAACGGAAAAAGGGTTAAGAACATCCATTTGTGCGAACATGACTTTGCATACGAATAGTGAAGCCTTTATTTCTCTCATAATAAATTTAATTCGATTCTTGTCATCTAAAAACTTTTTAAAAGTTATTGCGTAAATAATATCCTCGTTAGTTACAATGTCCTTAAGATCAATTAATTTGCTAACTCTCTCTGAAACTCTTTTCGTTGAAAGCATTAATCTCAGATTCATTTTATTCTTATGAGTGTAGTTCTTATAGAAAGAAGCCATAAACGCGTGAGCTCCTAAACCCTCTTGTTCATCCGGTAAATTTAATTTAAATTTATTTTCTTTAAATTCCTTCATAAAATGATTTATGATCAAAAACTTTAACTTTAATCTATGCAGCGCTAGATAGAGGCACACGCGCGTTTGAGTGTAAGCCACTACATTTCCCATTCTAAATCGATCTTGATGGTCTCTTGCATACATCACAACCGGTTTGAGTTTATGCACAACTACATCAATAAAATATCCAATAATTCTCTCAAGAGGTTTGCATTCTAAAATTCGAAAAACTTCTACAATTTTTTGGCTTGATGGTTGACTTTTGGGAACCTCTTTGATTAGATCGTAGTTATAATATTCTAAAAACAAAGATGTTAACGCTTCCATCTCTAATACCGTTCGACAAGGTATAAAAACCTTGTTAAGATCGTTTAAAATAACGCTACTTTCAGGCATGAAATTTACGCTCCAATACACAATAATATTACAAATAAAATGGTTTTAGATTTCGTTTTTTTTTCTTTATACATTTTAATTTAAATCAACATTAAATTTATTATCTACTTATATTTTTTTGAATCTAAATTATCAAATTAATAGTTACCAAATTTCAATAATAGATTTTAGTTAAAAATTATGGGATACAAATACGGATTTTATTCAGTAAAAACACCTTTAGAAGAAGTTATAAATATAACACTAAATTTTTGGTATGATAATATTTAATTTAAGGAATTGAAAAAATAATAAAAAAGAAAAATAAAAAATTCAAAAAAATTAGGAATTTGCCCAGATGGGCTTAAAAGCAGCGGTGAATCACTTGGGGACCCATCTCTTTATACTCCCGACGCGTAACCCACATTCGGTGGAATGTCTTCAAGGAGCTTAAGATTGAACCGCCAATCCATACGGAATACATACGCTCTGGAGGGGCAATGATTTTAACATCAACGGACTCTGGAATCTGTTCCTTAATTTCTTTGGTTAAACGTTCTTTAATTCCAGGGAACATTGTTGAGCCACCAGAAAGCACAATATTACCATAAAGGTCTCTACGAAGGTCGACATCACATTCGGAAATAGCACCAACAATTACATCATCGAGAGGTTCTAACTCTTTCCCGATTACTGATGGATTGAAGAAGCATTCTGGTGCCAAAAATCTTTCAACACCTACATTAATTGTTTCTCCGTCAGGTAGCATGTAGCTCTTTTCCATTCCAGCAACTTTCTTGGAAAGCATCATTTCTTTTTCTGGGTCGATTGCTACATAGCAGAGTTTTTCCTTGATATCTCTAACAATTTCTTTCTCTGCAGAAGTTGTAAATGAATATCCCTTTTGTCGGAGTAATCTTTGTAGGTAAGTTGTGATATCACGGCCAGCAAGATCGATTCTTTGGATAGCATGACTTAAAGCGAAACCTTCGAAAATAGGTACAACGTGTGAGACCCCATCTCCAATATCTATTACGCATCCCGTAGTACGACCAGAGGCGTAAAGAGATAGGACCGCTTGCATCGCAACGTAAAGGGCTGGAACATTGAATGTTTCAAACATTATTTCAGCCATTTTTTCTCTGTTTGGTCTTGGGTTTAATGGAGCTTCAGTTAAAAGAACTGGATGTTCGCTAGGATCGATTCGTAAGTCGGTGTAAAACGTGTAATGCCAAATCTTTTCCATAGCAGTCCAATCTTCGATAATACCGTGTTCTACAGGAAACATCAACTTTAAAACACCTTTAAGTTGCATAGCTTCCTCTCCAATGTAATATTCTCGAGTGTAATGTTCGACATCGGTCATTATCGATTCATATTTAGGATAGCCAATAAGAGTTGGAAATACAGAACGAGGTTGGTCTTCACCAGCGAAACCGTTTTTTGAAATCCCTGTACCGTTATCGACAACTAAGGCTTTCGCGTTTAAAAAACTTTCTTCTTCTGCCATAATATTCAGCTTTTTAATTTTTATTTACTTGTTAATTTTATTCAAAATTTTTTATACATTATCAATATTATTTTTTAGAGTGTATAATAATATCGACAAATTATAACAAATTCAAATTATCATAATAATAAATTATATGTATATAAATATTTTTTATTACAAAAAAATTGAGATATTTGGGGGGTATTTCTTTAAAAAAAATAAGGTTATATTCCTATTAATATAGAAAAATCACAAAATAATTTTTTAATTTAATTTTTTCTTCTTTTATTTGGTGTAACAAATCACAACTTTTGATATCCCAATAATATCTATTTGTGTATACAAATGGACTTAAGTAATTAAAAAAGAAAAATTTGTATATATTTGAAATTGAAGAATATATTTTAAATAAGCAATACGATTCTTTAATAGAAGATTTCAAAGGTATATTTTAATCATTTAAAGATGGATTTAAATCCTGATTACATTAAAAAAAATTTGGAACAAATTGGTAAAAAAACAGCAAGAGAAATATTAAAAGAGTGGATTGTAAATTCAGACAATATCAGTTTAAGGGAAACCGCGTTAGAACTCTATTCTTCTATGGATGAGGGAAAGGAGTTTAAATTTTTTGAACAATTATTTCTTTCAGATGAGGGTTTTGAAATCAGAGTTTTATCAGGGAACATCTTACGAGACAACTATTTTTATCATAAAAAGTTCGTATCTCTTCTAGAGTTTACGCTAAATGATGTAAATAATATGGATCAAAAATTCTTTGCTGTAGAAACATTAAACTTGATAGACACAAAAAAAGCTCGTAAAATCATTAAAGATTATTTGAAGAAAGCAATTAAATTAAGTTTTAAGAAAAAAATTTATGAGTTTCCCGAAGAAATATTTAATTCTAATTACGATACACCCATTCCACATTCAATCTTAGAAGTTTGCTTTAATTTGATTCTTTACGACTATTACGTAAATTCTTGTGGATATTACGTAACATTAAGGGAAGGATTAATAATCTTGTTAAATTGTGAGGGAGGTAAGTTGGATGATATTTCTGAAATTCCTGTTTTTAATAAGCTTGTTAAATTAGAGCATTTACAACTCCAAAGAAATAACATTCAAAATATTCGTGGTCTTAACCATTTAACACAATTAAAAACTTTAAATTTATCGCAGAATCAAATTAAAAAGATTGAAAATTTAGAGGACCTAAATAATCTACAGGAAATCTCTTTATCTTCAAATAAAATAAAGAAGATTGAAAATCTGGATTTAGGTAATTTAAAAAAATTATCGTTGGATCGGAACTTAATTACAGGAATAACAAATTTAGATAATTTGCGCGATTTAGAACTATTAAATCTTAGTAATAATACTATTTCAAGACTAAAAAATCTAGGAAATCTATGCAAATTGAAAACATTGAATTTATCTTTAAATCATATTGAAATAATCTCAGGCCTAGAAAACCTTGAGAACTTAATTTCTTTACATTTAAATGATAATCGAATATCTCACATAAGTGGGTTAAAGAGATTGGTAAGTTTAAAAGTTTTAAGTTTATCCAACAATATTATTGAGAATATTGATAATTTAGATAATCTAACAGAATTAAATAAATTAGAGATTTCTAACAATAAAATTGAAACATTTAATGGATTGGAAAATCTTAAAAATCTTCAAGAGTTATTTATTGATAAAAATCATATCAAGCAGATGGAAGGAATAAATAATTTAGAGCGTTTAATTATTCTTTTTTTAGAAAAAAACGATATTAAAGATTTTAAACTGAATTATATTGATAATTTAAAAAACTTGAACTTTATTTTTTTAAACCAAAATCCATTAACTCCTGAAAGTTGGGAAATCTATCAAAAGAGAACTCGATTTCCGTAAGGAAACCCCTTTCAAATTCGATAAAATTTAAGGGTTGTTGGCTAAATAATCATCTATCCACAAATCCAATAGGATTTCGTCGTAATATTTAGAATCCATATAAAATTGTTTCTTACTTATACCTAATACTTGAAAACCCATTTTTTTATAAAGGTATAGAGCTCTTTTGTTATTAGAAAAACAGCTTAAGATAATTTTTTCTTTATTATTTAGAATTTTAGATTCTCGAATCGCTTCGTCAATTAAATTAAAACCAATACCTAAATCTCTAAATTTTGTTTGTACAATTACACCTAATCTACCTACATGAGTGGCAGCATCCCATTCTAGATTTGAGATTTCACATTGACCAAGGATATTGTATGGATTTTTTAATTTTGGGTGAATAGCTACAATACATATTTCTCTTTCTTTTTTAATATTATTATACCACGATTGTTTTTCGAATTCAGATCTTACCGGGAATAAAACTGGAAGATATGTTCCTTCATCAACAACTTCGTTGAAATTAATCCAAATTCCGTCAATATCTGATTCTTTAACGTGTCTAATGATAATGGTTTCTCCGTTTTTTAACTCTAAAACTTTTTTCATTAATTGAATATAAGTTTTTATAATTAAATTCCTTATCGTATTATTATGGAGAATAAAAATGAAGATAAGAATTCGAAAAGAGAAGTAGGGGATAAAGAAAAAATTCGCAATTACTTAGAGCAAATGGCTCAAAATAAGAAAACACCAGTTGCAAAAGATTTGGTGCAATTAAAACACGTCGAAGTAAAGAAACAAGAAGTAAGTCAAGAAACAATAGAGCTTGCCAAAACTCTTAAAGACCAAATTTTAGAACACGATCAATTTGAACGCCTTTCTAACGACGAGCTTACAGTTCTTGAATCGTTTATGAGTAAAAGAATGTTTCTTACACGCATCGCGATTGTTGTTAATCAAAGTAGAGTACAGTTGGGTATTGAACCATTTAAAAAAGCAGATTTAGAAAAAATTATAGAAGTTTTAATTTCTAAGGATTATTTGGAAACTGAGCAAGTCGAAGGAAAGACCGTATACATTCTTACAGAAAGAGGGAAATACCGAATTCAATAAAATTAAAGGATATTAGAGCGAATAAAACATTTTTTACATATGACTATCTAAAATGTATTAATCTTTTTTAAGAATCAATTTATTAATAGGAATATCTTGATATTCTCCTGACGGATACTCCCTTCGAATTGTTAAGGGTAAAATTTTAGATTTTAATTCAAGTAAGGCTATCTTAATTGGGTCTATTAAATTCTTAGGCCTATTTATTAATATAGGAGCGCCGTATGAAATTTGCAGTGCTCTTGCACCTGTGATGCGCGCTTTTTCGTATCTGGAAAGAAAAATAAAACCGACCTTAATATCTTTTCGAACTTCTTTATACAACTTTCTTAATTCACGAGACTCTAAAAAAGAAGACATAACATAAACCAAAGAAATAGTAATTAAATTTTGAAATGTAATATAAAATAAAACTTTTTTGGTTAATTTATCAATAGACCTTAGTAAGAAAACTTGAATTTGATCTTTTAGTGATAAAATATTTATAATTTAAGGAATTGAATTAAATATTAAGTGCAAGTGGTCTAGCTCGGTATGATGACACGCTCACACCGTGTAAATCTACATTAATTCTTTATGTAGATCACGTCGGTCGGGGGTTCGAATCCCTCCTTGCACACTAAATTTATCTTATTTTAAATAGCGAATTAATAAATATTAATACACTATGAGATTAAATAGTAAATTATAATTCATTACATATGGATAAATCTGATGTAAAACAGAAGGATAAATATCAAGAAAATGTTGAAGATATGTGTAATAATTTGATTTGTCTTATAAACAAACATTATCCTTCTAACTTAAATCTGATTCCTTCCTTAGGCTCTTTAGCAAGAAAATATAATTTAAATAGAAATACAATAAGAAAGTATATTTTGATAAATTTAAAGAAAGAAACGAGTCATGAAAACGCTTATAAAATCTATTCAGATATTTGGAATAGAAATATAAAGAAGATCCAAGATAGATACTCAAAATTCTTAAACCTAATCGAAGATCAGTTTGAAAAAATTTATTATGGAAATCCAGAAAAAATTATGGGAATAAATTCGATTCAGAAGGAAATTGGTGCGTCAAAAATAACAATCATAAAATGGTGTAAGTCATATCTTAACAGCAGGTTTGGAGAAAAAAAATCAAATCATATATATGAGAAGATATGGGGGTCTAATTGTGCTCTTAAGAATAAATATGACTATGATACAATAAAAAAATATATGATTGATCAAAAAGGGTATTTATTAACTACAAGAGAGGAGTGGAAAATGATGGAAGAAGTACCTTCAGAGAGATATATTAAAGTTGGGCATCTAACAAGAAACAATCATCATAATTGGTCCGTAAAGGTGAGATATTTAATAAATCAAAGTAGATGGTGTCCGGAATGCAATGATTATTTCTGTCAAAAAATCATGCAAATGTATATGAATAAAATTTTAGGTGTTGATTTCAGACCAATAACTTTGAAAAAAGCATTTGGGTTGGAGATTAGAGATGGAGGATTGTTAAAATATGATTCTTACAATGAGAATGTAGAAATTGGGGGAAAAATTTTTAAAGTTGCAGTGGAATATATGGAAAACAACATGATCATTTTCCTAATAATTTCCATGAATCAAAAGAAGAATATCGTATTCAAAAAAGAAGAGATAATCTTAAGGATAATATATCTAATCAAAATATTGTTGTCTTGATTAGAATTAAAGCAGTTAACGGTTTTCATAGAAATACGATTAATAGTTTTCAGGAAGAGATTACTAAACAAATTAACTCTCATCCTATAATCAGAAAATCTGAAGTCAAAATAAATAATATTCCAAAATATGTATATAATCCATTTTTAAAAAAATTAGAAAAACAAGAATCAATAATGGACTTTCTCCGTTAATATCTGTAATTATTAAGAATCATTCAAAAATATCTATTAACTAATTATTAATTTAATTTAAGAGATTCTATAGACTCTGTAACTTTAAAACATATACTAAAAACATAACTGTAAAAAGCCTTTTAGAACGATATTTTTTGGTGATCTCTATATCGAAAAAAGAACAGTATATATCTCACCCATTAATTAAAGAAAATTCAGTCTTAAGGCGAGCTTATCAAGAAAGTATATTTATTAATTGCCTAAACACCAACTGTTTAGTGGTTATTCCTACGGGGCTAGGAAAAACGATTATAGGTTTAATGTTAGCGGTACAGAGATTAACAGAAAAACCCAATTCAAAAGTATTATTTTTAGCTCCAACCAAACCATTAGTTAATCAACATTATAAATCGTTCTTAGGATTAACTGTTATTCCTTCTCAAAGCTTGAAAGCAATTACAGGAACAACTTCACCAGAAAAAAGGAAAGAATTATGGGATGGCTTAAAAGTCGCTTTTATGACGCCACAAGTGCTCCAAAATGATATAATTTCAAATCTTTATTCAATAGATAGTGTAAGTTTAATTATTTTTGATGAATGCCATCGTGCTGTTGGGGATTACGCATATTGTTTTATTGCTAAAAAGTACATGGAATCCTCGAAAAATGCTCAAATATTAGGGCTTACGGCAAGTCCAGGATCAACGGAAGGGAAGATTAATGAAATAAAAGAAAATTTATTTATCGATCATCTTGAAATTAGAACAGATCAAGATTCAGACATTAAACCTTACATTTACAAAGTCGATAACGAGTGGATTAAGGTTAAGCTTCCAAGCGAGTTTTTAGAAATTAAAAAAGTTATTACAGAAAAATTAAGAACAATTTATAAATTGTTAAAGCAAAAAGAATTATTGAATACATCAGATATCTCTAAAGTTACAAGAAAAGATTTACTATCCCTAGATAAAGTAATTAACGGGAGAATTTCAGCATCTAGAACTGATGACGAGAAGTTCCAATTATTTACGGCTAAAAAATATACTGCAAATGCTATAAGGCTTTCTTATATGGAAGAACTAATAGAAACTCAGGGATTGAGTGCATTAGATGATTACATGAAAAAAAACATAGAAAAGATAAAACAAAATACAGCAAATAAATCATTAAAAGAACTCCTAAGAGATCCTGACATTAAACGCGTGATTGAGTTAATTGAAGTTAACAAAATAAAAGGAGTTGTACATCCTAAACTAGAAAAATTAGCGGAAATTCTACATAACCAGATAATTGGAGATAAAGATTCAAGAGTTTTGGTATTTTGTCATTTTCGGGATTCTGTTAACAATATAGTTAAATTTCTTAAAAAAGATCCAAGTATAACGGCACATAAATTCGTTGGACAACAGACTAAAACATCTGACAAAGGTTTAACTCAAAAGGAACAAATCAGGCTTCTTGACGAGTTTAAAAAGGGAATTTACAATACATTAATAGCGACGAGTGTTGGCGAAGAAGGATTAGATATAGCAGAATGTGATTTAGTTATTTTTTACGATGTCGTTCCGAGTGCTGTACGTTCAATTCAACGTCGCGGGAGGACTGGTAGAAAAAAAGAAGGAAAAGTTATTATTTTAATGGCTGAGGGTACTCGTGATGAAGGGTACTATTGGGCAGAAAGAGCTAAGGAGCGTAATATGAAACAAAGTTTAAAAAAAATAAAAGAAAATGATTCCAACTCTAAAGTCGTTGGGCAATCGAGTCTCTTAAATTTCGTTAAAAAAGAAAAAGAAAGTAGAGATAAGGCTAATTTAAAAAATCAAAATGAAAATCGGTTGATCCAAAAAATTGATGGTGCCGAAAATTTTACAATTATTTGTGACAATAGAGAAACCGCCTCTGCGGTTGTTAGAACACTATCTTTAATGGGAGTTGATTTAAAATTAAAACAATTAGCTGTGGCTGATTACATAGTGTCGGAAAGAGTTGGGATTGAACGAAAATCTGCCCAAGATTTTAATGATTCTATTAAAGATGGAAGATTATTTAACGAATTGAACGATTTAAAAAATAACTTTATTAGACCCATCTTAATTTTAGAAGAAGACCCTTTTATTAATTCAAATATTAATCAAAACGCACTCTACGGTGCAATAACTTCCATTATTTTGAATTTAGGAATTACTATCTACAAAACAAAAGATTCCATTGAAACTGCTACTTTCCTTTTTCAATTAGCGAAAAAAGAACAATCTAGTGCTAAAGGTGAATTAAAACTAAGGTTTGAGAAGAAACCCATCGAAATTTCTCGTTTATTAGAATACATTGTTGCAGGCGTTCCTGGCGTAAATTCGCTTAGAGCAAGAAACCTTCTTCGAGAATTGAAATCCCTCCAAGATATCTTCAACGCGAAAATTGGTGACTTATTGAAAGTTGAGAATATTGGAAAGAAAATCGCTCAAGAAATCTATAAATTAAGTAGATTTAAATATCATAGTAACTCTTAAATTGAGAAAAAAAATATTATTAACTTAATTTTTTAAGATTATGGACACCTTTACCTATTCTCTCTATAATCTCTTCAATTTCTTCTTCTTTCACGATTAATGGTGGCATCATAATAAGAGTATCTTTTCTATTACCACAGTAATTTTGTAAAACGCCTTCTTTTATTATGGAGAGCATAGCTAATTGCCCAAATGTTTCGCTATTAAACTCTATCCCCCATATAAGCCCTCTTCCCCTCACTTCTTTTATTAATTCAGAATATTCGTCCGCTATTTCTTTTAAACCTTTACCAAATAAATTACCTATTTCCTTTACATGTTTTAAAAATTCGGGATCAGACTGTATGTCTAACATCTCGCACGCAATCGCACAACCTAAATCTGAGCCACCAGTTGTAGAAATATGAATAAACGGATCGTCCTTAAAAACTAACTTCTCTATAAATGGTTTGTAACTACAAGTAGAAATTGGATAAATCCCCGAGCTCATACCTTTCCCTAAAACCATAAAATCAGGAATAACTTTTTCATTCTCATATAAACCACCATAAATCGCCCAGAAATGACTTGTTCGTCCAAGTCCGGTTTGGACTTCGTCAATGATCATCATAACCCCATGTTCGTCGCAGAGTTCCCGAACCTCTGAAAAGTAACCTTCTGGAGCGATTAATACTCCGCCTGTTGCTGGAATAGTTTCTAAAATAACACACGCAACATCATCCGAAATAGTTTTTTTCAAGGCGTCTCCATCGCCAAAAGGAACTTGCTCAAAACCAGGAAGATTCCACAGAAAATTTTCTTTAAAGCCAGGGTCTCCAGTTGCCAAGGCAAATCCGGTATGTCCGTGAAATCCTCCAATTGCGGAGATACATCCTTTCCTTTTTGTATATGCCCTTGAAAATTTAATGGCAGTATCAACTGCTTCACCACCGCTAACTCCAAATGTGGTTTTTGTTATTCCTGGAGGCATTAATTCCGCTAATTTTTTCCCCAAAATAGCTCTCCATTCTGATAATTGTAGATGATCACCGATATCTAGCCCACCATCTAAAGCATCCTTAAGAACTTGAATAATTCTTGGATTTAGATGACCTAAATTATAAACACCTCCACATGTGTGGCAATCAAACAGTTCCATTGGTGGATCAGAGGGTCTTGGTCCAGCAAGTGTCCTAAATTTGACTCCTTTCCTCTCTCCCGGTACGATTCCTAACCCAAATCTTTTAAAAAAACGAACTTTTGGTGCGCTCACATGCTTTGCGTATAATTTCATTAACTCTTTCTGTGATAAAGTCCCAATATATTTTTTATTTGAACGATTTTCCATGATTTGACAATATTTTTTTTTCTATTAAAATATTGCTTATAATTTTTAATGTAAAAGCGAAAGAATACACGCGTGTAAGTAAACTTAGCATTTTTTTATTCAAAATTGAATTCTATAAATAAAAGGATACTTTTTATGGCAAATAATACTAAAAAGGTTGTAATAAAATTTCATAGTAGCATGAGAAATTTTTTAAAAATTGAAAAAACAAACAATTAAAATTAGTAATAAAATTTTTATGATTAAAGATTAATACTTTTATTTTAATATTTACAATAATAAGATTATAATCAAAAAAACTTGGTGGAAAAACAATTATCAAATTTAAAGTAATAGTAGCAGGTGCTAAAAATGTAGGAAAAACATCTCTCATTAGGCGCTACGCCACTGGAAAGTTTGATAAATCAACTTTATCGACAATAGGGGTTGATTTCGAAACAAAAAAGGTTGTAGTGGACGATACAGAGATTCTTCTCAACATTTGGGATTTTGCAGGAGAAAAAAAGTTTCGACTTTTATTTCCCTCTTACATCTCGGGCGCTTCTGGAGCTCTTTTTCTTTATGACATTACGAATAAAGATTCCTTAGAAGATCTTCACGATTGGATTAAGGTTATTACTTCGGTTCCAAATCCTCCAAAAACAAAATTAATGATTGAAGCTAAGATTGATTTAGAAAACCAAAGGGAAGTCAAACATGAAGACGCTAAAGAAGTATTTAATAAATATAAATTTCAAAGAGAAATAATTGGAGTTTCTTCAAAGACGGGAGAAAATGTAGAAAATGTCTTCGAAATGCTTGGACGACAGATTCTCAAGAATTCTTTAAAAAAATGTACTAGTTGTAGTAAATATTATCCATTGGAACTTAAGTACTGCCAGTATTGTGGTCAGAAAACACGCTAATTTTAATTTTTTAACAAGTATTTTTGAACTAATTAGGATTTTTGTAGAGGTAGATGAGAAAGGAAAGATTAAAAAAATTCTTGTCGACCGAATGACATAGATGATTTTTATTACGCTAATTATTTAAAATTTGAAATTAATAAATTTAATAATTTTTTAAATATTTTATAAAGATAAAAAGGCGTTGTATAAAAATGACTTATAATATAGAAGATGATATTACAGAAATAATTGATCGTCTAAGAAAAGATAATATTTCATTTCAAGATAAAACTATTTTAGTAACTGGAGGCGCAGGATTCCTAGGTTCTTGGGTGTGCGATGTTCTAGTAAAACAAAGGGCATATTGCATATGTTTAGATAATTTATCTTCAGGGAGGTTCGAGAACATCTCTCATTTGATGGAAAAAGAAAATTTCCGTTTTATTAATCACGATATTTCTAAACCTATTTATTTTGGATTGACTCATCATCCAAGCGGGACTTGCGTGGGCGATATTAAGAGAATTGATATTGTTATGCATATGGCTAGCAGGGCGTCTCCATTTGAATTCAAAAAATTTCCAATTCCAATACTAAAAAGTAATACTCTTGGAACGATGAACGCTTTAGGTATTGCGAAAGCCCATTATGCGTTATTTTTCTATACAAGTACTTCGGAAGTGTATGGTAATCCTCCCGATGAAGCAATTCCGACATCTGAGACCTATTTTGGGCACGTAAATCTTAATTAGGATTTCCTATAAGAGCGCATACCCCGTAGGTCCCAGAAGTTGTTACGATGAGTCTAAAAGGGCTGGAGAAGCTTTTGTCAAGGCGTATGAGTTACAACACGGAATCAGAACGAAGATAGTAAGAATTTTTAACACTTCGGGACCAAGAATCAAATATGGGCCGGAGTTTGGAAGAGTTGTTCCAAACTTTATTCGTCAAGCGTTAAGCGACGAAGATATAACAATTTTTGGCGATGGCTCTCAAACTCGCTCTTTCATTTATGTTGTAGATGAGGTTGAAGGAATTTTAAGGATAGTTTATAAAGACGAAGCAATTGGAGAAGTTATTAATTTGGGTAACGATAAGGAGTACACTATTTTACAATTAGCTAAAATCATAACAGAATTGACTAATTCTAATTCAGAATTTATATTCAAGTCTTTACCTATTGACGATCCGGTTAGAAGATCTGCTGATTTAAGAAAAGCAAAAAGAATTTTAAATTGGCAACCTACAACTCCTTTAAAAGAGGGGTTATTGAAAACAATAGCTTGGTTTAAAGATAATGTTCAAAATGACTAGTAAAGAGGGAAAAAAAGAAGTACTTAACAGTTATGAAGAATTTAACAAAATTCTCAAAATTCTCTTAATTATCGGTATAATTTTTGTGTCTGGCTTTATAATTTATGCCGTATTAACTCCTGAACCGGGTTATTGGTATCTTGGTATTTTGAATTCTGACAAAAAAGCAGAAAATTACCCTACAAATGCAGTAGTTGATGAAAATATTACTTTTTATATTTCTGTTGGAAATTATTTAAATCGGGATTTTTCATTCCATATAGAAATTTTGAAGGGAAATAACGATACTGTACTAGGCTCATCACCCTCATTAAACGCAACCTCATTTGTAAATTCGTCGACAATTACTTTACAACATAGAGTGGTTTGGATTTCAAATGCATTTAATGTTTCTTTTTCACAAGCCGGAACGAATCAAATAATAATTGCGGAATTATGGGAAATCCCCTCTGTAGGTATTAGAAGATTTTATGATGTTGTATTTTTAAGATTAAATATTACTTCTTAATAACCGTAAAAATGAAATAAATCTTAATTATAGCAATAAATTGAATCTTAATAATTTAATCTTTAGATCCTATAATTTGTACGTCTTTAACTCTCACATATGGGGCTTTAAATGATCCATAAATTCTATAATCTTTTGACACGGCATCAATATTTTTAAACAAATCCAAAAGATTTATACCAAACATAGTTTCGTTTAATGCTTGCTTTATTTCTCCATTTTTAATTATATTACCTTGGGAAATTAATCCACTAAAGTCCCCTGTTGATATATTTGCCGAATCTCCAGTAGAATTTAAGAATATTCCCTCTTTAACATCTTGTATCATTTCCTCTATAGAAGAAGTTCCAGTTTGCATAACGAAGTTTGATATACCTATAGAAGGGACAGAACTAAAGCCCCTTCTAGAAGCGTTTCCAGTGCTTTCAACGCCTTCCTTCCCTGCTGTATAACTGTTGTGTAATAAGCCCGATTTCAAAAAAATTCCTTTGTCAATAATTTTTTTATTCTTGCAAGGGACGCCCTCTCCATCGAAATTACTAGATCCTACAGCACCATCTATCAATGCGTTATCTTCAAGAGTTAAATATTCAGAACCAATAACTTTTTCTCTCTTATCAACCAGAAAACTTCGTTTATATTGAAATAGTTCTGCGTTTATGGCGGAAGCAATTGGGTTTAAAATAAGATTAATAGTCCCTTTAGGAGATAATATTACAGGCATCTTTTTGGTTTTAATTTTAATTCTATTAAGATTTCTTTTCGCATTTTTTAAAGCTTCAAGCGCGGTATTTATTCCGCTAATATCCTTTAGTTTTCTTTTTATTTGGGATTCGTACCCATTTGAAGTCTCTCCAGTACTTTTATTTTTTACAATAATGTTGGATGAAATTGAAAATACGGTCTCTTTTTCAAACACTTCGATATCATTTGAATTGAATACATAGGAGATATTACAACTATATGTAAAATCGCCAGATTGAGAAATCGCTAAGTCATCGTCTTTACATACATTAATCAATTCTTTGACATATTCAATTGAGTCTTCGATGGTTAATGTTTTTATACTGATATCGTATAATTTTTTAACATTAGGATAAGTTTTATATTTTAACGGCAAATTTTGAAAGTTAGGATCGGCAGTACCTGCATTCATCATCTTTATAGCATTTTTAATAATTTTTTCTATAATTCTTTTATTTAATTTATTTGTGAACGCAAACCCTAAAGACCCTCTTTTATTGAAAATTCTAATCGAAACTCCATGGTCACTTCCAATTTCACTGTATTTAATTGAATTTTCTTCGAGTTCGATGTTGGTATATTCGTTCTTGCCAACGAAAATTTCTGCACATTTAAAATTAGGAGCCTTTTTTTCGGCGATTTTTATCCCATAATTGGCAAGCTCAAAAATATCAATTGTATCATCCATTTAATTCAATCCACCTACGGTTATATTGTCGATCCTAATGTACGGCCCTCCATCACTTACATGAACGCTCTGGCCACCCTTACCACATATTCCAGATGAAAAACCTAATGTATTTTTATCACCAATAGCGGAAATTTTTTTTAAAACTTCTAAAATCATACCTGACAACGCAACATCTCTCATCAATTCCTGTTTTTCCCCATTTTTAATTTTATAGGAAAATTTACATTTAAATTGAAAGTTTCCTGTGGTCGGATTCGTATAACCGTACAAAAAATCTTCACAAAGAATTCCGTTTTTTGTGTCTTGAATCATCTCATCGACATTCCAGTCTTTTGGTTCTATATAAGTAAATCCCATTCGAACTTGAGGCTTAGAAGAACTAGATGAAGCTCTTCCATGGCCATTTGGAGGTACATTCATTCTAGAAGAGGTTTCTAAGTTATGTAGATAATTTTTAAACACGCCATTTTCAATTAGTACTGTTTTTTGGGAAGGAATCCCTTCATCGTCTACAAAATAACTCCCAAATAATTTAAATGGTAATCCAAATTTAGAACTTTGTCCCATTGAGGGATCATCCACGACATTCATGTCGCCCACAGCCACTTCTTGACCAATTTTCCCTTCCAATATGCTTTCCTTGCTCAAAACTAAATCTGCTTCACATGCGTGTCCAAGTGCTTCGTGAATTAAGGTTCCAGCAAGTTTAGGATCGGCTATAATCGTAAATTTTCCACCAATTGGAGATTTTGCTTCTAATAATTTAATCGATTCTTTTGCTGTTTTAACGCTTAAATTTTCTGCTTTCTCTGTAGATAATATTTCGAACCCCCCTAAACCTCCGACAGAATTAATCGATCTTTGGATCACACCCCCTTTCTGGGAATAAACTATATTCAACAAGCGTAAATATGAAAGATCCTGATAAATACAACTACCAAACGAGTTTATAAAAACATAGCTCTTAACGCCATCCATGTAAATCGTATGCGTGTTTTTTATTTTTTTAGAATAATTTGATGCAAGCTTTTCGTGATGTTTTACGAGAAGAATCTTTTCTTCAATATCTACATCTGCCAGCTTTCTCTTACACTTAATTTTGAAACTTTTATTAATAGGGTCAACTTCTTTGATTTTGAACTTGTGTTTTGATAAAGACTCTGTTAATTTCGCTAGCTTAATCGATTTTAAAAAGCTTGTTCTAATTAAATCTTTATTAAGATCTTTCAACACATAAAATCCCCAACCTCCATTCACAAAAGTTCTT
Organism: Promethearchaeota archaeon; assembly: GCA_019057795.1. GTDB lineage: Archaea > Asgardarchaeota > Lokiarchaeia > Sigyniarchaeales > SOKP01 > SOKP01. The sequence goes on along the minus strand of JAHLWS010000031.1, from coordinate 3,416 downwards.
ATTCCACAATTTGTAATTTCATATGAAGAAATTTCTGTACTTTTTTGATCCGTAAAATCTATAGTTGTTCCATTGCTTATCGTTGCTCTTATATCCCAATAATCGATCTGGTTTCCCGCTTCTTGAGTTAAGTGATTAATAAAATCCTTATCAAATAGCTTTAATTCGTCTTTAGTTTCCATAGTATTCACCAAATCACTGTATATGAATTATTAAAAAAAATTTAATAATATTATTTAGAACCTTAAAAAGATTGAAGAAGAGAGGTTTAAATAATTTTATTTTTTAAACTAATTTTCATTTAAAATTATCTTTTGGGTTAAGATAATAAAAAAGAGATTCTTTTTCTACACTCATCTTAAGGTTCTTGATAGTTTTAATGGCTTCTTGGAGCGTTACCATCTTGGAGATTTTAACTGAATTTTTAAACTGAAACGACCGATTACATTTCCAACATTTTTTTGATTTTAATATCTTATTGCTATAAAACCATTCACCACAGTGATAACACCGAAAAAAGTAGAACTTTTGAATGTTGCGCATCTTAAGGTGATAATAAAAAATTAATATAAATTTCAAGTAAGGCTACGAGTTTTCTAACATACAATGTAGTATATTTTGATATTAATAAAAAAAAGGGTAAAATTAAATTTCCAATAGAAATTATTAATTCTATATATATTATATATATCAAAAATTTAAGAATTCTCAAGGGTTATATTCAGTATGAAGGGGATAAGTGAGAAAGAGTTAAAAAAATTAAGTATTGATGGATTAACGCACTTATTTGTTGATAACATAAACGAACAAAATTTGAAATTAATTGAAGGCATTGAATTTCTTGTCGAGGAAGATTTTGACAATTTCATACAAAACCTAAATTATGTTATTGAGACCCATACTGAAGTTCGAATCAAAAAAGCATTTGAATCTAAGATATTTAAGTCTAAGTTAATGTTTTCAAAGGCGGATAGACTAAAATTATTTACTAAAATTAACGATATTAAAAATATTGGAGAATTTTCTGCTAACAAAATGCTCCTTTATAGAGTTGTATTTCCTGATGAAGAGTTTAAACGCCATATACTGATTGTACTTAAATCATTAAAATCGATTTCAAGTCAATTAACAGACGCAGTCAAATTTATTGGTTCTGATTTAACCAAAGCTCACGATATCTGCGAAAATATCAAAGACGAAAGGCGTAAGATGAGATTAGAAGAGTGGCAACTTCTTAACCGTCTGTATAATTATGATATGGATTATTTATCAAGGACCTTCCTTTACTTGAAAGAATTAATAGAAGGTGTAATGATGATGGCTGACCACATCAAGAGTTTTTCAGAGTACATTCAATTTTTAGCGACTAAATATTTAATTTTCGATTAAAATATAGAAATACGATTTGATATGGTGAGCGACCTAACTTCAATTTTAGTTATCGTTTTAATTATTTTGGCAATCTCCCTCGCATTCGCTATAGGCGCTAATGACGAAACTTTATCTTCGTTAGTAGGAGCAGGAGTTATAAAGTTTAAGGTTGCATTATTAATTGGGGGTGTAGCTGTTGGTGCTGGGATGTTCTCCTTTAGCTTTGCGTTTGTAGCAAAAACTGTAGGTGCTGATTTATTAGGAGAGGGTTTAACATATACAGATTTCATGTTGCTAACAGTTTTAATAAGTAGTATAGTTTGGTTAGTAATTGGGAGTTTCGCGGGAATTCCTTTAAGCAGCACTCACTCTCTAATAGGAAGCATAGTTGGAGTTGTAATCGTATATTCCTTTTCACAAGGAGGTGTTAATCTTGAAACAGCGTTTAACTGGGTGAAATTAAATAATGTTATTCTTAGTTGGTTCTTATCTCCGTTATTTGGTTTAATTGTTACTTTTATACTTTTTAAAATAATTTCTAAAACTTATCTCTCACGCCTAAAAGGTTTAAATCAGATCGAGAAATCTGAGAAATATTTCAAATGGTTATTGTTAATGGCTGTTGTTTTTGCTGAGATATGGGTGGGGGCAAATTCAGGTGAAGCGTTAGGTATTCTTTATGGATTACTTGATAAGGGGTCTTTGAATATTGAGCAATATTTATTATTTGCATTTTTTTGCGGGATTTTCGCTTGTCTTGGAATTTATATTGCTGCACGGTATGTTATTAGAAACTTAGCCTCTCAGATGATTGATTCTCGTCCTAGCGAAAGTCTTATTATTCAATTAAGTTCTGCCTTAATTCTTATGTTCGCTACATTATTAAGTTTACCCATATCTCATAGTCATGTCATTGTATTTTGTATTATCGGAATGAGTCTATCTCAAAAAAAAGAAATAAAATATAAAGAATTAGGGAAAATGGGTGTATATTGGGTTCTAACTTTTCCAATTGCAGCTGCGCTTGCTGGGTTTCTTTATTTTGGATTTAATTTATTTGGATTAACCTAATAAAATATATATAATATATTGTAATATAAAGCATTAAAAAAAAAATGTGATAAAAATGGGTTCATTAATAGAATTTTTAAAAAGAGAAACAGCTTTAAATGTCTTGGAAAAAACGATCCAACACGCGCAAATCGTTCAAGAATGCGTGAAAGAATTAGAAGTTGGGTTAAATTTATTATTAAAAGACAAAAATCTCGAAAAAGCTAATAAAAATTTTCTAAAAGTTGATCTTCTAGAAGACGATGCAGATAAATTAAGAAGGAGAATCCAAAAAGACGTCTCTAAAGGAGAATTAAACCCCAGCATAAGACAAAACTTATCACATTTAGTAAAAAGATTGGATGATGTAGCAAATTGTAGTACTGGTGTTGCTCGAAGAATTGTTACGATACCAATAAGTTTTTGGGAACAAAGTAGCGAAGAGACCGTAAGTATTATCTTGAAAATAATAGAAACAACCGTAGAAGCAGTTCAATATTTAGATAAGCTCGTGATTGATTTAGTGGAAGAAAGGAAAAATGTGAGAGCGTACGCTAAGTTAATAAATCAATATGAACACGAAGTGGACCTATTAAATATTAAATTAAGAAAAAGCCTTCAAGAAACAGACTACAAAGTAAATTTCTTTACAATTTTTACTATAGGAAACATATTCGACATTTTAGAAGCTATTTCCGACTCTATTGAAGGAGTTGCCGATTATATTATGGTTCTTCTTACAAGTACGAGCGGTCTTTAAGTCAAAATAATTAGCATAAGAACAAAATCAACATCAATTTATAGAAATTAGATTTTAAAATTAAAAAATCAATTGCTAATTCTTTTAAAAAAATAGAGTATGTTTATTAAAGAATAGCTAATAAATCATTTAAGTGTTTTCATTCGACAAAATTTGTGTTTTATTCAACTTATTTAGCTTATCAAGTAAATTTCCTCCAAAAGATGTAGCTTGTTTCTTATTACACGTCTCAATT
>JAHLWS010000030.1 GCA_019057795.1 Promethearchaeota archaeon | reverse complement strand
TCCTTTATTGCGAGGTAAATATTTCGATACAGATACTGGCATACTTAAATATAATTATGTTTTTCACAAATATAAACTTAGCGGTTGCTTATTTTTAAGTTCCTTTTGTCGATAAAGTTGGTGAAAAATTTAGTTTTTTTTTAAAAAAGCATTTAAAAATGCAAGATTTGTTCAGGTTGTTAATTCTCAATATAAAAAGTTTCTTAAAAGTGTCGGAGTTTTAGAAGAAAAGATTAAAATTAAAAATGCTTTTTTGCCACCACCTCTTGAAGAGGAAAAACAAATTCTCAATACTTATAGCAAAATATTATTTGATTTTGTGGAAAAAAGAAGTCCTGTGATAATTTCAAATGGTGGTTATATAAGAATTTATAATAATATTGATTTATATGGAATTGATATGTGTATTGAATTAACTAATGAACTTAAAAAGTCTTTTCCAAACATTGGATTCATTTTTGCCTTAGCAGATAAAAAAAAAAATGATTGGTATTTTAGAAAAATGAAAAAGAAAATAAAGGAACTAAATATAGAGAAGAATTTTACTTTCATGACAGGTCATAAAGAAATCTGGCCACTTTTTCAAAGAGCTGATTTAATGGTGAGACCAACTTTGTTGGATGGCTATAGCGTGAGTGTTGCAGAAGCACTTTATTTCAACTGTCCTGTAATTGCTAGTAATGTATCTAAACGACCTAAAGGCACAATAATATTTAAAAATCGAAATTTTAAAGATTTTTCAGAAAAGTGTAAAAGAATATTGCTTGAAAATAACTAATTCCTAAATCTTTTAGATCCTTTTTTGATGCTCCCTAAAAACTTTGCGATAATTAAATGAAATTTCGTTCCTTCAGAAAATAAATTTTCCAAATATTCAATTTCTTTATAAGAAAAAATTTTAAAGAAAAGTGTTAAAATAATATATATTAGTAGAAAACAGCATGATGAGAGAAATTGTAACTTATTAAAAACTAACAAATTTAAATTATTCAAAAAAAGGATTCTGAAATTCTTAAAAAATAAAGTTTCTAATATAATACTCGTTATTAAAGAACAAAAGAATATCCCATATTGAATAAAAGTCTTTGAAAAATTTATTCTTACACCTCCAATTTTAAAACATACTATTATTTGCAAGATAAAAACAATTAATTTCGATATTATTAATCCATACATCCCTCCTATTATCCCAAAATATATTAAACCAATCAAAAAACATGGAGCGATTATTATTGTATAAGAAAGAGTTAAAAAAGGTATTATGTTAACTTTATTCTTTACATTTAAGAGAGGTACTAATATATTTCCTAGAACTACAAAAATGATAGAAATTAAATAAAGTTTAACTACATCTGTATAGATTAAAAATGTTTCTCCGTAAAGGAAATCAAGAAAAAATTCAGCTGTAAAGAATAAAACCCCCGAAATTAAAAGTAAGAAAAATAAAGAATATTTAAATGTGTAATTAAATATTTTATTTATTTGCTCATAATTTTGTTTGGCATTAAGATTTGCCAAAGACGTAAATAAAGGTGCAGAAATAGAAGCCATGATATTTAAAGAAATTTGAGAAAAATATTTTGATAGATTGAAACCTGTTACATAACCAGATTCATACAGCCCGATTGATTGAAATTCTACTTCCTTCCAAAATTCATTTATTACAATAGCAGTACCTAAAGGGGTCCCTCGCTTCGTAGTTTCCGATAAAGTTCTTTTTAATGGTGTTTCAAACTCCTTTTTTGGTCCTAAACCTTTGTAAAGCCTGGAAAAAATAATACAATTAATTAAAAAAGGTAATCCTGATGTGATCAGATTTATAAGAGCAATCTCTTGGACTGTTGAGCTTTCTTTAAATAAAATTAGAAAAATTAGAGAACTTATATAAAATATGTATTTTATTAAAGTTAATTCAAATATAGTTTTAAACCTATTAAAACCACGGTAAATTGAATTTAATACTAATTCCAAACCAGTGATAATTATTAAAGGAGAAAGAATTAAGAGTAAATCCGTATACGAGTTTAAACTTATTTCAAAAAAAAATGAGAGAAAATAAAATAAAAAAATACAAATAATAAAAACAGGAATAGTAAAAAGTAATTTTAAAATGACTGAATTCTTAATAAAAGATCTTAACTCCGAATTTTGTTCTTGGATCTTATATTTTGGAATATAATAAATTACAGTTAGATCTAATGAGGGAGGAAACATCCTTAATACAATAAGAACAATCGCAATTATTGATGTTGCCAATATTAAAAAACCCCATAATTCTTGGGAGAGTAACCTTGCTAATAAAACTGAAATGATTATCTGAAAGATAAAAATCGAATAATAATTAAGAAGGGAATAGGCTGTACCATGAGTAAAATTTAAGTATTCTTTATTTGTTACCTCATCCCCTTTCAATTTCTTCATAATAGTATAAAGCATGAAATATTTAAATAGGTTTATGGATTGTTTAGGAAAAATAGCTTTTTAAAGCAAGTAACTGCGAAAGGAGTTAAAAAATCAACCGATTTTTCAGGAATTGAAATAAGAGTCTTTAAGAATTATGCATATACGCTTCATATTCCATATCAGCTTTATCAATTTACTCCATGTACAATAAAAAAATATCTTAATAGTAGAGGATCGAGACCTAATTTTATCAAAATTGTACCATTAATGAATAAATATAATCAATTACCCTTTTCAAAGAATTCAGATTTAGAATTATAATTAAAGGCTCTTTACTTTATTATAAGTTTAAATCCTCTACTAAAAGTTTTAATTATTTGAATAATTTTCCAATAACACTATATTCCAGCTAAATAAAATATATTTTGAAGCTTAATCAATATTTAAAGTATTATATGAACATAACAATAATTACACCTGTTTTTCCATATCCTAATCAAGGGATTCTACCCGGAGTAGAAAGTTATATTAAAAGTTTAGCATTACCTTTAAAGAAACTTGGTCATAAAATCAAAATTGTCACGACCTTTTGGAATGGGAGCAAGAAATATGATAACTATGAAGGAATTCCAATTTTAAGGATTAAGGATACAAAAGCCTTATTTGGCAAAATTGGGTCATTATTTCATTTTAATTATATCTCATTTGGATTAAACGCATTTAGAAAAAGGAATTTTGAATTTTATAAAGATTCCGATATAATTTTCATGCCTTTAACTATAGGAATTCCTTATATCTCAAAAAGAAAGAAAATTCCAATAATTACTGCTTTTTTACATTACGATTATGTAAATACATGGATTGATTATTTAACTTTAAATTTTTATCATCTTTTAGAAAGAGCTCAATTCAAGAGCCTCAGGGCAATAATAACCATTTCAGACTTCTCAAAAAAAGAATTGATTAACAATTATGGAATAAAAAATGAAATCATCGAGATAATTCCCGTTGGTATTGATACAAACAGATTTAATCCCTCTAGCAAATCAAAAGAATTGAGAGTAAAATATTCTGGTAAGATTTTATTATGTGTTGGACCATTTCTGAAAAGAAAGAGAATTCCTTTATTATTAAAAGCAATGAGTAACGTTGTTAATAAATTTCCGAATGTTCATTTAGTATTGATTGGGAAAGGCATGATGTGGGACTATTGTAAGCAATTATCTAAAAAATTAAAAATACAAAAGTATACCACATTTTTAGGTTTTATCCCTCAAGATAAGTTAATGCAATTCTACGCTTCAAGTGATATCTTTGTATTTCCATCAGAATTAGAAGGTTTTGGACAAGTGATTTTAGAATCCATGGCAAGTGGTACACCAGTCATTTGTGCTAACAAACCACCAATGTCGGAGATAATAGGTAATGCTGGAATAACTTTTAAAATAAATAATGATGAGGATCTTTCTCAAATGATCTTAAAACTATTAAATAACGAAGCGGAATTAACAAATTTGAAAAAGAATTCGATTATAGAGGCAAAAAAGTATGATTTTTTAGAAATTGCTAAAAAGTTTAGTGAATATGCCAAAAAAATATTAAATTTGTATCAATTAAATAAATAGATTTGAAATTAAAGAGAATCTTAAAATAAATTCCAGATAAAATTAACTATGTCAATTAGAATAGCGATTATAGCCGGAACGCGTCCAGAATTCATTAAACTAGCTCCTTTGATTAAATTAATTGTTGAGGATAGACAATTTAATTTAATTTTAATACATAGTGGGCAACATTATGATAGGAACCTTTCTTTAAAATTTTTTGAAGATTTAGATTTACCAAATCCGGCAATTAATATAGAAGTAGGTTCTGGAACTCATGCTTACCAAATAGGATTCCTAGTGCAAGAAATAGAAAAAATTATATTAGAAACAGAACCAGACATTATTCTTTCACAAGGTGATACTAATACAGTATTAGCAAGTTCTTTAGCAACTAGAAAATTAAATAAGTGTTTTTTACATCTTGAGGCGGGTATCAGATCATTCGATAAAAAAATGCCTGAAGAAGTTAATAGAATTGTGACAGGTATATGTTCAATGTATCACTTTGCTCCTACGGAAAGAGCTGGTTTAAACTTACTTTTTGAAGGTGTAGATCGTGAGTCAATTTTTATTGTTGGTAATACGATTGTCGATTCAGTATTACAAACAAGAGAATTATCGGAGACGAAATCAAAAATATTTAAAAAATTAAATATCAAAAATAATTTACCAATAATATTAATAACATTACATCGTCCAGCTAATGTTGATATTCGAGAAAATGTAAAAAAATTTATTGAAACTATTAAAAGCCTTAACAATTTCCAGTTTATTTTTCCAATTCATCCTCGAACAAAAAAAAATCTCATAAATTTTAAGCTATATAATAAATTGGAAAATTTAGAAAATGTTATAATAACTGAACCTTTGGGTTATTTGGATTTCTATAGCATTTTTTCCAAATCTTTATGCGTTCTTACAGATTCGGGGGGAATTCAAGAAGAAGCTTTGATTTTGAGAGTTCCATGCATAACTCTAAGAAATAATACCGAAAGACCCGAAACTTTAGAATATGGGTCAAGTGTTTTAGTTGGAATGGACATGAATAAATTAAAGTCTGAAATATTTAAAATAAAAACAAATTCTGAATATCTTAAGGGAAAATCAACAAAAAACCCATTTGGGGATGGAAAAACTTCGGAAAGAATTATCCAAATCATAAAGGAGCTGTATAATAAAAACCTTTTAAATTTAGATCAATCAAAATTGTGGTCTAGAATTCCTAATCGAAATCTAATAGAGGTTGAACATTTAAAAGAACCAATTACGGTTATAAATTATGAAATTGCTAATCGAGTCAAAATACAAATGCTTTTCAATGTAAAAGGTGCTCCTTGTTTCCCATATGATCATAAATTAATTAGAAACCAATATAAACTTCTTTTAAATTCAAATTAAATTATTTTATGTAAAATATAATAATTCTTTATTAGCTTAATTCATTAATTCTAACAAGGTTAAACTTTTAGTTGATTAATCATGAATCTTCTATGGATACCGCATCAAACTTGGCTAAATAGAGGTGGGATAACTCGCGATAAGCATCTAATAGAAAATCTAAAAGGAAAGCACGAGATTCACGTTATTCAACATACTCAACCTTTTCAAAACAATATTAAGAGCTTTATTAAACCAAAAAATTTAATCAACTCTTTAGAGGATTGGACCATTTTTGAAAATGGAATTTATCATCATCACATAAGACATATATACTTTACAAGATTCAAACCTTTTTTGAAAATAAATAATACTATTTTTAGGAGTAAAATAAAAAAAATTATAAAGGATTACTCTATTGAGGTTATTTTCTGTGGACCAAGCCATTATTTGCATGGGTATCCTCCTTTTAATATTAACATACCAATAGTTTTTGATTATGTTGATTTTCTTCACGATTTTTCTGATCCTAATATAGAAAATACGAAAATACTTTCAAACTATTATAAACATTCCACAAAAATATTATGTGTATCAAAAACTTTAATAGAATCAATTCCAACATCTTATAGATCAAAGGCAATATATCTACCTAATGGCGTTGATTTAGATTTTTATAAGTCATATAATTATGAAAATAAAAGAAAAAAGTATAAATTCATAACACTTATTGGCCTTAACATCTCTGAATCCCTTTTTTATATTGATATTTTCCCGGAAATTAAAAAAAAAGTACAAAATGCGAAAATGTTATTAGTTGGTGGTGGAATTCGATATCCTATAATTAAACAATATATTCTAAAAAGGAAAAACCCAGAGGATTTTATTCTTACGGGATTTATTGATTATGAAAATATTAGGAAATATTTTTATATGACCGATGTAGGTTTAAATCCTACTTTAAAAAACCGATATTATGACTCCGCCTGTCCATTAAAAGTTATGGAATATACTGCTGCTTCAAAACCAGTTGTATCAACTAATTTAGAAGAATTACGGCGTTTAAATTTTCCTAATATTTTTTTAGCTGAGCCGACATCTCAAGATTTTCAGAACAAAGTTATAGATGCTCTAAATTATAATGGGTCATTCCCAGATTTAAAGGAGTATGATTGGAAATACCTATCAAACAAACTTGAAGCAATCTTAAAAAATATTTAAAAATAAATAAGTTTTTTTTTTACCAAACTTTCCAAAAAGCTTGATTATTATTCCATAAATCATTTAAATATTTTAAATCTCTCTCATGATCCATGCATTCCCAGTTTCCTTCATGTTTATATACCATTACTTCTCCCATTTTTGATAATTCTTCCAATGGCCCTTTTTCATAATCACAGTTCTTATCAGGAGTTAAGTAATCTAAAAGCTTATTGTTAAAAACCATGAAACCCCCATTAATTAAACCAGTAGATGTTCGAGGTTTCTCTTTAAAAGATATTACATTTCCATCTTTTTCGATAAGCTCTCCAAAACGAGAAGGTGCTTGTACACCTGTTATTGTAATGATTTTGTTATGCGATTTGTGAAAATCAACTAACTTATTGATATTTATATCCGAAACTCCATCTCCGTATGTCAGCATATTCATTTCGGGATCTAAATATTTTTCAACTCTTTTTATTCTTCCTCCTTTTAATGTGTTTAGACCAGTATCGATTAAAGTTATTTTCCAATCTGTCTCACTGTGCTTCTTATGGTATTCTTTTTTTCCATTAGCAAAATTAATAGTATAGTCACTATTTCTTAATTTATAATTATAAAAAAAATCCTTTATTTGATCTCCTTTTACACCTAAGCATATAATAAATTCATTATATCCATAATAAGAATAAATTTTCATAATATGCCATAGAATCGGTTTAGTTCCAATTTTTATCATTGGTTTTGGAATTAATTCTGTATAACGACCTAGTCTTGTTCCCCACCCACCAGCTAAAATTATAACTTTCATATTCGATTTTTTTTTCAGATTAAAAGTAATTATATTTTATTAATTATTATTTAGTTTCTTGATCTTTTAATTATTTCAATAAATTAATTAAAAAATATTTATTTATATCAATTTATAAAAACATTATGAATACTATAAAAATTTAAAAGTGAATTGGAATAAAATTTTTAGGTATTCAACGAGTCCATTAATGATTTTACCTGATTTTTTTTTATGTAAATTATAATGCTAACCAAGGTTGCGATAGTTGCTGGAACTCGTCCAGAATTCATAAAATTAGCTCTTTTAATCAATATTGTTGATGAATATCTGGAATTCTCTCTTCATTTTATTCATACATGTTAACATTACTACGATATTATGTCAAAAATCTTTTTTGAGAGCCTGAAATTACCTGCACCAGAAATTAATAAAAGTACGAAATCTAGAAGAACTTCAAAGATTAAATTTCCCAAATCTTTTCTTGGCAAATCCAACAGCAGAAGATTTTATAGAGAAGATTTTAGAAGTATTTAATTATAACGGAGGGTTTCTTAATTTATTAGAATTTAATTCGCAGAACTTAGCAACTAAATTACATAATTTATTAAAAAAAATTTAATATTATAATCATTCAAAATTAAAGTTTAAAGGTATGAACTATAAGTTATCAGTATTGATTCCTTCTTGGAATGGTGAAAAGTATATAAGAAATTGTATTTATTCTATATTACAAAATGATTATGAAAATTATCAAATTATAAGCATTGCTGGAGGAACTGATAGAGCTTATGAAATATCATTGGAAATTCAAGCAAAAAATCCCAATAAATTAACTGCTTTAACGAGAAAAGAAGGTAAAAAAAATGAAGGTTTAAATATTGGATTAGAACTGGTTGAAGGTGATATTATTATAATAACTGATGTTGATTGTATCTACCCAAAACACTGGTTAAGAAATATAAATGAAATTTTTCAAGATAAAAGAATAAATATTATCACAGGATTAAATCTGCCTTACCAACATATTACAAATTCGCTTGTTGAATTTAATCGTATTAGAGTTGGTCATAATTTAATTAATTTTAAAGACGGTCAAGTAATTATTGGAAATAAATTATGGGGTGGCAATTCGGCATTCAGAAGTGAAATTTTTTTTAACAAAATTGGAAAATTTGAAACAGTCTCTATAACTGGTGATGACAAGATACTGGGAATAGAATTTAATAAAAAAGGCGAAGATCTCTACTTCTTTCGTAATATTTATGTTCATACTGAACATTATTCCGATAATTTGAAAAAATACATTGATCATAGAGTTAGATGGGCAAGAGATTTATTTATTGAACTTAAGTTTAAGGATATTCCTAAGCTTTTATTTTTATTAGGAATAGGATTTTTTAAATTATTTTATCCTATTATTGCATTTATTTTTTGGTTTCTATTTTTGAACTCATCTCTAATAATCCTTTTTATTTTATTTTCTCCTTGGATGGGGTTTTTTATATTTTATATTATTGGATTCTATTTTGAATTGAAAAAGAAAGCTAAAAATGTAAATGCTGAATTAGGGACAAATTTTAGTTATTGGAAGGCATTCAAAATTGTTCCTTTGATGTTTTTTGTTTTTGGAATAATTAATATAAGAAGTTATATAAGACCAAGATTTCGTAAATGGTATCATTAGAGAAAATGAAAAGAAACTATGAAAACATCAATATCAATTATAATACCAGCATGGAATGAAGAAAAACTAATTCCTAAAATTAGTAATTCTCTCCGCAAATTAATCTTACCTTTTAAGCTAAGTGAAATTATTTTTGTAGCAGGAGGAGAAGATAAAACCTTTAAACTCTGTAAGATACAAAAATTTCCTAACTTCTCTAACATAATTGTTTTAAAGCAAAATAAAAGCGATTTCAAATCAGGTGCTTTAATTAAAGGGATTAACGCATCAAAAGGAGAATATATTACTCTGATTGATGCAGATACTCTTGTATCTTCAAATTTGATGATAAAAATTGCTAAATCTTTAAAAAAATTTGATGTTGTAAATTGTAATTACTTTCCCTTAATAAATAAAGGGTTTTGGTATGATTATTATATTATAAATAAATTAATATGGTCTAAAAATCCTGCAAACCTACCTTCGTTATTTGGAGCATCAACAATTACTCTAAAAAGAAGAGTTTTAGAAAATATTGGTATAGATAATTTGTTTACTAATAAGAGTACTGCTGGTGTTGATTATTATATGGGAATGGTATTAAAAAAGAATCAAATAAATATTGGATTTATTAAAGATGCCAGGGTTTTTACTCCGAGACCTGCTTGTTTAATCGATTTTATAAGGGATTATTCTCGGTGGTTTACAGCTTTTTTTCAAATACATCAAAATGGAAGAAAAATCATTTTTCTAACAATTATTTCAAGTATCTTATCAATCACATTTCCTTTTATATTATTTTTAATAAATTTCAACAAAATTAATAAAATTAAAACAGGAATAAAGAAAAAAATTAGATTTTTCTTCATACTCTTTGTTTCTGAGTATATTCTAAGCATTTTAAGAATAAACGCAATTATAAGAAAATTTAGAAGAGAACCGAAGTTCTTAGGGCATTTTAAAGGAATTAGATATCATTAATTTGAAGATATTCAATAAAGTTAGTATATTAGATTATTCATTATATTTTTTTATTTTAAAATGAATGATAAGGAATTCACTAAAATATTAAGAAAAAAGATCATTTTATTAGAGTAAGTTATTGGAGAGAATCAAATTTTTGTATAATCATGATTATTGAAATTTGTTTGAGTTTTTTTGGCCTTGGTGCCGTAATGATGCGGGCAAGACAAGAAGTGCAAGCCTTGTTAAACGCGGGCCATAAAGTTATTGTTTTAACGGATTTGAAGCATTTAAAATATCTCCACACATTTAAGAATTATCAGGGAAAGCTGTTTATTAAACCAATTAGACTTCTTTATATTTATAGATTTAGAAAGATCTCTAGTGAATTATCATTTGCTTTCCAAGCTTATTATGCTCTAAAAACAATTTCAAAAAAAGAGAAAATCGATTTAATTATCACTCATGGAGCAACCTATTGCTATGCCGCTGCCCATTTTGCAAATAAGCATAAGATTCCCGCTGCATGGGTGATTCATGATTTAATTAAAGATCGAATCGCAACAGGAAATCCATATAATTGGAGGGAAACATTGCTTTATAAACATGCTAATCGTTATGCTATTCTAAAAATGCCATTTCTATTCCCTACATCAAAACATTCTAAAGAATTAATTCTAAAGGATGGTGCTAGACTAGAAACTGTATTTATTACTCATAATCCTGTGGATACAAACACCTTTTCCCCAGATAATAGTGTACAAAAAGACATTGATATTTTATTTATTGGGCGTTTTTCTATTGAGAAAGGTGCTGATATTTTAATTAATGCAACTAAGTATCTCTCATGTAAAAAAAAAATTGTATTAATTGGAGATGGGTTCTTAAGAAATGATTTAATGAAACAGGCTAATGATGTTAATCAGGATATTAAGTTCACTGGTTGGCTTCCATTTGACGAGCTGCCTAATTATATTCGACGTGCTAAATTAGTTGTAGCACCTTCCAGATCAGAATGCCATGCTACGGTCCCCTTATTAGCGATGTCTTGTGCTGTGCCAGTTGTCGCCTCAAGAGTTTCTGGAATGGAAGATTCTATTGATGATAAAAAAAATGGATGGTTATTAACCAAAAACGACGCTAAAACATTAGGTTTTCTTTTAGAAACATTATTTTCTGATGATAGTAGATTTAAATCATTCAGTAAAGAAGCCCTGAAAAAGGCGGAATTGTTCTCTGAAGATAGATTTAATATTAATATCGTAAGATTTTATGAAAGGTTAATAAATGAATTTTAAATTAATTCTTAGAATTAGAGTTTTAGGTCTTTAAAATTAACAGAGCTAATTGCATTTGTTATCTTATTTAATTCATTTTATTGTTTTATCTCACTAAGATGTTTATCTCTAATATTTTTCAATTGTTCCAAATCAGCTGTGTTTGAATTAATTAAATCATTATTTTCCTGTGTATCTTCTTTTAAATCAAATAAATATTCTTTTTTCAATTCCTCATCAAAAATATATTTTAAATTATTTGTTCTTATTGAAAGTATCTTGTCTCCCAATTTGCTACTTCTTCTAAACCTTCCCACTTTCTTATACGATTCGGTTATCACAAAATCTTCTCGCGGAATTTTTTTTCCATGAATCAAGGGCAATAATGTAATTCCTTTAAAATAATCTGGAACTCCAATTTGGAAATAGTCCAAAATAGTTGGGGCGATATCTAATAATTGAACTTGGTCTTCTATCTTATTAATTTTAGGTTCATTTCCCAATTCTACAATATAGATGGGGACTCTTAGTAACTCTTCAAATGCTTGACCCCCATGGTTCAAATATTCATGTTCATAGAAAGCTTCTCCATGATCAGATGTTATAATTACCAAACAATCTTTTTTATATTTTTTAATTAAGAATTGAAAAAGACGAGTTAAATTTTCATCAACATAATTTATAGCACCATCATATAAATCCACAATTTTTTTTAAGTAATTTATTGAAAGTTTTGGTGCGGGCTTATTTTCACGATAGTGCCCTGGAACATTATAACTCCAGAAGATTTTATTTAACAAAAATGACCTTTCTTTATTACTAATATTATAATTGGCAACTCTAATTAGATTTCTTGGTAGTGGATTGTAAGGCCAATGAACATCCATAAAATGCCCCCAAATAAATAATGATTTTGATGATTTATAATATTTAAGGAACTCAATAATTTTTTTTGTGATATGTGAGGCTGTAAATCCTTTCTGATTGATTTCCATAATTCTTTCTTGAACTATATTAAAATTCGATAACCAACTTCTTATGTCGTCAACAAAATTAATTTTATTGCTAATTTTAGTCAATAGATCTTCAACAACTTTTTTCCAAATGATCTCCTGTATTTTTTTCAAGAAATTTGTTTTTAATGATGGTCTTTTTCTATTTCCATTATCGATTTTTTCTGGATTTAAATCATTTGTAAAATTATCAATAAAAATGTTAAAACCTCTATGATAATTAAAATATTTACCTAAATTAGGATTACTATGGATTCCATAACTGAAAACATTATTTTCATTTAAAATTTGGGGAAAAATTAATTTTTGATTTGGTAAAGGTGAAAATCCTCCATTTAAATAAGATAATATTGAAGTAAATATTGAAGAAAAAGAAGAAGCGGTTTCGGGACCATTTACAATAGCTTGTGACAAAGATGTGCCTTTTTTAATAAAATTTTCTATATTCGGCGCAGTATTTCTATGATAGTTAGATGATTTCAAATGGTCATATCTTAAACAATCTATAGTAAGAAGAATAACGACTCTTTGATTTGTTTTCTCAATCACTTTAATTAAAAATTCTTAAAATCATATAAATTTTTCTTAGATTAATACAAGAAATTAACTCTTAATTTCATTAAGAAATTATTAATTAAAGAAAAATTAAATTATGTTGTATTCTTTAACTCTTTAAATTACTCTAATTTATTTTCAAAATGAAACGCCCTAATATAATTTTCATTGTTTTGGATACTTTTAGAGCTGATAGATTATTAGCTAATTACAATGATGTTTGTTTAACCCCATTTATCAAGAGTATTTTAAAAAATTCAATTTTTTTTGAGAAATGTATTTCAAATTCACCTTGGACATTGCCCTCTCATATTTCAATGTTTACAGGATTATCCCCAACTCAAAGCGCTCAAATTAGTAAACAAATTGATGTTGTTAGCAATAGAATACCAATTTTGGCGGAAATTTTAAAAGATCTAGGATATTTTACAATTTGTTTTTCTGAAAATGCTTTTATAAGTAAGGCCTCTGGGTTAGTAAGAGGATTTGAAAGAATATTTAAAGCCTGGGATTGGAATATATGGATTAGACAAGATTATAAATTTTCAAAAATTCTTTTTCAAATAAACAAAATTGATAAAAATTTAAAGCGTAATAATAAAATAGTAAAAATACTTGATTTTTTTTGGATTCATTTTAAAGGTAGAGTCTCAATTATGGTCAAACATCTCATTGAAAAACAGTTTCTTAGAGAGATTCTTTTTAAATTGAAAAACGATACGATTAAAGATATAAGAGAATTTAAAAACTCCTTAACAAATCTCTCACTTCAGAACCCTAATTACTTATTTTTTAACTTCATCACACCACATGACCCATATGTAGGCTTAAGAGAAATTTTACATAAATTTAGAATAAATATTAACGATTTTAAGAAAATAAGAGAAATGCTCATTTTCCCTTTAAAAACTAGACTCAATCTAAATCTTAAATCTAACAGTTTAACAAAAGAACAACAAAAAACAATAAAAAAATTGTATGCCTCATGTGTTTATTCCTCCGATATTGTTTTAAAAGAACTTTTTTCTAATTTAAAGGAAATAGAGTTATTAGAAAATTCATACATAATTATCACTTCAGATCATGGTGAACACCTTGGAGATGAGATAGATCATAACCTCTGGGAACATAGTACTTATCGAAGTGTTTATGAATCATTATTGAGGGTTCCACTCATAATCTATAATAAAAATTTTGAACAAAAAATCATCAAAGAGCAGGTTCAATTAAAAGATTTATTTCATACAATTTTACATCTAACTGGACAAGATTATTCGAAAATACCTTATTTAGAAATAGAAAAATCAATAATGTTCCAAATTAAAAACAAATCTACGCCCAAATATATTTTTGGAGAATATCTTAAACCCAAGAAAGCTGTGAAAATATTAATTAATGAACATAGAAGAGCTCTTAATCCTGAAGTCATCCCTATCATTTATAACCATATTTATTTTCTTAGATCTAATAAAAAAAAATTAATACTATACGATACTCTCAATAGAGATGAATTTTTCGACTTAGAACATGACCCAGATGAAAAGATTAATATTTTCAATGAAGATAATGAAGAATGCATGGTTATGAAATCAAAAATTAAGGAAATTTTACAAAGTATGGAAGATCCAGAAAATCTTAAATATATAATTACCAAAAAAGAAAAACAAGCAGTAAAAAAAATAATTAGTAAAATTAATTTAGATGGATTATGAATATTTTTAATAAATTATTCGAGGAAAAGAATTCTTGCTAAAAAAAGTTTTAATTCTTGGTGGTTTTGGGTTTATAGGGACTAGTTTAACGGAGGAATTATTGAATCGCGGCAATTATAAGATAATTATATTTGAAGCTAAGAAAGTAATTATTCAAAATCCAGATATTTTAAATAGCGTCAAAGTTTATTATGGAGATTTCCATAATGAAAAAGATTATGAAATTATCTTCAAAGAAAATAAAATAGATCTTGTTATCCATCTTATAGGTACAACAGTCCCGTCGATATCAAATGAAAATATCATTTATGATATTCATTCTAATCTGATTAATACAATTAAATTATTGAATATTGTAAACAGATATAAAATAAAAAAAATCGTATTTTTATCTTCAGGTGGAACAGTTTATGGCATTTCGAAAAATAAACGTAAGGAATCAGACCCTACAACACCAATTTGTTCGTATGGGATTATGAAATTAACAGTAGAAAAATATCTTTATCTCTACAACTATTTATACGGAATAAATTTTCTTATTTTAAGGCCCTCAAATCCATTTGGGGAATATCATACAAGTACTCAACAAGGATTGATAAATGTTGTACTTGAAAAGATTTTAAATGGAGAACCTATAGAAATCTGGGGAGATGGTTCGGTTGTGCGGGATTATATCTATATTAAAGATTTTGTGAGAATTCTCGTGGATTTAATTGAAAAGGATATTAAAAATGAAATCATAAATATAGGATCTGGTCGAGGATACTCAATTAATGAGGTTTTAACTATTATAAAAAAAGAGATAGGAAATTTTCCCTTAGAATATGTGGAAGCACGGAAAGTTGATGTTCCTTATTTAGTTCTAAATATAGATAAATTGAGAACATGTTTTGGTATTAATTTGATGAGTTTTGAAGATGGTATAAAAAAAACATATAATTGGCTAAAAATAAAGAGCAATTGATCATTTAACGCATAGAAGGTTTAAATTATTTTGAGTAAGCGAATTTAAATAATTAATAAGAGCTTCTTTATCATTAAAATACTTCAAATGAAGATTTTTATCATCCAACATTAGAAAGTACTTATTAAAATAGTCATCCAATAAAGTGATAAGCTCTTGAGGGGCTTTTCCCAATGATTTCAAAATTCTTAAATTAAACTCAGTTAAAAAGTATTTGACTTTATTCTTCTTTATTAATTTATCCATACCCATTAATGCATTCATTTCTGCCCCTTCAATATCCATTCTGATAAATTTGTCTAAAATAGAGAAATCTTCTCAATTTATTGATTCAATCATCACTTTAGCGAAATATAGAGGTGTCCAAGTTAATACAGAATATGCTGAAGCTTTTCTTATTATGAAATATCTTCAGAAATAAAAAATTATATTAAAATAATCAGATTTATAGCCACATTTAACGATTATATATTTGTTCTACTATCTCTCATATGAAAGTTCAATATTGGCGGTGTTAATAATATATTCTTAGATTATTAAAAATCTAATGATAATTATGAATTAGGAATGTATGGATAACGGTAGAGACCTAGAATCTTTTCAATACTACTATAACCTGATAGTTTATTTTTCAATGTTTTACCAAAATAAGCAGCCTATAAAGTTCATAATTGAGTTTTTATATTAGAAATCAAGAATTCTAAATATATGGTAAAATCTGACTTATTAAATTTACGATTATATCTAGTGAACTTCTATCTTTATCATTATATATATAACCATTAGCTAACTTTTTTATGATTTCTTTATAATTATTATAAAAATCCTTATTTCTAAATAATTCATTAATTTTATCCTTTAACTCATTCTGGAATTTAACAGTTATTAAATTCTTATCTTTAGTAAAAATATAGGTACCTGATAAATAAAATTTTGAATTTATAAAATCTAATAGAATTATAGGAGTACCTATCATTAATGCTTCTAGAATTGTTGTCGATACACGTGAAATTAATAAGTCACTTGATGATATGAGTTCTAAAATGTCATAATCTTTTACAATTATAGGATTTACATTTAATGCTTCTAATTCTTGCTTATACCATACGCCATCTTCACGAGGGTGTAATTTTATTATCAAATTATTGATTAGGTTTAATTCTTTTATTGAATTAATAACACCTTCTAATAACATTTTTCTAGATTTATAATCAATTGGACTAGTAGTAAATAATATAGTGAATTTATCGGGCTCAAACTTAAACAACCTTCCATCAATCATATCTTTTACATATTCTAACCTTGGAATCGCTTTTTTATTAAATTTTTCATAACGAGGTCGTCCTGTTACAATAATTTTATTAATATTTTCTCCAGTTTCCACCAAATACTTTTTATCAATTTCTCCAGGAACCATTAAATATGTAAAATCTCTTTTAGTTATAACTTCATCATATATTGGAAAAGCAGCATGGGGAACGTAAATAGTAGGGATATTTTTATTCTTACAATGTTTAGCGTATATACGGCTATCAACTTTCATTTCATCAGCTAAAAAAACGATTAAAGGAGAATAATTTTTGATAAAGTTGTTAAAATTGTGTAAAACATTAAATATATTGAATTTTAAAAAGTATAACTTTGAGTTATAAAATTCTTTTAAGACATTATCAAGCTTTAATAAATCGTACTTCATATTCCTTGATATAACATTTAATCCTTTCGTCCAATAATTATTTACCAAAAAAAGAAATTTCATTAATTTGTTTAATTTAGTTAAAGGTATTGTTTCAACATTTTGGTATATAAATTTGTTAAATTCTGGTTTTTGTTTATAGTAATCATAAATATTTTTTACGCTACTAAATTGATTATCTGAGTTACAGACAAAAATAAGGTTATTTTTTTTACTATTAGATATTTTTCTATTTCGGAGATTAATTCTTATAAAAGAATTTAATAAGATTCCAAAAAAATATTTGATTTTTATTAATTTAGGAAGATTATTAATTTTTTTTAAAAATGAATCTCGACAGATTTCTATGTTTTGATATTTCTGATTTAAAAATTTAAAGAAATCTTCAAAAGTAGAATTATGATTAATAAATATAAATTTATCATATTTTTCTTGTAAAATCCTTTTAATTAATTCATATTCACCAAAAATCTCATTTAAAAACCAAATTAAATGAAACTCTAATGATTCTCCAATAGATATATTTTCTATTTGAAAGATTTTTAGCTTTTCTAAATTACTTAAAAGAATAGCAAGATTTTCTTTAGTATTCTGTTTAATTTTTTCATGAATTTGTAAATATATATCACGATCAAGATTCAATCTATAATTTGAAAGTAGCTCAATTTGTACATCCTTATGTACATAAAATTTCTTAACATTGGCAGTAATAACTTTAATTTTAACATTATTCTTATATTTTTTTAAAAGTCCTGCTATTAATCGTTTTAATTTTATTCTTTTATAAAATTGAAGATAATTATATAAACGCCAAGAAATTTTAAACCCTATTTCAAAACTATGATTAAAGACATTATCGATGATTAATATCCTCAATTTTTTTTCAATCATTTTAAGATATTTCTTTTAATTTTTAAGTTTACAAGTTATATATTCAATTTTAAATTTTTATAATAAATATTTTAAGGTAATTTCAATATCTTGTTTTTTAATATTTATGTTCATAATTATGTATTGATTATTAATTCAAATATATTTTAGTTGTTAGGCTAAAATCAAGGACATTCAACAACTTTTTTAATTAAATTTTCTATTATTGACAAATCAATAAAGAATTTTGAATTTTTAGGACTAAGATCTGATCCGATTATATAATAATGTTCAAAACCTAAAGCTTTACATAACATAAAGTAATGTGTCTTTATATCATTCGGAGGAAAAATCTCAATAACTTTAAGGAACTCTGAGAAGATCATGTTTGAGAGCCCCGCACCATGAATAGAGATAATAATACTTGCAGAATTAAACAACTCAACTTGCTTTTTGAAAGGTAAATCCTCAGCATAAATTCTTTTAAAATTAAATTCCTTAAGCAAGTCGAAGAACTGCTCTTCATTCTTTAGACACCGATATCCCGCTTTATAACGGCTGATATATAGTCTTAAATTCTTATTTTGAGGTTCAATATTATAGCCTTTAATTATCTTATTTTTAATATAATCTAAATAAATTTTCGGCATGTAACCAGAACAATCCTCATTACAAAAAGATGGTAGGTAAAAATTCTCTAATTTCCAGATTTCATTAGTTCCAATTTTTAAGAATTTAAACCTTTTATCTAAAATAATTCTTAAAGTATCCATTTGTAGTTGTGTTATATCTTTATGTACTATTAAGACAATTTTAGATTCATTTAATTTCGTTAAAGCATATAATCTTGGAAGACATTCAATTAACCAATGAAATATATTATTTTTTGCCCAATTAAGATGAATAATTGAAGAAAAAGTCCCTTTCAAATGTTTATGCTTAAATATAATACTATCAACACAAATAGATCTTTTTAACCTTCCCAAATTAGAAAAGGATTCTACGATTACTTTATTATGGTATGAAACTCCTCCGGAAATCCCAAAAAGTTTAACATCATTAAGTTTACATATAAATATCTCTCTCTGATTAAACCCATTATATATATTTTGCTTTATAATTTTTGAACAACTAATTGATTCTCTTAAAAACTGCCTTTCTGATTCATTAAAATGAATTTTATAACTAGATGTTAAAATAGAATAATTTATTTCATCGAGTGATTTTACGAAATAATTCTTAATGCTAGAAATGTATTTTTTTTTAAAAATCATCTTTCTATGTAAAAATAAAAGATAAGATTTAGATACACGAGAGTAGGATTTTTTAATAAAATCAAAGATTTTTGTTAAAAAGGTAGTCTTATTTTTCAATTTCATAGGAACTCAAAGTGTGCTTTTGTTTTTAGTAAACTAATTTAATAATTTAAAAAATCATCGTATTTTAAATTATTATTTTTTTTTAAGTCCTTTTTAGCAATATTTCCTAATATATCCTTGAATTTATCTGGTGGAATTCCTGGATCGCTTCTTACAAACATGACATCTTCTCTACTGATTTTCGTACCTTTAGGAATATTATTTTTCAATACAATACTTTTTTTACAATATGCCCGATAATTAATTTCACTATCTGTAAAATCTCTTATATTTTTTTGTCCAATTGCCTTTTCAGCATTTCTAACACAGTCAACAAATTCAATAAAATCATCTGTATTTAATGATGACTCGTAATCAATTCCTTTTTCTTCCCGAGATAAAATAAAATGTTTCTCAATAACCTGAGCTCCATATCCTATAGCCATGATGGGAATTATTTTAGCTAAAATAGACCCTCCATCTACATGATCATAGTAGCCTACATTTAAACCAAACAACCGTCTTAAGGTTTTTATATAATTTAAATGATTATCTTCTACTTTTGTTGGAAATCCTTGATATCCATGCATTAATATAACATCTTCTGCTCCATTTTTTCTCAAAGAATCAATTGCTTTCTTAATTTCTTCTACTTTTGAGGCACCACAACTTAAAAATATAGGTTTCCTTGACTTAACAACTTCTTTTAAAACTTCAGGATTAGATATATCAGCAGAATGGATTTTAAATGCGTCAACACCATTTTCAATCAAAAATTTGACGCTATCAACATCATAACCCGCAGCAAAGAATAAGATATTATTCTTTTTAATTTTATTAATAACTAGTAACC
Organism: Promethearchaeota archaeon; assembly: GCA_019057795.1. GTDB lineage: Archaea > Asgardarchaeota > Lokiarchaeia > Sigyniarchaeales > SOKP01 > SOKP01. The sequence goes on along the minus strand of JAHLWS010000030.1, from coordinate 83,216 downwards.
ACTCACTTTGAGATAATTCTAAACGAGTAATTAAATCATAACTTTCATAAACAGGACTCATATATATTTCTTTTTTATACACTTGAATTTGAACAGCATCTGCTTTTGCTCTAATCGCAACATCAACTAATTCACAAGCTTGTTTAACATCTCCTTGGTGTGCACATGCCATTTCGGCAATTAAAAATGTAGGATATCCCTCTCCAATGATCTTCTCTTTAATTTTAATAGTTTTTATCATTTCTTACAACTCGTCTTACTACTCAATAATAATAAATGAAGACCAATATTTATTTATATTACCAATTTATTAAATAAAAAATCAATTTTGTATTCTTAAGGAATCGAAAAAAGATTAATTATGAAAAAGATATTAATTGATGATAAAGAAATTAGTTCTAAATCACCTATATTTTTAATAGCAGAAGCAGGTGTGAATCATAACGGAGATATTAATTTAGCTAAAAAACTAATAGATATCGCTGCTAATGCTAAGGTTGATGCCATAAAATTTCAAACTTATAATACTGATAGTTTAATATTAAAAACCACTTCTAAAGTAGATTATCAAAAAGTTAAAACTGAAAATAATGAAAACTTTTATGATATGCTTAAGAGATATGAATTATCAAAAGAAAATTTTATGGAAATTAAAGCATATTGCGCACAAAAGGGATTAATTTTTTTATCAACTCCGTTTGACGATAAATCTGTAGAATTATTAGAATTCTTACATGTTCCTGCTTATAAAATAGGATCTGGTGATATGAATAATTTCCCATTATTAAAATTGATTTGTTCAAAACAGAAACCAATCTTAATATCAACAGGGATGGCATCTTTAGAGGAGGTGAAGGAATCGGTGAATTTTATTATTAATAATCGAGTTGAAGAAATTTTAATTTTTCAGTGTACAACTAATTATCCTGCTCAATATGAAGAAATTAACTTAAATGTAATTGAAACTTTTAAAAAAGAGTTTCCAAAATTTTTAATTGGTTTTTCAGATCATTCTCTAGGCATTGAAGCTTCAATAGGAGCTGCTGCTAAAGGAGTAAAAGTCATCGAAAAGCATTTTACACTAGACAAAAATATGGAAGGTCCAGATCATAGTGCTTCCTTGGATCCTGACGAACTTAAGGAATGGGTAAATGGAATTCGAAATTTAGAAAAAGCTTTGGGAAATTTTAGAAAATTTCCCTCTAAAATTGAACTAGAAATTGCTAAAAAAGCGAGAAAAAGTATAGTATCAATAAAAGATTTAAAAAAGGGAGATATCCTAACTTCTAAAAATATTTCCATAAAAAGACCTGGTTCGGGGATTTCTCCTAAATATTTTGAAGAATTAATTGGAAAAAAAGTTAAAAAAAATATTCCTATCGATTCTATTATTAAATGGGAGGATATTGAATAAATGAAAAAAAACCATATTTGTATTATCACTGGTGCCCGTTCTGATTATGGTTATCTTAAGCCTGTAATAGAAAAGATAAGTAAATCAACAAAATTAAAAATATCATTAATAGTTACAGGAATACATTTATTAGAAGAATATGGGAATACTATTGAATTCATAAAAAAGGATAATTTTACGATCGCCAAAATCGTGCATATGTATGATCCAACAGAAAAAAGTGAATTGAGTTTAGGAAAAGCAGTAGGTAAAGCTATAATTAATTTTACAAAATGTTTTTATGAATTAAATCCTGATATTATACTAGTTCTGGGGGATCGATTTGAAGCCTTAGCTGCAGTAATTGCCGCTTCTACATTATCAAAAGTAATTGCTCATATACATGGGGGAGATAACGTATCTCAAGGTCAAATAGATGAACAAATTAGACATTCAATTACTAAATTTGCTCATATACATTTTCCAACAACTCCCAAAAGTGCTCAAAGAATTAAATTAATGGGTGAAGAGGAATGGCGGATACATATGGTTGGATCTCCAGGTATAGATATGATCTATGAAGAAAAATTATTAAGCAAACGTGAAATTTGTAAAAAATTTAATTTTGATATTGAAAAAAAAATTGTACTTTGTGTACAACATCCTTATATTAATGAATATGATAAGGCAGGAGATCAAATGAGAACAATTCTACAAGTCTTAAAAGATTTAAACTTTCAGGCAATAATTATATATCCTAATAATGATCGTGGAAATGAATTAATTATTAAAGAAATCGAAGTTAATAAGTCTTTTAAAAATTTTAGGATATATAGGAATTTAGAAAGAATTGTATACTTAAGCTTATTAAAATTTATAGATGTTTTAGTTGGTAATACATCAAGTGGACTAATTGAATCCTCTGTCTTTAATTTACCTGTAGTAAATATTGGAGATAGAAATAAAGGTAGAGAAAGCGCTGAAAATGTAATTAATGTACCACCAAATTATACAGATGTTAAAAATGCTATAAATAGAGCTATTTCAGTAGAATTTAAGAAAATATGCCAAAATGTGAAAAATCCTTATGGAGATGGAAAAGCATCTATGCGCATTGTTAAAATTTTAGAAGATTTGGAAAAAAATAAAAAACTATTAATAAAAAAATTAACATATAACGTTTAAATATCCTCAAATTTAATTTTAGGACGTTTTTTTATAACCTTACAAGGACTACCGACATTTATTGTCCAAGGTTTTACATCTTTTAAAACTAAACTGTTACTTCCAATAATTGCACCCTCTCCTATGATTACTCCTGGATGTACAATAGAATTTGTGCCTATAAAAGCGTCCTTTTCGATTCTTACAAATGAAATTTTAGCATTTCGCTGCTCAATTGGTAAACATGTTGACATTCTAGCACCTCCATGATAAGAATCTGTCCCAGTTAAAATTCTTACCCCATCGGCTAAAACTGTATAATCTCCAAGATAAAGCTCCCCTCCTCCGATGATGCTAACAAAACGAGCAATATGGACATATCTTCCAATTATTATACCTTTACCTCCATAAATGAAAGAAAAATCATCAATTTCGGAATAGTCTCCTATTTCAATAACTTCTGGTTTTACAATTTTTACATATTCAAAGATTTTTAAATTTTTGCCCGCTCTTTTAAAATTAAACATAAAAAACACCTAAAAAACCTTATTAAATCTACTCAAAAAAAGCAATTGATTCAAAAATTCCATGTTGAAATTGTTTATAATTACTATATTTCATGTCTTTAAAATTAATATTCTCTTTTTTTAAAATATCAGCAATTTCTCTAATACCATCCTCTAAACTATATTTTGGGACAAATCCTAATTTTTTATTAACTTTTTTAAAAGATACTCTATAAGATCTATTATCTTCTTTATCTTCAACTTGAATTACTTTAATATCTGAAAATATGTTCTTCATTATTTTTCCAATCTCCTCAATCTGAAAGTTATTTTCATCTTTCCCGATATTAAAAATTTGTCCTGATATATTTTCTGGTGGTTGATTTAAAACATTTAAAATTGCATATCCTACGTCTTTTACATGGATAAATGGTCTCCATTGTTTACTTGAAAATATTGAGATTTTTTTATTTTTGATTGAAAGGGCTGTAAGGAGATTTACTACTAAATCAAACCTCATTCTATACGACCAACCAAATACGGTTCCTAATCTTAAAATACAAACATCAAGTTCTTCACAGCTAAGCTCAATTAAAGCTTTTTCTGCTTTTAATTTTGTTTTAGCATACAATGAAATGGGATTAAGTGGAGAATGTTCTGTTAAAAGCTCATTATTTGAAGCACCATAAACACTACAAGTTGAAATGAATATTAATCGATCAATTTCATAATATTTACAGAATTCTGCTAAAATCTTTACTCCATAAAAGTTAATTTCTTCTGTTAATTCTGGATCTACTTTACTAGCAGGATCTCCGACTATAGCTGCTAAATGAATGATAGAATAAACATTTCTTAAGCAAGGTATTAAATCTTCGATTTTAGTATAATCTCCCTCAATTAATTCAAAATTAGGATTTTGTAAAAGCTCTTCAACAGATTCTTTTCCAAAAGTAAGTTTATCCAAAACTCTCACTGAATAGCCACTTTCAAGTAAAATTCGAATTAATTGAGATCCAATATATCCTGCACCTCCAGTAACCAAAATTTTTTTTGTTTCCTTTAAATCTACAACTTCTCTTACACTTTTTTTAAGATATTTTTCTTTAATAAAATCAGTGATGTGGTAATATTCTACAACTCTTCTTTTATTATCTAATATTGGAATAATTTGAATATTTTTTTTTAATAGAATATTCAAAACTTCATCTTCTGGAATTCCTATTTTTGCTACCAAGGGATTTTTGTTCATTATTTTTTTTATCGGTTCGGTTAAAGGAATATTTTTTAAAATAGCTCTCCTTATATCGCCATCTGAAACGATTCCTATCAGAATTTTATTCTCATTAATTATAAATACTGTTTTTAATAAATTTTGATTTATAATATCAATAGTATCTATTATTCTATCTTCTTGATAAGCGAAGAGCTTTTCGACTTTAGTTCTCAATTCCTATCACTACATAATATTTAATAAATTTATTAGATTTTAGAACGATTTATAAAAATTCTCTCTATAGCTTCGCATATTTTCTCTATTAGAGAAAAATCCATATGAGAATATATTGGCAGACATAATATATTTTTAGCTAATTCATTTGTAGCTTCTAAATCTAAATCTTGATTTTGTACAAAAGGTTTAAATGCATATTGTTGATGTATAGCAGGAGAAAAATATTTTTTCGTCATTATGTTTTCCAAAGTCAAGGCTTCAAATAATTTGTCTCGTGTCATTCCAAACTTTTCAGAATCAACAACAATTGCAAAATCTTTATATGAACTTCTTGAATTGTTTTCAATTTCTTGAAATTTTATGCCTGGAAATTTTTTTAACTTATCTTTATAATATGAGACAAGTTTTTGTCTTTTTTTCACATTTTCTTCTAACATTTTTAAACTTTTTAATCCCAATATCGCATTAAATTCAGCCATTCTACCACTTAAACCAATAAAAGCAGTGTTGTAGTCGCCTGGATTAGCATAATTTCTCCCTATTTTAATTTTTTCAGCAAGTTTATTATCATCTGTAGTTATAAATCCACCCTCTCCAGCAGTTAATACTTTTGTAGGACTCATGCTGAAAGATTCTCCATTTCCAAAGTTACCTATTTTTTTGTTATGATAAATAGAACCTACTCCATGGGCAGAATCAAAGATCAATTTTAATTTGTATTCTTCAGCAATTTCCCCCAATTTTTTTATATTGCATGGATTTCCAAATATATGAGTTGCTAAAATAGCGGATGTATTTGAGGATATTTTTTCTGGGACTTTTTCAACATCTATAGTGAACTTATTAGGGTCGCAATCAATAAAAATTGGTTTTAAACCTAACCAAATTAATGCTAATGAGGTTGCAGAAAAACTAAAACTTGGAGTAAGTACTTCGCCCGTTAAATCAAGTGTTTTTCCCAAAAGCATTAAACCGGTTGTACAATTTGATATTGCTATAACATTATTTACATCTAAGTATTCTTTTAATTTTTCTTCAAGATTTTGGACGTATTTATGATTAGTTATCATCTTTGTGAGTAAAATTTCCTTAATATCATCTTGAATATCTTCTATAGAGGGTAAAGTAGGTTGCATTATTGGTACTAAAGAAGAAAATATTGGTTTACCTCCTAGAATTGCTGGTTTTTCGTCAATCATAATTATATAAAAAAATTAATCTAAATTTTTTAATGACTATTAAGTCACTATTTCATAAAGAAATTGTTTTGTTAAACTAATTAATTGATGAATACAAATTAAATTTTTGAAATGAAATCTTATAGATTTTTTTGAAATTAACATTTAAAATATTTAATATTCATCGTTAATTCCCGATATTATAGATAATAAATTATTTCTTTAATATTAAAGGAGGAGGTTTGCTTTGTTCTTTTTCTTGATTAATTTTTATAATTTCAGGCTTATTTTTAAGTAGTAGCATAATCTCTTTGAACGAAAAAATTTCTCCTTCTTTATATAATTCATCAAATATTTTTTTAAACAGTTCAAAATCTTCTGGGTAATCTAGAGTTAATCTCCATTCAGGATGGTTATAAAGGTGATCTTTTACTTCATATTGAAAAACTCTGTATAATGCTGGACGATTTAAATATTCGCCCCAAATTTCTGTATTATTTGTATCTTTTCTTTCTATGGCATCTTTCATAGTTGATAATTTAACAATATAAGATTGAATCCCTATTGGTAAATCTTTACAAAAACTGTAATCTGCATTATTTTTTTCGAAAAATTCGATCATTTCATCCATGATAATTGGATCTGTAAATGCATTATCTCCAGTTGTACTCACTATTACATCAGCACCAAATTTCTTTGCAGCATTGTATATCCGCAACATTACATCATCAATATGACCTCTATAATATTTGATTCCATTTTCTTTGGCAACATCAATTAAAACATCATCTTCTTCTAATGGAGATGTACATAAAACTATCTCTGATGTTCTTTTTGCTAGTTTCAAACGCTCAATCATATGATCTAAATATCTTTTGCCTTTTAAAGGTAAAAGAACTTTTTTTGGTAAACGAGTTGATTTCATTCGAACTGTAATTGTAATTACAAATTTCATATTTGGAATATATATCTAATTAATTAAAGATTTTATCAAAAGAAAAATCCTATTTCTGTAGAATGTCAATTTTTTAATTTCATAAATAAAAGAACACATAAAAAGGCCAGTAATAAAATTTAATTTAGATTTAAGTTATTATAATTTATCATTATGAAATAGGATAAGGCAATGAAAAAAAAGGTATCCATCTTTGAGAAATACTATATAAATGAGGAATTTCTAGACAGAAAAGAATTAACAAATGAAGAGGGGATTGATGTAATTATACCTTTAATTAATACAAATCCTATTTTTAAGAAGAATTTGTATTCATTTTACAGAGAAATACCAATAAATAGATTATTAATTGGAAATGGCGGATGTACAGATGATTCAATTGAAATTGTCAAAAAATTTCCTCGCGTAGATGTAATCGATCAATCAAAATATGCTTCTCTTGGTTATTGCATTGCCGAATTAATTTCAAAAGTAAAAACAAAATGGTTTATATATTTACATGCTGATGTTTATCTTCCTGATAAATGGTATGATATTATGAAAAAGTATCAAAATGAATATGATTGGTTTGAATGTGATAGGCACATGACTGCTTTGATAGAATTCGATCGACCCGAGTTCAGAAAATTGGAACGTGCATATTCAGGTAGTCAAATGGGCCGAACTAAGGCATTTGAAAATATAATTGGAAAAATTAAAGATGATTATTTACAAAGAAATGAAGATATAATTTTCAAAGAATTGATATTAGCAGAAGGTTTTAATTACGGTCAAATTTTTGATACATTTCATTATCATCAAATAACGAATAAAAAGGGAGATATGGAACCTAAATTTGAAAATATTTATCTTAAGAAGGTTTTTGATAAACAATGGGAAATAAGAATGCTTATAATGCAAGCAAAAGGAATTATTAAGTATTTGAAACCAAAAAAATATTTAATTAAAAATGTAAATATTTCAATAAAAATGTTAAAAAAACATAACGCTTTAAATGTTAAAGAATTTAGAATTTGGGTCAAAAATACTAATAAAATTTGGTTAAAATATATTAATTTTGGAGATTCTCATTGGATTAAATTATGTGACAAAATAATATCTATGATTAAGAAATATATTTAATTACTAGTAATTATGTAATTGATAAACTAATTGAAGAGAAAAAACATAAAGTCTTTATTCTCGATAATTTAGAAGAATAAGTACATGGAAAATCAAACTATTCTCCAAAATATTTACTTAAAAAAGCAAAATTTGTTAAGAATTCGGTAACTAATTATAACAACCTTAAAGATTTAGTTAAAGAATGTGAAATAATTTTTCATTGGTTTTTCCATATCAAGGAAAAAAAATCATACAAATAAAATATCGTATTATACTTTCCATGCTAATAAATTACTATAAGCTCCATCCATTTTACCCAAGGTTCTAGTACTATAATCTAAGATTTTAAAATCTTCTTCGTAAAGTGTGCATTTATGAATCTCATGAATATTATTATAAATCGCATTTTGTGGGTATAACCCCCATGGGCAGCCAAGGATGACAGCCTTAGAGGCAATTTTTTCTAAATTTTTCAAAACTTTAAAGATCTCTGATTTTTCAATATGCTCAGGCCCGTGGCACCACAAAATAATATCCCATTGTTTTTCAGTTTTATATTTAGCAATATCGGCTTCTATAACTTCAAAACCTTTATTTCTTAAGAATGCTACATTCGGATGAAAAATTTCAAGAATTGTTATTTTTAATCCTAATTTCTGCAAATACTCTTTAAATTGAAACCGATCATTTTTGGCACCAATGTATAGAATTGTTTGAGAATCTTTTATTTCTGGAATATTCTTTATTATCTGTTTAAATCGCTGTTTTTCAGTTTTCAACCAAAATCTATGTCTTTTTCTTAACATATAATTAACAATAATTTGATTAACAACTCTTAAAAGCATTCTATTTAAAACATTAAATTGTTCTTTTAAAGGTGTAAATTCTTTCTTAAACATCTTATTAAATACATTTAAAATTATATCTTCCAATGTTTTTATTTTATTTATTATGAATCTTGCTAAAACCATGAAATAATTAACACCGAAGTATTTTATAAAAATTTGATGAATTAATTATATTCGAGAGTATGTTTTATTTTTTTAAATAATATATTATATATAATAAATACTTATTTAAATGGATTTAAGGAGATTAACTCTTGATTACCACGAGGATTTTGAATTGTTTAAAAAAATATTTAATGAGTTATGTAAAGAAGGAAAAATTTTTTCCTTTAAAGAAATTATGACACTTCTAAAAAGTAAACCCGAAATAATTAAAATTAATCAAAATAGAAAACAAATTAAAGCAGCATAATTATATTTGAAAAAATGAATCTTAAAAGAAATAAAATCTTATTTCCATTAAATTTAAAAGATATTTTTCAGATAATTAATAAGAATTAAAAAATTACAGTACATTTGAAATTAAATAACAATAAATATTTAATTTTGAATTAAAACTATGAACTTTAGTATTTATGGTTTATATTATTTTCCTTATATTATAAAAATTTTAAAAGATGACGGACATTCTGTTTTATTTAATGATTTTTCTCCAGATATCGATGTATGTCTAGTTGAAAGTCGCTTTTTCATGTATGAAGTATTCAGAAATTTAAAAAAAATAAAAAAAAATAAAATAAAAATAATAAATAGTATATTAGACATTCCACCTTGGAAATTATACTATAATAGCAATCTAAATACAATAAAGAATTACACAAGACAGACCTTTTTTAATATTATTAATAAAAACCAATTTTTCTTTAATTGTGTAAATCTCTTTAAAGTAAAAGATGAAAAAAATAAATTTATTAATAAAATTAATCCTACTGTTCAATATTATTTTAATACTACTATAAAAAATCGAATATATTTTTTAAAAAATTATCGAAATTTTCTAAAACATTCCGATTTAAACTTATCTCTTTCTAAATATACACAGAAAACAGTTAAGAGAATTTTAAAACTTGATACTAAAGTCTGCTATCCATGTGTTAATTCAGATTATTTGTTGAATTTGCCAAAAGCTAAACTTAAATATGATGCTATTAATATTAGCAGGATAGCGCCTTTTAAACATCAAGAAGTATTTGTAAAGGCAGCAAAGAGATTAGATCTAAATATAATTATATTAGGTCGTCATAGCCATCCAAGTATCAAACTAGATTGTCCTCATTTTTATTATAAAGATCATAATAAAACTATGAATACTTTGAATGAAGCAGCATCTTATGTAGATGCTTCTGAGTTTGAAGGATTTGGAATGACTCCAGTCGAAGCAGCTTTTCTTAATAAACCCGTTATTGCTTCAAATACATATGTTCACAGAGAAGTTCTGGGTGATTATGCTCTGTATTTTGAATTAAACAATGTTAATGATTTAGTTGAAAAAATGAAACTCGTCTTGGAAGGCGGAGTAAAGTTGAATAATGAAGAAATAAAGAAAAAGTATTCAAGCATAGCACTTAAAAATAGGTTGATGGAATATATTGAAAGTATAATTTAGAATAAATCAGAATCGAATCATTGATAAGATCTGAGACTAAAGGGCTAATTATGATAATATCATAGTAGATACTATAAATAAGGAGAAAAAAATTCAACTTACTAAGAGTTTCTTCCTGAAACGGTGTGTCTAAGTATAATAGATGGAAAAAAGTCTCAATGGAGAAGATATATCAAATATGGGTGTTATACTCATTTAAAGTTTGAGTAGTGTCAAAATAAAAATTTTTTTAAGAAATAATAGATTTTAAAAATAGTTGTTGATGCTAAGAACTTCTGATTATCAATTGTAATAAATGACAAATATATAGAAAAGTAAAAGGTCTTCACTTTAAATGCAGATTATTAAAAAAATTAAAGACGATTTATATCAAATTTTTGCTGTTACAGAAAAGGATCTCAAATTATCTACAAGATTTAAACTTCCTATAATAATGAGTTTTATTACTCCTATTTTAAATCTTCTATTACCCCTAATTATTTTGGGACAGATTTTTACATTTTCTGATAATTTTGGACTATGGGATTCTCAAAATTTTGCATTATATATCATGACGTCATATCAAATAAGTATAATGACAAAAGTTAGGAATATATTTCCAAGTAGATTTTATATAGAAAAAGTTTGGAAAACACTTCACGCAACAATAATTGCTCCTTTTAATCGAAGAAATCTACTTCTTGGAATGTTTGGTGCGGATGGCGTAATAGAATGGGATTGGAATACAAAACAAGTAGGTGTTTTTAACCCTAAGAATCAAGAATGGAAATATTTTAAAGAAGATATAGGAACCGCGCAAGAGGGATATAATCCTAATATTATTGAAGAAATGTACATAGATGAGATGAAGCATTTCCTCAATGCGGTTAAAGGCAAGGAAAAATATCATTACACATTAGAAGATGACGAAAAGGTATTAGATATCCTGTATAAAATAGAAGAGAGCCATCAAAAACAAACAAAAATAGATTTATAAAAATTATTAGAGTTGTGAAATTATGAACTGTCAAAAAGGAATAGATTTATGGAATAAGGCAAAAAAATTGATCCCAGGAGGATCTCAATTATTAAGCAAAAGATCAGAAATGTTTTTACCAGATTATTGGCCTTCTTATTATAAAAAAGCTAAGGGTGTTGAAATATGGGACTTAGATGAAAATAAATTCATTGACATGACAATAATGGGTGTTGGGTCATGTACTCTTGGTTACGCTGATACAGATGTGAATAATGCGGTTCAAAAAGTAATCAGTGAGGGTTCTATGGCGACTTTAAATTGCCCCGAAGAGGTAGAATTAGCTGAGCTTCTGATTGAACTCCATCCATGGGCTCAATCAGTACGGTATGCAAGGACAGGTGGAGAAGCAATGGTCATTGCTATAAGAATCGCACGGGCTTATACGAAAAAAGATAAAATTGCTTTTTGTGGTTATCATGGTTGGCATGATTGGTATTTATCAAGTAATCTAGCAGATAATGCAAGTTTGGATGGCCATCTTTTACCTGGACTCAATCCAAATGGGGTCCCAAGAAGTTTAATTAACACTGCCTTACCTTTTGAATATAATAACATCAATAAATTAGAAGCAATAGTAAAAGAAAATGATATTGGGGTTATTGTTGTAGAACCACTAAGACACCAGGAACCTAAAAATGATTTCCTCAAAAAAATTAGAGATATCTCTGATGAGATCGGTGCTGTCTTAATATTCGATGAAATTACCTCTGGTTGGAGACTTATAGTTGGCGGAGCTCACCTAACCTTCAATGTTAACCCAGATATTATGGTTGTAGGTAAAGCAATGAGTAATGGCTACCCTATGGCTGCTGTAGTAGGGAAGGGAAATATCATGGATGCTGCTCAGACTAGTTTTATTAGCAGTACTTATTGGACTGAACGTATTGGTCCCGCAGCAGCACTTGCTACTATTAGAAAAATGCAAACCAAAGCTGTTCCAGCCCATTTAGACCTTATTGGTAAGATGATTAGTAGGGGATGGGAAAAATTAGCAAAAGACCATTCACTTGATATTGAAATATTACCCCCTAATGCGTTAACCACTTTTACGTTTAATTATAAAAATTCACAAGAAATTAAAACTCTCTTTACTCAAGAAATGTTAAAAAAAGGATATTTAGCCAGTTCTAGTGTCTATGTCAGCTATAGTCATACAAAAGAGATCGTGGAAAATTACCTTAATGCTGTCGATGAAACATTTAAATTTATTGCTCAAGGAATAAAAGAAAACAATATTCTCGAATTGTTAGAAGGTCCTGTTGCCCATAGTGGCTTTCAAAGATTAACTTAATTAATTAAAGCAAAATTTAAAATAAGAGATGAATTTTTTGATAGTTTCAAAAATGATGAGGTTTTATTAATAGGTGCCGGTCCAATGGCTATTAGTCATGCTCAGGTATTAAAAGGTATGAATCTTAAATTTATAGTTGTTGGGAGAGGAGAACAATCTGCAAAATTATTTCAAGAAGAAACAAAAATTAATGTAATAACGGGAGGAATTGATAAGTGGTTATCAGAAATTAAAGTATATCCTAAATACGTTATTGTGGCGGTTACTGGTTATTGAGATTAATAGAAGGTCTATTTTAAAATTTAAGGATTAGAGTAAAAATGAAGATAAAATCCCAAACTTTAATAAAAATATCACAAGATTTCATTAAAAGTGAGAACGGTTTTTATTCAATTTTTAAAAACTTTTTTACAGTTTTTATAGGTAGGATTAGAAGAAGCATCTTAACAATAGGATTGTGTGATGTTATTCAAGCTTTGATGAAAATTATTCTAAATTATAATGTTCTTCAAAAATTTTTAAACAACTTCGATGACTTTTGGACATGGTACTATTTAAAATTTAAATCATCGAGATCATTTAGATTTAACGGTAAAAAATATAATTATTTTTATCATAAATATAGTATTACTTGGAACAATGAAAGAACAATTGAAGTACCAATAATTTGGAAAATTGTAAAAAAGTATGAAAATACTAATATTTTGGAGGTCGGAAATGTTCTTTCACATTTTTTTGATTTTCAGCACGATATTGTTGATAAATATGAGATTGCTGATGGCGTGATAAATCAAGATGTTGTAGATTTTAAACCCTTAAAGAAGTACGATTTAATTGTAGCTATTTCCACATTAGAACATGTTGGATGGGATGAGGCTCCGCGTGAACCTCTAAAAATATTTCGGGCAATCGAAAATTTAAAGTCTTTAATGACTGAGAATGGGAAAATTATCATAACTTTACCAAAGGGTCATAGCCCTGTTTTAGATAATTTATTGAGTGAAAATAAATTAAAATTCTCAGAACAATATTTCCTTAAACGAATATCAAGAAACAACAAATGGAAACAAACCAATTGGAAAAAGATTTCAAAATCAGTATATGGGTACCCAATTCGTTATTCAGCTAACGGTATTATTATTGGAATTATTAATTAATACAATAGTAATTTAAAAAATAGCAAATTATTAGAGCCATCTAAGAATTATTAGAATAACAGAGTATGGTAGTTGATTTTTAAAAAAATTCTTCTTCTGTACGGTTTAAAATTTAAGAAGCATTTTATAACATTAAGATATGCAGTCTAAATTTATTAATAGATACATCAATGAGAACCTAAACGCACTCAAAACATGGAAAGAAGAAAGAAGAGAATATATTTATGCTAAAAATTTATTTAAAGATATCCCGAGGACAAATACTATCAACAAAAAAATTGTCTTTAATACAGTCAGACCAGCTAAAAGCATTTTTGATAGAGAATTTTATTTAGGCAAACTTTTAGCCTTAAATGGGGCCAGAGTTATAATGTTATTAGATGACGGTATTATGGGACATACTGAAACATTTCAAATTAATGACATTCAAGATATTAGAAAATTTGAGAAAACCGTTTTTAATCCTCATCCGTATCTCTACAAAAATTTATCTAAAATATTCACAAATATTTTAACTAGGAGTTCTATAAAAGAAGCATTAAAGACTTATGCTGATAAAAATTTAGAAGTAATTTTTTATAGTAAAATTCTAAAAGAGATTAATTATAAAGACTGGCAAGCGTTAAGGAAATATGCAAAATCTTCAACCATTCGATTTTTCAAGACAAGTGTTGTTGATTATAATGATAGATATGTAAATTATTATTACAAATTATCGCTTTTGAATGCAATATTGAGTAGAAATATTGCTGAATATGTTTATAGTAAATTAAAACCTGATTTATTTATAACATCACATGGTATTTATTCAACTTGGGGTCCTGCTTTTAAATATTTATTTGATAGAGGAATAAATACATTAGTTTATTCATCGATACATGGGCACTCATTAAATTCTAAAGAGATATATTTTTCTAATACAAGAACTTATTTCCTTTCCCAATCAAAATATTGGCAAGAATTCAAAAAAAGAGATGTGACCGATGAGATGAAAAGCAGCGTTCGAAATTACTTTAAATATCGACGGAATCTAAATGCATCAGATACGAAAATTCTATATAAAGGTAAGTTAAATTCATATAAAGTAAATAAAGATGATGGATATAAATATCATATGGCATTATTTCCTAACGTAATATGGGATGGAAATATAACAGATCGGCATAAAATTTTTAATAACTATTTGGACTGGATAATTTCAACTATTGAACATGTAAAAGGAAGAAAAGATATAAAATTATATATTAAATCCCATCCATCTGAAATATCAGTATTGAAAAAATCTCCAAGATTTATTGATATCATAAGAAAGCAGATATCTCTAAATGATGCTGAAAATATTGAATTAATTACTCCAGAGAAAAGAATTAATACATATGAGTTCTTAAAAAGCGGCATCGATCTGGGGATTGTATATGATGGCTTTTTAGCATTAGAAATACCCCTTTTAAAAATAACTACAATAATGTGTGTTAAAGATGGAATGTTCTATGCTGAAAATGGACAAATTACTCCAGAAAGCAAGGAGGAATATTTTAATTATTTAGATAATATTGAAGGAGTAATTAATAAATTTAAAAGTAATTATCAAGAACGTTATAATAATTTAGTTAAATATACTTATTGGTATATTTATGAAAATGCAGTGAACTTGCCGACTTTATCTAAAACTGAATATATTAAAACCAATTTAATGCAATTAAAAAAGGATGAGATTATTTTAGATAAAAACTTTCTAAAATTATTAGAACTTGATTGATGAGAAACATTTATTTTAAATCTAATTGCACTCCTTCATATTTTGGAATCTGAGAACGATCAATCATTGTTCTAAACTTTTTTGGAGGAGGTATCATCTTCTTGAAACCTTTTTCTTTTCTTTCTTTAATTTGAATTAATTCATTATATATACATTCAGCAAGAGGTTCATATATCTGGGGTATATTAATTGTTTTAATTATATTCATATTTTTATCATATATATGATATTTTAAAGCATAATGCCCTTTTACGATGTAATCAAAAATGTATAAATATAAGAATTGTTTCATCATTTTTTTCATTTCAGGAGAAACTCCTTTATCTAACGCTTCCTTCAATTTATCTTCAAATTCTTCAAGATTATTAACATCGTAAGTAAAACCCCATCCCCTAAGAATATGATCTCCTAAGATTAACATTGGTACTCTTGCATGTAGTAAATTTTCAATTGAGATCGTTGAATTTATTACAATTAAAGTAGAGCAATTTTTTAATAAGAGCTGAGAATCTACATAATGATATAGGTAAACATGGTCATATTTTTTAACAATCTTCTCAATTTTTTTTAAGTTTTGATTATATAAAGGATCACCTACTATAAAGTCTGCAGGATGCCTTTTGATTATAATATCATATCCTTCTGGGGCATTATTTATAACGAGATTTACTAACTGAACATTGTTTGTGATTAATGGAGAATATTTTATGTTATTTGTATCATCCATAATCTGTAAAGGTAAAAAAATATATTTTTTTTCGGGAATTTTCCTTTCTATGCTGCTATCATCTTCAGTTATGGATGCGATACCTCTTTTATATTTATTTAAATAGTTAGTTATCCAATCATTTAATTTTACTTCCTTTTCATCATTCCACTCAGGTAACTCTTTTGTATTGAGCTCTCCATCATGCCAGACTGATAATGAGTCAAAGTGTGAATTACCTACGAAATATGATGTTTCAATAAAATAATGTGGAATATCTAACTTTTTGCATGCTGATTTTAATGGTGTATTATAAACCCAACTACCATTATAAATTAAAGTTAAATCTGGATTAAGTTCTTTTAGAATTATGTAATAAGACAAGAAAAGTTGTAAAGCTACTTTTGAAATTATACCAAATCCTTTTTTCATATTAATAAGAGCAATTAGATTAATATCTTGAAATCTTTTTTTCCAAATTGTAAGTTTTTCCGTTTTTGGTAATATTTCTAACACACATAAATACAATTTCGAGATATAATATACAAATCTATGAACATATCGAGGTATTCTGTAAGTTTTAATATCTGGAATTTTTGTAATAGGTAATAAAATTAATTTTGAAAGAAGATATAAAATCTTATTAATTGGTTTAACATTTTGCAAATCTGTTTTATTTGAATAAAAAATATTTAATATTTTAGATGCAAAGTTAAATTTTTCATCATCTGCCCAATGCCCTATTGTTTTTGAGCCGTATTTCTTAAATCGCATAAAATTTGTCATTAATATGTCATCTTTATCCAACCTCCATTTTTTATAAAGATTCAACGAAAATTTTCTTAAAGGAAGCTTGAATAAATTATCTTTTACATCCTTTATATTTTCATGACCCTTATCTCTATAGTACTTCCAATCTGCATAATCTCCAGAGAGAAAATCGATTTTAAAATCTCCTCTTTTTTTCAGATATTCACCAATATTATTCGAAAAATCAGCTAATTTTTCTCCGCCACAGGTCGTAATTAGTACTTTAATTAATAATCACCTTAATCCCGTAAAATTTTTTAAAACTTATACTTTTTAAGAGTTAAAATTTGATATTTCATTAAAGTTTTTAGATAATTCTAAGAAATTACTCCCTACTTTATTCTCTAATAAAATTAATTATTAATGGAGGAGGATATCATAAGTTTTTATTCTAATAATAAACAAATAAAGGCTAAATGAGAATTATGTTTGCGAAAAAAAAGTTAGGTATAATTATTCAAGCTAGAATGGGCTCAACAAGATTACCTGGGAAGATTCTAATGAAAATCGATGAAAAATATAGAGTCCTTGACCTTTTAATAGAGAGATTAAAATTAAGCAAATTAGTAAATAAAATAATTATAGCTACAACTCCTGATGAGAAAAACTCAGTAATTGTAGACGTAGCAAAAACTCATAATATTTTATGTTTTATAGGTAGTGAAGAGAATGTTTTAGAAAGGTATTATGAAGCAGCAAAAACATTCAACTTGGATATAATTGTAAGGATAACTTCAGATTGTCCATTTGTAGACCCAGAGATATTAGATGATATGATTGAATTTTATAAAAAAAATAAATATGATTATATTATGAATTTAGACACAGTTTCGAATTTTCCGGCTGGTTTCGATATTGAGATCTTTTCCTTTAATACTTTAAAGCGTGTTTTTCATCTTTCAAAAACTAATTATGAAAAAGAACACGTAACAATCCTGATTCAACATTATCCAAATTATTTTTCAATTTTCTTTTACAATGATAACCACCTCAAAGTATTTAAGGATTTAAGATTAACAATTGATTATGAAGAGGATCTAATCATGATAAGAGAAATTTACAAAATTTTAAAAGAAAAAGGTAAACCAATTAATTTTACACTACAAGATGTAATAGAAATTATTGAAGAAAACCCTGCACTTATGAATATCAATAAACACCTAATATAAAAACTCTAAAAGAAAAATATGCCAATTTCAAAAATTAGTCTTGGGACAGCACAGCTAGGTATGGAATATGGAATTGCTAATGTAGATGGAAAACCGGATTTTAGTATTGCGATTAATATTTTAGATTATTCGTGGAAAAATGGTATTAATTCTTTTGATACATCTCCTTTATATGGAAATAGTGAAGAAATCATCGGGTCCTTCATATCATCTAGAATTAAAAGAAAGAAAAACTTAACAATCATCTCAAAATTGCCAAGTGTAGATAAAAAACTAGATTTTACTTATAATAATCTTTATAATTACATTGTAAAGAAGATAAAAAAATCATTGAATAAATTAAAATTAAATTGTATACCAATTTATTTATTACATCACGCTCCCGATATATATATAAAAGATGGGCTTGTTATTAAATGTTTAAATCAAATAAAAAAAGAAGGTTTAATTAAACAAATAGGTATTTCAACATATAATTTAAAAGAAGTTAAAGAAACCTTGAAATTTAGGGAGATTGATGTTATTCAATTACCTCTTAATATTTTTGACCAACGATTAATTAAATCTGGTTTATTAAAGAAGCTTAATAAGTACGGCTACTCAATATTTGCAAGAAGTATATATCTGCAAGGTCTTTTTTTCTTATCACCAGAAAAATTACCAGATTATCTAAAAATTACAAAGCAACCATTAATAAAATTAAGAGATTTAGCAAAAGAATATAGTATTGATATTGCTAAATTAGCTTTTTTATATGTTAGAGACTTACCAGAAATTACTAGTCTGGTGATTGGTGCAGAAAATATTAACCAATTAGCAAATAACTTAAAATATTTAGATGAAAAACCCTTATCTTCAGAATTATCTAAAATTATTATTGAAGAATTCTCTGATCAATCTGATAAAATTATAAATCCATCATTATGGAATAAATAAATTCAAAAGTTTTAATGGAATATTTATTATTAAAATATGACAATCTGTTTAAACTGGTTTGGAGCTATATGGAAAATATTTTAATTATTAGTCAAGCACGCTATGCATCCACACGGTTACCTGGAAAAGTAATGCTTAAAATCTTTGAAAAGCCATTACTGTGGTATGTTATAAAAAGATTACAACTAGTCAAGACGCCGAATAAATTGATAATTGCAACCGCTACTTCTAAATCTAATCAACCAATAATACATTTTGCCAAAAACCTGAATTTAGATTATTTTGCTGGAAGCGAAGATGATGTTCTTGACCGGTTTTATCAAACCAGCAAATATTTTAAAGGAGAAATCATCGTTAGAATCACCAGTGATTGTCCACTAATAGATCCAGCAATTATTGATCGAGGATTAGATATATTTTTAAATGGAAATTATGATTATGTAACAAATGTTCATCCTCCAACTTACCCCGATGGATTTGATGTAGAAATTTTTTCCTTTAAGGTTCTAGAAACTGCATGGAAAGAAGCTAAATTTTTATCTGAAAGAGAACATGTCACTCCATATATATGGAAAAATTCTAATAGATTTATGTTAAAAAATTATGAAAACAAAGAAGATCTTTCAAAATTTCGTTTAACAGTTGATACACCAGAAGATTTTATTTTGATTTCAAAATTGATTGAACAATTTCACAACAGGTGGAATGATTTTAACATGGAAGATATATTGATTTTTTTAAAAGAAAATCCAGATTTATTAAAAATTAATGCTCAATATGAACGAAATGAAGGTTATTTAAAATCATTAAAAGAAGATAAAAAATTTTTATTAAAAAATTAGCAAAACGATGAACTTAAATTTTAATTTCAAAAATTATTTTTAATTGTGAGGGAAAATCAAATGAAGTTTTTTTTAATAGGAAATCGAAAAGTAGGGGAAAATGCCCCCGTTTTTGTAATTGCTGAAGCTGGTTCGAATCATAATCGAGATTTAAATCAAGCTAAGAAACTTATTGAAATTGCAGCAGAAGCCGAGGCTGATGCAATAAAATTTCAGACTTATTCCGCAGAAACCTTATATTCAAAAAAGACTCCTAATCCTGATTATCTCGAAGGAAAATTGAAACAAAAATCTATATGGCAATTGATTAAAGATATTGAAATTCCTAGAGAATGGCAAGCTGAGCTTGCGGATTATTCAAAATCTCATAATCTAATATTCTTATCTACACCTTATGATTATAAAGCAGTAGAAGAATTAGAAGAATTAAATATACCAGCATATAAAATTGCCTCATTTGAAATTGTAGATTTACCTTTTTTAAGAGAAATTGCTAAAACAAGAAAACCAATAATATTATCTACAGGTATGGCAAGTTTAGGCGATATTGAAGATGCAATTAACGCAATTAGAGAAATTGGGGATGTTCCAATCGCTTTATTACACTGTGCTATTAATTATCCACCTCCCTTTGAAGATCTAAATTTAAGAGCAATAAAAACTTTAAAAACTGCCTTCCAAGTACCTGTTGGTTATTCTGATCATACGATGAGTATTACTATTCCAGCTGTATGTGTCGCACTAGGAGCATCAATCATTGAAAAACATTTTACTATTAATAGAAATTTAAAAGGACCAGATCACAAATTTGCTTTAGAACCAGAAGAATTAAAACATATGATAAAAAATATTCGGGAAACTGAAGCAAGTTTAGGAAGTCTCGTAAAATATATGCCAAAATCAGAGGAAAATTTGTATAAACTAGCGAGGAGAAGCATAATCGCAAGAAAAAGAATCCCAAAAGGGAAAATAATTGAAATATCTGATATTATAATAAAAAGACCAGGATATGGGATTGCTCCAAAATTTTTAAAAATAATTATCGGAAGAACTGCTAAAAAAGAAATTGATGAAGATGAAATAATTACATGGGATTTGATTTAGGATATGTATAAAAATATTAATTTAGGGATTAAAATTTCCATTAGAAATTTTAATTTTCTAGATGAAATATACGCTAATCGTGATCTTATAGATTTTATAGAAATTATACTTTTACCCGATTTTAACGAAGAAGACTTAAACTCCATTAAAAACTTAAAAATACCATATGTGATACATCTTCCTAATTCCAATAATAGGATAGATTTTGGGAATATCAATTGGCAAAACAATAATTTAAGATTTATACAAAAAATAAATCAATTTGAGAATGTAATAATTAAGTTAAAGCCAATATGTTATATTATTCACCCCGAATCTGGAGATGTTAACTTATCAATTTCAAATATTAAACAATTAAATCTAAAACCTTTAGCAATTGAAAATATGCCGTTGAAATCTCTTTTAGGTGGAGATTTATTGGGATATGATGTTAGGAATTTAAGAAATTACTTTAAATGTATTAATGAATTAGAATTTTGTTTTGACATAAATCATGCTATTAAAGCTGCAATTTCTCTTAATGTTGAGTATCTAAATTTTATAAAAAATTTTCTTACATTTAAGAAACCAATTATTTTTCATATTTCTGGAGGAAATTTAAACATTGAGACTGATGAGCATCTTTCACTAGATAAATCGAAATATCCCTTGTCAAAAATAAAGAAAATTTTATTCAAATTTGGATCTGTTGTAAATTTAACTTTCGAAACTCCTCGAAATTATAAAAAATATATTGAAGATGACTTGAAAAATATAAGGTTTTTTATAAATTCTTAAAATTTTTAAATAGTGAGGTGAAAAAATTTAAGTTTAGATTATAAAAAGATTAAGATTTTTCCTGCTGAAAAAGATAATAATCGCCATAAAAAAGAAGTTTGGCGTATTTTTAACGAAAATATTGGCTATAATTTTCTAACTACAGAAGAAATTACATTTGAGCAACACAATAAATGGTGGGAAAAAGTATTTGACAAAGAATATATATTTATCGTATTATATAAGACAGAAATATGTGGTTTTATTAGATTAACTAAATTCAGAACAGAATCAAAGGAGCAAAATGAAATTAGTATCGCATTATCTAAAAAATTACAAACCAAAGGAATTGGATCAGTTGCATACAAATTATTTGAAAAAGAAATGAGACAAAAAGGGATATATAGAATAATAGCTTTAACAGATATAAAAAATATAAAAAGCCAGAAATTTTTTGAGAAAAACAAATTTGAAAAAAGACATATCAAATATGTTAAAGAATTAAAGTATTAGAAGACAATATAAATTTAAAACCATTCATTAGAATATTTTTCAAGATTCAGATTTGGTTTATATCGATACATTCCTTTAAGGGAAAGCAACGCTTGATGCGGACCTTTTAAAATCGCTTTTTTGATTAGGAATGGGATCCTTTTTAGTAATCTAGAGAAAGAAACATATAATTTAACCGTTGGCAAATATGTCATTTTCTCTTTAATTCTAATTAATTCTTCGTCTGTAAAAGCTTCTGTTAAATTAATTGTTAAAAAATTAGTATTGCCAATCTTAGCAATTTTTTTTACAAATTTTAATTCATCTTTGATTAAACCTTTTTCCCTAGCCGAATTATAGAGTGCTGTTCCAGGATAAGGCGTCGTAAAATGAGGTAAATACTTAATCTTATTTTTCTTTGCAAACTTCACTGATTTTTTAATCGACTTTAATGTCTCATTTGGAGCACCTATCATGAATGTTCCCCCCTTAGATACCTCAATATTGTATTTTTTCATTATATTTATAGCATTTTGCATTTGATCTACTTTAATTGCTTTATTGTAGCAATTTAAAACATCTTGATCAGCTGATTCAAACCCACATCCAATCCAAACACATTTTGCCTCAACCATTTTTTTAACCATTTTTTCTGTTATCAAATTAACCCGTGCAGAGCATTCCCATGGAATCTCTTTAATCTCAGGCGTATTAATTTTTAAGTCACAAAATTCCATAACTCTGTTTCTATTATAGATAAACAAATCATCAAAAAAACAGAATTTTTTGATATTAAATCTCTTTTTTGCCTCAATTATTTCATTAATTATATGTTGCGGAGATCTTGCTCTTACTTTATTTAAAAGAAATGTTTTACAACAAAAAGTACAATTATAGGGACATCCTCGAACTGAAGAAATGGGATAATTATAATTAATATTCTCCATATAATTTTTCATTGGAATTAAATCCCATGCAGGAAAGGGTAATTCATCCAAATCTTTAATAATTGTTTGCTCTAGTGTTTTTATAATATTACCGTCTTTATCTTTAAATATAATTCCCTTTACAGTTTTAAGAGATATTTCATCTTTTAAGGCATTCATTAGATTTACTGTTGTATATTCCCCCTCCCACATAACCGCCACTTGAATGGGTGAATTAGAAAGCAATATCTCAGGGATTGTAGATGCCACTGTGTTTCCAGCAAAGATAATTGCATCTGGATAAGTTTCTTTAACCATATTAGCAATTTCTAAAACATTATTAAACGCCATAATCAATCCCCCTATTCCATACGCATCAGCTTTGCAATTAACGAGTCGTTTTTTAAATTCTACTCGGGATAAATTATCTCCTATACAATCGATGATTTCAACTTCAAATCCATCTTTAAGTAAATAAGCTGCGATATATCCGATTCCAATAGGATACCACGCTCTACTACCCATATTTAAGGGTGGATTAATTAGGCAAACCTTCATCTTAAAATTATTTTTTTTTAAATTGAATTTTATAAATAGTAATCTAATTTCTTTTAATAAATTTTATTTTCTATAATATGTAATAACCTTATCCAATGCATTAATAACATCATACACATCATCATTGGTCATTTTTGGAAATAAAGGAATTGTTAATATTCTTGGAAACAACCATTCCACATTTGGTAATATACCTTTTTTTAAACCAAATTTATTTTGATAGTAGGAATGATAATGCACAGGAATATAATGGACATTTACACCTATATTCTCTTCTCTTAAAGCTTTAAAGATATAATCTCTGTCTACTCTTAATTTTTCAATTTCTAATTGGATAATATATAAATGCCATGAATGTTTTACATTATCTTTCTTATATGGGATAATAATTTCATCAAAATCTTGAAGTTCTTTATTATATATCTCTACGATTTCCCTTCTTCGTTTTTGAAACGATTTTAATTTTTTTAATTGACAAATCCCAAGCGCAGCATGAAGTTCGCTTAAATTATATCTATAACCTAAATATTGCATATCATAATAATAGCCTCCAGATTTTCCGAATCTCTTTTGGGCATCTTTTGATATTCCATGAGTTCTAAACATTAACAATTTCTCGTAAAAATCGTCATCATTTGTAGTAACCATTCCCCCCTCAGCAGTAGTAATATTTTTTACTGGATGAAAACTGAATATCGTTAAATCACCAAGAGTGCCAATTTTTCTTCCCTTGTATTCTGCGTCTATAGCGTGAGCGGCATCTTCAATGACATATAACTCATGTTCTTCAGCAATTTCCAAAATCTCATCCATATCACATGGCTGACCAGTAAAATGAACTGGAATAATTGCTTTTGTTTTAGATGTGATTTTTTTCTTAATTTCATTAGGGTCTATATTATAAGTATCTTTTTTAATGTCAGCAAAGACAGGTGTGCCCCCTCTATAAACGACACAATTTGCTGATGCTACAAATGTTAGTGGAGTAGTAATTACTTCATCTCCCGGATTTATATCGATGCTTGAAGTTGAAATATGTAAAGCGGCAGTTCCAGAATTCACAGCGATTGCATATTTAGCTTCTTTAAATTTTTTAAAGTCCTCTTCAAATTGGGTCATTTTTGGTCCAGTTGTAATCCAGCTTGATTTCAAAGAATCAACTACTTCATTAATTTCATTCTCATCAAGCCACTGAGTTCCATACGGAAGAAATTCTTCCCTTAGTCTTTTTCCTCCTTCAATTGCAGGTTTTTCCACTTATTTTACCACTCGTTCTCTCTAATCCACTTTTCTAATTTTGAGATCCCTTCTTGAAGAAAAGTTGATGGTTCCCATTTTAATAATTTCTTTGCTTTTCGGTTATCGCACACTAATTTCATTATTTCACTTTGCGGATGATGATGCTTAACATGCTCAATTCGACTCCTATCACCTACTATCATTAAAGCTAAGTCGTTAATTGAAATGTCTTTTCCAATTCCACCATTGATGATTTCTCCTATACAATTTTCATTTTCAGCAGCTTTTACAATGAAATCCGCACAGTCCTCAACATATAATAAATCTCTCGTTTGAGTTCCATCCCCATAAATAAGTAATTTTTCATTTTTTAGCTTACGACTAATAAAAATTGAAACCACACCCCCTTCCATATTTATCTTTTGAAAGGGACCGTAGGTATTAAAAGGTCTAAGAATTACAACAGGTAAATTTAGGCCATAATAATATGACATAGCTATTTCTTCTGCAGCAACTTTGGACCCCGCATATGGAGACGCTGGTTTGACTGGATGTGTTTCAGAGATAGCTATGTTTGAATCTGCTAAATCATAGGCCATACATGTTCCTATAAGAACAACTTTTGTGTTATATTTTCTAGCAGATTCAAGAATATTATAAGTACCAATAACATTATTTTCAAAAGCTTTTTCAGGAAAATCTAAACTCTCCTGAACATTAATTTGAGCAGCAAGATGTAAGCATACAGAAAATTTATATTTTTCAAATAAGCTTTCAACTATTTTTTTATTGATAATATTATCAATTATTAATTCTAATAAATTAGAATTATCACTAAATTCTGCTAAGTTCTCTTTTCTCGCATTGCTTAAATTATCTAAAACGACAACTTCTTTTTCTTTTAATAATAGATTTTTAACTACCCACCTTCCTATGAACCCTGCTCCACCTGTAACTAAAAATACCATGATTAAATTAAAGTATAAATTTATGATGATTTAACTTATAAGATTTATATTTATATATCGTATAATATTCTATTGAAATAAACTTTTAACTCATTTTCTTTGGATAGGACTATAAAAAGTATTTAAGAATTTTAATTTTCCTTGAATTCGATTGTAAATTATAAAAAATAATATTATCAAAAATTAATATTTATTTATTTAAAGTAAAGAATAGACAATATTGAAAAATTAATAGTTAATATATTGACATTATTTCTTTCTTCATAGATTCATTAAAAAAATATGGTCAAAATAAGATTATTAATTGAATAAATATATATAAAAATTATGAGAGTTCTTTTTATACATCCAAACGATTATCTTAGTATCGGGATCCCAACTGGAATATCTCTACTTTCAGCAATCCTAAAACAAAATGGACATATTGTTGATGTATTAGATTTTACATTTATAAAGACTAAGGAACAGAATAAAGATGAAATAAAAGAATCAAGTAAGTTTCTTCCAACAGAATATACCTTAGAAGATTTAGTAGCTGATGACCCATTTATAACTCTTGAAGAAGCATTTAAACAAAAAATTATGCTTTTTAAACCTGACATCCTTGCAGTATCTGTAATGACTGGACATTTTGACAGAATAATTGAACTTCTTGAAAAAAATCAACCCTCATGCAAAACTATTTTTGGTGGAGTACATCCTACCATTTCTCCTTATGAAACCTTAAAACATGAAGTTGTTGACTTTATTTGTGTAGGAGAAGGGGAAGAGTTAATAGTTGAGCTTTTAGATGCATTAGAGAATGGTAAGGATTTTAAAAGTATAAAAAATCTGGGGTATAAAGAGAATGGTGTAATAAAGATTAATGACCTTCGACCATTTGTTAATATGGATGATTTACCCACTCCTGATTGGGGTTTATTTGATAAACGCCATTTATTTCGACCATACAGGGGTAAGATTTATAATGGAAGCTTCTATATCATGTCTCGTGGTTGTCCTGAAAATTGTACTTATTGTGTTAATTATTCCTTAAGAGAGAAGTTAAAAAAATGTGGTCGCTATTTTCGATATCAATCTCCGGAAACCACGGTTAAACAATTAAAAGAATTGAAAGAGAATTTCAATGCTACTTGGTTTAAATTTGCTGATGATTCAATATTATTATTCAAACTTGATTATCTCAAAAAATTAGCTAAAGGTTTAAAACTCTTAAATATTAATTTTGGATGCTCGATACGTCCAGAAACTGTAACTGAAGAAAAAATTTTATTATTAAAAGAGATGGGTATAGTTTCTGCATCTGTTGGAATTGAATCAGGAAATGAACATATTCGTAAAGAAGAACTGAAGCGGTATATGACTAATGATATGATAATAAGAGCTATAGAATTGCTAAAAAAACATGATATAAGAGTATCTACTTTTAATATGTTAGGACTTCCTAGTGAAACGAGAGAAAATGTTTTTGAAACTATTAGATTAAATAAAAAATTAAATGTAGATTCTACTAACAATTATATTGTATATCCTTATCCTCTTACCGAATTAAGTATGAAGTATAATTTAAATATTTATGATAAGAACGGAAAGATAATTCCAGTTTCACAAGTTTCAATTTTTTCTTTATCAAAAATGCCCCCATCAGAAGTTGAGAGCCTTCAAAAAACATTTGAACTTTATGTTAGATTACCTGAAGAAATGTGGCCTATAATTAAAATAGCAGAAAAAACAGATGAAACAGCAAACGAATTAAGGAAAGCATTACTGCAGTATAACCTTAAATAACGAGAAATAAAGTAAAGTAAATGTTAAACAAAATAGTATTAAATGATATTATTCTTAATTAAATATTCCTTTATTAATACTTAATGAAAATTTATTCCTTAAACTCATGAAAATAAAAAAATTAACTCTCGATGATCCCAGATGGAATAAATTTTGCTATGAATCAGATGAATGCTGGTTTTGGCATACCTCAGATTGGATGGATTATACATTAGAATATACAGGAGAAGATTCTGAATTATTATCCTTTTACATTGAAGATGGAAATAAAGATATCGTCGCAATTTGTCCTTTAATTCGAGAAAAGAATAAACTTTCTTTTAGTGGCTCTTTTGGTCCAAATCCAGCTTTAAGGAATCATTTATCACAAAAGCTCTCTAAAAGTGTTATTGGACAGATTTTTACAAAAATTGATTCAATAGCAACCGAATACGGAATAGATGAATGCATAATGAATTTGAGTACATTAGCCAAAAATCATCTTTCTCCTTTTACATATAATTATTTAATGAAATTTGGATATGAAAACATTTCATTAAATACTCAAGTTATTGTTCTTGATATAGATGATAAAACTCTTTGGGGAAATATAAAAAAAAGCCATCGAAATGAAATAAAACGAGGGGAGGAACAGTTTCAATTTGTAGTTGATTCTCCTTATAATACAGATGATAAATTGTTTAAGGAATTTAAAAAACTTCACTTATTAGCAGCTGGAAGAATGACGAGATCGGAAAGAACTTGGGCCTTACAATATCAATGGAAAATAAAAGGAAATGCTACCATAATATTAGCATACCTAGATAAAAAACCTGTTGGTGGCATATTTGCAATTTTATATAAAGATGGAGCTTATTATGGTGTAAGTGCGAACCATCCTGATTATGAACACCTCCCAATTTCTCATTCTATTCAATGGAATATGATCAAATGGTTAAAGCAAAATAGATATAAATATTATGAATTAGGTTATCAATATTTCTCTGACCAACCTTATAATCATCCATCCCAAAAAGAAATCGATATTAGTCTATTTAAAAGACATTTTGGGGGATATACTATAATCCATCATCGAGGAAAAAAAAGATATAAAAAATCTGAATAATTTAATCAAAAAAATTAAACAATCTTAAATAATTTTATTTTTAATTAGAAAATCTTCAATTTCTTTCTCTGACAAAAATGGGCCATCTTTCGAATTAAAAGGTTTTATAGGATCAAATTTTTTAATATTTGGGTATAATTCAAGGTTAATTTCTTGATAAATTTCTGTTATTTGAGGAAAAATAATATATAAATTATTCAATTCATAAGTTCTTTCTGATTCTTCAATTGAAAATAATTCCTCATATAATTTTTCTCCAGCAAAAATTCCAATTTCATTAATTTTAACTTTCTCCCATACTTTATTATATTTTTTAGAAAACTTCTTGACTAAAACTTTAATTAAATCAATAATTCTAACAGCATACATCTTAAAGATAAAAATTTCACCGCCTTGTGCGAAATCTAAAGTCTTGAGAATTAATTTAAGAGCTGTTTCAGTGATCATGATATATCTCGTCATATCTTTGTGTGTTATAGTAATTGGCAAATCATTTTTTATCTGATTTTCAATTAATGGAATTAGAGAACCTCTAGACCCAATTACATTTCCAAATCTAACTGAATAAAATATTGTTTGAGCATTACCCTTATAATAGTTTGCAGCTGAAACTAATTTTTCTCCTAAGAGTTTTGTCACTCCCATCGTATTAGAAGGAGTTGCTGCCTTATCTGTGCTAGTGAATACAAATTTCTCAATATTCTTCTCAATACTTATTTCAATCATATTTTGGAGTCCAATAACATTTGTTTTTATTGCTTCAAATGGATTATATTCGCATGCAACTACATGTTTTAATGCGGCTAAATGAAAAACAATATTTACATCTTCCATCGCTCTATTTAATCTTTCCTTATCTCTAATATCTCCAATGAAAAATCTGAGTTTTTCAGAAAATTCTTCTAACTTCTTCTCTAAGTATAATTGTTTTGTTTCATCTCGACTGAAAATTCTAATCATCTTAGGAGAATTGTTTTTAAGAATATGCATGACCAATCTTTCTCCAATTGTGCCAGAACCCCCTGTGATTAATATAATCTTATCATTGAGTATATCCATAATCAAACACGATTGTATTGCTTTAAAAAGTTTTAATATTGTATGCTTTAATTATTTTACTCATAGAAATATTTAAAATTATCATCTTCTAAATCTCGGTGATTTAACAATTTTAAAAAATAATTCTCGAATTAATATTAACCAAAATCTTAGTGAACTTCGCACTTTTTTAATTGTTAATACTATAACTATTCCTTCAAGAAATGCTTTTATTGATTCAAAGTACTTAAACGGATTGAATAAAGTTCTAAATAACCAAAAGTAAAGATTTTCAATTTCCTTTTTAAACAATTTTTCTCTTATCTCTCCTTCTAATAAATCTAAAATAGTATGGATTCGAAATCTAGTTATGGCAACTCCGCCTACTGGATGAGCGTGTTTTCTTTTTTTAAATAAAGCGGGATGTTCAGAATCGTATATAACTTCTCCTACATAAGCTAAATTTTTTGATGTCAATAAAGTTTCTCCCTTCAGCATTGCTTGAGTCATTAGATGTTCTTGAAGGAATAAAGATCCAACCCTTTTTTTTGCTTTATTTAAATCAATTGAATTTTTCTTCAGAATGATACCTGATCCATGGGCAAATAAAAAAGCTAATTTTAATAATGACTCAGTCCCTTTTTTCAAAATAACATCATCAAACTTATAATAAACATCATCATCATTTATTCTTCTATTTCCAATAGATCCACGAATCTGTGTAATATTATCATACTTCTTTATTATACCTAAAACCCATGTAACCTGTGAGAAGGCTATATCATCATCGTCCATATTTAAGAAAACATATTCGCCTTTTGCTCTGTGGATGATTTTTAACATATTGGCATCCAATCCGTAATTAAGGTTGTTTTTAAAATAAATTATTCTTGAATCATCATATTTCTCTATTATTTGCTCTGTTTTATTGCTATTTGGATTGTCATCTCCAATAACTATTTCAATTTCATCACTTTCAAGGGAAGTAAATTGCTGAAGAAATAAATCAATCCTTTTAGGACGATTATATGTAGGAATACAGAAGCTTAATAAGATTTTTGTCATTATTTAATTTATCTATTATATTTGTTTAGATTGTTAATTTAGATTTTATATATTAACTAAATAATGTTAAGAAATAAATCTTCTAAAGAAAGTTTGCGCTCATTTATCATTTGAATTTCATATTTACTTAATATTGAAAGAAGCTTGTTATAACTTTTTCTTTCATTTAAGGTGATTTGAAAACCTTTTTTAATGTCTTTAACATTAGAAATATAGTTTTGATCCTCCAAAACTTTTCCTAACTCTTTCCTATTATTTATTAATTTAATATCTATTTTAATTTCTGATTTAATAAAATTACTAATTTGGTCCTTAGTTCCAATTTTTATAATCTTTCCATTATTTACAAAAGCTATACGATTGCATAGCTTTTCTACTACTCCCATATCGTGACTCGTTAATAGTATAGTGCTATCTACTTTTTTTAACGTATCTACAACATACTTTTTCAACTTTACATCTAATCCCAAAGTGGGTTCATCTAAAATTAGAATAGGACGGTTTAATAAAAATGTTCTACAAAGAGCTAATTTCATTTTCATTCCACTCGAATATTTTTCCACGTATTGCTTAAGCCAATTTTCTAAACCATATTCTTTAGCAATCTCGTAAATCTTTTCTTTATAATTTGGCACTTTGTATATTTTACAGAAAAATTTTAGATTATCGTATCCAGTCATTCTATAATATATCATTTGATTTCCTAACATAAGTGCAATATTCGCTTTCGCTTCTTGAGGTCGTTTTAAAATATTAAATCCATTCACTGTGGCATAACCACTAGAAGGCTGTATTAGAGTTGTTAGAATTTGAACTAATGTAGTTTTTCCAGCACCGTTTGGCCCTAATAATCCAAAGATTTCACCCTCTTTAATGGTTATATTTACCCCATCTAAAGCTAGTATTGAGGTCTGTTTTTTTCTTAATTTATACTCCTTTGATAGATCAAAAGTTTCTATAATATTATTTGTCATATTATTTAATATCCTGCAATTCCATACTTTTTAAAAATATAATCAAAGAAAAAAATACCTAAAATTGGAAGAACTATTCCAGAAGATATTAATAAAAAAAAATTAAAGCCATGGGTAATCAGAGAAAATACAATGTTATTTTCAATCCAAACATATCTGATAATAGAAAATAAGTAGAATAAAGGATTATAAACGACTATATTTTTAAAATAACCTGGAAAAAATTCAAAAGGCATCCCAAGGCAACTAAACCAAATAGCGAGACTAAAAAAAACATTAATGATTCTCACAACACTTTCTTTACTTATGGCAAATACACCAATTATAAGACCAACACCGCTAAATACTAAAGCTAGAAACAAAAAAAGTATTAATTCAGAAAGAATAGTTATAATCGATATTGGGTATAATATGTAACATACAATAAAAAAAAAAATAAAAGGGATTGATATAGATATTAAGTGTGATAAAAAAACACCAAATAATAAATTAAATCGATGGAAAGGGGCAATTATAAGACCTGAAAGTGTTTTCCATGCCTTTTCTCTTTGGAAATTGCCTGCAAATATGTTAGTCATCCTATTTACAAGAGCAATCTGATACATTGTTAACATGAATACCATATAATTTTGAGAATTCCAAGGACCAAATTCTTCTGTAAGAGTAAAAATCTGACCCATTACAATGAAAGGTACAATTAAACCTAATAAAGGCATTATATAACTAAGAATTAAATTAGTTTTTACTCGTAATTGTAATTTAATTTCTTTTTCAGCGATTGCAAAAATTTGAGATAAATTATCTAAAATTTTATTACTAATACTCATTTTTTTATTACTGATAATTATATTTATAAGTCAAATTTGTGTTATACAGACAAAAATTCTTTTAATAATAAAATTCATTAATCAATATATATTTTCTTATATTAAATCTTCTTATTAAGGATAATTCGAATTTACCAATTGGATATTTCTGATTATTCAAATAAACCAAGCTATCCATAATAATTACGAATTTTGTTTTTACTTAATAATTAAATATTATAAAAGAGATAAAAAAAAAATTGCATTCTTTTATACATTTAAATAATAGTAATTAATGCTTTTGACTTGTTGATTAAATAAAATAATTTTATTAATTATACTAAATCTATAACAAATTAGGGAGTTGTTATTTGAAATTAACAATTCTATAAAAATAACCTATAATTTAGAATTAAAGAGAAAATTAGTTAAAATGATTTTTTAATAGAAGAATCATTTAAAAAATTTAATAATAATAGTTGATCTTTTTAAAATATGTTTAGAGCCATACTTAAAGCTATTTTTTTTAATGAAATAATGTAGAGTATAATATGAATAAAAATAAAATTGAAATTACCATTTCTACAATTAATTGGAACGTATCTGATAAACTAAAAAAAAGTATTGATTCTTTTTTAAAAACCTATAAAGATCTTAATTACATATGGTTCATAATTGATAACAACTCACAACAACTTGGTTTTAGTGATATAATGAATAGATACTCTGAAAATAAGAGATTAATTTTCATTAAGAATAATAAGAATGAAGGTTTAGCAGTTTTAAATAAAGTAATTAATAAAGCTAAAGGTCGTTATTGGGTTTTTCTAGATCCTGATACATACCAAAAGGGAGCACCAATACTAGAACTGATTAGGTTCATGGAAACTAATCCAGATGCTGGGATGGCCTCAGCAAAACAACTTAATCCTGATAATACTCCTTTATATTATTATGCAACGAGTTGGACCATTAATAAATATTTTTTTCTTATGACAAGCTTAGGAAAATCGATAGATCAATATTTTTTCTCTAAAAAAATGAAGAAATATTATGCCTATTCCTCATTAAATTTAAATTTAAACAAAGTTTCTCAAATTGATCAAGTTCCTTTTGCCTGTACAATTATGAGGATGGAACTAATTCATGAAGAGGGTTATATAATCGATCCGGATTTTTCTCTATCCTATAATGATGTGGATTTATGTAAAAGAATAAA
Source organism: Promethearchaeota archaeon (assembly GCA_019057795.1). GTDB lineage: Archaea > Asgardarchaeota > Lokiarchaeia > Sigyniarchaeales > SOKP01 > SOKP01. Next base: position 49,283 of record JAHLWS010000030.1, on the reverse strand, counting down.
AGATAGAGGGTATAATATTTATCTAGTCCCAACTGCAGAAATTTTCCATGATCATTCGAGTTCTTACAAAAGGATAACAACACCTTCTAGATATAATGAATCGAGGAAATGTCAAGTTCTATATTATAGGAAACATTACAAGAAGAGTTTTTGGTTCATTAAATTATTTTTTATTACAGAAATTTTAATTTCTTTAATAAAAAGAAAGCTAATGAAATATTTTAATATCCGTTTTAAGAATGTAATTTACTTTCAATTGAAAATTCGTGAATACTTAAAGTGGTAAAAATAATAACAAGATCATTCTTATCTTTATGAATTTCTAATTTGATTAAAAAGTTGTAATGCTTGCTTTACAACTTGATCCATGTTCAAATATTGATATGTTGCTAATCTTCCAATAAAGTAAACATTTTTTAATTTAATAGCGGTTTGATTATATTTTAAATATAAATTGTGATTTTGAGGATTGGGAATCGGATAAAAAGGTTTTCCTATTTGAGATGGAAATTCTTTAACTATTGGTGTAGAATTACATTTTTGGCCAGTAGCATGTTTGATTTCCACTATTCTTGTATAATCAAAATCATTTGGATAATTTACATGAATGTTATCTTGATAATATTCTTTCCTATGATTTTCAAAAATGAATTTCAATGATCTATAAGGGAGTTTTCCGTATTTATAACTAAAAAATTCATCAATTGGTCTTGTATAAATTAATCTATCATAGGAGATTTCATTTTTAACTTCTGAAAATTCATTATTATACCTAATTTCGATTCCTTTAAGGAGAGTATTAAATAGGTTAAAATAACCATTTAAAGGCATGGCTTGAATTTTTGAATCAAAATATCTATCATCAGTATTATATCGAACAGGAATTCTTGCAGTAATTGAAGCATCTAAATTTTCAGGATCAGTATTCCATTGTTTCATAGTGTAATTTTTATAAAACTTTTCATATTTTAAATTAAAAATATTAAATTGGAGAGATATTCATGGGGAAATTTTAAAAAATATAAAAATCAAGCAATAAGAGATATACCTTAGGAATTAACTCTTTTGGATGTGAAAGTAAAATTGGAATATGTAATTAAAGACTATAGAAAATTAAATACTACATATGATCCTAATAACTTATGATAATCTAAACTTTAATGAAGTCTAATGGTTAAAATATTATCAACACAAACTAAATTTAAAGAGACTTTCAAACGAAAAAATAGATAAATAAATTAGGTAAAAAAATTCTGGAAATGAGAAAAGATAATTATATTTCAATTATTATTTTCTATGAATTTTATCATAAATCAAAAAATATTAATAGGAGCTATAAATAAACATAAATGAATATGAATAGAATTTCGGTTTTACAAGAAATCATAAATATAAAAAGAGCTAAAACTTATTTAGAAATAGGAATTCATGAAGGGAAATGTTTTAATCAAATTAGAGCATCAAAGAAATTTGCTGTTGATCCTATAATACGAATACAAAAAAAAAAACAAAAAAAGCGCCAGATTTTTGAAATGACGAGTGACGCGTTTTTTAATAATATTCCAAAAATTATAATTAAAAAAGGCATTGATGTTGTTTTAATTGATGGATTGCATACTTATGAACAATCTTTAAAGGATGTTCTTAATACTCTTAATTATTTAACTAATAATGGAATAATCGTAATACATGACTGTAACCCTCCACACGAACCTGCAGCTACACCGGCATTTTCTATTGAGGAAGCAGAAAAAGAGTCCGTCTCTGGCTGGACTGGAGAATGGAATGGAGATGTTTGGAAAACAATAGTACAACTTCGATCCAATTACGACAATCTTAAAATATTTGTATTAGACTGTGATTATGGTCTTGGAATAATCGTTAAAGGAAAGCCTGAAAGCACTTTAAACTATTCAACAGAGGAAATCAAAAATCTTACTTATAAAGATTTAGAAGCTAATAGAGTAAAATTGCTTAATTTAAAAAATCCTGAATTTTTTAGTGATTTTATTTATTCGTTAAAAAAAAACTTACCTAAATTATGAACTTTCAAAAAAAGCTTATAGATAAGATTCTTAAATTTAGTTTACCTAAAATTACCAGAATTATTCCTACAAGTAAAATTCTAGATGTTATCTTCCAAAATAAATTGAATGAAAAATTCATTGTAGAACATTTTCATAAACTCTATTATAATAATCCCTATCAAACCTGGAGAAATACAAATTGGTTAACTAATCAATTGTATAAATGTCCTTTTGATTTATGGATATATCAGGAAATTATCGTATCTCTGAAACCAGATATAATCATTGAATGTGGTACATATAAAGGGGGAAGTGCTCTATTTTTAGCAAATATATGTGAATTGATTAACTATGGACGAATTATTACAATAGATATTGAAGAGTTTGAAGGCAGACCAAAACATCAAAGAATTACTTTTCTAAAGGGATCAACTACTTCAAAAGAAATTGAAAACCAAGTAAGTGAAAAAATTAACAAGGACGATAAAGTTATAGTAATCTTAGATTCTGACCATTCAAAAGAACATGTACTTAATGAGTTAAGAATCTACAGCAAAATGGTGACAAAAGACTGTTATTTAATCGTAGAGGATTCAAATATTAATGGACATCCCGTTTTTGAAAATTTTGGTCCAGGTCCAATGGAAGCCATCGAAGATTTTTTACTTGAGAATAAAAATTTCATTATTGATAAGACAAAAGAAAAGTTTTATATGACAACTAATCCTAATGGATATCTTAAAAGAATAAATTAATCAAAGTTAATTTTGTTTACTCAATTTCGAATATAATTTTAAAATTTAAAGCAAATTGAAATTCAATATAAAGAAATCAAAATGCTAACGAGAATTGAACCACTAATAATTACTTAATTTGTTATATTATAAGAAATATAATTTCTTAACCATTAATTGTTATTTTAAAAGACTTAAGAAAAATAATCAAAATGATTCAGAAATTATTGTTTAAATACACTTCAAAAAAATCTTAAAATTTATGAAATAAATTTAATATTAAAGAATTAGAAATATAAAGAATAAAACGAATAAAATTAAAATATAGTTGATTACAATTAAAGGAGTTATTTTAGCTGGTGGTACGGGTTCAAGGTTATCACCATTAACCAAAGTTACAAACAAACATCTCTTACCCGTCTATGATGAACCAATGATTTATAAAGTTATTAAAACGCTAACTAGTTCAGGAATAAAAGATATAACAATTGTTTTAGGCGGAGAAAGTGTAGGAGATTTTGTAAGATTGTTAGGAGATGGTAGTGAATTTAATGCGAATTTTAATTATGTATATCAACAAAGACCTGGTGGTATTGCAGAAGCTTTATACTTAACAAAAAATATTGTAAAAGGACATAAAATTGCTGTTATTCTAGGAGATAATATATTTGAAGATGCTTTTAAATCAGAAATTGAAGAATTTGAAAAGTCAAATGAACATCAATGTTGTTTATTTTTAAAAAAAGTCGAGGATCCTCAAAGATTTGGAGTTGCTGAATTAAATAATGATAATACTATTAAATCAATTGAAGAAAAACCTAAAATTCCTAAGAGTAATTATGCGGTAACAGGCTTATACCTTTATAATGAAAATATTTTTGATTTAATTAAAAAAATTATAAATGAAATTGGTTATTCAGATAGGGGTGAGTTAGAAATTACAGATGTCAATAATTATTACGTCAAAATTAATAAAGCAAAGGCTATTTTTGTTAAAGGATTCTGGTCTGATGCGGGAACATTTGATACTCTAATTAAATCGAGTAATTTTGTTAAATCATTTTTAAATAATAAAAGTTAAATTTTTTCTAAATTTTCAAAAAAATAGTATTTAGTGAATTAATAATGAATTTAATTGATGGTGTTTTGGTTAAAAAATTAAGTCCTATTTTAGATGAGAGAGGATATTTACAGGAATGCTTTAGATCAGATTGGCCGATGTTTAAGAAATTTGGTCAAGCTTATATTACTGTAGCTTTTCCAAATGTGGTGAAAGCTTGGCATTCTCATAAAATTCAAACGGATAATATGGTCTGTATAATTGGTAACGCCAAATTAGTACTTTATGATGATCGAAAAGAATCATCTACGTATAAAAAAATTAACGAAATATTTTTTGGAGAAAAAAATCCACTTTTAGTAACAATACCACCTAATATATGGCACGGGTTTAAAGCTGTTGGTAATAAAAGAATGATGGTACTTAATGTTCCTACTGAGTATTATAATTATACTCAACCCGATGAATATCGGTTGCCATATAATTCTGAAGAAATCGATTATAACTGGGATATTAAAATGGGATAAAATTAAATTATGTTGAAATTTGGTTGAAATGAAAAAAATTTTAGTCACAGGCGGGATGGGCTTTATTGGGAGTAATTTTATTAGATATATTCTTAGTTTAAACGAGGATTTTAAAATTATTAATGTTGATAAATTAACTTACGCTGGTAATCCAGAGAACTTAAAAGAAATTGATAGAAAATTCCCTAATGAATACAGATTTTATAAAAATGATATATGTGATTTTGCAACTATTGACAAGATAATTAATAAAGAAGAAGTTGATTATATAGTTAATTTTGCGGCTGAATCTCATGTAGACCGTTCAATTGACAATCCAAGTATATGCTGTGAAACAAATTTCTTTGGGACTCAATCATTATTAAATGCTGCTAGAAAGCATAAAATAGAAAAATTTGTTCAAATATCTACTGATGAAGTATATGGCTCATTAGATTTTAATGATTCTCCTTTTACTGAATCGACTCATTTATCTCCTAATAGTCCATATTCTGCAAGTAAAGCATCAGCAGATCTTTTAGTGAATTCTTATTATAAAACTTTTAATCTTCCAGTAAATATTACGCGATGTTCAAATAATTATGGTCCTTATCAATTTCCTGAAAAACTTATTCCTCTAATGATTTATAATGCTACGAACGATAAAGAATTGCCTATCTACGGTAAAGGAATTAATATCAGAGATTGGATATATGTTGATGATCATTGTAAGGCTATTTTAAAAGTATTATTAGATGGAAAAATCGGACAAATTTATAATATTGGCGGAGATTCTGAGATTTCCAATATCGATTTAGTTAAAAAAATATTAAAAATATTAGATAAGCCAGAATCTCTAATAACTTTTGTAACAGATCGTCCTGGTCATGACTTAAGATATGCGATTGATCACAATAAAATTACTAAAGAATTAGGTTGGAAGCCTGAAATAAAGTTCGAAAAAGCATTAGAACTAACCGTTCAATGGTACCTTTATAATGAAGAGTGGTTAAAAAATGTGACAACTAAAGAATATCTGACATATTATGAAAAACAATATAAAAATAGATAATCATTTAAAAAAAGTTTTAATTATCGGTGCAAATGGGTTTTTAGGTTCAAATATTCTTCAGTTTAGGAATGAAAAAGAAGTTCTTAATAATCATTTATTTTTAATAGCTTCAGACTTGAATAACGATAATATTCAGGAAAATATTCCTTTTTATAATATAGATATAACGAAGAATAAGGAAATAATAAAAAAAATTATTAATATATCTCCTGACATCATTTTGTTGACAGCAGCAATGACAGATGTTGATCAGTGTGAAATAGATAAAAAATTTGCCACAAAAATAAATGTGGAAGGGCCTAAAAATGTAATAAAAGCCTGTGAAAAAAGTAATTCAAAATTAGTCTTTCTTTCAACCGATTTCATATTTGATGGAATAAAAGAGAATGGGGGTTATACTGAAGATGATGTTCCTAATCCTTTAAGCCACTATGGTAAAACAAAATATGAAGCAGAATTAGCTATAATTAATTCTGGAATTGATTATCTTATCTGTAGATCTGCCGTCTTATACGGGTGGAATAAATCTAAACTGAATTTTATTACATGGATCTTAAATAAATTAAAACAAAATGAGAAAATCTCTATGGTTACCAATCAAATTAATTCTCCAACTTTTGTAAGAAATTTAGCTCAGATCTTATTAAAGCTAATTGAAAAAGATGCCAGAGGTATATATCATACAGTAGGAGATTGCATTCTGAATAGATATGAAATGGCCGTTAAATGTGCGGAAATTTTTAAATATAAATCAGATTTAATTGAACCAATAAATTACTTTAAACAAATAGCTGTCCGTCCAAAAAATGCTGGATTAGATATTAGCAAATTAAAAAATACTATTGGTCCAGATTTTAAGATTTTTGATTTAAATGATGGATTAAATTATATGAAAGAACATCCTTATGATTAAAATAAAATAATGTTAATTTCCCAATATGTTATAAAATAGAATCTAGAGTTTTATCAATATTATAAGGAAAATATTGACCTGTTCTTCCAATTAAAGAGATTTTTGAAGTTTTCATTTTTAACTCTTCTTTCAAACGATTAAAATCCTTTTTGTAGTCTATAAATAGTAAAGGATACGCTTCCTCGCAATATACATTTCCTAAATGGTTTATTTCTGAATTTTTTAAGTTGTACAAAGAACAAAATTGTTTTAAAGATTTATTTACTAAATCCTTTGGATTATTAATTCTTTTATCTAATGTTATCTCTAAACAAGCAGAAGTTTTATTTTTTGGAGCCATATAAGGACTGATTTTATTAGGCTCATATACTCTATGAAAAACAATATTCGGTATCATGATATATGAAGTATGTATTTTATCCCCAAGCAAATCTTTTCTATTAATACTAACATTTACAGTGAGTAATGCCCGGTATTCTAATTTTTTATAATGTTCGAAATTTAAAATTTGAATGAGGTCTGAAATTGATGCAGCCCAATATATATTATCATATTTTTCTGTAAAGGAATTTTTTTCCTGGATATATTTCACTTCAATTTGACCATCAATTATCCTTAGATCTGTTATTGAAGTATTGGTTCTAATAATTCCATTATCCGCAATAATGTCGTTCTTTAAAGTATTAATAACTCCTTCGCATCCATATTTTGGATAAGGAAATATATTTATATTTTTATCATTTTTTTGTGTTGAATCCTTAGATTCCAATATTTTTTGAATTATATATTTATAACTGGGTGGTGAAAATCTTGCCTTATATTCTTTAGAAATATTCGAAGGTTCTGATTTCCAAAAATTCGAGATAAAGTAGTATATATAATTTTGATAAAATTTTAATCCCCATGAATTTATTAATGAATCTTGAAGATTTTTTTCTTTAATCTTAAATATTGAAGAATATAAATAAAAAGGAATAAACTTAATTAGGTTAAGAATATCAATCACTCTTATTTTTCTTAAAGTATTCAAATCTGGTGGAAAAACTAAATTTAGTTTTGGTTTCAGGCTAATAGATACTTTTAATGGTAGCGGCATATTTATAGAATTCGATCTTTCGCATAAATCATTCCAAACCTTATGATTTTTCGGAGGTACATGTGGGCCTATATCAAAAAAATAAACTTCATTTTCAATTTCATATTTGATTGTATGTAATTGACCTCCCATATAATTCTTCTTTTCCAATATAACAACATCATGACCGTCTTTCAATAAATTATAAGCTTTATATAGCCCCGCAAGACCGGCTCCAACAACTAAATCGGGCATAATAATTTATATATTACTATAACTAATTAAATTTATGATCTCAGAGAAATTGACTAATTATTTCCTTATAATTTAATTTTTTTAAAATGATTGGTCTAGAACTAACATATTTCTAAAAATAGACTTATAAAAAAGTAATATATATTTGTTAGGATGTTCATTATAAAATTTAAATATAAGACAAGTAGTTATTTATAGAAATAATGATTATTCAAATAATAAAGTTACAGACATCATAAGAGGTAATAAAAGAATCATAATTACGATAATTAGACTTCAAATATCAATTAAAAAATAACAAGAATTAAAATGCATAATAAAAACACATGTGTTATTTTATTTACTCTCATCTATAGCATGCTAATTGGAGGATACCTTCTTTTTCTCATTTCACCTAGGTTCTTAGGAGTTAACATGGCTTCTAATGAAGATATTTTTTATCACAATTCAAAGATACCAAAGATATCGGCATTTGATGAATCAATATTTATTGATGGCAATGGTATGCTTGCTGCTAAGGCATCTAGTGGAGATGGAAGTCTTAACGATCCTTATATCATTGAAAATTATACTATTCGTGCTATATCCGAGCACGGAATAGAAATTCGAAATACTACTCTCCATTTCATCGTTAGAAATGTATCCATAACAAATGGTCGTTCAAATTATTATCACGGATTTTATCTCTACAACGTGACTAACGGAATATTAAAAAATAATACAGCAGATAATAACCTCGCGGGGTTTCTCCTCGTAAATTCGGATAATAACACCTTCAGTAATAACGTGGCAATTAACAATTTACATGGCTTTCGATTCTGGTACTCCAATAATAATACACTCGCCAACAGTACTGCTAATAGTAATTTAGAATATGGAATTTATTTAGATAACAGCAACTACAACAATATTACGCGAAACACGTTATTTTTTAATGAATTAGGAAGTATTTTTGAAGTGGATTGCGTGGGAAATATAATATTAGACATTAAATACAGTCCAGAAACTTTTTTTTTAGAATCTGACGCTGGTGAATTCGACACAGACGGAACCTTCACCTTAACCTGGACGATTTCGCAAAATGCCGACAATTATACACTATATCAAAATGCTGAGATTTTAGCTGAAGGATTAACCGTAACGGAATATAACATTACAGATTTATCTCCTGGAACTTATGAATTTTATATGAAGGCATTTAATATAAACGGAGAAATAGATTCAAACACTATTAAGGTGATAGTTAAGTTCCTCCTTCATATTGATGGAAACTTAGATTTTCATCAAACTGCTATAGAAAATAAATTTATAGGGGACGGTAGTTTAAATGATCCCTATGTTATTGAAAATTATAAAATTTATGCTACAATAGGGCATGGAGTTCATATTAAGAATACCAATCTTCATTTTATTATCAGAGACGTAACCGTTAACGACGGTAAATTAAATAACTACTATGGATTTTATTTAGAGAATGTAACTCACGGAAGATTAAAAGATAATACCGCTTACAATAACCAATACGGATTTTACCTCAAGAATTCCTTTAATAATACATTAATCGCTAATAACGCGACTGGAAATACCAATGGTTTGACGTTAAATTGTTCTTACATTAATATTTTGACGGCAAATATCATAATAGATAACAGACATGGATTTTCTCTTGAATCATCTGATAACAATACCATTTCAGGCAATGAGGTGATTAATAATACTTATCTCGGTTTTTACCTAAGTTCTTCATATAACAATACTCTAACAGAAAATCTAGCCACTGGAAATCTCAACGGATTCACTCTCCGCTATTCCAATCTTAACACTTTTACAAATAACACCGCTAATAATAACACCCAGCATGGATTTAGACTTTTATCTTCTCACTATAATAAATTAATAGAAAATTCCGCTAGTTATAACCAAAAATATGGTATATATCTCGAAGAAAGCACTTTTAATGTAATCACAGGAAATATCTTAGAGGGTAATGGAATTGGCGCTATTTATGAAAAATTTACTGATGATACAGACTATCCTGATGTTTTTTTAATTGCGGCTATTATTTTTATAATAGCTTTATTGTCAATAATCCTAATTAAATTAGTATTTTTTATTAAAAGGAAAAACATCAAATTTTTTATCCCTAAATTATCACTAAAGAAGAGAAAGGAATGAGGATATGAACTACAGATTTAAGAAAATTACTATAAAAAAAACCAGCCTTTATTACCTTGTCCTTGTTCTAGTGGCAATTATTATTCCTTTAACCACTTACCCGCTCATATATGGAGTAGACGCATTTCAAGTGATGTGGATGGCAAATGCTCTTAGAGATGGGGCATTATTTTCTGATAATACGTGGTTAATCTCCCCCTTTTCCTATTTTGGGTATTATCCTTTTTCTCATCGAGCAGTAGGCGTTCCCATGTTCCTTGCCTTTTTAATAAGCCTTCTGAACTTTTTTTCATTTGGTATATTTGGTATAACTGAAGCGATATTAGCCTTCGATATTATACTCATCATAATTATCTATAAAAGCTCTCGAAATCTCGGAAATAGACTATTCGAAGAAGAATGGAGCCGATTTGTATTTGTAGCTGCTATTTTGTTATCCCCGAATGCAATTCAAGATTTCGCAATGACCGTGAGTACTAGAATTATTATAACTATTGTCATGCTTGTTCTTTTAAATTTAAATTTAAAAATCTTACAAAAGGGTGCCAAAATCAAATTTAAAACAACAATCTTCGTGATTTTAATCCTCTTGGTTGGTGCATTAGCTCACAGACTTTGGATGAATACAGTAATAACGATAATATTCATAATATTTACATTACTTATTCGAAAATATAAAAAATTATATCATCTCTCTGTATTTTTGATTATTCCGCTAAGCATACTCGTATTTTTCTTTGGGTTCGAATTTTTTGGTTTAGACCGTTATGGTTATAGTAGTGATGCCAATTTTATCGACATAAGCATATTTTTAAGTCTTTATTATGGGTATGCAGTAGGATTAATTACCATTTTTTTCCCGTTTGGTGTATTAATAACGGTCTATAAATTAACTTTTACATTCGATAATTTTAATCTATTTTTTAAATCTAAAAAAAAGAAAATACAACCTACAAATACCAGTCACGAATTAACAGACAGCTTTTATTATCTACTTCTTTTTCTTATACCCTTATTATTTTTCGTTTTTACTACCTTTTATGCAATAGTCGTATTTTTACCTATTATAATTATATTTTCTGTACAGGGTCTAATTTACGTTAAAAATTATATATCAAGCTTTTCCAAAAAATTAGAATGGATCTTCCCAATACTCCTTCTATTTTCATTAATGGGTTATTACCTTCTAAGGTTCGAATTTTATTCAAAAATTGTACTTTGGGGTGCATTCTTATTCTTGCTTGTTTCTTTAATCTTATTTTTGTCTGTTTTTACAGTTAATAATTATAATAATCTAAATTTTTCACGAGTTTCTTTTGATCCCCATAAATTGAAAAAAGGAGTCTGGATTATTGCATTAACAATTTCAATTTTAGCAAATTCGGTAATAAATTTAGAAACAGGTAGATTTGATAGGAGTAACAGTCCCTATCCATGGGAAAATAGATATTTAACCGATGAAGAAATCGAAATTATAGAATACCTTCAAAATGAAGATATTGATGGATTAATTTTTGTTTCCAATCGTTATATCTCTGAAAGAATTGGGGGCGTGGGATTTCTACCCACTTTTAGTGGACCTGTCGAAATTGGATTACCCTTATTTTATGGTCTTATCACTCCTAATTACGTTTATGAAAATACAAAATTTTCATTAGATGCTCTTCTTCGTTTTACTTTTTTCAATTTTACTCAAACGGATCCGATAAATGAGTTAATTATATCTATAAGGGAATTAGATGTAAGAGAGGGGAATGACTTTAACACATTGCTCTCTTATAATGTACAATATATTATAACTATTAAAGAAACATTTGAGCCAGGCGGAGTAAATAATTGGCCATTAATCCAATCTCTACAGCAATCAGAATCATATGAACCCGTTTTCGCAACTCATCATTTTTTGATATGGAAAATATATTAAACATCTATGCTTTATTCTGAATTTAATTTTTAGAACATTCTAAAGCTCTAATAGTAAATTAAATTTGCTTTAATGGTTTTTTTAATCTTTAGATTTTTGGGATTTTATTATTAAAAATTTCTAAGGGGTTTTTTTCTTTTAATGGTTTCTTAGTAGTTTTATTTTCTTAGTAATGTAAATATACTACAAAAAAAATATCATATTAAATTTCAATTTAAAAAATTAGAAAATATGATTAGAATGTCTATATTCAATACATAGAAAAAACAATTTTGATATTTCAACTACTAAGAAAAAAAAAGTAATAACCCTTCAAAATTTTAGTAACCCTTCATAAAAAAATCAATTCATGTAAGAAAGGAACAAAAAAAAGGTTTGTCTTCAGAAGACAAACCATTAAAAAATTTTAATCTTCCGTTTTATATTCTGAGAATAAAACGGTACAAAATCTTACAAAACAGAAACAAATAGCAAAGAACGACCAAGAAATGAAATTGGGATATTAAATATCTTGAAATTTTCACTCCAAAATTACAAAAATTTTATAATCAATATGTTTCACAAGTCTCAAATGAAAGTATGGCGATTTCATTTAAGTTATCTATATTTCTTATTTCTATTTTATATATTTTAGAACCTAAAAGTTTTTTAGATTTAGGTTCAGGTTTTAGCTCGTTTTTAGCTCGTTTTCATTTAAAAATAACAAAACACCAATTCTCAGTTTGGTCAATAGACAACTCATCTGAATGGTTAGAAAAAACAAATAATTTTTTAAACATGCATAATCTCAACACTGAAAATCTACTAACCTGGAAAGAGTTTAATAAAGAAAATAAACCTATTTTTGATTTTATTTTCTATGATCTTGGAAATATGGAAGTTAGAAAAAAAAATCTTATTAAAGTTCTTAATCTAGCTCACACTGGAAGTATAGTTATACTTGATGATATACATAAAAATCAATATAGAAAGTATGCTAAAATCTGTTAAAGAATCTTAAATTTAAGTATTATAATTTAAAATATCTAACTGAAGATGGATTTGGAAGATATTTAATGCTAGTAATGAAAAAATAAAACTATTTTTCCTCTTTTTTATATTAATTTAGTCACTTATTCTAATAATAATATAAGGATTTCAAAAACAATTTGGTGTAAAACTTCAAATGCATTTTCAGTATACATATAGATTTAAGTTAACTTTTATAAAGAAAAGAAACATAATATTATCCATTGACAAAACTATAAAATTTCAACTATCCTAAATATCATTAGTTTCATAAAGTAGTTATTATATTAGCTATTAGGTAAGGACGGAATAGGTAGTTTTTTACCAAAAAAATAAAAATCCTGAGAATAATGGAAACAAAGAGAATTAACCAAACCACACAAAAATCTATCCTAAAAGATCGAGTTAATCTAGAAGATATTGAACAAGAAAAGATTATAAATAAATTTAGTGCGATCCCATCAAATAAGAAAGTCGTTATAACTATACCCGCCTATAATGAGGAAGGTAGTATTGGAGCGGTTATTAATGAAATAAAAACTGTGATGAAAAATACCAATTATATATATCAGATCATGGTAGTCGATGATGGAAGTGTAGATAAGACAGAAAGGATAACAAAAGATAATGGTGTACTCTTCTTTTCAAATGGATGTCATATGGGGCTCGCCCATACTTTTAGAAAGGAAATGGAAATTTGTAGAGATTTGAAAGCAGATATCATTGTTCATATCGACGCTGATGGGCAATATCCTCCTAAATACATTCCAAAAATGATTGAAGGTATTATTGAAGGATATGACCTTGTATTAGGCTCACGATTCGGTAAAGGAATCTACTCTGGATCCATTGGTAAGAAATTAGGTAACCATTTTTTTGCAAAAGTTCTGAGTTTACTTCTGAGAAAAAATATTTATGATACTACGACAGGTTTTAGAGCTTTTACTAGAGAGATAGCTCAGCTACCAATTGAGAGCAAATTCACTTACACTCAAGAGCAATTGATAAGGGTAATTAGAAATAAGAAAAAGCTAAAAGAAATACCTATTCAAGCAATAAAAACTCGAAAAAGTAGATTATTTAGTAATATCTTAGAATATTTTTACAGAGCAGCAGGAACTATTTTAAAAGTCTTTTTTTAAAATCATTTTTTTGAAACGTTTTAAAATGACTTCAGTTTAATCAAGGAATCAGTATTGAAATTTTAGATTTCTCATTCTTTCTATCTATCAGATAGTTGCTCATTCAAACTCCTTACTCTTTGAAAAAGCTTATACTTTCTAAATAAAAAATTAAATGAACAAAGTTTTAATTATAATTCTGGGCAATATTTAATAGTAGGATCATAGGTAATAAATTTTATATAAAGCTATCTTGGAGATAATAAGATGGAAGATATAATTGTGTTAATAACTGGAGCAGGTGCCCCTGGTATACGAGGAACACTTTATTCTTTGCATAATAATTATGAGGGACGGAAGATCAAAACCATTGGAGTAGATATAAGAGAAGGAGTAATAGGTAAATATCTTTGTGATAAATTTTATCAAATAAAAAAACCATCTGAACAAACATTTATTAGTGATCTCATTAGTATTTCTAAAAAAGAAAAGGTTGATGTTATCTTACCTCAAGTTACAAAAGAATTAGATAAACTATCTAAATACAAGGAAGTTTTTGAGAGAGAAGGGATAAAAATAGCTATTTCTGATAATGAAGCTATAAATATCGCAAATGATAAATATAAACTCATAAAAAAAGCAGAAAAAATTAATTTACCCGTGCCTAAATGTGATCTAGTAAGTAATTGGAATGATTTGACTAAAAAAGTAAAATCCTATAATTATCCAGAAAATAATGTGGTAATAAAGTATCCTTTAGGTAATGGTATGAGAGGATTTAGGGTGCTTTCTAAGAAAAGCAAATCTAAAGATGATTTTTACACGCAAAAACCTACAGGAATTCACACAAATTTAGATTTACTTCATACAGAATTAGGTAATGAATTTATACCTGTAATGATAATGGAATTTTTACCAGGCGCAGAATTTACTGTAGATGTGTTAAGAAAAGAAAACAATATGACTATAATAATTCCACGAAAAAGAGAACAAATTAGATCTGGAATTACTTTTCTTGGAATCACAGAAAAAAGAGATGATATAATTGAATTTACTCAAAAACTGAGTGATAAAATAAATCTGGAATATGCCTTTGGATTTCAATTTAAAGAAAAAGAAAATGGAATGCCTATTTTATTAGAGTCAAATCCTAGAATACAAGGTACAATGGTGTTGTCAACTTTATCTGGAGCCAATATAATATACGGTTCGGTTAAACAAGCATTAGATGAAGAGTTTTTAGTACCAAAAATTAAGTGGGGGACTAAATTTCTAAGATATTGGGGAGGGTTGGGTATTGATGGTCAAAAGGTTGTTGAAATATGAAAAATTGTGATAAATATAAGGAATTCTTAATTACTGGTGAATGGCATATTCATACCAATTACACTGATGGAAAAAATTCAATTCATGAAATTTGCAGAAAAGCCATAGAAGTAAATATACCGCTAATTTGTTTTACAGAACATGTTAGTAAAGAATTAAGTTATGATTACAATAAATTTATTTATGATATTAAAGAAGCTAGGAATAAGTTTGATCAATTAATTATTATTTCTGGAATTGAAACAAAAATTCTTCCTTCTGGGGAGTTAGATATAACTAAACCTATATTAAGAAATGCAGAGTACATTGGTGTAGCATTTCATTCCTTTCCTAATGATATAAACCTCTTCTATGAAAGTTTAATTAAAGTATTTAATAATTATGCAATTGACACATGGATGCATCCAGGATTATTTTTCAAAAAAATCAATGAAATTATACCTGATAGTCTATTGAATTCCATCTTCGAAATTATGAGAGAAAAAAGAATTATGTTAGAAATTAATAAGAAATATGATTTACCCCCCAAAAAATGGATTGACAAAGCCAGAATTTATGGTGTAAACTTTGTAAGGGGTGGGGATATTCATTCTATCGAAAATTTAAAACCAGATAATGAATTTACTAAGTTTCGCTTCCTAATTTAGAATTGATAAGGAATTTATAAAAACCTCTTAATTTTTTACCTACTATTTCATATGAATAATTCTGCTTCAGAATTTCATTTCCTTTTTTTCCCATTTTTATTCGCATTCCTTCGTTATCCCTGAAGGTTCTTATCTTTTCTTTTATATCGGTTATGTTATAAGGATCATAAAAAAGAGCACATTCTCTACATGCAGTTTTGTTTACTTTTTGATTTGATGACAATATCGGTAAAGAAGCTCCCATATACTCTAAAATTTTTCGAGGATACCCATCCATATTTGTAATTAACCCATACCAATAATTGGATGAATTATTCACATGTACAAGTCCAACATCAAACTTCCTCAAAATATTAGGAATTTCATCATAAGATATATATCTAAAAAATTTAACATTTTCTGGCAAATTACCTGGTTCTGGAGAACCATAAAGATGCAATTCCACGTCTTTAATTTTTTTAAATACTGAATAAATTTTTTCTAATCCCCTAAGTTTTTGTAAAGAACCAATATATCCAAAAATTATCCTTTCATTATTACCTATTCTTTTTTCTAAATTAAAATTTTTATAATCTATTGCATTGGGGATTATAATTGAATTTGGAATTTTTTTTTTTGTTATTTTTTCATAATGTCTTTTATGGTCTTTTGTTATAAAAATATGCAAATCTACTTGATTTAATAGCATTGATTCAATAGAATATAATAGAAACTGTAAAATTCGACCTTTTTTCATTGATAATTCAATCTTTGCAATACCCATTTCAATCCATAAAGAACGAATATCATTAACAACTTTACATTTAGTTTTTGATTTTATTCTACTTATAAAAATTGGAGCGAGTGCACTAAGATTAGGTTGGAAAACATGTATAATATCTATATCTCCTAATTTTTTTAATATTATACTTGTTTTAAGTATATATTTTAGGTTTCCTAATGGAGTGTATGTAGAGCAATTATTTCCAATTATTTTTATTCTATCCCTAATATAAGAATCTTTATTAGCACATATAATAGTGACTTCATCACCTTGACTTTTTAGATATCTTGCAAAAGAAATAAGTCGTGAAGATAAAGCGAGTTGACTTGTTAAATTAGCATTTTCAAGCAATACCACCTTCATTATAATAATCACACCAAATTTTAATATTTTTAATCTTTTCTAATTATTTTACTTTTCCATTGTCTTAATTTTGCTTTGCAATATCTGGAAATTATCCAGTTTAATATTCAATTCCCATCAGATAAAATCCAAATAATAATATTTTAGGGGAGAATCATTCTAAATAAATTTAAATGCAATTAATATTTTTAACAAGATAAACCTTCGCTGAAGGAAATTGATGTTTTTTAAATTTATTTCTTACCGTTATTTGTTCCTATTTCATCCAATAAAAAAATCTTTTAATGAAATTTTACTCTCTAGGAGAAATGAAAGATTATTTGCGAGATAACCTTTAATTAATCGTAAATGAGTATTTACATAATTCTTTAAATTCTGTTCACGATTGATTTCTTCTAAATCCCACCAATTTGCATGTATTAAAAGTTGTAAAGATCGCCCGTCGAGATCTTTTATTTCTTGACAAATGCAACCATTCTGCCATTCTCGTCGGGAATCACTTCGATAAATCATACTTTTTGTAAATTCATCACTATAAGCACATTTCGGAACTTGAAAGGGAAAATTTTCTGGAAATAGATCTTTATTCGTTCCGATAATAGCGGGTCTATGAAAACTATATGAGTCAAGTGGTCCTAAGTAAATATTAGCTATATTTATTAAATTTTTGAATTCATTTTGCAATTCCTGTTTAGATGAATATAGAGAAAATAAAGTTGGATCAATATGTAACCCCAAATGATGACCATTTTTTCTTAGTCTATTTATTAGGCTTTTTACAGCAAGTGAATTTATATTATATACTTCACTTGTCATTAAAAAATGATTTATTGATTGGAAACCAATTTTCATTTCCAAATCCGTTAAGATAGATAGATTTATTCCTAAAAAATCAATATCGTGCCTTAAAATTAATTGATAAGGCTCCTTTGGTTTAAAAGAGCTGAAAGATACGGTTTTATATCCCTCATTTCGAAATAATTGCAATATTTCTCTATAATGATCATAAGTAAAAGAACATTTCAATTAAAAATCCTCATTTCATATTTAGAGAATTGTTTTATTGAATGTTAACGATTATTTAAGTATTGATATCTTATATTAGAATGAATTTTTTATTGAAATCTAATTTTTTTTATATTATTGAAACTTTTTAGAATAATCAGTAGATTTACTTTTGCCTTTCTATTTAATTTTCACTAATTTTTGCACCCTCATCAATATAAGAACTCTTATGGTATCTGTAATTATGATCTCTATTATTTTTAAAAATTATTTCAGACATGATTCATTACTCCGAAAGGTTCCAATCATTTCTTTAGTACTAAAATCTATTGGAAAATTAACTTTCTTTCCCATTTTGAAGGATTTATAAACCCCTAAAATAATTTCTACTGCTTTTTTTCCATCTGCGGGTTTAATATAGGGATTTCTATTATTAATAATTGCATTATAAAAATTATCATAGACAAGAAGATGACCATCACCATAGATATTTTGGGGATTCATGCAATTCTCTTTAAACTCTTTACCATTAATTCGCCATGTTTCTATATAATTAACAGCTAAGCCTCCTATCACTACAGTACCTTTCTCACCAAATATAGATAACTTCATTTCTAAATTTCTCGGATATGTATTGACAGTACCCTCAATAATTCCTATAGAATTATTATCAAACTCTATGATTGCACTTCCGAAATCTTCTGCTTCTCTAATTCCCCGATAATTTTTAATTATCCCATAAACAGCTTTGGGTTTACCCCCCATCATCCATTGTAATAAGTCTATCCCATGAGAACATTGGTTCATAAGAGCGCCCCCATCATTCTTCCATGTTTTTCTCCATTCTGCTTGATTATAGTAATCAACATTTCTATTCCATCGTACGGAAATTTGTCCATGATATAGTTTACCAAATTTATTTTGCTGAATAGCTTTTTTCAATTTTAGAATTGATTGATTAAATCTATTTTGCATGCAAATAGTTAATTTAGCATCTGTGTTCTCTTCTTTTTCAATTATTTTATCACAATCTTCAGTAGATAGTGCCATTGGTTTCTCACAAATTACATTTATATCATAATCTAGTGCTCTAAGTGCAATTTCAGCATGATTACCAGAAAATGTGGCTATAGCAACTATATCCAATTTTTCATTTTCTAACATTTTTTCATAAGAGGAATAAGTTTTAATTTTAATACCTTGAAAATATTTTTCTATTTTAGCAGCAACTTTTTGAGTTCTATCTAATATAATATCAGCACAAGCGACTGGTAAAAATTTATTTCTATTCGCAACGATGGCTTGTATATGTTTATTACTAATTCTTCCACAACCTATTAAAGCATATTTTAACTTTCGCATAATACTCTTTACATTTTGTTATGATTTTTATAAAATTGTTTTATACAATTGCATACATATTCGATCATTTCAGAACTCATACCTATGAAAACAGGCAAAGCTAATAGAGAATTACATAATTTTTCAGCAATAGGAAAATCTCCTTTTTTATAACCTAATTCTATAAAACATTCCTGAAGATGCATAGCTTTAGGATAGTAAATATTCGTATCAATTCCTTTCTCTTTAAGAAACTCTCTTAATTTATCCCTGTATTTACATTTTACATTTAATACATACCACACTGGAGATGCTTTTTTATATATTTTTGGAAATTCTATCTCTTTTATATTTTCAAGATTTTTAACATATTGATTGTAGATTTCTTCCCTCTCTTTAATTTCTTTTTTTATAAAATTGAGTTTTATACTAAGAATAGATGCTTGTAGAGCGTCCAATCTTGAATTTATCCCTATATATCTATGATTATACTTTTTTTTTGCCCCATGTACCCTCAGGATCCTAATTTTCTCAGCATAATCATCATTATTAGTAATAACCATCCCACCATCACCAAATGCTCCCAGAGTTTTTGTAGGATAAAAACTATAGATTCCAATATCTCCACATAAACCTGCATTTGTATCACCCCATTTCATACCAAATGCTTCCGCCGAATCTTCAATAATCTTTAAATTATAATCATTAGCGATTTTGCTAATTTTGTCATAATTTGCTGGTTGTGAAAATAAATCAACAGATAAAATCGCTTCAGTATTATCATTTATCTTTTCAGGAATTAAATCGGGATTAATGTTGTAGGTATTTTCATCTACTTCTACAAATACGGGTTTAAGACCGTTTTTTACAATACAAGAAGTTGATGCAAAAAATGAAAAAGGAGTAGTTATAACTTCTTTACCTTTAGGTATATCTAAACACTGTAAAGAGAGAATTAAAGCATCAGATCCACTTGCAACTCCAATTGCATGTTTTGCTCCCGTGAATTCCTCAACTCTCTTTTCGAATTGTAAAAGCTCATCACCGAGAATAAAATTTCCAGATTTAATCACTTTATCTATTTTTTCTCTAATACTGCTTCCATATCGTTGATCCTGATACCTTGACGTGAAAAATGGAACTTTCATAAAAAATGGAATTCTTTCTTTAAATTATTTAAAATGTATGCATTTTGCATGATTTATTAGAAAAAGAAAATTTTTCATAAAATATTAAATATTTCAATAAATATAAACAAAATTTTATTTAGCTTCCAGTTTCTATTAGAAATTGTTCAATAGATTGTATTAGTAGGATTAAAGCCTAAAAATAATAACCAGATGATGTAAAAATTTTTACTATATGTAAAATCATTATTTGTTCAATATATCGAAACTTTCAAAGTAATTTTTTGTATATTTCTACTATTTCCCTTGTAATATTCTCCCAACGATACTGTTTTGAATATTCGAGAATCTCTTTTGAATTCCAATCTAAATTTAAAGCTTTAATAATGTTATTAGCGAGTGCTTTTTCATTTCCCGGTTGAGATAATAATCCATAATTCTGAAAGTATATCACTTCGGGTATTCCACCAACCTCTGTTCCTATAAAAGGTTTTCCACACCCTAACGCTTCAAACATTACGGTAGGATTACCTTCAAACAAACTTGAAGATACTAAAAAATCACAAGCTCCAAACCAATAGACTAATTCATTATGAGGTTTTCTACCTAAAAGTTTAACATTTTCATTCAAATCATACTCAGAAATTAATTTCTTTATATAATTTACTTTTGTTCCATCACCGATATGTAAACATAAAAAATCTTTACGAATTATAGAAACAATCTTAAGTGCCTTGATTAAAATATCGTAACCTTTAACGTTCTCTAAATTGCCTATTGTTAAAATTAGCTTTCTATTATCCACTAAATTCAAGATATTTTTCGCTTTTTCTTTTTCAATATACCAAAATAAAGAATTGGAGTATCCATTGTTGATGATCGCTACTTTTTTTTTAACATCAATTTTTTTAATATAATCCCTATTCTTTTTACTTACGGTTAATAATCGATCTGCTCTGATAAAAATCTCTCTCATCATCGCCTTCCAATAATCGCTACGAAAAGGTAAATCATATACATCATATCCATGTCCAGTAATTACCAAGGGTTTTTTGTATTTTTCCTTAATTATCATTCCAACATATCCGGCAGACCAACCAAAATGAGCATGAATTATGTCAAATTTTATTTTTCTTCTTTTCAAGATTCTCAAAACAGCTTTAGCATGAAGAGGTCCGATGAATTTATTAAAAAACTTAAATGGAAGATACCATAAAGGTACTAAAATAATTTCCACATTATCTGGTTTATTCGTTAAATCAATAGAGTATCTCCTACTGTGTTTCTTTCTGGATTTAAAAAATTTTAAAGGAATGATATTACCTAATTCAGCTATAGGCTTATATCTAACTAATACATAAATTTTATTAAAATCCTTTGAAATAATTTCAATTGGATCTTTAATGAAACTATTATAAGTGTGGCTTAAAACTAAAAGATTTGTCTTATCTAGCATATCCATCTTTTCTTTATAAATAGTGCTGTCTTATCAGCGTAGATCTATTATTTTAAAATTTTTTATAAAAATGAATTCATAAACAACTTCAAATATAAATTTGAAAATATATTAAATAATAAAAGTATAATCTTCTAACTTTAATATTTTAATTTTGCTATTCATGAAACGATTTTAAATTATTTAATAACTTTCTTGTATATAATTAAAAATAATATAATTTTTTTTTATATCGTCTTCATAATTTCTAGACTTCAGTTTAGTTATACTTTCAAATAAAATAAGTAAATTAAAAAGCAAAATTTCTTTATCTCCAAATAAGAATACTCCTAAGAAGTAATAATAATTGAGCCATAAATTCATGAGGATTACTATAAATAATAATAACCAATATTACTTTCTCCTTGTTATAGTGGTAATTATTATTCTATTTACCCATTATCCTCGCATTTATGGAGTCGATGCATATCAAGTGATGTGGATGGCAAATGCTCTTAGAGATGGGGCATTATTTTCTGATAATACTTGGTTAATCCATCCCACTTCCTATTTTGGGTATTATCCTTTTTCTCATCGAGCAATAGGCGTTCCCATGTTCCTTGCCTTTTTAATAAGTCTTCTGAACTTTTTTTCATTCGGTATATTTGGTATAACTGAAGCGATATTAGCCTTCAATATTATACTCATCATAATTATCTATAAAAGCTCCCGAAATCTCGGAAATAGACTATTCGAAGAAGAATGGAGCCGATTTTTATTTGTAGCAGCGATCTTATTTTCCTTTGATGTAATTAATAATATCACAATGACCGTTAGTACAAGAATTATTATAACAATTGTAATGATAGTTCTTTTGAATTTAAATTTAAAAGTATTAACTAATTCGATTAATGTATTTAAAGCCATAATTTTTATGTTTTTACTCCTCATGATTGGTGCCCTATCGCACAGACTTTGGGTAGGTACATTTATAACAATAGTAATTATGATATTTACAGCTTTAATCCGAAAAATTAGAAATTTACAAAAGCTAATTGTATTTTTAATTCTTCCGCTAAGTATAATTGCTTTTTTCATAGGTTTAGAAATATTAAATTTTGGATTTTTATTGAGACTCGATCCAAATCAAACATTTTCCCCTTTTTTTGATGAGAAAACATTGTTCGGGATGGGTATATTACTTAGCTGGTTTTATGTATGGAATTTAGGTGTAATTTCTATTTTTTTCCCAGTAGGTGTAATAATAACGCTGTATAAAATAGCTACATTACTAAAAAATTATGATGAAAAGAATGCTCAACTTAATAACAATCGGCAATTTCTTCAAAAGTATTATTTAATCCTTTTTATTATACCTTTTTCATTTCTGCTCCCTTCTACCTTTTATTCAATTGTCATATTTTTCCCCATACTAATTATTTTTTCGGTATCAGGCATAATTTATATTAAAGACTTTATTGCAACCTATTCTGAAACATTAAGTTGTTTTTTACTTGTAATTCTATTATTTATATCAATAGTGTATTCCTTTATAAAAATCGAAGTTTCTACTAAAATTGATCTTTGGTTTGTCTATGTATTTTCATTTATATCTTTCATCTTATTTCTGTTTATTTTCTTAATAAATAAATATAAAATTCTAAATTTTACAAAAATTTCTCTTGATCCTCTTAAAATGAAAAAAGGGCTCTGGCTTCTTATATTAACAATTTCAATGCTAATTTTTTCGATAACAACTATAGAGACCAATAGAGCTGGTATGTGTAGTAGTCCCTATCCATGGGAAAATCTCTGTTTGACCGAGGAAGAAATCGAAATTATTGAATACTTTCAAAATGAAGACATAGATGGATTGATTTTTACTACTAATAAAGATATAGCAAATAAACTTTCTGGAGTAGGATTTTTACCCACCTTTCACGGTCGTGCATCTATTGGAATCGATTTATGGTATGGTCTAATTAATCCAAATGAAGTTCTTGAGAACACTGAATTTGCATTTTCATTTTCTAACTTGCTTGACCAACGTTTTTTTAGGTTTTGGCCTAAAAATGCCATTTATAATTATGAAACATCTCCTTTAGAGGTTCTAAGTAGGAAAATAATTATATTAAATATGACATACCAAGAAGACCGTGCTCTTTTGCGATCTGAGTATAATGTGCAATACATAATTTCTATAAAAGAACCTCTCTTAGAAGACGGAATTAATTGGATATTAATCCAATCTTTACAGCAATCAGAATTAGAACCCGTTTTTTCAACTCAACATTTATTAGTATGGAAAGTTTATTGAACACCGATCAAAAATAGATGATTTTTCTTATTATTATGATCTAAATTCAAAACTTCTTTTAATTGATAATCCAAGCACGCAACCAAAATTTTTATGTTTTTTTAATTCCATTTTTTCTTAGAAATTCATTTACTTGCGTCGGGTGTGGTATTTCCCTTTTTTATGCCCTACGGAGTAATTTTTTCGTTTTCCCCTTTTTTGCTTAAATGGTACTGATTAAATTCTTCGCTGACACAATCTATGG
Source organism: Promethearchaeota archaeon (assembly GCA_019057795.1). Classification (GTDB taxonomy): domain Archaea; phylum Asgardarchaeota; class Lokiarchaeia; order Sigyniarchaeales; family SOKP01; genus SOKP01. Next base: position 24,845 of record JAHLWS010000030.1, on the reverse strand, counting down.
ATACCCTACACTAATATTTTTAACCATTTAAAAAAAGAGAGTTTAAAGATTGCGAATTCTTTACCCGTTTATCTTATATGAAAGATTAGGTTCAAAGGGTTATCAATGTCTTCATTTAGATATTTTTTTTCAGATTTTCATAGGTATGTTGTCGTTAAAGCGAGAAAAATAAAAATATAATAGAATAGATATATATCCTTTTATCCTTTAAGAAAAGTAAAAAAAAGTAAAATTATTAAAAATTAAAATTTACTCAATTTAATGAATATAATTTTTGTAAAAAAACTAAAGTCAAAAAACTTCTAGAAGAATAATGAAGCAAAAAGATAATCCTCTTGTAACTGTTGTTATACCAACATATAAGAGATTAAAATCACTTTCTAGAGCAATTAATAGTGTTTATAATCAAACTTACGATAATATTGAAATAATTATTATTAACGACGATCCTAACTCAGATATTGAGAAATTTATAGATATAAAGAAAAATGTAGAATTGATTAACCACAAACAAAATCAAGGACCCTCTGCCGCTCGAAATTCCGGAATTCAAAGAGCGAAAGGCAAATATATTGCTTTTCTGGACGATGATGACTTCTTTTTAAAAACTAAAATTGAAAAATTAGTTAATACGATGGAATCTCTAAATAATGAATGGATTGGGATTTATTCATGGTATATTAGAGAAAAACCTAGAAAAGTTATAAAAAGCAATACTGAAGGTGATTTATCTCTTTCATTATTAAAATGTAATATGAGCCTAGCGGGGGGAAGTTCATTGTTATTAAAAACAGATATAGTTAAATATATAGGTGGATTCAATATCTCTTATCAAGTACATGAAGATTGGGATTTTATATTAAGAATTTGTAAAAAAGGGAAAATAAAACTCTTCAAAGAACCTCTTTTTGTAGTTGGTACATCCGATCATCATCAATCTCATATCTCTCCAGAAAATTACCTTAAATTAAAATTCAAATACTTAAAGACTCTTAATCCTCTTATTAGTTCTTATGGATACAAAACATCGAAAAAGATATATACTGCTCATTTCTCGAGAGTTGCTTATCTTTTTTTAAATAAAAGAAAAATATCAGAAAGTCTAAAAGTATTTTACAAAATTTTTAGATACAGTCCTTTAGACTTTATAATTGAGTTTTTTAATTTCACTAAAAGGCGAATATCTCTTGAATAATAATTCTAATTAAATTACAACTTAGCTTACAAAGTGAGAAAAATAGTATGAAAATTAATAAATATTGTTCAGATTCAAAGGAAAAGAAAAAATCGAATCAAAAAAAAGAAGCGTGGAAGGCGAGGGCTCTTTAAAGTGTTCTACAAGGGCAAGCGAGGGTATGTGAAGGTTGATCCCTATAGAATGACGCTAAAATTCAGCAAGAACACAAATCTTCAGATATTAGCCACATTAAAAGAGCTTTTTGGACAATTCTTTCGAAAATTTATTCAAAATAATGTTGGAGAGGGGTCAAATAACGCCATTATATCGTTACTCAAGCTATGTGAGTCCAAAACGGAATTATCGATCGAAAATCGGATATGTCCCGTGGTAATTGTTAGAAATCATCCCAAACTCCTAAATGAAATACAAATTGAAAGGAATATAAGCGGTGATTTCATAACAAATAATTTAATTTCTACAGAATTAGCACATTTAATGAGTCAGGGGCGCAATTTAGCGAAAATATAGAAAGGGGCTAATTATTAATTTATCATTCATTTAAAAAATTAACCCAAAAATTTATTTAAATATTGTAGATTTCTAATAATAAAAGAGATTGTTAATTGAAATTGAAGCTGAAAGATATTATTAAACCGATATGTCATATTTTACCAAAAAATAAATTGAGAATTATTCAAAAATTTGGAATAAATATTACGCCTAATAATTATTATTCACCCATACCTGACTTATCTAAATTAAACAATGACATATGGACAAAAAGAAAGGAATTATTTGGTGTTAATCTTAATGAGGAAAAGCAACAAGATTTATTATCTCATTTTGTAACCAACTTTAAAAGTGAGTATGACAATTTTCCAGTAAAGCAATCAAAAGAAGCTGAACCTTATGAATATTATCTTAGTAATGAGTATTTTGGTCCAGTGGATAGTGATGTGTTATATTGTATGATTAGATATTTTAAGCCAAGAAGAATTATTGAGATCGGTTCAGGATTTTCAACATATTGCTCAGCTAAGGCAATTTTAAGAAACTATAGTTTAGATAACAATTATAATTGTGATTTAATAGCGATTGAGCCTTATCCAAACACCATTTTAAAAAAAGGCTTTCCTGGATTAAAGAAATTAATTCCAAAAGAAGTACAAAATGTTCCTATTACCGAATTTACTAAATTAAAAGAAAATGATATTCTATTTATAGATTCAAGTCATGTTATTAAAATAGGTAATGATGTTCAATATGAATATTTTGAAATTATTCCTAGACTAAGGAAGGGTGTAATCATCCATATTCACGATATTTATTTTCCATTTGAATATCCAAAAAGAAAAATACTAATAGATAATATATTTTGGAATGAGCAATACTTATTACAGGCATTTCTTTCTTTTAATAATAGTTTTGAAGTTTTATGGGCGGGGAATTTTATGAATTCAACTTTTCCAGACCTCTTAGAAAACGCGTTTATTTCTTATCGATTAAAAAGTAAAATTATATCAAGTTTTTGGATGAGGAAAATTAAATGATTTACACCTGAAGTAGAAGCAAATTAACTTGCAAAGTAAGAAAAATACTATGAAAATTAATAACACAAGGATATTGCATTTGCTTGAAGTTTCATTGCCAATATTAGCGGGGTACACAATTAGAGCACATAATATTCTTCAAGAACAACAGAAATATGTAAATCCTTTAGCTTTAATTGACCCTAAAAATATGAGAAATAATAATCCTTACATTAAAAACGGAGTACCTTATTATAAATTTCCACCCTTTCCGGGATATAATTTAATTTCAAACTCAAAGATTCTAAAAGCTCTAAAAATTTCCAAAGGATATAATTTAATAAACACACTTTTATTTACGAATCAGAAAAATTATTTATCTAAGTTTGTCGAAATCCAAAAGATAGATTTAATTCACGCTCACTCACCCGCAAAATTTGCAAAATATGGTTACAAGATTGCAAAAAGCAAAAAGATTCCATTCATTTACGAAGTGAGATATTTTCCTGAAGATTATGATGTTGCAAGTGAAAAATATAAAAAGGATTCATTTAAACATAAGAGAAAACATAAAAAGGAAACTAAATTAATGAAGAAGGCTGATGCTGTGATCACATTAGGACTAGCAATGAAAAACGATATTAAGAATAGGGGGATTGTTGAAGAAAAGATATATATAGTTCCCAATGGAGTTGACACTAAGAAATTTGTTCCATTAGAACCAAATCAATGTTTAAAAAAAAAATTAAGTCTACAAAATAAAAAAGTTATAGGTTATATAGGTTCTATTCGAAGACATGAAGGAATTGAAATTTTATTGAAATCTTTTTCTCTTCTAAAAAAAACAGTAAATAATATAAAACTCTTAATTGTAGGCCCAGTAAGATCATCTGGTTATTTAGAATCATTGAAGGATTATTCTAAGATATTAAATATAAAAAAAGATGTAACTTTTACTGGAATGGTTCCATATGAAGAAGTGAATAATTATTATTCCATAATAGATATTTTTGTACTTCCTCGATTAAATTTAAGAATAAACAGATTAGTAACTCCTCTAAAACCTTTAGAAGTGATGGCAATGGGGAAAGTCTTATTAGCAAGCGATTTACCTGCTCTAAATGAATTAATTAAACAAAATATTTCAGGAGATCTCTTTAAAGTAGAAAATAGTAAAGCTTTAGCTATAAAGTTAGAAAAATATTTAAAAACACCAGAAAAAACTGAGATGTTGAAACAAAGTGCCCGTGAATATGTAGTGAATAATTATAGTTGGTCTGAGGTAATTAAAAAGTATATTCCGATTTATGATAAACTTTTAAAGTAGGAGATTAATTTAAATTTAATAATTCCCAATTATCTTTAAGTTTATCAAATTAAACACAATTAATTTTATATATAGATAGAATTTTTGAAATTAATATTTAAGAGATTAAACTCATGACTTTTTTAGGAGTTCGAAAATCACTTAATATTTTTATAATTATTGAAAAAATTAAAAGTAAAATTAGAAAGATTTTACTTTTTAAATATTATAATAAAAAACGCGAAATTATTAGAAAATCATGTATCTCTGATAAATTATTTTGGAGAATGCTTGGCTCTTCGAAGATATCTGATATTCGTAATATTTTCTTTAATAACAATATTTTTGCCTATTCTAATAAAGATGAAAAAGAAAAAATTATTGAGTGCTTAAAAAACAACTGTTCCAGAGAGATTAGTGATTATATTAATTTTGCTGACAAAGTTATAATAAAGGAATTTGATATTTTTGAAAAGACTATCGTATTTGAAGAAAAAATTGACTGGCATTGGAGCTTTTTCAATAATTTTACTTGGAAATTGGAAAAGTCAGAAAAAATAGATATACGCCCAAAAAATGGAAAAATTGATGTAAAATATGTTTGGGAATTTAATCGGCATCAGTTTTTAATATATTTAGGATTTGCATATTATTCCACAAAAAATGAAAGATATGCGAAAGAATTTAAGCATCTAGTATTAGATTGGATTAAGAAGAATCCTCCGTTATACGGTATAAATTGGTGTGATGGGTTAGAAATATCGATTCGACTTATATCATGGATTTTTACTTTATACTTTTTTGAAGATTCTAAGGAAGTTAATAATGATGAGTTTTTTAAGAAAATATTCAAATCGATGTCTCAACACGCATATTATTTAAAATATTTTTATACACGCCACTCATTGAACCATACTATTGGAGATTTGTTTGGTATATATTTATTTTCAAAAATCTTTGAACAAATTAAACCATTCACAAAATGGGAGAATAATTTTTATAAAAAATTTAAAAGGCAAATTCTTCTACAAACTCGACCTGATGGGACAAATATAGAACAATCTATTAACTATCATAGATTTGTATTAGAATTTTTTACGCTTTTTGATATCATAAATTCTAATGCTTTAAAAAAGAGAGAACAAGATATTATTGAAAAAATGTATGATTACCTATCTTATTCAATTAAGCCTAATGGAACTTTTCCATTAATTGGCGATTCTGATGATGGAAGAGTCCTATTACTAACATCTTATAAAAACGATTCTTTTATTGATCTTCTTAATTTAGGGGCTATCTTATTTCAAAGAGGAGATTTAAAATTCCTTTCAAACAAATTACTCCCTCCCTCAATCTTACTACTAGGCTCTAAAAAATATGAAATTTATAATAATCTTAAAATTATAAAACCTAATACAAAATTGAAATATTTTAACGATGCAGGATATTATGTAATGAGAAATAATTGGTCTAGTAAAGCAAATTATTTATTTATTGATTTTGGCAGATTTGGAGCGCGAACTGCGGGTCATTCACATAGCAATATAACAAATATTATCTATTCTTATAAGGGAAAAAATATAATTACTGATTCAGGAACTTATACTTATAATAAATCATGGAAAGAAAGGAACTATTTTCGTAGTAGTAAAGCCCATAATGTATTAACCATAAATAATCAAAATCAGGCTATGATTAAATCTTGGTTTTCTTGGGGGAATAAACCTAAGATTAAACGTATTATCAATAAGCATAATAATAAAATTGAATTTAGATGTTATCACAATGGCTACAAAGGGTTCATTGTCAAAAGGAACATAATTACTAATAAAGACATAAATAATATGCTTATTAAAGACACTGTAATACGATCTCAAGAGAATCAAAATGAAGAAATTTTTGAGATAAATATAAATTATCATTTTAGTAAAGGACTCAACATTTCCCTTAAAAATAATATTGTAAATATAGATAATGAGATATTGATGAAAATCTCATCTCCATTTGATTTTAATGTTCAAATCGATAAATCAGTATATTCACCTAATTATGGAGAAAAATATGAAAACTCTCTCCTTAGCATATCTTCAAATCACTCATTCAAGCAAAATGAAATGTTTGAAATTTTTATAGAAATAAACAGCATCAAAGGAAGTAAATCACTAAATCCTATTGAAATATGACTTTGTATATAAAAATTTAATAATAGTTAAGAAATTTATTACTTACTATCAATAATCTTTCACACCTTTTATTGAATTCAAAGTTAATATTGACATCTATGAAAAAATTATTTATTAATAATAAGAGTCAAATTATAGTAAAAGAGATGAAAGATCCTATCATAGAAACAAAGGGATCAATTGTTAAAACAAGTTTCGCTCTAATTTCTTCTGGTACTGAATTATCGGATATTAAAATGAGAAGATTTCATAATTTACCTTTTATCAAAAAAGTAATTAAATCAAAAGATTTTCGAAATATAATTTATAATGAAATAAAGGAAAGAGGGATTCTAGGAACAATTAAATTTGGGAAATTATATCTCTTTAAGAAGGATGATGGAAAAAATTTTATAAAACCTACTTCTAATTTAACTCCGATTGGTTATAGTTGTTCTGGACTAGTCCAAAAAACTAATCTAAAAGATTATCAAATAAATGATAGAGTTTCTTGCGGGGGGTCAAATCACGCCGAAATTATATATTCTCCAAAAAATTTAACATGTAAAGTTCCAAATAATGTTACTCTAGAAGAAGCTGCATTTGCTACATTAGGAGCGATAGCTCTTCATGGAATTCATCGTGCAGATATAAAACCAGGAGAATTTGTTGGCGTTATAGGTACAGGTTTAATTGGATTAGTTATTGTTCAATTAATTAAGGCAAGTGGAGGGAGAATTGTCGCTTTTGATTTAATAAATAAAAGATTAAATCTTGCTAAAGAATTAGGCGCTGACTTTATTATTAATCCAAAATATCTCAACTCAGATAGAAAGGTTTCAGAACTTACTAATATGAAAGGATTGGATTCAATAATAATTTGCGCAACATCTAAATCTTCAAAAATTTTAGAAGATGCAGTTGATTTAATCCGGGATAGAGGAAAAATCGTGATGTTAGGTGGATTTCCTATAGAAGTAAATCGAGGGAAACTTTATTACAAGGAAGCAGATTTATTAATATCTAGATCGTATGGGCCTGGGCGTTATGATATGTATTATGAATATGAAGGATTTGATTATCCCGAAGAATTTGTCCCTTGGACAGAAAAAAGAAATATGGAATTCTTTTTAACCTTAATTTCAGAAAAAAAAATTAATGTAAAGATCCTAATTTCCGATATCATCCCTGTAGATAAGGCGAACATAGCGTATGAAAAGTTAGAAAACGATCCTTTCAATAATATTGCAATTCTATTAAAATTTACACATGAAGAAGAACATTTAAAAATCAAACGAATAACTTCAATAACAGAAATTAAAAGGAAAAAATTAATGATTGGGTTAATAGGATGTGGTTCTTTCGCACAAAGTACTCATCTCCCTTTGTTATTATCAAATCCAAATTGTAAAATAAAAGGAATTTGTACTGAACATAAAAAAACTGCTGAATTATGTTTAGCGAAATTTCACCCAGATTATATTACGACTAATCATAAAAAAATACTTAAGGATCCCGAAATTGATATTGTATTTATTTATACAAGACATAATACTCATGGAAAATTCGCAATAGAAGCATTAAAAGCGGGGAAAAATGTTTATTGCGAAAAACCAATGGCATTAACTATGAATCAATGTAAAGAAGTTTATAATACCGTAAAAAAAACTGGAAAATTTTATTCTATTGGTTTTAATCGTAGGTATAGTCCATTTATTCAGATCGCTAAAGAATTATTAAAAAAGAGAGATAACCCGATTATAATGAATTATAGAATCGCTAATACATTTATATCTGGATCACATTGGGTTTATGATCCGAATATTGGAGGAGGTCCAATTATTGGAGAATTTTGTCATTTTACAGATTTAATCTTATATTTAATAGATTCTACTCCTATTGAGATATATGCTAAAGGGGGGAATTTAAGCCATAAAAATATAGAAGTTTATGATAGTTGTACAGTTCTAATTGAATTCAAAAATGGATCTATAGCAAATCTCATATATACTGATTTAGGTGGTCCGGATATACCAAAAGAGAGAATTGAGATATTCTCAGGAGAGTCTACAATATTTATTGATGATTTTAAAACGATGCATACTTCGGGGTTTGATGTAGGGAATAAAAAATTACAAGTTCAAGATAAAGGACATAAAAATGAATTAGAAAATGTTATTAAAGCTAATTTAAATGAGGAAGAATCATTAATTCGAGTAGACGACGCACTAATAGCAATGTATCTGTGTTTTAAAACAATAGATTCAATAAAAAACGATTTACCTATCAAAATTACCAATGATTTAAATGAATAACTCCGAATTCGAAATGTTAGAGGATATCATTATTCCAATTGATCCTGTTAAAATTCTTAACCAATATGCGTCATATTCCACGTTTAAGGAGGATATTATTTTTAATAAGAATAATATAACCTTTCCTATTTTCTGTGGGGGAGTTATTAAAGAATTTGGTCATCATGTTTATAATTTAAAGAAAAATGAATTAGTAGGATATCTTTCTTGCAAAAAAGCATTGAATATTGAACTTTCCTCAAATTTGGTCTTTAAAATAACCGAAAGTAAATCAAAACTACTATTTATTTTACCTTATGCTTCATATGCAATGAAAATTTTAAGAATAATTAATCCAAAATTGAGCCAAAATATAGTTTTAATTGGATTCAATTTCTTTTCATATCTCTTATATAAAATATTCAAAATATCTGGAGCAAATGTTTATATCATTAAATTAGAAGAAGATACAGACCTTTTTGAGGTAGATGATAAAGATCTTGATTTTATTAATAACAAATTAAAAATTATTATCAGAAATCGTCTAATAGATAAAGTTCTTTTGTTAACTAAATTAAATGATAAAATCATCAATATCTTAAATGTGAATAATGAAAATATTATTGAAAAGAAAATTTATCATCTTACTTTGGATAATGTTATAAAAAAAAAAAAAATTTTCGAATTCATTTATATTTCAAAGTTTGATGCTGGTTTATTAGATTCAAATTATATTCAAGGTGTAAAATATCCTTTTCCTTATGTAAGATGGGATTATAAAAAAAATCTCGAATATTTTATTAATCTTATTGAAATTAACAAAATTGATATTGATTTTTTAGATGTTTTAAAAATTAATGTAAATTCAATGGAAGAAATGAATGAAAAAATTAATCAAATTCAAGAAAAATCATTAATTTTATTCTACATTCAAAACTAGGAGAAAATTTAATGAAAGGAATGTTAATTAATAGTTTTTACAAACTCTATAATTATACACCCTTACCAAATTTAGACAGCAATTATTTTAACATTTTAAAAGAATTTATTAATATAGAAAAAATTCAGTTTTACACTCGCCAGGAATTTGATAAATATCAAGATTCTAAATTTAGAAAATTAATTAGATACTTTTATAATTATGTTAGGTTTTACAAACAATGGTTTAGAGAGAAAAATTTACAACATATAAATTTTAAAGGAGTAAAATTTACTCAATAATTATCAATCATTTTTTCTTAATTTATGACGATAATAAAATAACGAGAACTTTACGAAAAAGCTTATACTTTATTCTTAATTTTTCGATATGGCTCAATTTAGTCCAAAACCGTCATCCCACGATCATAGTGATATTACAAATATTATTTATCTCTTTAGAGGAGTACCAATTATAATTGATTCTGGAATATATATATACAATATTAATCAAAAAAAAACGAAATAAATACCGTTCTAGTAAAGCACATAATGTAGTTTCGATAAATTATAGAAATCAAGCAGATATAGAGGGAATTTAGGAATGGTCTAAAATTCCTTCTATTAAAAGAGAATTTAAACATAAAAATAATAAAATAAAAAGTATTGTTTTACATAACGGTTATGAAAATTTTAATTAAACGTAGATTGAAAGCATCCATTTTCCTTGATAAATTTCAAATTATTGATAACATAATTCCAAATTGTATTATTATGAGAAAATAATAGAAATTTCTTCCTTTTTTCATTTTCCGAAAGAAATTTCATTAGAATTATTTACTAATAAAATCCACATTAATTCAAATTAATTTTTAGAATTTAAAAGTAAAGGATGTGAAATAAAAGTTAATAAGGATATTTATTCCTTTTCACCTTTTTATGGTGAAAAAATTGATGGATATTTAGTTGAGTTTAAATCAATACATGATTTTTCTGATAGAAAAGACATTGAAATAACTTACAATCTCTTTTCAATATAATGAAAAGCTTATATGATTAAAAAATCTAACAAATAATAGCAAAAATAACTTTAAAATGATATATAATAAACAAAAATCAAATACATTAAAATTTTTTTGTTATTAAAAGAAAAAATATTCCCAAATTGCTTTCAAAAACCAAAGATTTAAACAATCTAAGGAAATCATTATTAATTCGATTAATGATTTAGAAGAAACTATAAAGATATGTAAAAAAAATCTAATATATTATTTCAAATGACACTCGATTAATTACAATAAATATTAAGAGATAAGATGCTTAATGAAAAGTAAAATTATTGCTGAACCGAAAAATTGGAAATGTCCTGTTTGTAATTGTACCATATGGAAAGAAATATTAAAGAATAAATGGAAAATTCCAAACTTTAAGCATAAATGGTTAATCGTTTGTTCGGAATGTTTTTGTGGTATTATTTATCCTAAACCAACAGAAGCGGAAATGAAAAATATTAATTATGAATATTGGAATAAATATGAAAAAATTTCAAATATACATAAAAAAATAACAGAAATAAAAAATATTTCCCGAATAAATTACTTAGAGAAATTTATTGATTTAAATTCATTAGAAACTATTTTAGATATCGGTGCAGGATATGGAAATTTTTTTAATTGTTTAAACAAAAATAAAAGATTAACTAAGAATATTGAATATTATGCTATTGAACCTGATTATAATATGAAAAAGGTTTTAAAAAATATTGGTGTTAAACGAATTTATGAAGATATTATAGAAGTAAATATAAATAAACCTTTTTCATTAATCATATTATCTCATATCCTTGAACATACAAGAAATCCTGTTAAATTTTTAAATAAAATTAAAAAATTAATGGATGGAAAAACTTATTTATTTATCGAAATTCCAAATCTAGATAGTTTTTTTAAAGAACATTTAGGACTTCATACTCATGTTTTTAATGTTAAATGCATTAAAATTCTAATTAAAAAATTAGAATTTAAAGTCATTAACTTAACAACTGTCGGCGAGCCTTTAGAAAATTTAATAAAAAGTACTACTAAAAAGTGCTTAATTCAAAAATTTAAAAATTTTTTGTTTAGAATTAATCTAAATTTATATTATAACATTTTGAAAAAAATATTCTTTTATTTAAAAAATCTTTCAGAAAATAATGATTTTGACATCGTTGAGATATCTTTAGATCAGTATGGAAAAAGTCGTAGATTTATACGGATTCTTTTAAAGAAAGATTTTACCTAACGAATTTTTTGATAAAAGATAAGGTTTTAATAATTATTCTATTTGAAAATTTTTTAATATTTAATACTAATTGGAAATATTCAATTTCATCCTTTTTAAAGAACCTAAACAAAGAAGTAAAAACTAAATATAAAATGATAAATATAAGTATTGTTAAAATAGGAATGGAATTAAAAAAAGAAAGATTAAAAAGATTTAGAAGATACATACTTAAATCTTCTAAAAATAAAGAATTCAAAAAAATTGATATTATAAGAGCAATAAAAAAAGAAAAATATTGAAAAATTAATTTTTTTAAATCAATTTCTATTACTAAAAATCTATATGATACAATAAAATACATAATAAAAATTAAAATATTACTAAAAATTATTGCAAAGAATGACCCAATGATTCCAAAGAAAATTAAAAACAAAAAAAATAAACTTGTATATATTCCTACCATAATTAAACGGATAATAGTGATATAGAATTGTTTTTTTTTTGCTAACACTAAAGCATCAGCGGGACTTTGAATTACATTAAAAATAATTGATATCAACATTAATTTAAGGAAGATTGAAAAATTCTCATAATTAGAACCATAGATAAAAAGTAAGAAAAAATCACTCAAGTAAAAAAAAATCCCAACCATTATTGATAAAAAGAATAATTTCAATTTTATCACCAGATTGTAAATTTTTTTAATTTTTTCCGATTGATTAGATACATTTAAATTAGTAAAGGATCTAATTAATGGCATACTAAGAGAGGAAGATAGAGATATTAAATTTTTTGAATAACCTAGTGATATATTATAACCAGTAACATTTTCTATGGGAGTTAAATTTCCTATTCCTAGTATTTGTATCTGATCCCATAATCCATATATCAAATAACCAAAACTAATTGGAAAACCGTATTTAGAGGTCATCTTAAATACTTCTTTTAATGAAATTGTTTTATCGAATCCCTCTTCCTTTGTCAATTTTCTCACTATATTAAAAATATATATTAAACAAACTAAAAATGGTATAATTTCATTAATAACATAAATAAATGCAATGTATTCAATCTTTACAGTAAATAATTCACTGAACATTATAAAAAGAAGGGAAATTTTGAAAAAGGAAGAAAATAAAAAAATTAAGAAAATTGACTTGAACCTATTAAAACCTCTAAGAATTGAATAAAAAATAATATTAAATCCTGAAAAAATAATTAATGGAGATAAAATAAATAATAATGTGGAACTTATCCAAATTTTTTCAATGATATTGAAAAACAAAAATAAAAAACAAAAATAAAATAATAACAAAAAAAGAAATTTCAAAATTATAACATTTTTAATAAATGATCTTAATTTTTTATTTTCTTCTAATGAAATAAATCGTGGTATATAATAAATTATTGAATATTCTAAGGCAGGAGGAAAAAATTTTGTTATAACCGCAAACAAAGAAATAAATGATATAGATAATATTAAAACACCCCAAGATTCAATTGTTATTAATCTAGCTATTAAAAAGGGGATAATTATTTGAAAAAATATACTTGAAAAATTATGAAAGAATGAATAAATTGAATTTTTGAGTAAATTTTTATATTCATTACTATTTTCAATCTTTTTACTACTATCTAATTGTTTCATTATTTTCTATTCTCTAAATCACTGATCTTTCATTAAATTTTGTATTCTGCAAGACATCGTCTTATTTAAATTTTATCCCTAATAGATAAGCCTGAATAAGATCTTTAATATAATTGAAATCTCTTGAAATTTTCCATCTCCGAAAATAATTAAATCTTCATTCCTAATAATATTCCCCAACCTAATTGCTATTGCGCCACTATAGGTAGACTCTTTCTGCCTAGGACCATATACATTAAAATTCCTTAACGATGTTGTTTTTAGTCCATAAAAGTGGTGATAAACTTGCATGTAGGCTCCGCAGCCAATTTTACGACGCCATAGGGAGAGAATGGCGATCAACGCATATCTTCTCTATTGATAAACTAGGTGTGTCTTCATACACGGAAGATCTGGACATATAAACTATTTTCTCGATATCCATTCTTCGGGCTACTTTTAAGACATCTGAAACTCCGTAAATCTTAAAGTCGTTACAATTTTCCGGCATTTTTCCCGACTGAGGTACGCTCTTTAAGGCAAATTATTAAATTGCTTTAAAACCATATTTACTGATTAACGGGAAAAAATTAATAACAGAATGGTTTCTGTCATTGTTAATACAATTAACACATTTTTAGAAATAAATCTTCGAGAGATGTTTCGACTTCTTTTATTTTCGTGATCTCATAATTACTTAAAAGACTGAGGAGATCTTTGTAATAGATTCTTTCCTTTAGACGGACAAGAATACCATTCTTTCTTTGGTTGCTGACATCTGTTATAAAATTGTGGCTGTGTAATTTAGAAAAGTGCTCTTGTTTTTTGCAGGCAAGGGATATCTCAACTTTTATCTCGGATCCCGCTAAATTTTTAATCTCTTCTTGAGTTCCTATTTTGAGCATTTTTCCTTCGTTGATGAATCCAATCCTATAGCATCATTTCTCGACCACGGATAAATCATGGCTTGTGAAGATGATAGTGCTCTCGACATTTTTGATGATATCAAAATAGATTGATAATATTCACATCCAGTCCCAGCGTAGGCTCATCAAGAAATAAGATATTATTTTAAATATTCAAATTTTCTTTTATTATCCTTACTATTCTTTTAGCGGTTTGTCCGTCCCATTTTTCGATAATTTTTCCCTGTTTATATTTATTAGAAATAATTTCTTCTATGTATTTTTTGGCTTTCGCTAAATCATTTCCTATTATTGTGTTAGTCCCTTCGTCAACAGTAATGGGTCTCTCAGTACCCTCCCTTGCCGTGAGGATCGGAATTTTAAGATACGAAGCTTCTTCTTGAATCCCTCCCGAATCGGTAAGAATTAATTTTGAGTTCGTCATTAAGTTCAGAAATTCTAAATAACCAATAGGGTTAGATAAAACAATATTTAAATCTTTAATATTTTTTTCGAGATCGAATTTTTCGAGATTTTTTTTAGTACGGGGATGTATAGGGAAAAAAACCTTAATTTTTTCCTGTAAAAAATTAAGTATATTCAACATTTTTTCCAAATTCTCTTTAGTATCGACGTTAGAAGGGCGGTGTAAAGTAATTAATGCGTAATCGTTCTTTTTCAAATTATACTTGTCGAGTAATTTCAATTTTTTTGCTTTTTCGAGATTCGTAATTAATGTATCAATCATAACATTTCCGACGAAAAAGATTTTATCGGCACTTATTCCCTCTCTTTTTAAATTGAGCGCCGCGCTTTTTTCAGTTGTGAATAAAAAGTCTGAAATTTGGTCGGTTAACAACCGATTAATTTCTTCGGGCATTTTCATATTAAAACTTCTTAGTCCAGCTTCAATATGAGCTACTTTAACGTGTAATTTTTTTGCTACTAAGGCGCACGCTATTGTAGAATTAACGTCTCCAACTACCACCACCAACGAAGGCTTCTCTTTAATTATTATTTTTTCAAATTCTATCATAATGCTTGCGGTTTGAACCGCGTGTGAGGCAGAACCTACGTTTAGATGAATATCCGGTTCGGGAATTCCAAGGTCGTCAAAAAATACTTTTGACATGTTATAATCGTAATGCTGGCCCGTATGAATTAGTTTGAAATTAACGCTTTCTTTCTGAAACTCTTTAATCAAAGGCGCAATTTTCATAAAATTAGGTCTTGCTCCAGCCACGACATAAATAGATTTTTTCACAATTCGACTCATTCTAAAGTTTTAATAGAAATTTCAATTTAAATAGCTTATTTGAATAAAATATTGTTCGACTTAGACTTTAATATACTCATATAATTTATTATCATAGAAAAATGGAATTAATTCACCGTATACATCGATATACATCACATTTTTTTTCAGTTTCCAAGTTGAAAGATGTCGGTTCTTTTGATAATATTAAATATGGAATATTTTTCGTCTTCAAATAATCTATTATTTTTAGATATTTAAAAAGGTAATGTTCAAATTTAAAATCTGAGTCCCACGAGAAGTTTAACCCCGTAATATATATATTCCACTCAGAATCCAACTGCGATGTAAATAATTCTATGTAATTGATGAAAGAGACATCGTTCCAGAAATCGTAATTGCCATACTCAGTCCCGTTAATCGTTATTTTCCATTGATTTTCGTCTAATCCAGAATAATTATTATTTGTACATTCGAAATCGATTCTTATTTGGTACCATTTATCGTTCTCGATATTTACGATTTTTTCATAGCTACTTCCGTTAAAATAAAAAACCGAGTCAGAAACTATACTAAGGGAGAATCCATCAAAATCTTTCGATAACGAGGAATTTAACCAAAAACCTTGTGAAGTATTTGTAGTTTTTATAAAAAATTCAATCGACGCAGATCTTATTTCTGAGAAGAGATTAATATCTATGGAAACACTTCCTATGCTATTATTATCTAATATATCAATTACATTTTCATAATTACCAAATTTTTCTATATAATCAATTGAGCAATTGGTATCCGTTTTATGCGAAATTCCATACCGATAATCACTAGATATAGTCGTTTTAACTTCTTCATTTATTAAATACGGCGTATTAGTAGTTGTAGGCTCCAAGAGTTTAATTATTTGTCTTCTCTCTACTAATATATTTGATTTACTTGGTAAATTTTCCGTAATCCATCCTATTACTTGAATTTCTTCATCATCTAATGTTTTGTAGGTCTCGTTGATATTAATTTACTTTAAGGATTTGATAAATTTTAACAGATAGATTTTTATAAGTTAATTTCATTTTATGTCACAATAAGTAAAAGAAATACAGGATGTGACACAAAATTAAATCAACAATTTTATTAAAAAAATACCATCTAAATAATAGAATATTTATCAGCTCAGAAGAGGTTAAGAAAGACTGTAAAACACTTAATTTAGACTATGAATATGTAATCAATTATTTTCTTAGAAAAAACTATTTCATAAGGATATTCCGTGGTTTTTTTTATATAAAGACTCCAAGGGAGATAAAATATGGATTAAGAAGGAGTATATTAGAATTAACAGCAATGGCTTTAAATAAAATGAATTTACGTTGGTATTTTGGACTCTACACTGCATTAAAATTTAATAATGCAACACATGAATTCTTCAATATTAATTATATTGTTAGTGATAGTCTTTATCGAAGTAAAACAATTAATATTTCTAATAATAAATTTACTTTCAAAAGATTTAAGAGTGATTTACTTAGTTTTGGAATCATTGAGAATAAGGAAATTAAATATTCCGATTTGGAGAAAACAATTTTAGATCTAATTTATGTTTGGAAGTATAATAATAATTCTGAAGAGAAGATTGTCTTGAATGTTTCTGAATATATTGATCTCCTCTCGTTAGAAAAAATAGATGAATATATTAATTATTATCCAAATTCCATAAAAACAATAATGAAAAAAATATGTTAAATTTTTATATATTAAGTAAGATATACATATAGATTAAAAATGAAAGCTTTTATTATTGAGCTAAAAGAGATCCTTAATTATAATAACCCGGAATTAATTGAGATTGATTTAATCCTTCATAAAATCCTTTCTGAATTTGCAAAAAACCAGTTTTTAAGGGAAAACCTATTATTTAAAGGAGGAACTTGTTTAATAAAAACTTATTTTGACTATTATAGATTCTCTCAAGACCTAGTTTTTACTTGGAAAGACCAAAAATGTTTTGAAAATAAAGGAAGTAAGACCTTAAAAAGGGAATTATCTAAAAAAATAACAGAAATATTAATTATTATTGAAAACATATCTAAAAAACTTGATTTAGACTTTAAGACAGAAAGAGGAAATCAACGATATATATTATATGGAGGAAATAAAAAGATGATTACAATGAATATTTATTATAAATCAGAATTTCATGAAAAGGAAGGATATATTAAGGTTCAAATTAATTTTTGCGAATGTTTAAAATTTAAATCAAAGACAAAGTCTTTAAGTAATATAATTCCTAAGAGTGAGGAGCTGAAATTTTTATTTCCTCAAGAAGTGGAGACCTTCTCAGAGAACTTCAAATTACAAATTTATGATCATAGAGAAATCTTATGTGAAAAGATTAGAGCTATACTAACAAGAATTGGAGTGAAAGAAAAAGATTACATTGATATATATAAGATTATCAAAAAGTTTAATCTTAATCTCAAGGATTATGAAGATGAAATTGTTGACAAAATTATTTATGTTCTTGAATTATATAAAAAATACCGCGAAAATTATGATAAGAAAGTAACTTTTCTTTTAAATGAAAAAAGTCTTTCTGTAAACTCTCTTGGTGATTACATGCTAAAAACTATTAATGATGAAGACTTTAATATTTTTTTGAAACCCCTTCATGTTTTTTTAAAAAAGATTATTAGCCTTGTTGATAAGAAATCTAAAAAAACAAAAAATCAATAATTATTTCAAATTATTCTTGAAGAAAAAGATCATATCCTAAAAAAGATTCAAGAGGTATACTTCGTTAAGATACGAGGTGTTTATAACGATTAATGCTAATAATTCTTGTATTATCTCACATTAATCACTGATCATATTATTTATAACGACGTAATAAATTTCCCATGTTTTAATGTTCATTCACCGTAAACATCAACATATTTTTCAACTTCAAGTTGAAAGATGTTAGTTCCTTTGAAAATATTAAAAAAAGTAAGATTATGGAATAAATAATTTTAATAGCGAAAAAACTCCTATGCCTAAAGCGTAAATAGGTATAAAATATTTCCAGATTTTATTGGGTAAAACTCTAACCATATACGGAGCTAAAAGAGCAGCAAGAAATCCTCCCGTAAAGATTGATGGTAAAAGAAAGAGATCAATTTCTACTCCGGCATAACTTATTAGGAAGAAAGTAAAAATTCCCATAAGAGAAACCATCGCTTCTGAAAAAGATACGATGGCAGTTGCACTTTTTTCGTAAACACCCGAAAATATTTGACCCATAGTAATAACCGGACCATATCCTCCACCGCCTATTCCTTTATTGAAGCCTGCCAGAGTAGAAAAAGCTAAAAGCATTTTAGGTCTCGGATTGAAAGTATTACGCTTCTTCAATTTTATTCTTAAAAAGCCTACAATAGCCATGAACATAACTAATATTGCTACATATGTTTTAATAATGTAATCTGGAAATTTTATCGCAAAATATCCTAGAGAAATTGAAATTGATATTGCTATACAGCCAAAAAATCCCATATAAAGCGCAAGTTTAGTGGCGTCACTAAGAGGACGGAAAGAAAAATTAACGTTTTTAAATTCATGATCAAAAAAAGCGTCAACTAAGCCTGTTATAGTTTCAGAAATTAAAAGTGTAGGAACGACTTGGAGCGGACTATAACCAAGTAAGAATAATAATGGTGCTAATGCCGTACCAAATCCCATACCAGATGAAGAATCCATTGATTCAAATAAAAATGCTAATAATATAATTAGCAATATTAATTCCATCTTTATTTTACCTTATAATAAGAAATAGAACGAAATCATTGTTAAGAAATAAATAACAAATGCCCCTGCTAACCTTTTGATAGAACGCCTTTCGATTTTCATTCTTTCAAAAATAGTTTTTTCATTTAGTTCTCTAGCTTCTTTTCCAATCTCCCAATTATTTGGCATTCTTCATCAACTATCGGCTTAATTATATTTAACCTAATTTAATTATGCTTAATTATATATAATTACTGATAATTATTTAAAGATTATGGCTTTTTTGAAATAAGTCTAATCTTATAGAAAAATTATCATTTTTATAAATATTTTTAAGAAAATACTGTGATGTTTTAAATATAAAAAAAATATAAAAAAAACTGAGTTCTAAATGGATAAGCAAAGAATTTTAAAGGAAGCCCAAAAAATTGCCACCAAATTCTCGTTCTGGATGGTTTCCGGGAACATCTCGCATTTATATGGGTATGTGTACGAGACTCCAGAAGGGAAATACGAATTAGAGATTAAGTTTGGCGACGATTTTCCGTACATTCCTCCGGATTTAGGGCATCACAAGGAGATCAAGGAACTTTTAGGAGATTTTCAATTAGAAACTGTTAATAATTGGACAACAAATTCTTCAGTAGTAGATATAATTGCTGAACTTAAAGCAAAAATCCAGCAGGCATTGCGAGGATCGGAAAAAGAAGAACATCTACCATCAACCCCTACATCTGATATATCCGAGGTTAATGAAGCTTCTGAGCAAATTAAAACAGAATCGCTTCAAGAAAGAGATGAGGCGGAAGTGAAAACACCGGAAATGGAAACGAAAACAGAAAAAGAAGAATATTTGACTCCTGATTTGAACGCGTATCCTCCTGATTTTGAATACGAGCAATTTCTCACGCCTTCTGAAATCGAAGAAAATATATCAACCAAGAAAGAACCTCACGAGGAAAGTTTTGTAACTGAACCTACAAAATTGGATGAAATTGGATCTCAAGAAACGACTGAATTAACTCAACCAGAGCTTTTTGCCGATCACGAGCAAACAAGTGTTGCGTTAAACACGGAAATCGGTTTAATTCAACAAGAATACGCGTACGACCAAAAATCCCAACAGAAAGGGGATTTAAACGTTTATTTAACGATTACTCTTACGAAAACATTCCTAATTCAGATTAATTTTAACGATTATCCAGAAAAACCATCGGTAAATGTTCCAGAAGAAGCTCACAATTTAATAGGCGATGTTTATCAAACTTTAGACATATTAAGAAACTGGAATACTAAAAAACCTCCTCACGTTGTGGATATTTTGCGTGAATTAGAGAACAAGTTGTACTTTATAAAAGATATTGAGCAGGAATCAAAAAAGATTCTTGGCGAATATAAATGCGATTTAGACTCTGACGATGTAACCAAGTTACAAGTTCATTTGGTGACATATGGATTTAAAGAGTATTTATTGGATGTAAACCTAGAATCTTATCCTAAACCTCCGATTATTGATTTATCTTCGCAATTACAACAAATTATTATGACACCATTGACAGAATTGAAATCGTATAAAAACTGGGTAGAGGGCGAATCTGAACCTGTTGAAGTTATAAGAGAACTCGCCTGGTTGGTAGATAAAAACTCTAGAATAAATTTCGAAATAGAATTATTAAAGGAACATTACAAAAAAATTGAATACGATGCATCTGAGTCAATTTTGAGAGTGGATATGAAAGGTAAGATGAAAACTCAAGATTTAACTTTCGAATTTCAGATCAATTTGCCTATTGAATACCCCATGAAAGTGCCCTCAATTAAAATCCTTAACGAATTTGAATTAGAAGCGCACGAAAAAATAAAGAACGACCTTCAAGCTTCTTTTAAGAGTTTCTTTGAGGATTGGTCTCCATTTAGCTATTTAGTGGATTTATTTAACTCGATCTCAAAGAAGATTTTTGAGGTTTCGGTACTTTCGTGTGTTATATGCCATAAAATTGAGTGTCCTAGCTGTAGTAGAAAAATTGCTGGTGAAAATAATTGTCATGCAGAATGCCCACATTGTGAAAAACATTATCATCTTCACTGTTGGCAGCAAACTATTAAATCTTTTGGCAAATGTGGTTTCTGTCTTAAAATTCCACCTCCGAGTTTAATGCTGGATTAAGAGATATTTATTACTCGATATTAATATAACCATTTTTTAAATTTTTCATTAAAATATGTCTGTTTCTTGGTGAATTGGTTAAATTTTTTAGTTTATTATTATTTTATTTTACAATTACAACATTATCAAGATGGTTTTCGTGGAAACATTAGAAAAAAGATTGAATCTGATAAAATTAGAAGAGACCATATTGGATTTTTGGAAGAAAGAAGAAATTTATTCCTTGATCAGAAAAAAAGAAGAAGGAAAGAAGGTTTGGAGGTTTATTGACGGTCCACCTTATACTACGGGCTCAATTCACCTTGGAACAGCTTGGAATAAGATATTAAAAGATTACTTAATTAAATACAAGCGAATGAGAGGCTTTAAGGTAACTGACACCCCAGGATACGATACTCATGGGCTTCCTATTGAAGTTCAGATTGAAAAATTACTAGGAATCAAGAATAAGCAAGAGATTCAGAAATATGGCGTAGATAAGTTTATAAAGAATTGTAAAGAGTACGCTCAAGAAAGACTTTTAGTAATGAACGAGCAATTCAAACGCTTAGGCTGTTATTTCTGGGATTGGGACAATCCTTACATAACGTTTAAAAACAGCTATATCGAAGGAATATGGTGGACCTTGAAAAAAGCTTACGAAAAAGGTTTAATGTACCAATTTTTTAGGCCATTAAATTGTTGTCCAAGGTGCGCGACTGCTCTTGCTAAGCACGAACACGATTATAAAAACGTTATAGATACAAGTTTATTTCTAAAGATAAAATCGGCAGATATGGACGATACATATTTCATAATATGGACTACGACACCCTGGACTTTAGTGGCAAACGAAGCAATTATGGCGAATCCGATTGCTGAATACGTAAAAGTTAAATTAGAAGACTTGAATGAATATTGGATTTTATCGAAAGCTTCCGTTACGCATTTAATCTCTGGAGAATTGGGCTTCAAATACAAAATTGTAGAGGAATTTTACGGCGAACAATTGGAGGGTAAAAAATACATACATCCCTTATTAGACGAAGTTCCGTTTCAAAAAGAATTGGCAAATCAAAGCGATACAGTACATACCATCCTTTTATCGGAAGAATATGTTTCGGCCTCGGAAGGCGTTGGATTAGTTCACTCCGCTCCCGGTCACGGACCTGAAGACTTTGAGGTAGGTGTGGCAAATAATATTCCCGTTTTTACTCCAGTCGATATAAGGGGCGTTTACACGAAAGACGCAGGAGTATTTGAAGGAAAATTTGTATTTGACGCGAATAAAGAAATTTTAGCTTTATTGAAGGAAAAAGGAACTCTTCTTTTAACTAGCGAGTTAGAGCATGAATACGCTCACTGTTGGAGGTGCGATTCAAAACTAGTGTATCGAGCGACAAACCAATGGTTTTTTAAAACTGAAAGCATAGCTTCGGAATTATTAGAAAAAAACGCAGAGATATATTGGATTCCTGACTGGGCGGGCAATAGATGGTTTAAAAGCTGGTTAACTTCTCTAAAAGATTGGTGTATCTCGAGACAGCGCTTTTGGGGGGTTCCATTAAATGTTTGGATATGTGATAACGAAGATTGTGGCGATATAACAGTGATAGGTTCGGTAAAAGAACTAAAAGAAATTGCTGGAGAATGCCCAGAAGACTTGCACCGTCCTTGGATAGATAATGTTACTTGGAAATGTAAAAAGTGTAATAAAGGAACAAAAAAACGGATACCAGACATTCTAGACGTTTGGTTGGACTCAGGTTCGGTAATGTGGGCTTCACAGGAAGTGTACGACGGCGAGAGCCATTACGACACTTGGGTTCCTGCGGACTTCATACTTGAGGGTAAAGATCAGATCAGAGGGTGGTTTAATAGCTTGTTGTGTAGCGCAATGGTTTCCACAGGGAAAAAAAATTACGATAATTGCTACATGCACGGCTGGGTTTTACGAGATAAAGTAAAAATGAGCAAATCGAAAGGGACAGCATTTTTACCTGAAGATCTTATTAATGGCACTTTAGACCAAATAAAAAACAAGAAGTCGTATTCGCAGATAAAGGGTATCGAAACGTTCCGGTTCTATTGTATTGGAGCAACTCAACCAGGTCGCGATTTAAACTTCAGTGCGAAGGAATACGCAGATACCTATAAAATCATCAATACAATCTGGAACGTTTATGTTTACGCTAATGAGAAATTTGGTTTAGCTAAATTTGATCCTTCCAAGGTTAAAATTGACGAGAAAAAGCTAAGCAAGTTAGATAAGTGGATACTTTCAAGGACGCATTCTACTATTGAAAAAATAACAGAATTATCCGATAAATACGAACTCCCATGGATTCCTGGTGAACTGAGAGATTTAATTGTTAGCGATATAAGTAGATGGTATATAATGTTAAACCGAGAAAAACTTGATATATATTCCGACGATCCAAATAAGCTCCAGATTATGGCAGTACTTTATAAGGTCTTATTCAATGTTTTATTGATGTTAGCTCCTATTAATCCAATGCTCAGCGAAGAATTATTCTTAAAAATGTTCAAACCTCACTTAAAGTCAATGGGTTTGGAGGAATCTGAAAGCATTCACCTGCAAAATTGGCCAGAAACCGATAAAACAAAAATCGACGCAAAATTAGAAGAAGAAATGAGATTTGTAAGAGACCTAATAGAATCGATTAGAGCGTTAAAGGAAGAAAATAAAATAAGGCTAAGATGGCCAAACAAACGAATAATTATAGAACCAAAAAAAAATATGCCGGAAATAGGATTTCCAGAGATTATTAAGCAAATAGGAAACGTAAAGGAATTAGAAATAAAAAAATCGGTAAAATCTGCGGATAATTTGCGAAAAATAGAACACAAATACTGTGATATTTATCTGGATGTTAGCGTTGACGATAAGCTATTAAATGAACGCGTAGTTAACGATTTAATAAGAAACATTCAATTCTCTCGTAAAAAGAACGACTATAAAGCAGGTGAGACGATTTCGTTGGCAATTGGAACTAGTACCGATTATTTAAAGGAATACATCGAAACAAAAAGAGAAAGCATTTCGGATAAAGTATCGGCGAAAAAATTTGAAATTTCTTCCGAGGAACTCAACGAAGAGAAGGAAATAGTATTTGCAAAGTTATACATTTGTCCAAATAAAGACTGCTCTGCTTCTTTAAAGGATAATATCAACAAAAGACTAAAAAAAGGTGCTGAAGTGCAGTGTCCGTATTGCAACACGAAGTTAGAAGAAGCAAATTTAAAGTCTATTACGTATAATTATAAAAGAGAAAACTATTGAACATCCATAGCCTAAAGGTTATGGATTCGTAAGTTAGACTTTCAACACTACCGGATGGTTCAAGCATCCTCTATCCCCTATCCACTTGGATTTAGGGACTCCTTTTTGTAGAATGTTTCTGGAAGCGTTCACATCAGAGTTTAGGACAACCCCGCAATCTTTACAAAAGTATAGTCCACGATACTTGCTATTTGACTT
>JAHLWS010000029.1 GCA_019057795.1 Promethearchaeota archaeon | reverse complement strand
GTACTGTACTCCTCATAAATTGCGTTTTTATTCGGTTTTTACCGTCACCTCTATCGATCACGGTAGAAACTTAACTCATTTATAAATGTGAAGTCTACCTATTTAAATGTTTCCATTCTTCTTTTCATCGTTAGCTTATTCAAACCAACAATATTCTTCAAAAGAACATCCTACACAACAAATTTTGTTGCTTTGAAGTTCTGGCATTTTTCCGTTCCGTAAATAAGATTTAATCTCTTTGAAGTAATTTTGTATTTTCTTTCTCAAGTTAGGTGTGATATTTACCGTGAATTTCCGTTTTGATCCTACGTAAAGAATATATCCATGTGTGTATTTGATTCCTAAATTTTCTTCTAATAATAACACATAACATAATAATTGCATTACATCGTTTTTGTAGGGTTTTACAGCAGAACACTTGCCTTTTTTGATTTCTATAGGAATTTGGAAACCATTTTCTTCAATTATATAATCACACATTCCTTTTAATTTCCATTTATTAGACATGAGATAGATTTCCTTTCGTTTGATGGTTTTCATCCAATGGTGCTCTTTAATGTAGGACCCAATTTCCATGTGATCGTTAATAATTTGTAATTTTAACCTGTTCTGATAGTACCATTTCCTTTTGCAATATGCAAACGCATTTACTTGGTGTGGTTCAATATATTGGTGTGTAAACATGATTATCATTAATACCTCAAATAATTATTGAAGTTAATTGGAATATATTCTTTCTTTTCTCCTGAAATGTATTTTATAAGATTATAACATTCAAGTTTTATTTCTTCTTGAATTGCAATGTTTCGCTTAAGTGGCGTATATCTTATAGATGATCGCAGTCGCTCTTTAAACTGTTTTATCCAAATCTTTTTCCCTTTTTGGTTCAAATAACATTTCATTTCGTCCCTATCAAAATGATTTGTTAAAAGATTTTTTTTATGGTCAAGATGTAATATCAAATTATCTACGAT
This sequence comes from Promethearchaeota archaeon, assembly GCA_019057795.1. Lineage (GTDB taxonomy): Archaea > Asgardarchaeota > Lokiarchaeia > Sigyniarchaeales > SOKP01 > SOKP01. Next base: position 16,081 of record JAHLWS010000029.1, on the reverse strand, counting down.
TATTGGACGAAATATTTCTGCTATATCAAGTGCTAAAGACGCTCTATTTTCATGGGGTTCGTGTAGAAACCCTACCAATGGATCAAGGGCGGATCTATAAACTTCAGAGCGAACAGTGTTATATAATAAAACATTACCGAAACTTAAAATAGAATTCCCTTCATCTTTCGGTGGACGTTGTGATCTTCCATTAAATGGTAAATGATAAAGTAATTTTGAAAAACATTCGAAATAATTTTTCATAATATTCCCTTCGATTCCGCGAAGTTCTGAGACGCTTTTTACTCCGCTTATTTTTTTTACATACTGAGTTATTCTAGATATGTTTTTCTTAATTGTTTTGTTCTTATCGTATTTTAGTAAAATAATATTTCGTTCTTGAGTCGCTTTACTTACAATCGCTTTTGCTATATGTAATTTTTTTTGCGTATTAAGAAAGGTTTCATATTGCTTCAATCGAATTACGCTTGACCTCGAATTTTCAGGGACAAATTTGCCTATCGGAACACCATAATAAGTATTAAAATAGCATGGAATTTTGACTTTATTACATAATTTTAACAGCGGAGTTGAAATTTTAACATTTCCATATACTTCAATAGAATTCAATCGGGAGATTGGAATCATTTGCAATTTAAATTTACCTGGCTCATCTGGATCTGGTCTTAAGCATTTTATAATATTTTTAGATTTTAAGAGTTCAACATTAGAATTCATAATGTATAACATTTCTTTCATCTAATTTTCACCATTTTAATCCACTATTAATATATTTTAAATTAAAATATGACAAAGGGATCTTCAACTTTTCTCCCTAATTGTATTTTTTTTCTTATTGAAGTACGCCTTATAAAATAAACCATAACAAGTCTTCCTCTTTATTTATTTCTTTTTTCAAATCTTTTTTCAGAGCGTATAATTGACTTTTACTCAATTCTCCCTCAAAAACAGACTTTTGTACTCGTATTAAATAATTTTCGCAAATCTTTGCAATTACTCGCAACCTTTTATTGTCTGAAATATCATAAGCTACAATAAATATGCTTTTTCACCTTCTAATCCATTTTACATTAAGTCTTTTGGGTTATTATTCAAAACTCTAATTTCAAGTGGTTGGACGATTTTCTTAAGTGCTTCCATCAAATAAAAAATATGTTTATTTAACCCTTTTTAATATACCTAATTTGTATTTTAATTTTTTAATATCTTTCAAACTCAAGACGATACCTTCTGGTTGTCTATCTTTAAGAGAAAACACTAACGCAGTTTCTCCAACTTTCATTTGTATTTTAATTCTATTGACTTTAATCGGATAATTTAAAAGTTTCGACATTAATTTTGCGGTTGAAGCGTGTCCTACGGCGGAAATTGCGTTAGATAGTTCCAAGTTGCTGGTTTTATGAGAATATAAAAAATACTTGTATACGCCCCAATTCGTTAAGATTGGAGCGTTCAAAATATAATCTATTTTAAGAACTTGTGATTTTTGTTCTGTCATTAACATCTCCTAAGTTTTGAATGATTTCTTATCTTTTACCCTCCAAGTAGAAAGAATATTGTATTTAATATGATAATAAAAATTAAGATATTTAAACTTTCTCATAAATTGATGAGATTCTAGATTTTTGGATTAAACAACTATTTTAGATTTTTGGAGAATAGTTGAAGTAATAAAGCCATATAAATATACTCGTTATGCAATTTAACTGAATTTTTTTGTTTTTTTTTACATAACTTTAAATAGTCTCATTATTGTATGAGATATATATTTTAGCAATTCTTAAGCGATTAATAAATTACGAAATAAAACTATTTAAGGTTTTTGACCATTATGAGATAATGAGATTTATACATGTTAAAATGAATTGATATAAAACTTTTAAAAATGATAGAGAAAAGAACAATTGAAAAAAGTTTTGAGGATAAAAATAGAGAAAAAATTATTTTAATGTTTCTTGAAGACGATAGCAAAGAAATTTACGAATTCAATGAAATTAGCAGCTATCTTATTAATAAAAACATGTCAAAACGCGCGGATCATCATCTTAAAAGATTAGTAAAAGATGGTATGCTAGAAAAAACGGAAAGAGGTTCTTATACGTTAAATGCAATCGCAAGACAGCCATTAAGGAACTATTATAAAAAAACTGTTCCAATTTGCCTTATTGGTGGGTTAGGAATTCCTACGCTGTTCAATGACGTTCTCGCAGCTTTTGAAGAGATTAGTATCATCCCGAGAAAATACGTGTTATTCACAAGCCCAGATTACCACGAGGAGTTTAGTAAATTAGATAAAAGCAAATACGAAGAAGTAGAAATTGTTGTGAGAGAATTCGATTATCAAAAAGTTCTAAGAGAAAATTATCAGCAAATTTATGAAGAGTTAGAAAAGATTTTTAAAGAAGAGATCAAAAATTACGAAATTGTCTGTGAAATAACAGGTGGTACAAAACCGGTTTCTATCGCTCTCTTAAATCTGAGCACAGAATATAACCTTAGGCGTTGTTATTTCAGTGGGAGAAAAATAATTTGGATTTAACTCTATTGATGACAATATAGAGATGAGAACAAATGTTACTCTTATTAAGTGCTCGTACCACGAGAGGTTTTGGGCACAATTTTATAGTTTCTGTTGCATAAATTCCTTAATCGATTTATTTTTCTTCTCATAGTATTATGTGTTAGTGTGAGAATAATATTTGTTTTTTTAGGCGAGTAATTTTAGAATTGTTGACTTAAAATGCTTATATAACCATATATTGGATTTTCGTAATACTGGTTTCCCTCATAAAGTACTGAGCTATGGAAATGTAATTTTGGGGAAAAACTCATATCAAGGTGAGAAACATTTAAATATGAGAATGATCATTTGTTATTTATGAGCGAAAAAAAAATTCAGAAAGACAGTTCTAAATCCAGCATATACGCAAAGAGATTATTTGAAAAATGGGTGGAAAGAAGCATATACCAGGAACTTTCAGAGGGTTGTGGTATCGATCCTGTTAATAAAAAAAAGCTTCAGACAAAATATTCGTTAAAAATAAGAATTAGTTAATTAATAGAGGTGAAAAAACAAGATTGACAATTTTATATTCCAGAGCGGTTTTTGTGTACGAGTCTAAAGAGTTTGGGCAATTTTTTATGTGTCCTAACTGTCTTGAATTTATTGAAGAAGATATTTGTTTAGAATGCGGTCAGATATACGATGTATCTATAAAATCTGAAGAATTACATAATATCTGGGAAGAAGGTATGATAATTAAAATACAAGGGGGAGGGTTTTAACAGTAATGGTAGCTCTTCTTTTAACATGATCGAAGAAATGTATTTATATTGAATGGTTACTGTAAAATTACTTAGATTTGACATTTTTATAAAAGATTTAAAAATAATAAAATCCAATAGATATTTACCAATAAAAAAAAAGAGGAAATTTAATGGAGTATAAAGAAATATTTAACAGAGCAAGTTTAGCAGCTATCTTATGTAAACAAGATCGAGTTAAAAATAACCAAGTGAATCAATTGTTAGGTATTTATAACACTAATTTAAAAAGAGATATCGAAAACACAATTATGCTTATAATGGCGTTTGTTATGAAACAGAGGGAAAGAAAATATTTTAAAAACGCATCAACTGCGACTATCGTTGAAACTTTAAAAAATATTATGCTAGAGCAAAGAGTAGGGAATAAAGAAATACAAGATATCGAAAAAAAACGGCAAGTTCGAGAATATTTAGGCTTATTAAAGTGGCTTTTTGAAGCTGTTAAAAATATAAATTTATTTGGTGATATAAATCTTGAAAACGCATTTAAATCAATAATTAGTAGTTTTCAAAGTTCTGCTTTAAGAAAGAGAAAACGACATTAAATCGTGGTGAGGTTATAATGGAAAAAACAGAAGATTATAATGATAATCATATATTAAAAAAACCAGATAATTTTGCACAATTTGATTGTAGATATGTTATTAAAGGAAATATAATTAACATTTCTCAATTACATGTTGGAGCAGGAGGGATAGAAGCAGAGTTTTCAATTGATAACCCTTTAATACGGTTAAAGATTGGAAATACTGATGTACCTTATATCCCAGGATCTAGCTTAAAAGGTATATTTAGAACTGAAATTGAGAAATATTTAAAAATTCAAGAGAAAACTTATAAACCTGAGCATTTTCAGAATGTTTGCTATGTCTATGAAAACAGAAATAGTTGCAACACGAAAGAAATCGAAAATATATGTTTAGCTTGTCGGATATTTGGTAATTCTCAAGTAGGCTCGCATATAATTGTGTCAGATGCTATATTGGACATGGATAAGTTTCCAGGAATAAAAAATAAACCAGGAGTTGCGATAAATCGTATAACTGGTGCGGCTCAAAGGGGCGCTGTTTTCCCAGTAGAGTCCTTGCAACCAGGTGGAATTTTTAGCTTTGAGCTACAAATTATTAATATCGATTTAAAAGAAGACAATATAATAACGCGCGCGATTAAATTTCTCCTAAAAAAATTACTAGAAGGATGGATTTATGTAGGGGGAAAGAGATCTACGGGTTTAGGAAACATTAAGATTGCAGATGCGAAGATAATAGAGATAAGACCTGAAGACCTTCACGAGTTTTATAATATCCAAGCTATAGATCTACTTAAATTTTTAGGTGATTAATAACTCTGACTTATTTAGATCATAGTGAATTCATGCGATCAGTTAGAATCTCGGGGATACTCGAAACAATAGGTAGGGTTCATGTGGGAAGCGGTAATGCTGAAGCTAATTTTGAGGGATCAGAAAGTGTTTTAATTCGAATAAAAATGGGAAATATTGATCTTCCCTATATCCCAGGATCTTCTTTGAAAGGGATATTTCGATCTTCAATAGAATTTATACTAAAATCTTTAGGAATTTATACATGTATGTTAGCAAGAAGAAGTTCGTGCTCAGAAATTAGTAAAGAAATATCTTACGCAACTAGAGATAAAAATGTAGAAAAGATTAGGCATGAAATTAACAATTTATGTATAGCTTGTAAAATTTTTGGGGGTTTAAGCTATTCAAGTAATGTAACTCTATACGATTGTATACCTATCGATTTAGCGGCGGTTAAATTTGACACAGCCCCAGGTATTGCAATAAATAGAATAGATGGGACAACTATGGGGGGGGGAATTTTTACAGTTGAACACATCAATCCGGGTTCCTTCTTTAATTTTCAAATTAAAATTGACAATCTTCCCAATTATTTGATAGGATTACTGTTCAACGTAATTTATTTAATAAATAAGAATGTAATTTTAATTGGTGGGAAAAAAAGAGCAGGATTGGGACAAGTCAAAATACTAATTGATAAAATTGAAGTAAAAAAACTTGAGGATTCTGATGTAATTGATTATAAATCGTTAATTGATCACCCATCAGAAACTTTTAAAATCAGTAGTATCTCAGGCGGAAATGGAGTTGATAGAGACGTAATATTTAATTTAACTGAATTGAAACAAAAGAGTCGAGAAGAGTTTAGTCAAGCTTTAATTAATAACTTTATGGAGGTATGGAGTAAATTTGTTGAAACTAAGAAAAATTAAAAATAGTAGCAGGGAGTTGTTTTCAAAACCGTTTTACCAATTTAAAGTCAATCTTAGAGTAATGGAGGATAATTACCTGTTTATTGGAAGTTCCAAGGACGAAATTTTTCAAATAGAGGACAAAGATTTTGAGGATCTTCTAGATTTGGATTCAAAGCTTGCCAAAATTCAAACCCATATAGAGCCTTTGTCCTCTTCAATTTTACTTGATGGAAAAGCGTATATCCCGGGTTCTACCCTGAAAGGAATGATAAGGTTTTTCCTAGAACATTCGTTTAAAGCAAACGATCGCGGTGAAATCTATTCCTGTTTCATTAAGCAAACTAATCCAAAACCCATTAACGAAATCCGTAATTTTTTGAATATTTTTAATTACTCAAACTTCCCCGAAGCACGCGGTAAAGAAGACACCAAATGGGATTGGAAAACGAGAAAATATCCAGAATACCAATGCAAAGTGTGTGATTTATTCGGAAACACGAATTCAGCTTCGCGGGTGATATTTTCAGATGCTATGCCTGTAAATGAAATCCAACTAGAACGGAAAGAGATTGTTGCGAAATATACTGACCGAAAGAGAGTAGTTCCCCCAGACAGCCAATTTTCATTTACCATCAACTTGAATAATGGAACTCCCGAAGATTTAGCTTTATTAATGATAGGAATGAACCTTCATAAAGATGGGATGTTGCGCGTTGGCATGCACAAATTTTCTCCACAAAAGGATGCTAATGGAGAAATCATTCAATTCGGAAAAATAAAATTGGGCATTAAAAAAGTAATGAAATTTACTTATGATAATCTTGGTTTCAATGAGAAGGATCTCAATGTTAGTATGTTTATTAGTAGTATAAAAGAGGGAATTAATAAGAATTTTAGCAGTATTATAAGAAATTTTAATGAACCTACAACTTAAGGTATAAGGGGATATGAAAAGTGGAAACTAATGGGATAAATAGTTTAATAGAAAAAATTGAACAGGTTTCGAGTTTAGGTATTAGTATCATTTTGATAGAGGACGACTTAACAGAAACATACTTAAAGCAACCTCAAATAGACGACAATTTTAAAAAATTAATCAAAGGTTCAAGATTCGGCTATTGTTTTATTAATAGTACTGAAAAGTATTTCTCTTGGGAATTTAACAAATTAAGTAATTCGTTAATTATACAACATAAAATAAAGGGGAAAGCAAGAATATATCTCCACGATAAATTAAGTTCGAGTTCAGAATTTATAATATTTTAAACCAATCGCATTTAGAGTTGAAAATTTTTGAATAACAAACCAAGAAAAAGCTATATTCGTGGCTTTTTAATTCCAAATTATTATGAAGAAGCCAATATCGGTAAGTTTGAAGATGTTAGAGATATTACTAATGATATAGGTTTTGTGGATGAATATTTAAGTATTTTAAATAGGATTTTCCTCTTGTTCTTCGAAGGTGGAATTAAAAATGTAAACCAGTTAGAGAAAGCTAACGACTTATTCGTGCTGCTTACATTTGGAGGATTATCACAATATTGGAATGAAATGGTAATTAATTGGTTAGAGACCAATTTTAACAATTTTTCCGAGAGCATTAAATCAGAATGTGAGACATTTTTTACGCTATCTGAAAAATTTTATAATACATTTCCAGCTGATGATCGTCCAGGATTAAATACCTCGTCTTTATTAATCCATCTAATTGCAACTTCAGCATTAGCTGTATGTATAGCGAAGCAAAAAAAAGACTCAGAAAACATTTCTGAACTTCAAATGCAATGCGTAAGGACTAGTTCATTTTTCCACGCAATAGGAAAACCTTTATCCCGCTTTAATTCAATTGATCACAGTATTGAATTATTTGAAAAACACTTTACTAACTTATTTTCTGAAGAGATTTTTAATACAATAATTGATGTAATTAGAGGAATTCAAGATGACAATTCTTCTAATCTTTCGCGTTACGTAAGGTTTGGAAGCAGATTATCGTTAGCCTCAGAGCAACTTTTGAAACTAACTAAAAATATTTTGTCTAATGAAAAAAATATAATTGAAAATTTTGATAACAATGATTTCTGGGAAACTAACGAGCACGAGATTAAAAGACTAACCCAACAATTTGTAAGCGGTTATGAGAAAGCGTTATTAAATCAACCACCCGTAAAATTAAATTATAAGAAAAATGGAACTATCGCCTTACTACGTGGAGATGTTAGACACATACATGAATATACGGACCATGTTCATAAGTTAGAAGAATTAAGAAATGCAAGTAAACTTCTCGACCATGTCCTTTCTAACGTGTTAGTTACTAAACTAATCAAAGATAAGAGGTTATATCCTGAACAAATAATCTACAGTAGTGGAGGAAATATTATTTTGTTTTGTCCAGGATCCCAAGTTCAAGAAATCGCAAGTATTATTGAATCAATATTCTACGAAGCTATGCACGAAGGACTATGGATGACCACAGATTATATTTATTTCTTTGATGAGGTGGACGAAAAAGAACAAAAATTTGAGGATTCGTTTGGAGATTTATATTCAAAACTAGCGATTAAAATAGGGGCAAAAAAGAACGATTTAAGTAAAAAAGAAAAAAAAAATGTGCTCTTCGGAAGTTCTAGGTTATGTGATTCTTGTGGAAGTAAAATCGCAACAGAAATAATACCCTTTTCTGATACGGAGTTAAAATATTATTGTAAACCATGTTTATACAAATTTAAATTACCAGATCCTGATGTTCGTAAATTAAGTCTTCAAGAAGGTATTTGGAAAAATATTTATAAAGATATCTCTCAAAATCTTATGGAATTTATTTCCGGAGTCCGATTAGAGGATATTTCAAAGGAAAACGTACCCAAACCTCACAAATTAGCAATATTAAATGCAGATGGAAATTTAATGGCTGAATTTATCGCTAAATCAATCTCCCTTTCAGATTTATATTCTCGAATAACTAGAATCTCCAATTCAGTTAGAGAAATCCTTGAGACAATTATAGGAGAAAATAAGATTAAAAGCATTTATAATCATGAATTTGATTATGCGCGTTTTGATATCGGAAAAATTTATTCTGGAGGAGATGACATCTTATTACTACTCCCCGCATATTTAGCAATTCCTGTCGCACTCACCTTAACCAAGGAATTTTATAAAAAAATGGGAACAAAATGTACCTTATCTACCGGAATTTTTCTCTGTCCCAATAAATTTCCAATCTGGTCAGCAATAACTACATCAAGATTGTTATTAAAGAATGCGAAAAAGGAGGGGAGACTATGCGAAGATAACGAAATGGGAGTTATCGATTTTCAAAGTTTTTCTTCTGGGTTAACTGTTCCCAATTTTGTAAAAAAAGATAAAGATTCTAAAGATCCAAGGAGAGTTTTTTCAAGACGCCCGTTTAAAATTAGCGTACAAAATGGAATAAGTATTCAAGAGGTAGAAGATATTCAATATGTAATAAACAACATTATTGGAAAAGACTACCAGTTAAAATTCACTTTAGAGGAGAATTATGATAGCTTGTATCATTTTGTAAATGAGGAGATTAAGTTAGTTTACGACAAAAATGATTCCAAACCATCTGTTTTAAAAGATTTAAGAAATAGAAGTAAACGAGTTTCTGCATTTTTCTCATTTAATCCGAAAAATTTTGCCAAGGAAAAGCAGATGGCTCTTTCATTTGTGTTATACCAAACAGGAAGGCAAAAAGAATTATTAGGAAAAACATCCTATATTAAGCTTTTCAATTTAATTGGTAGTTCCTTTCTAGAGGGGAAGAAAGAGGATTTCTTACTTTTTGATTCTTTAGAATTATTAAAATTCTTATCAGGAGGCTTATTATGATAAATTTAAAGATGAATCTTAACTTAATTTCAAAAACCCATTTAACAATTGGTGCTGGTAAGAATCAATTTCTCCAGTCTGCAGATATTATTCAATTAAGACGTAAATTTAATCGCAAAGAAAGGATTTGCATTCCTGCAACTACTTTTAAAGGTTTATTACGATCAAGTGCTGTTCAAATCGCACACTTTATCGTAGGTGATGAGCACTACTGTAAATCTGTACATACTGATAAATTAAGTTCTTGTAAGGGTTGTATAATATGTAAAGTTTTTGGTGCCAATAATAAACCATCAAAAATATTTTGTGAAGATTTTTTTCCTACTTCTGAGGGTCGTATTGATTTGCAGTATTTTACTCAAACAAGTATCGAAAGAGATTCGGGAAAGGCAAAAAGAGGGAGCTTGTTTATCAAAGAACAGATCCCTCCTAATATCTCATTTAAATCCTTCTTTGAAGCTAAAAAATTAGCTCAGAATGAAGAGTTATTGATCATTTTTGCCTTAAATAATTTAAAATTTTGCAGTTTTGGAAATGGTAATGGGCTAATTGACATTGAAATAAATAAAGTTGAAGGGTTTTCCCAAGATAATGATATAATATTAAAATTATTAAAAAAGATGGGATTTAATGACTGAGTTAAACTTTTTTAGAGTAAAAATTATTCTCGAAGCACCATTATTAGTAGGTTTTACCGCACCAGATCATAATTTATATAAAACTTTAGATTATATACCCTCTATCACATTAAGGGGAGGAATTGCAACAGAATTATTACCAAAGTTATGTCAAATTGAAGATACAAGCGAACTATGGGGGCACTGTGAAATATGTGTTAAAAAAGAAGAGTGTCAATTTTATCAATTCTTTTATCAAAATGTATTTACTCTTTCTAACGGGCTTTTTCTGAAAGATGAAAATAATGAAGGAGATGAAAAAGAATGCCAAAATCCTGATTTAGTACCAACCCATCCTTTAATTAAACAATGTAAAAGATGTGAATCTGATAAAAAATGTGTTAATTACCTTAAAGAGTGGTTAATTGAAGAAGAACCTTATATACGAGCTACCTGTCAAAATCCAGTATGCAAGCGAAAAACCACAATGGATCTTGTCGGAGGAAATTATTGCAAATCATGCAATTATATGAAAAAGAATCCTGAAATAGGGTTAACAACTTCTACAAGTATTAATTATGCAAAAAACAGTAGTCTTACCGGATATTTATTTAATTATAGGTATATACAACGAGGTTCAATTTTTGAGAGTTATCTGGTATTCGAACGTAATGATCCTGTTCTTAATAATTTAAATAATATTAATTTCCTGCGATTAGGGAGAGCTAAATCTCGAGGATTTGGAAAAGTACGAATAGATTTAAAACCGCTTGATATTCATGAAAAAATAAAAAAAAATAAAAAAACGCTAAATGAGATGAGTCAACTGAACTCACTTGTTCTTGCTGCAAAAACCCATATTTTTGCCTTAGAAAAACTCAATGAAAATATCATATCAAATCCTGAAATCGATTTAAATTCTGCGTTAAACTATGTCAATACTAAAATGAATCTTAAACTTTCAAATTTAGAAAATAGATTTCAATTAAAAGAATCGTTAGGAGATGTAGAACTACTTGGAGGATGGAGCTATAAAACTCAACAACCAAAACCACATATAACAGCTGCAGTCCCAGGATCCTTATATAAATTTAAAATTAATCAAGATTTAGACGAAACTATAATTGAAGCCCTTGCTTATATGGAATTTGTCGGATTAAACCACTATTCAGAGTTAGGATATAATTTAATTTATTTTCCAATGTCGGAGGAGATAAAAAAAATATGAGTAAAACATACAAATCAATTGAAGATGTGTCAAGTGCTGATTTGGCAATTATTAAGAACCGAATAATTATTGAAGGTGTTATTAAATTAACAACACAAATGCATATTGGAATTGGGGGCAGTGACATTAATTTTTCACCTGAAAGCGCCATTTTACGAACCTCATTAAATTTACCGTATATTCCTAGTAGCACTATAAAAGGAAATTTTCGTTCAGCAGTAGAAGCATTTGCTAAATCCTTAGGTAATAAACAAAGCAAAAAAGAGTACATATGTGAAGAATATCCAAAGAAATATTGCACAGTAGAACAAGAAAAAAAAGTGTTTAAAGACCCTTGTGTAGTATGTAGTATTTTCGGAGGGAATGATTTGGCATCTCATATAATAATTTCTGATGCTTTTCCAGTAGAAGATACAATCAAAGAATTGCATTCGGGTTTAAAGCCCGGGATAGCGATCGATCGAGAGAAGCAAGTTTCTCGGGATGGGTCATTATTTTTTATAGAGACTCTACAACCAGGAGTAAAATTCGAATTTAAAATAATTATAAATAACATCACACAAGAGACCAAACAAAAAGAATTTGAATTACTACAAGCGCTTTTTCACATGATTAATTTAGGATTTGTTTCTTTTGGTGGCAAAAAGTCTACTGGAATGGGTAGGTTCGTATTAGAGAAGACCACAGTTAAAGAATTAAAATCTAAAGAAGATTTTCTGTTTCCTGATGATGTGGAAGCTAAAAATTATACGGATTATTTTAAGCTGAACTAGAAATATTTTTTAATCATAATATTTAATTTTGAGGAGAGTTTAAATAAAATTCTTAAAATTTATTACCTCATATGAAATATTGACTGAAGAGAAAAGCATTAATCAATATTTTCTTGAGCATATATTAAGGGTTTTAAATAAAGAGTTTGAAACTTCGCTAAAAACAATTAATTTATGCCCAAATTTTAAGTCGTGTTTAAGATGTGTAAAAGAGGGTTCTGCGTGTAGCTTAATTAGTTCAATATTACAGCAAAATATCAAAGCTTATTATTCTGTCTCAAAACGATTCAAACTTATCCATTTCTTATGGGTTCTATATAATGACGCTGTGGAATTGGTTCCAAAATTAATACTTCTCCAAAATATTATCCAATCCATACTAGAATCAAATGTTTTTAATTTAAAAATAAAAGGATTTCATTTTGAGACACCTTACTCAAATACTCAAATGAAGATACTTTCACATAATAATTTTCTATGGCAAAATTATTTTAATTCAATTATTGACTTTAATGAGAAAGATTTTATAGATACCATTCAAAATAAGGAATTAAAGTATACTTTATACTTGTTTCATCCCTTATTTAATTATAAGACGTTTCCAAAATTCACATCAAAATTAAATTTAGAAAAAAACCCAGTCTTAATAAAACCTACAACTTTTGATTTTATTTTTAATCCAAATAATTTATTTGAGAATTATAAATTCATATTACAAGATACTAATATAGATTCAGAACTGATCTTTAAAGAAAAAATTTTTAATTCCAATTCTTTAACTATTGATTTTATGAATAATAAAATTAAATTTAAATATACAGCTAAGGATGTACAAGAGATTCAACTTTTTAGTTCGCTCTTAACAAGGGGTTTACTGAATTTTGAATATAATTGAATATTTGTTAGTTCATGAAAAAAATGAAATATGAAAGGTAAAAAAATTCGTACTTTTATTCAAAAAAAATAATAATTATAGAGTGATGAAAAATTGGATTATGAAACAAGAACAAAGCTTAGAAAAAAAATAACACCAGTTAACTGCAAACTCATTCTTATTACACAAAATGATGCAGATATTCCTTTAACGAATCATTCAAAAGTACAAGGAACGTTCTATAATCTCCTATCACAAGTAAACCCAAAAATTATGTATCAATATCATAAATCGACACTTGTTAAACCATGGTCATTTTCTTATTTAAGATTTTATTTTAAACAGCCAGAATCCGAGAGAAGGGGTTTTACACATATTAGGCGAGGCCAAAGGGGATATATCAATATTAAAACTATTGACTCCGACATTCATGAGCTTATAAAAATATATGTGAATGAAAAAGAATCTCTCGAAATTGGCAGTTTAAAACTCATAATTGAAAGGGTGGAATTTGAACACGGAAATTTAAATAAAGTCCCTCAATCTATTGATACAATTACAGTAAAATTAGAAACGCCAACATTTTTTTATAATGCCAGAAAAAGAACTCTTGATAAATTTACTGCCGAAACATTTCTCAATTACCAATGTGAAAAGTTTAAACAACTCGGGATAGTAAACTTGGAAGCAGAAGAACTATATCCATATCTAAGAATCGTTCAAGACTACACTCAGAAAAGACGAGGTTATATATCAAACACGATTGATAAAAATAAAGTCATTACTTTAGAAGGCCAAGTAGGAAATATCACATTTAAAATTGTAGGGAACTCGTTTGAGAGAACTCTAATGTGGAAACTTGTTTACTTATCAGAATTTACGGGTATTGGAGTTCGCACATCTTTAGGATTTGGATATAACTCCATAATTTCTATTAAATAATTGAGTTGTGAAATTATCATGATTGATCTCCATTTACATTCAACCTATTCCGATGGTTCTGATTCACCTTCGGAGTTAATTGATCTCGCCTTAGCACTTAAATTAAAAGCAATTGCATTAACGGACCATGATACCATTAATGGTATAAAAGAATTTTTATCCTATGGTGATGGGAAGGATATCACGCTTATTCCTGGAATTGAAATATCTATTAAACATGAACCTAAGAGAGAAATAGAAGATGTGCACATACTCGGTTTAAATTTAGATTACACCTCATTACATTTAAGTAATATTCTTAAAAAACAAATAGAAGGAAGAATCGAACAAAAAAAGTTGATCTGTAAACGATTAAGAGAAGAATTTGGATATAAAATAACATTTGAAGAAGTAAAAGTTGTAGCAGGAAATAATTCGATAGGACGCCCCCATATAGTTAAAGTTTTAACAAAAAACAACCCAGATATTCTGAAAGAAAAATCAAAAGATGATTTATTTAAAATGATTGGGCTTGGAGGAGAAGCTTATGTTTTTCGTGAATTTAGGCTAAGTTTTGAAAATGCCATTGAATTAATAGAGACTTCTGGGGGAATTCCAATAATCGCGCATCCAGGAATATATAATGTCTCTAATAGGCGAAAATTCGTAACATTTTGCGTTGCGGCTGGAATAAAAGGAATTGAAATTGAATATACTTATGCCAAGAATAGACCGTTTGTTAATACAGGCAAGGCAGAATGGGCGCAAGATTATTTTCCTCAATATTATAGAAAATTAGCTGATGATTACAATTTGATCAGATCAGGTGGTTCTGATTACCATGGGAAAAATAAAAATATAGAAATGGGCGAGGCTAACGTCCCTAACAATTATTTAAAAAATTTTAAAAATAAGATTGAAAATTAGATGATTTTCTTATCTCATTATTTTATTCAAGCATAAAAGCGCAACGTACTAGTCGCAAATGATAAAAAAAGACTTTCATGCTAACATCAAACGATAGATGCTTATTCATGTCCTTACAAGAGTTAGTTGTTGGTCGAGTAAATTTGAGAGATCTTCGCTTCCTACCCAAATTTTAACCGATTCAGAGTCCCATTCTGTTGCTTGTTTGCCCCTCCATATTCCAAACATTTTTATTTTATGTTTATTGCAAATAAGATGTATTGCTCCAAAATATACGCTATTAAGATAAAGAAAATCACATAACATGGGCCAAGTTCCAGAGAATTGCCTTGGCATATCTTTCAGCGGTAACCTTTCAAGATATATGCTATTAATACCTGGTTGTCGTGCTTGGTCAGCAAATTGCTTATCAGAACTTAAGAGGAGCAAATTATATCCTTGCTTTAATATTTGGTTTCTAAAATCCTCAATTATTTGATAATCCATTTCTCTTGATTTATTTATGTCTAGACCATCATTAATTAAATATTTAGATTGTTT
This sequence comes from Promethearchaeota archaeon, assembly GCA_019057795.1. Classification (GTDB taxonomy): domain Archaea; phylum Asgardarchaeota; class Lokiarchaeia; order Sigyniarchaeales; family SOKP01; genus SOKP01. Next base: position 778 of record JAHLWS010000029.1, on the reverse strand, counting down.
TCTAAATTTATTACATTCTACTAAACCAAGATGACGAGTTCGCGTATAAAGAGTGTCTCCGTTCCAAAATTCTTGAATAATCTCATGATTTTCCGTATATCTATCTCTAAGATCGTTTAATTGGTTGCCAGATATGGTTTTCATTGACATTAATTCATTTCTAATTATTCTTGATAATACGAAATAAAAATCTGAAATATCTTTTTTATAGGAATGTTCTAATACAGAATAAATTCTATCTATGAAACAATTAGTATCCAACCCTATGAAAGTCTGTCGTTCTCCTTTCAATGGATTGGTTTTTTTAATTTTTCCTAATTCTTCCAGAATAGTTGACCAGTTCTTCATCTTCAAGAAACCAGAGGCAATTAAGATTCCTCGTAAAACTTCAAATTTTGGCACAATATTTGGAAAATCTGATAATTGTTTTTCGGTTATTATATCTTGATATCTAAGTTTGTTTATTAGCCGAGTTATTGTTACTTTCTTTTCTAAAGTGACACTGAAAGTGTTCTCCTCTATTAAATATGGGTAAATATAAAACCATTCGTTAGCTTTTAAATATAGAACATTTAAAAAAATTGGTAATTCTTCTAGCTTCAAAATAAACTCTGAAATTTTACTATCCATGTTTTAATGTTAACTCCATAATGTTTATTAATTTCTGATTTGTTAAAGGAATCTTAATATATGGTTGATTTTGATATTCTCGACCCCACAATTGAAGATAATACAGCTTTTCAACCTTATACTTCATTGCAATACTCATACCAATACT
>JAHLWS010000028.1 GCA_019057795.1 Promethearchaeota archaeon | reverse complement strand
GCATCGTTCTATTGCCATAATTTCTATTAGACATACTTTCACCAAATTTTAATTTTATACTTGAAACCTTGAAATATCTCTGTTCAAGCATGTAAGATATATTTTTAAATTTAATAAACCTTGGTATTATGAAAAATACATACGATGACATTAATTTGCGATTGTAAAATTACAAAGGACGATATGACAGGATCAGAAATGTCTTTCATTTTTAATCGGAATCCTTCACGGGCCATTTCTGCTAAAAATTTATTCGATCTAAAGTAATTCTTTAGAACTTGCCCGTGCTTATAACCGTGGATGATAATGATTTCCCCATCGCCATTTAATTTGCATTCTTCTAAAGCGCTTAATACTTCGTCAATAGCGCCCCATAGTTCGTGCCCATGTACATTTATCTCCAATAGACTCACGCAGTTTTCATTAGGAATTTATGAATTTTATAATAAATTTCTTAAAATCTTTTATCTAATTCTATTCCGCAATTAGGACAGTGTCTTTTCTTAGTATCCTTTTTTATAAATCTATTCAATTCCTTTTCGAGATTGGTATAAATATCTTTTAACATAATATCTTCGATTGAGATTAACTCTAACTTCCCTTTTCGATAAAGGTTGAGTTTTTCTTCTTTTCTTTTCATGTAATTTTTCCCGTAATACCCCCAATATTCGATATAAATCTTATATTTTGGAAGAAACCAATCATATTTGATCGGCTGGCCACGTACTCGTATGGTATTTTCGTATTCATGTTCGATGCCAAGGCGATGGAGATGGTTATCAATTATTAATTCGCCTTTTGATCTTACTATATGTCCATCCATGCATTTGAAACTAGTCGCAATTTTAGGAATGTATTTTTTTTTAATAGATTTTAAAATCTTTTCTATAACCCAATAAATAATTAAGAAAATAACAACAAAGATAATGCCTCCAAATATAAAAACAATAGCGATTTCACTCAAGATTAATCACTTCAATACAGTCTTAGGTCTTATTTATAATTTAACTCTTTGGCGAATTTTAAATAGAGAAGTTTTTAATGGTTATTTAGCTTACTTTACAAAAAATTATTGTATACAATCGTAAGATATATAAGCATGTGATTGTATATGAATAATAATGAGATGGATTTTAGATGCTTGTACCCTTATCTATTTAGTAAAGGCAAAAATATTCAAAACATTTATGCATGTGGTGACACATCCAGTTGTAATAGATTCCAATGTTTTCCAAGAAGTAATCATTGAAGGTAAGGAACACCAATATCCTGATGCATTTGAAGCAGAATCATTATTAAATGAATTCCATATCCCCGTTATTTCAATAGATGTTTCTAACGAACTATTTCGTTTTGTTGATCCGGGAGAGACTAGCTGTTACATCTTAGCTAAAGAAGAAGGTATTTGTATAACATCAGATGATAGAGCGTATCGTAAATTTCACCAAGCTAATTTAGAAGCAATTAGAATTGATTCATTTTTTTACCTTAAATTTCAAAGAAATAATATTGCTAAACTGCAGTTCTTAGAAATTTTAAATAAGTTAGAATCTATATATGCGACAAAACCAAAATCCGTTTTATTCTATTTGCAAAAAATTCAAAATATTGAAGAGGATTAAGAAATGACAGATGTAGTTTCAACAAGATTAGATGAAAAGGAAATCGAAGAATTAAATCAAATAAGTAAAAAAGAACGAATTGACCGTTCATCGCTTATAAGAAAATTCTTGCTAACTCAAATCGAAGAGTATAGATTAAAAGAAGTAAGCGAAAAATACCGAAAGGGACTTGCAAGTCTCGCTGAGGCAGCGGTTCTTGCTAAAGTTTCTATCTATAAAATGATGGAATATGTTGAACGTGAAAAAATACAGGCTCCTCCTTTATCAAACTCAGAAATGGAAGAGGAGTTAGAGAGATCTAAAAAATTATTCGAAGAGAAAGATCTTTAACAGTTTTATTCAGTTACAAGGATTAATTGTGGATATAGGTAATTAAACAATAACCGTTTCACGAAATAAAATTTACTAATCTTAGCTTTTCAGATAATAATTTATGCCCATTCTTATCTTACTTCTTTTTATTATTATGCCCTAGCTATACTTTCTTAGGAAATGTCCTCAATCTTAGAATAGTTTCATCCCCCTTGGCCCAGTTCTTCAGATTAACCAATCTTTCACCATGATCACCATGTTCAGGATGATCGAATGCTTGTTGAAGCTCCGTACAAGGTAGATCTGGGCAAAAACCGCAATGAATATATCCTTTATCATAACAGCATTTTGCTACAGCGCATTCTCCATAGAATATTATAATTTAAATATGGCTATTTAGCCAATCTCTAAGGTCATTTAATACTATTCTTCTATCTTTTTCGATTTCATTATATACTTCATGGTATAAGCCTTCATAAATTTTAATGGTTTTGTCATGCATTTTAAACAGGTTATCAAGTTCGTCGCTTCCTTTAATTAATTTATCTTCTGAGCCGCACTGAACCAGCAAGTTAATTTTAAAATTGCTTACAACTGCCTTGAGATTTTTGAAATTTTTTACCATTTCATATCCTAATCTTGCGGTAATTTTATCTGCGTTGACTAAAGGGTCGGTTTTATAATTTTTTACTACTTCTGGGTCGTGGCTT
>JAHLWS010000027.1 GCA_019057795.1 Promethearchaeota archaeon | reverse complement strand
TTCAAAAAAAAATAAAGTTGCTGCTCTATTCTAAGATTTATACGATTATTTAAAGAAAAAGACTAAAAAATGAAGATTTAAATTAGATTAGTAAAACTATTTTATTGTCCTTATAAGGAGTTTTATAAGGAACAATATAAATTTCCTCAATTAAAAATTAAAAATTAAAAATTTTGTCGGTATGATTATTATATCGATGAGTTTATAGAAAGCTCTATACGAATAATAAATTTTAGCTAAATTACTGAATGCACTCAAAACAAAAGGTGTAAGAAACGAGCAAGGAGTTAATCTACAAAATATGTCTTTTTGGAGATAGAAATGTTGGAAAAACTTCGTTACCCCAAGCAGGTATTCAAAAAAAGAAAGCAAAGCCACCAGTATGCATAGATATTGCGATAAAAAATTTAACAATAAATTCTTCTAAAATTATACTTCAAATTTGGAATCTTAGAAGTGATCCTCAATTTCAATTTATTTTCCCCATTTTTATGAGGGACGTATCAGGAGGTATTTTTATGTATGATATCACTAATTATTCCAGTATAAATAACGGAGAAAAATGGTTAACATTATTCAATGACAGTTTATCTAACGATAAGAAGAAAGTTCCTCTATTAATGGTTGGTGGAAAGTTAGACCTCCATAAAGAACGAATGATATCCAGAAAATACGCTAAGAAAATCTCAAAAAAATATAAAATCGTTAAGAATTTCGAATGCTCCTCTAAAACTGGAGAAAATGTCGATAAGATTTTTGAATTTTTAACGAGATCCATAATGAAACATGAAGATTATTTTAATAAAACTAAACAAAATATTTTAAAGAAAAAATCAAAAAAATTAAGGTAAACAAAAAAGAAATGGAAATAAAGATTAATTTTATCCTTAAATTATCCAAAATTATGTTGAAAGAAGAAAATATTCGAATTCTACTAAAAAATTTTGCAGAATCACGAGAGGATATAGAAATAGCCTTTTTATATTCGAATCAAGGACTATTAATATCAAAATATGGTAGGTTAGAAAATAAAAGTAGTGATAGAGAAGAAATTGATGATGTATATGGAGCTCTCACAACTCTTGTCGAAAATTTACTGGATAAAATTAGGTTAGAATATAAAATAGGACATTTCGGAAGTGGGTCTTTTGAAACTTTAGATCATAGATTAATTTATCTTGAAGTGGGTTCTGAAGCAATCTTACTATTGGTTTGTAATTATGAGACCAATTTAAATAAATTATTTCCAGTAGCTTATTTAATTTGTGAAAAAATCGCTCAATTGCTTGAAGAGAGTTTTGATTTCAAATATAATTCTTTAGACGTTCCAGATTTAAGTATTTATGATGATATTTCATTAGGATTAGATAATTATTCCATAAATGAATCAAATCAAATAATTGAGGGTGTAACGACAAAATATCAAATTAAAAGATGCAAAAAAATACAAAAACAATTTAAATTAATTATTTTAGGCTCAGCAACAGTAGGAAAAACTACTTTAGTGAATCGCTTTTTAAAAAAAGAACAAACCATAGATTATCGTTCCACATTAGGAATATCAATTTCTACACAACAATATTATGTCCTAGGTTTTAAAGATGATATAATAAAGTTTCTAATATATGATTTAGCAGGTCAAAAATTTTTCAAACGTTTTAGACATAATTATTATAAAGGAGCTAATTGTACATTTATAGTTTATGACGTTACTAAGAGGGATACATTTGATGACGCGATTAATTTTTGGTTTAAAGATGCTCGAAAGGAGTTAGGAAATATTCCATTCGTTCTTATTGGAAATAAAATTGATCTAGCGGATAAAAGAGAAGTTTTAAAAGAAGAAGGTTTAAAAAAAGCAGAAGAACTTAGATGTTCTTTTATTGAAATTTCTGCATTACGCAATATTAATGTGCAAGATACATTTAAAATTGTAGGAATCGGTTTATTCTTTAAATTTATTGAAGAAATTGAAAATTGATAGAAAAAATTTTTGAATCATTAAAAAAGAAGTTATCAAATTTATTAAAAAAATTAGAAATAAAGGTGATTAAAAATATTTAAGAAAGAGGAAGAAAAGGAAGAAGGGAAAGGAGAATAGTAATTATTTAAAAATATGTTATAGATTTAAAAAGGATTTTTTTAACAGGTGTTAACATAAGGAAAGGAAGTGACTTAAATAAGGCTAAAAGTATGTTTCAAATGTCATGAATATGTACCTATTCTTGAGGATAATTATATCAATAAAGAAAAATTGGATAAATTCGATTCATTACATTCTGGTCATCCTGTTCAGATTGTAAATAAAGAAGAAATAATGAATATAGGAGAGTGGAAACCTTTTTTATAAAAATAAGAAGAAAAAGGAGATGAAAATGAATAAAGAAATTGTTTTATCTCTAATCAATGCCTTGAAAACGCTAAAAAATATAATAATTAACCATAATAAAACATTTGGGGAGTACCTAGATGTTCGATCAATATTTATGATGAATAGAATTCTCTATCAAGGAGAAAGATTGAAAAAAATAACTGAAGATATAAATTTATTAATGAAAAAAGCTCTTCGTCAAAAAGATTTCGAATCATACTTAGAAAATTCAAACAAAATGCTAAGAGATTTATTAAAAAGGGAAGAATATTTAAATGAGCAGGTTAAAAAAGCTATAGGAGATTTTCAATTAAGTCTTAACGAGTTAAAAAATAAATTAGTAGATTTTGATTCTCTCTTGGATGAAATTAATAATTCTTTAAAATAATCTATTTTTTCTTTTTTTACAAAAATTAGTTAAAATTGATCCTTCTTGCTTTAACGATTTAGACTTAGTAATCCTAATGAGAAAAGATTCTAACTCCAGTGCGAGAAGGATAATTGAAATTGGTGAAATTAATTCTGATGGGAGTATCGATTCTCTTTTTACCTATAATCCTCAATCTGATACTTGGGATTCATTGAAAGGGGTTAATTTATTTAAATGTAAATCTATCCAAAAACTAACAAAACACGAAAAACTTGACAAAGAAACATTTTGGCGTTATCTGAAGATCTATAAGCAGATATTTGAAGTTTTTACTAAATATAATAAGATATCCAACAAAGTTTTAGTCGAATTCTTTCACGACTTAGCCTCGATTAGCAAAATCGGGCTTCAGAAGTTAGAACAATTCTGGGGCGACTGGAAAAGGGATTGCAATATAGAGATTTAGATTAGAATTATATTACCTAACTTTTTTTTGTTTTGGAACAAATTTTATTTCCATGAAGGGAAATTAAAAATAACCTTTAGAACAAAAATAAATAAAAAACATAATATATCTATAAAATTTCGGACTTTTTATACAAAATTATAAACCATTTCTTAAGTCTCGTTTTTCAAACATTATGGTATTAGATTTAGCTTAGTACTTAAGAAGATGATTCAAAATAGAGACGAAATTTGCCCTAATTGCGGAAAAGGATTTTTAATAACAGATAGCACCCGTGGAGAAACTATTTGTAAGAAATGTGGTATTGTTGTAGAGCAAAATATCATTGATTCCCGTGCGGAATGGCGTTCGTTTTCCCCAGAAGAATATAAAAAACGGACTAGGGTTGGACCGAGATCAAGATTAGATCACTTTGATAAAGGGTTGACAACGGTAATTGCAAAAGAAAACAAAGATGCTTTTGGAATTTCATTAACTCCAAATATGAGAGCTGACATTTATCGATTAAGAAAATGGCAAGAAAGAACGAAAACAACTAAATCAAATGATCGTAATTTAAATATTGCTATGATTGAGTTAGACCAAATTACTTCTCAACTTGGTTTATCTAAGGCCTTAAAGGAATCCGCAGCATATATTTATAGAAAAACGCTCTCAAAGGGACTTTCAAAAGGAAGAACAATAAAGGGAATAATTATTGCTTCCATTTTTATTGCGTGTAGAACGAATAAAATTCCTATAACTCTAGAGTCCTTTAATGGAATTATTACAATTAAAAAGAAAACAATTGCACGATATATTAGGTTAATCCAATATGAGCTTAATATTAAATTACACCCATCATCTCCAAAAGATTTTATTTCTTATTTTTGTTCAGAGTTAAAACTTTCAGGTGAGGTTCAATCACTTGCAATAAAAATAATTGAATTAGCACAAAAGAAAGGAATGATGATAGGAAAAAGTCCTTTAGGATTTGCATCAGGGGCGTTATATGTTGCATGTAAAATACAGGGTGAGTCGAGAAGTCAGAAAGAAATATCAAAAATTGCAAAAATAACTGAAGCAACACTACGAACACGATATAAAGAGATATCAAATTTACTAAAGGCAGAAGAAGATTTCTATTACTTTCCTACAAGTTCCTTACGAGATATTGAACGAAAGTGCTTTTTCTTATAAATTCATCTTAGATTTATTTTTGACTATAAATTCGAAACTATTTTACATAAAAGATTAAGGTGGAAATAACAACGCTTAACAATACTCATTATCACTGAATTTTGTACCCAACCACTAATTTTTCTTTATAAACTAACAGCGGTTTATTTCTTTTGATCATAAAAAAAAATTGTAAGGACAACTATCAATGGCTGGAACTGTTAATCAAGCGGTAGCTCTGGTACGAGGGACAGGCCTCCAGAGCGGTCTTTCCGAGAGCTTTTTAGTAAAAAAAGAGATTTTGGAATATTTTTTTAGGTGCGAGAGCTTGTTAGATAACAGCGGTAAGCTTGTAAAGTTAAGCTACTTTCTCGTGGAAAATATCGCGAAAGAAACGCAGACTTCGGACAATCATGAAAAAGTTCCAGCAAACATATACCGAAGATATCGTTAAATTTGATTTCTTCATTTTTGAAATGGACAAAAGATACAATAAATAGCGCGTGAGTAAGAGATTTCCTCTTAAAGAAAATATTTAATATATCCATTTGTTTCCCTTTCTCTCATATGCCAAGTCCAAAATTTTCTCATCCCGTTAATCTTTGCGTATTCATAGTTCACTTGAAATACGTTTTGTCCATCGTGTTCCGCTTTAAAGAGCGTATTTGCCACCAGATAGTTGATTGTTGCGATGAAAACCATTAATTTTCTAAAATCCGCGATAAATCCCTCGATATCCACTTCAATTTTGCCGTAATAATCTTCAAATACTAGTTTTCTCGTGTTTTCTCTTTGGTTGTAAACGAACTCTACCCCAGGATGAAATGCTGCGTTTCGATAAATTCGTAACCTCGCTACATTCTTTAATTTACTATCCGGATCGAAGGATTGTATCATTTTTCCAAAAGTATAATTCGTTTTAAGCAACTCCTTGATATCTTCTTCCCTCACGCCTTTGCTTAGTAAATCCAACTGTAAGAACAATTTAAAGATCGCTTTAACGGTGTATTCGATAATTTGCGAATTCTTTAGCGCCCAATCGTTAAAGTACATTCTAAACTGGCCCTTAGAACTTTTCTTGACCTTTTCGAAAAACATCCATTTTTGAAGCTTCATTAATTCACTCATTGGTTTTCTCAACCAAACTTCTTTCATTTTATCTTTCTCTTCGTTAATGAAGTTAAGAGAACTAATTATTTCGTTAACGCTAATTTTTTCTTCGATGAAATTAAGATATTCCGTGAAAAATGTGAGACTTAGGAAGTTTTTTGCGAGCGAATTAAACGGCTGATTAACGCTTGAAAACAACAAATAATTGAAATATGGTTTTTTCTTAATCCAAAAATCTTCATTTTCTGCCAAAAATTTCAGATTCCTTAGAAGGTGTTGGAGATATTCCTCGTCTTTGGTTAAATCGCCAAATAACTTCACTACTGAAGGAATGGTCTTAACTATTGGGATTTTTTTATAATTTTTGGCGTATTCAAACATTCCACTGTCCAGAATTGTTTTTTTAACTTTCTGCTTTAATTCATCAGGATGGTTTTCTCGTTTTGGTATCGGAGTGGTATCAACGTATTTTGGATCAAAAAAGTCATTGATTGACGTGAATACCTTTTCAAACATGATCTTTACCTTGGAGATTTTTATGTTGAATAATGCAAGCATCAGATATATATCTCTTCACTTTTCGCGATAACTTTCAAATGTAAAAATTTTTTCTTTAAATATTCGAAGTCTATTTTCTTACTTAATAGTTAAAAATTGTTTGTAGCAGGATAATGAGCGATTCAGTAGAAGAGTTGTACCAAAAATTGTTAGATTCTGGTTTTTCGGAAGCCGAATTAGAAAAGCAAGTTCAAAACAAAGCCGAAGAGTTCGGTGGATTCATGTCAAAGCAAGGGATTTTGTTCGTTATTGCCAAGGAAAAAGGTATTCAACTCCGTTCGCCTGACATCGATCCACATTTGTACGAAGCGCTAGAGGAAGAGATCGACTACGACGATTTCACGATCGATGCATCGGAACTTAAAGAAGGTATGACCAACATTGTGTTGTTAGGTAAAATTCTTGAAGTTTTCCAAAGCCGAGAGTTTACGAGAAAAGACGATTCTATGGGCGCGGTTTTCTCTTTCTTGTTAGGCGACTCAACCGAGAGCGTTAAAATAGTCCTATGGGACGACCACGCGAAGGCGGGGAAAAACGAGTATTTTCGGGTAAACGAACTCGTTCGCGTAATTGGGGGTTATTCTAAAACTGGGAAAACCGATGAGCTCGAAGTTCACCTCGGAAGGAAAGGAAAGTTAGTTCTCTCCCCTAAAAACCTTAGCCAGAGGACGAGAGATAAGCTTAAGTCAGTAAATATCGAGCAAACCAGCGAAAGAAGTCATAAAACGGTTCCGAAAGAAAGCTTAAAAGAACTTATCCTGCAAAACAAGTTCGTCAGTTCGGTAAATGGAACCGTTAAAATAGAAGACTTTAAAGAGTTGGAGCTAAAATCGGGCGAGAAATCGTTCTTACTCTCTTTACTTTTAGAAGTCGAGTCTTTTGCGATACGGGTTAAAATCTGGGGCATGGAAGCGATCGAGTGCTTGAAGTTGGTAAGCGACGGGGACAGTGTTTCGATAACCAATTTAGTCGTCAAGGAAAACTCCTATACTTCCGAAAAAGAGTTGGTCTTTACTAAGAACTCTACTTTGAAAGTTTTATAGATTAGTATTAGTAGTTTGTTGGCTATTTTTTTTAAGATTAAGAAAAAAAAAAAACCTAAAAAATCGAGAGTATTTAAAAGAAACTGATTAGAGCAAATTTCTCTCAACTTTGAAGATAAGAGCCTCTAAGACTATCGAATTCAGGGATTTATTTTGTTCAGCTGAACGATGAAATATTGAGAACCTTTAAATATATTCATCAAAAATTTTTGTCCAAGGAATTCTACTCTGGGGATTTGGTTTAAGTATATTCATGAATTTACTTTAAAATTTTTTATTTTATTTTAATCGTCCTTACATACACTTTAAAAGTAATCTGATAATCTTTTTTGTTGATTAAATTGATAAAAAGGGAGATTAAATCTCTTTTTCAACAAGTTTACGGATTTAGGGGCAAACCCCATAAAGTGATTATTGACTATTATGAGGATTTCACGAATATCAGGCGATTTCTCAAGATAGTTAACCTTTTGTATAAGATCGCTTAAATTTTCCTCTTGGTTTCTCTGAATGTGGCTAAACACCGTTAATTCGCGGTCACCTATGAGGCGAATATAGTATCTATCCTGGTTAGGTAAATAGTAGGCTTTTAACCCTGGTTTATACGTTGTTCCTAAGATAAATTTAGTACCGTCTATAAACTCTGTAATTATTTCTTTTTTGAACCACGAATTATCGCGAAATTCAAAGATATACATATTTCCCGAAGGAAGCTCGTTGGTTAAAAAATTTAGTTGTTTGAGGTGTTTTTCCGTAAATTTAAACCACGGTGGAAATTGTAATAAATAAGCAACGGTTTTTTCTTGTATCGGTGATAATTGATAAAAAAATTGAGAAATTAAAGAAGCAAGATTTGGAACTTTTAAATCGTGAGTAATTTTCTGCCATACTTTTATTACATACTTAAATTTTTCTGGTACTCGACCGTTCCACTTCTTTACTGTCGAATATTTAGGAACATTGTAAAAAGTTGTATTTATTTCGATTAAATCGAAAAATTTTGAGTAATATTTCAAGCGGTTATATTTCTCAAGCGATTTAGGATAAAAAGAATCCACCCAGTCCTTATAATCCCAACCAGCACAGCCAATGTTAATTTTTACCATTAATATTCACAGGTACACTTATATAATAACTTCTAAACCTTATTACTTCAAATAGATCGTAATACCAATTGATTAGATAAATTACCTTTATAAATAATTAATATTTATAGTAAAGTTTTATAAAAGAAAAAGAGAGTTACAATATATAAGGTCGCAATAATTAAGAAAAAATCTTATTAAAAACTTAAGATACGAATAAGTAAACTTAAAAAAATTTACATTTTAAATATAAAAAAGGTGGGCGGAAGTTAGCATAGATTGGGAGCGTGCTGAATTAGCGCCGCAAAAAGGTCAGAAGGTAGAAGGTAGCGTCTTATTAGATTTACGCGCTAAAATGAATGAATTAGAAAGAGACTTAGTTAAGTACAAAGAAGATCTAAGAAATACAAAAGAGATTTTAAAAGAAACTCAAAATAAATTAACTGGTAGAGAAAAAAGCCTTGTTAAAATTAGTGAAAAGTTTTCATCAGCTAAAAAGAATTTAGACAGTGTTTCTGAGGATAAATTAAATGTTGATATAGAATTAACACGATTAAAGCCAGAACTTGAAGAACTTAAAAAAAAAGAGTTAAGAGCAAATGAAAATATTGTAAGATTAGAAAGTGAGTTGAGGTTTTCGTCAGAAAAAGTAGCTGATATGGAACAAAATTTAAATTTCAAAAATAAAGAGATAGAAAACCATAAAACCGAAATGGAAAAAAAAAAGAACGAAATTGATATCCTAAAAGGAATAATTAAGGAGAATCGAGAAGAAACAGAGGAATTGATTAAAAAAATAAAATCGATCGAAACTCAGCTTGCAGAAGTTAAAGCAGCACCTATAATTTTGGAGCGAATAAGAGAGGTAATGAGGCACAAAGGCTTTCTTGCTGATAGGGAGCTCGAACTTATATTTAAAGAATTTGAGTAATACCTTGATAATTTATAAATATTTTAATTTGAAATCTATTTTAAAGTTGTATTTATACGATTAAAATATTAACTTGAAAAGATTAAATATCTTGTAGTATAAAAATATTAATATAAAATAATACAATAAAAAAAATTAAAAAAGGCGTGAGAAGTATTACAATAGACTGGGTCAAAGCAGAAGAAAAACCTGATAAGAAGCAACCCGTAGATGGGCGTTTTTTATTAGATCTTAGGTCAAAAATTGATGATTTAGAACAGAAACTAAAACAAAGGCAACAAAAAATAGAGAAGTTATCTAAGGAAATAAATGATACCAAGGAAAAATTATCAGAAAAAGAAAAAAGTTTAACTGAAAAAAATCAAGAATTATCTACAACTAAAAGCGAAATAGGCGCAATAAAAGAAGAAAAAATCAATCTTAAAACAGAAATTGATAATTTGAAATCAAACAAATCAAGCTTAGAGAAAAATTTAGAAACTGATAAAGAAAAGATAAGAGAAATCGAAAGCAAATTAGATACAACCGCGAAGAAATTAGAGGAATTAGAACCGCAAGTCGGGAGTCTAAAGGAAGACTACGAACAAAAAGAAAGAGAGATCGAGGGCGTTAAAAAAGATCTACAGCAAACAATTTCAGATAAATATATTGAGATTGAAAGTTTGAAAAACGAATTGACAGACCAGATTAACAGTAAGGAAAATCAAATAATAGAAGCTAAAAATGAACTTGAAGCAAAAAACAAAGAAATAGAGGCGATTGAACTCAAAGTAAAATCTTTAGAGGATTATATTGAAGAATCAAAAGGTGCTCCCCAGGTTATTGAGGGAATCAAAGAACTTATGTCTCTCAAAGGCTTCCTTTCCGACAAAGAGTTAGAAGATATTATAAATAAACATCAGGAATAAAAACTAATCTCTTTTATCAATTAATTTTTCTGGTAAATAATCTCTGTGAAAATTCATTTTCGCAAGAAATTGTTAAAACAATCGTAATTACTTCATCAATTCTCGAGGAGATATCATAAAAATGGTTTACTTAGTCTTATTACAAACAATATCAACAGATGAATTTTACATCTTATTTTTTAAAATAATCGTATCTTTTTTCTGTGGTTTTCTTATAGGGATCGAGCGCACAAGAGTCAGCGCACAATATGGTGCCCGGGATCACATCTTTTTTTCTATGATTTCTACATCTTTAATTATATTACACGACAAGTTTCTCCCTGTATCAGAAGGTTTTACGTTAATTATAATGTTTTTTGGAGGAATGATAGTTTTTCTATTGATCGGAAGCGTTTATAGATTGTTTCGCGAAAACGATCCGGGTTATACTACTACTCTGTCAATGATATTAGCGATGATCGTTGGAACGATGTGTTATTACAATGAACTCCTTGCCATTGCCATTTCCGTAATATTCTTAATTATTCTTTCTACAAAAAAGCAATTTCATAAAATAAGGAAATTAAAAGATATTGAATGGACAGGAACAGTTCAATTTATAGCAATCGTAGTCTTGCTTTACATTTTAATTCCAGACGATTTTCTGGTTTTTGAAATTTATATTAAGCCAATAGTATTAGTTTTCATTATAATTTTAGCTGTAAAATATTTTAGTTACTTTATACTAAGGAGCACATCTGAGAAAAATCTATATTATATTTCTTTTTTAGGAGGCTTTGCTCATAGTGAAGCTACAACTGTAGAATTAGCTGAAGCTGGCGCGTCATCCTCAGCTGTTTGGCTCGTAATTCAGACTATGCTAATTAGAATGATAATCGTTTTAATGATTACTCCTACTTTACTTTTTTATGCCTTGTTCCCAATTCTCATTACATCTTCTATTGGGTTAATCGGGTCATTTTTAGTATTAAGAAAAAAAGAAACTCAATTAACTTTAGATAAAATCAAAAACCCCCTCTCAATTAAAAGCGCTTTAATCTTTTCGGGAACTTATTTAATTGGTTTAATAATATCGATCGTTTTAAGTTTTTTTGAAATAAATATTCTTGCTTATTACATTATAGTGTTTGTGATCGGGCTTCTTTCCGGCGGTGCGTCCTCTCTGTTTGTAGCAACAGCATTTGTTAAATCCTTAATTAACGAAGGGAATGCACTAGTGATGTTAACCATCGGTTTATCGGCTGCGATAATAAATAAGATCTTCTATTCAACTCAAGCATTGAATGAAGATAAAAATAAAAAAGTATATGTCATTCATCTCGTCTTTTACATCATCATAACTATTTTTCTGTTAATCACGATGACCTTTTTAACAATAATTACATCCAATCTCTCAATCTTCTGAAGAGAAAGATAATTGTCAAATGATTAGATAATGGTTAAACTAACTTGGGAAAATAAGTCAAATATTTCTGAAAATATCAAGGATTTAAAAATAAGATATCTCAACTATTTTGAAACCGTGGACTTGGGAATTGGAGATTTTCGAGGTAATAATTGGAAAAACATGCTATTTTGGGGGGAAAACCTCAATGTGCTTCACTATTTAACGAATGTTTTCTCTGGAAAGATCGATTTAATTTATGTTGATCCCCCCTTTTTTTCAGGAACGAATTACAGAATCAAAATCGAAGAAAATGGCAATCAATACGATTCAATTGCGTATTTTGATCATTGGGACAAAGATATTGATTCTTACTTACAAATGCTTCGTGATAGGATTGTTTTATTTAGAGAATTGTTATCAATAAATGGGTTGTTATTTATTCACTTAGATTGGCACGCAAGTCATTACGTTCGAGTTTTGTTAGACGAAATTTTCGGAGCAAACCGATTTGTCAATAGTATAGTTTGGTATTACTACAATAAGTATTCAGCAGGGAAGAAGAACTTGCCGAGGGCTCACGATGATATTCTAGTTTATTCTAAATCTGCTAATTATACTTTCAATGTGCTCAGAGTTCTCCGTAAAAAGCCAATAAAGCAGCTAAAAAGGGTAATGGTTGATGGCGTTTTAAAAAATGCAAAAGACATAAGTGGGCATGTTATTTATAGGGTTGTAAAAGATAAAAAAATGGATGATGTGTGGAAAATACCATGTATGCAACCTGCTTCTAAGGAGTGGACAGGGTTTCCCACACAAAAGCACCACGACTTGCTTGAAAGAATAATTAAAATTGGAAGCAATGAAGGTGATTTAGTAGCTGACTTTTTTTGTGGTTCAGGAACCACTTTATTAGTTGCCGATAAATTAAATAGAAGATGGATCGGAAGCGACATATCCGAATACTCAATTTATCTAACTCGCAAGAGATTACTTAATTATAGAAAAGATATAATTGACCCAGTAAAAAAGATTGAGCCAATTGAAATTTATACTCATTTTGACGAACAAAAAAAGAATTTAATATCATCCGGCTTTTTTGAAAAAGATTTGAAAATAAAAAGAAAAAAATAAATCTTTACTTTGGATAAATTATATTCCATCCAAGATAGTTAAAAAGAGCTTTAAATACACTTTCTCCTACTTTATCTAATGAGGCGGCTCTGCTCTGCTATATCTTTAAGCATAATTTAGAAGCTATCATAACTAAATAATTAATAAATATAAAATAAATCGGAGTATAGCCCATTACCTAAATAATTAATTAAAACAACATTATTCTCAGATTTTTCAATTGTATTCTCCATATTTAATATTTCTTGCCAAAATAAAGTTACTGAAGAATCATTATTAATTTCAAAGTTTGGAAAAACATAAGGACTATTTGAAAAAATTCGATTATGTTCAATACTGAAATTATTTAATTCAAAAAAATATATTTGATAATTTTCATCGCAAAAAGTCATAAATCCTTTAGTATTATTGTAATATTTAATAATAGGATTAGAAATAGGAATGGTTGAATTAAATAATGATATAGGCGTTTCAAAAATGCCAGTCTTATTAGATGTAATATAAATATTTGTTTCATTTTTTATCCAAGAGAAATAAAAATTGTTTGAAAAATCACAAAAGACATTTAAATTTTCAATATTATCAGGTATAGCAATTATATTACTCAGAGTTTGAGGATTACTAAAGTTCTTATCTTTAATTAAAGAATAGTAAAAAGTATTGTTACTTTTAAAAAGAAAAAATATTTCATCCAAATTATTTCTACAAATCCTATAATTATTTGAACTCTGATTTAGGAAAGTTTCCGAGTCTGATAAATTATATGAAAAAACTATCTCGGTTCCTGCTGAAGATACATTTGTAATATCATTTAAATCTAAATGACTGAAAATAAAAATCGGTTCTTGATTTCTATCTAAAGTAAAATAATATTCATTAATAGATCTAAAAATTAACGGAGGTACTGATGCTATATTTAATTGAAAAATTGCTGAGATTTCAGTTTGATTTATTATAATTTTATCATAATAACTTTCTAAGATATATGTCCAAAGAAAAGTCTTTGAGTTATTGTCATATTCTATATAAGGAGTCGAAAAATGTGTATCAGAAATTGCTTCAATTAGAATTTGACTGTTACTTATTTCATCTATATATGAATAACTTCCTAATTTTATATTGTTGTCAGTAATCCATATCATATACAATGTGTCATTTATTTTTGTATATCCAACTGATTTAAAAGAATTATGAATATTAATAGAATTAGAATCAGTTGAGGTATCTGTATTTACCAAAGCATAGATAGGAATAATAAAACATAACGAAAATATTATTAAATATATAAGTGATAACAACTTGATAATTCTTTTTTTGTAGGTGGTTAGATTTATTCGATAAAGATCTCTTGGTTTCTTTAAAGATAATCGAAATTGAAATAAATGGGTTAGGTTAAGAGAAGATCTAAATAAAAGA
>JAHLWS010000026.1 GCA_019057795.1 Promethearchaeota archaeon | reverse complement strand
ATCCGTTCAGAGCGCACTTCAAGAGATAGTATCAGATTTATTATACACGATTTAGAAAAATGGAATTTAAAATTACAAGATTTAAAACAGAAAGCCGATGAATTATTAGAATGTCTATTCATGAAAAATTAAGAAAAAAAATGCAAAATTGGATTCGATTTTTTGTACTCATCAATGAATATATTACTATGTATAACTAAGGAATAATTATGATGAGTAAATAAGCAGAGAAAGTAAAACAATAGCTTTATATAGTTAGAGTGTAAATGTATGATAAAATTCTTTCTTTTCTTACTAAAAATTTGCTTAATGAACCAAAACTTAAATTTTCTTGTACCTAAAAGATTTAAAGAGTTAATAAAGTCAGCTTTTTTATCAAATTTGGAAAGCCTATATAGATATACTGAAATACCGCCTAAAGGTTTTCCAATAGGACCTAAATGTGTATCCTTCATTTGGAAACTACTTATTAAAAGAATTTATTTAATTTAATATTATTTTGAATATTTTTTATAGCATAGCATTAGTTAAGAGTCTAATTACAATTTCTTTTAAACGGAAACTATTAGGATTATTTTAGATGCGTATTAAAAGTTAGTTTTCATATCTAACATTTCCCCGATTAAATAAATAATTCTCTATCTAACAAAGAAAAATAATCATTCCAAACGATTAATCTCAGATTTATGAAAATGATAAATGATCTTTATTGGTTCAATATTATTGAAATTATTGATTATAACAAATTCTATTAATAACGATTTTTTCAATATACCATAATAAGGAGAAGTTAGAAAAGAAGTCTTAATAAGTTTTAAAATTGAATTTTCACATTTAACTGATAAAAATATTGTTGAATTAATCATAATATTGTTGTTTAATATCTCTAGCTTTACATTTGGGGGAAAATGTAAATACGATGTAACTTTCCAATTTAATCTAGGAGTTTTAATAGGATAAATCTTATCTATAATTTTGAGATCGCAAAAATCTTTTGTGGTTTCTATTTCTCTCTCAGAAACGAAATTTTTGTAACCTTTATGACAGATTGAAGCTTTAATTATATCTTTATGATAACTAATCTTTCTTTTTATATTGGGTATATTAATCCAAGTCCATTTATCTATTATTTTAGCTTGGTTGTAATTATTAACCACTATGATATTATGAGCTTTCCCAGACCTAAACAGGTTTCTACTTTTTTGCGACTCATTATATTTATAGGTTCCAGAATCAATCAAAATAGGATTTCCATTAAATGAATAAATTAGGTTTGATATATCACTATGATCATGTGAAGATGGATAAGGTCCAAAATTTCCCATATCAAAGAATAAATAATTTGCAGTTTTAGATAATTCATTTTTACAGATCAGATAACCAGATTGATCGAAATATTTGATTTTTTCTTGCAGGTTCGCTTTTTTGAGCATTTTAAATTTAAGAAACTTACTACTCCCTAATAATAATACTATAATAAAAGATTCAGAATTATTTTCAACTATTTTGAACTCTGAATCTTCAAAAAACGCAGCACCAAGGTTTAATATGGTATAATTTAACCATTTTTTTCCATTTAATAAAATTTCTGGGAGAAAATGTGAATTATCAGAATCTCCAATCTGAGGAATTGTGCCGTCAGGTTTTATCACATATTTTAAAAAAATAAGCATTTTTTTAATTAGTTTTAAATTATTAGAAGAACGAATTTTCGGTTCAATTATGAGTAATAGAATAAATATTTCTAAAACAAGACGGTGGTAATGAGTTGATTGTTCAATGTGAACCCCATCTTCTTGAATCTGTTTTTTAATTTGTTTGTTTAGAACAGTCAAGGATTGAGAGTACCAATTATTAATTGAGTTAAATTTATTAAAAATCTTTGAAAATAAAAATATAGCAAAATACTCACCAATGGTATGATTGTAAGAATAGGGATTACTATGAAGTTTAATATAATACACTTGATGATATAATGACTTAGCAATTTTTTTTAGAGAATTGTTATTCAAAGATAAAGATTTACCAAAAAGCAATAGCGAGAAGATCCAATTAACTACTCGATGAGAAATCTCTAGTAAATCTATCCAATTTATTCCTAAATTTGGAGGATTCTTTTCTATCCAGTCAAGTATTAACTTTTCAAATTTAAGAGCATAGATTTCATTATTTGTCAGATAATATGCTAACCCAAGTATGACAAGTTCTTCATGATAATTCAAGCGTAGGGTATATTTGGCATCTTTTTCTTTTTTATTTATGATTTTTTTCAACTGATTTATTTGTATTAATGGCCAATCGAAATTTTCATAAAAACTATAAAACCAATCAATTGATTTATTAAAATTAACCTTTTTTCCCAGAATTAAAAATTTATTTTTTAATATATCATTGGCTTTAATTATAAGTGATTCCTTAAAATCTTTGAATTCTTTATTAATTAGCTCTTTTATTAAATTTTGTTCTTTATCTAAAGTAAAGGAAAAAAGAGTATTAGAATTAAAAATTGTTCTAAAATCATTAATATACTCATCAAATTCGGGATATATCTTCCTAAAATAAGATTCAGATAAATTGGAATTTTCTAAAATTTTATTTTTTTTTGCTTTAAGTATTTTTGATAAAAAAGAAAGTGGTTTTGATATAATTATATAGAATTTATATAAAAAATGAGATAAATTTGTGAGTTTAGAAAATTTAAACAAAATGTAAAATATTAACTTAGTCATTTGCATTTATTAAATATTCGAATAGTTGTTTATTAAAATATCATACATCACTAAAAAGATATTATAAGTTCATAAAATAAATTCAAAAAAAAAATTTATAATGGTTTTACTATTAAGTGAAATAAAAAGGATTTTAAGATACATATCTAATAGAATTCGTTCTATAGTAAATAAATATTACATAAAGAAAACGAGTACACGGATTAGTCTCTCTCAATTAATATCAGATTTAAAGGATTTTGGTATTAAAAACGGAGATACTTTAATGATACACAGTTCCTTGAGTAAGATTGGATACGTTAAAAATGGACCTAAAACTCTTTTAAGAGCTATTTTAAATGTTATAGGAGAAGAAGGAACATTAGTCATTCCTACTTATACAATGGATAGCACCATGTATAAAACATGTATAAACAAGAAATATTCTTTTAATCTGAAAAAACCAACTAATCTTGGTGCAGTACCATCAGAAATTTTGAAAATGAAGGGAATCTATCGTAGTATTCATCCAACTCATTCTGTTTCCGCTATTGGTAAACATGCGAAATGTATTACCGAAGAACATCATATTGGGAGAAAAAGCTTTGGAGAACATTCGCCTTGGGCAAAAATTCTTGAATTAAATGGAAAATTTTTAGGAATTGGAATCTCTTTAAGTCCAAACGCTCAATATCATTATGTTGAGGATATAATGGATGAGGAATTTCCAATTAAAGTGAAATTAGATAAAATATATAAACTTAAATGCAAAATAAATAAAAAAAAGATAATTTATGTTAATGTACAACCATTAGATCCTATAGTTGCTAAAACTAGAATTGATAAAAAGGAGAGCTATTTTATTAGAAACATTTTTTGGGAGATATTCAAAAATTTAGATATCTTACATCTTGCAAAAATAGGAGAAGCTGAATCCTGGTGGGTAGATGCTAAGACTTTTTCTAAAGTTTTAATAAAGTTAGCTAAACTTGATATAACTATTTACTCTACAGAGGCTCATTTAAAAGCTAAAAATCTATATCCTATTGAGGCGATTCTAGAAAAATTAAAACATACTTAAAAGGTATCAGATTTTTAATATTTTATTCTCCAACATTATTGAATCACAAAAAAATTTAGTTGCCCAATTAGGGAAAATAAATTTCATATAATTACCCCATATTGGATGGGAACCTTTTAAAGCACCATCAAAGTTTTTATTCTTTGAAATAGTTTGTATCGATTTTAATAATGTATTTAACTTAAGTGAATTCTCGAGATATTTCTTTTCTTTATTCATGAGATATATTTTTAACCAAATAATTGCCAATTGAGCTAAACCTGTAAGGCATAAATAATTAACTTGACTTTCCCATTTGAAATTGAAGGTTGCGGGTATATTTCTATTAATTATAAAATAATCTAATAATTTAGAAGCGCTTTTAGTAGCTACAGTTATGAAAGTCTCATCTTCTAAAATTAAACCCGCTTCCAAAAATCCTCTAATTGTATAACAAATAAAATGTAGAATTGGATCTTGATTTTTATAAAATGAATTATTACAAAACCAATAATTTTTATTTACTTGATGTAGAGCCCAATTTAGGTTTTTAAGAGCAGCATTTAAAAAATCTTTGTTATCACTAAGAGAGTATAATTCTAATAAAGCCCAAGCAGTTCTTACATTATAAGTATGTGGATTATTAAAATAGGTATATTTAATCCAAGATCCGTTTTTCTCTTGATTATTTATTAAGAATTCACCGGCTTTAATTGCAGATTTTAAAAAATTATTAATTTCAAATTTATTATACGCTTTCAGAAGACCAAATATTATTTGACCTGTATTAAAAATAGATGGGTTTTGTTCAAAATTAAGGAACCCCTTAGGGAAACCACCATTTCTAAACTGAATTCCGCATAACCACTCAGCAATATCTCTACTTGATTTTAAGCAAAATTTATATTTACTTATCTCATAATAATCCAAGAGGGTCGGAACTATATATCCAGATGTTTCAGGATACGATGAAAACCATCCGGAGATCAGAGAATATCCAAGAGAAATTCCGCCATTTTGAGTAGTGTTTTTAGCATTTAGTAGCCAATCAATAGCTTTTCTTAAATGAAAATAATCAGATTTTATCTCCCCATTTATCTCAAAGAAATCCTTAAATAATAAATTTAAATGGGATAATTTGAATAAATTTAAATAATTAAAATCAAACTTTTTCATTTATATTATGTAAAATATTTTATTAAAATTAAATGTAATACGGTTCTTTTTTTAAATCGAAAACTCATTATATTCATTTAATGTAATCTAATTTTTAGTTGATTCATTAAAATATAAAGATATTATTGCAAGTATTAAAGACCATTATAAAGATTTATTTTATTCTTCTAATCCAGAAACTGCTTGAACCTCTACTCCGATGATATGAATCAAAATAACGATTCAATATTTCAGAATGATTTAAAAATAAATAATTTCCAGCAAAAATGATTTCAAAATAATTATTAAACATTAAAAATGCTTGAAGTAAATATTGCTCATTCCAAAATAATTTATCATTTAAGATCCATCTGGGAGGATATTCTAATGGTAGAAAAATATCATGTATGTGAATTATTACCCCTTTATTAAGTCTTGGGAGGATTTCCAAATATTCATATTGTAAATCTCCACCAATTTTTAATACATGACTAGAATCAATGAATAAGATATCATTTTTTTCTAATTTTTCAAATTCCTCTAACGGTACAAGCTGAACTTTCTTAGGAACTAGTTTTGATAACCCTGGAAATCCATTAGATAAAACTTTGTTTGGATATGGGTCTATTGATATAAATTTACAATTATAATCCTTGTTTGTTTCTTTATTTTTTAATATTGTATTGGCGATTAAGTAACTTGAGAAACCAGAACCAATTTCTACGATTCGTTTTGGTTTAAAATGACGAATCGCACAATAAAGAAACTCTCCACTAATAGGACCAAAATATTCATTATTTAAGAAATATTGGTAAGGTTTTGATATATCTGAATAGTTTTTTGGTAATTTGTCATATTCATCTTTATATTTAGTATTAAAAAGAGAAAGAAGCTGTAATTGTTTTTCTTCATTTAAATCTATACCAACTAATTGAGATTTATTTTTCCAAATTAATTGATCTAATTCATTTAAATCGGGTATTGGAGAGTAAAAATGATTTGGTAAAATATTTAAACCTAATTTTTGCCAGAATACAAAAGATTTATTTATAAATTTATCAAAAAACCATTTTGTTATTTTTTTTAGATTCATTTTGAATATATTGTAATACAAAATTAATTGATATATTGATTAACTATTTTTTCTATAAATTTATTAGTTCTTTGGTCCCATGTAAAGGCTTTTAAATTTTCTTTAGGAATGATTATATCAAAATTTCGATTTCTAATATCCTCGATTATATTTTCTAATATTTGTTTTGCTTTCTTTAAGTTGTTTATCGGTAATGTAAAACCGAATTTATTACTCTCAATAAATTTCGATGTTAGAGATTCTTTTTTTCCCAAATACAAAATTCTTTTTCTACAACTGAGATAATCCCATACTTTAAAAGCGATTGTGGGATAATTTAAATTTTCTCCAATATGAATAGCAATGTGTGATTGAGAGATTTCTTGAAGAATTTGTGATTTAGGTAAATTTTGCCCTAAAAAAATTAAATCTTTAATCCGTAACTCATTAATAATTGAATTTAGTTCCTTATAATCATAATATCCATAAATCTTAAATAAGAAATTATTACTTCTTAATACTCCATCTACCTTTAATTGTGAAATCAATTTTAAAAGAGGTATGATATTCCTTTTTCTATATAAAGAACCCGCAAATATAAAGAAAATTCTTGAGTTATTTTGAACAGAATCTTGATAAATCTCATAAATTCTTAATCCATTCGGTATGGAGTGAATCGCTTTATTTTTAATAAATGGAAAGCAATTCTTTAAAAATCTTGTTAAGGCGCTACTTACTGTTATTATCATATCAGGATACTTAAGAGAAATCCGTTCAATTATCCCATCTAATTTTTGATTCAACCATCTATCTCTTTTTCCTAAGTATGGATTATATAACCAAGGATCCCTATATTCTAATACTAAAGGAATGTCAAATTTTTTTTTTAAAAGTATACCAATAATGTGGTTATAAAAAGGAGGTCCTGCAATATAAATAAATTTAATATCAGTTTCTTTTTTAAGGATTTTTTTTGCTTTAAGATATGCAAAGGGTACCCATGATAAATAAAAATCAATTCTAAATATTGAATCTAATATTTTTAATAATATTTTATTATGAATTTCAAATGAATATGATTTAATTATTCTTAAACTTGAAGGTATTTCTTTAATTAGTGTATTATCAATAAATTTTGAACTTTTTACTCTTTTAGTTAATATTATAGGTTCTATTTCTTTTTTAAGTAATCTCTTTGATAACTCTAAAGCACGTATGCCCGGATGACGCCCTATTGGAGGAAATTCATCAACAATATATAGAAACTTCATATTAATACAATACTTAATTACAATCTCTTAAATTTTATTATAAATCTTTATAACATGTTTTTCAGATGATTTTTTTTCAAATTAATTCCTTATATATTTTATCAGTTTGTTTTGCAACAGTTTCCCATGTATATTTTTTTAAAACTAATTCATTAGCTTTTTGACCCATTTTTTGTTCCAACTTTTCATTATCAAGAATCTTGAGAATCTTATCAACTAATTGACTTTTATCATCTTTATTTATAAGAAAGCCCGTTTCACCATCAACAATTAATTCTGGTGCGGGGCCTCTATTTGTAGAAATAACGGGCGTCTTTGCAGCACCAGCTTCTATTAATGGGATTCCAAAACTATCTGATTCGGTAATGGGGAAAACAAAAACATTTGCAGCTTGATAAGCGCCAAATATATCTTCTCTAGATGGGTTTGTAACAAAGATAACATTATTAGTTAATTTATTAGTAAATACTATACTTTTTAACTCACTTTCATAATCTTTATCATAACTATGACCAATTATCCATAATTTAGCATCTTTATACTCCTTAGAGATTGTCTTCATAGATTCAATCAAATAATCTAAGTGCCTATAATTTCTTAAAAGTCTGCCAACATAAAGGATTATTTTCCCATTTGGTTTGTATTTATTTATAAAATTATTTTTGTATTCCGAATTAGTGAAATTCTCAACATTTACACCATGCGGAATAATTCTTATTTTTTCTTCAGGCACATCGAACTTTAAAGTCCACCATTTTTCATGTTTTGAATTAACAATTACTCGATTAATTGTTTTAAGAAAAATATTTTTAAATGCATAATCAAAATACCGCATTCTGTTAGCTTCTTTACTTTTAGTTAGAAATAATCGGAGCAAGTACATGTTTCTTAATGTCCCATGTGCAGAAAAAACGAAAGGCTTCTTTTTATGTCCATTTATCATTGTAGCGATAATCGTTTGAAAAGTTCTATAAGAGTGTACATGAAGGATATCATAATCATATTTAAAAAATCCAGACAGTAAAGAGGGTGTGATAAAAAAATGAGATTGTCCTAATCGATATCTAATAGGAAATCTATGTATTTTGACATTATCTATAACCTCAAACTTAGGCAACTCTTTGGAAATCAAATCGTGATTTAAAATATTTGTTGTAAAAACCCTCACATCATGACCTAAAGCTGCCTGTTGCTTCGAAATATTAACTGAGTGAACTACAGGGCCTCCATAGCCGTAAGCTGGAGCGTAAAACGGAACAACTCTTAAAATTCTAAGCATTTTTTTCTTAATTAAAAGTGTATAGTATAATGTCAAAAATTAACAAATAAAGATATAATTTTTGCTTGCACACGTTTAAGATTTATTAGTAATATTATTCAATAACTTATAGATTAGAAATATTCAAAGAATTCAAAAATTTTTAATGGATTGGATTAGTTTATAATTTAAAATGAAAGAACGAATAATTTCAATAGATATCTTAAGAGGATTAACCATTATTTTTATGATTCCATTTCATTTTTTTATCAAATGGATGGATTGGACAACACGAGAATATGGTATTTTTAAAGAAATAACGGTATTTCTTAGTATATTAACAGCACCCTTTTTTCTTATAATTTCTGGAATGGGGTATCATTTTTTTATAAATAAAAAAATCAATGAAAATATTTCTAAATCCAATATTTTTTCAGAGGTTCTTAAAAGATCACTATTTATTTTTGGTGTTTCAACATTACTTCTAATATCATTTGGGTATATCTTTAATATGGAATCATCTAATATCATTTATTGGAGTGTATTTCAAGTAATTGCCTTTTCAATGATGATATTTTTCTCATTTCCATTTTTAAAGCAAAACCTAAGAATAATTCTTTATATAAGTGTAATAATTCTTTTTTTTTTTTTGGATTATATTATTTCCTTCCATAAACTTAATTATCTATCGATACTAAATGAAGGTATATTTGAATTCATTCCTTGGGCAAATTTCTATATATTTGGATTATTATTTGGAAGTATAATCTCTAACTGGCCTGGAGAAAAATTTAATAAAAAATTGATATTATGTACTATAATTGGGATAATATGTTTCCTCACTTATTTCATACGGATATTTATTCATTTTTATTATTATGAAACATATTTCTTTGCATTTTTTATGTTGATGGTTGGAATATTCATTATCTTATTTTGCTTATGTTATTATTTTTTTGATAGAAAAGGTAAAGATATTTACGTTCAGAAATCAATTATTCGTTGGGGTAAACTTGCTTTTTCAATGTATTACATCCACTTTGGAGTCATTGCCATAGGAATCATTGTATTTCCTCTGATAATTGATGAAATATATTCTTCTGGATTTTTAATTTATCAATTTATTATCTTACTAGTTATATTTTTTATATCTCTTGAATTGTTTGTGCGGATTTGGCAAAGATATAATTTTTTCCTTGGAGTAGAATGGTTTATGAATAAAATTAGCAAAAAGACACTTTTTTTGAAAAAAGATTCAAAAGGATTAAATGTGGTCAAACATCCACAAGAAAATATTGAATATTAATGTTTTTAATATTTTAATAATTTAAAACTCTAATGAACATAAAAAGATTGTATTTAGTTATAGAGCTAATTTTAATCGTTATTTATTCTTTTATGACTTTATTTTCGATTGTTTTACAACCAATTAACATAATATTAGGTTTTTTTATTGTTTTTATTTTACCAGGATATAATTTATTAAATCTAATAAAACCTAAATTTAGATTTATAGAAAAATTAGGATATAGCATAATAATAAGTCTTGCTGTAGAAAATATTTCTATGTTTTTTAGTTATATTATTCTTTATAACTATGGAACTTATCCAGATGCAACATCTAGAGGGTTTATATTTAACTCAACTTTGTTAATTGCATCAATTATATTCATTAATTTTATTTTAATTATAATTAATGAATTTAAAAACTTTAAAATAAAAATAAAGAGTAACAAAAATCAAAAAAGAGATTATTCTATAAATTTAGATAGAATAAAATATAATTTAGATCTTAAAAAATCACTAGTTATAGTAACTTTTGCTCTATCATTAATACTTTTATGCATATCAACTCTTAATAGCGAAGTTCCAAATAATAATGATTATCTCACTAATCGATATGACTATAGATCAAATTTCACTTTTTTCTACCGGGTTCCTTTAATATTTTACGCATTTTTAATAATTTCAATATTATGTTTCACATACATTGTTTTTTTCATTAAGAATGATTATATTATTCTCATCGCTATTTCAATGTTTATTTATTGCTTATGGATTCTACCATATCTTCAAATTGGAAATTATTTTGGTCACGATACTCATTTATTATCTATGGATTACGAGATTTATCTTGATCATGGAATAATGACTTATAGTGGATTCAATTTCGTAATTTTTAATTTTGATTCTTTAAGATATTCAACTGGTTTATTTACAACTATACTTCTTATTAGTGCTACAAATGTAAGTTTAGATTTTGCATTATGGTATCTTTATCCAATGTTGTATATCTTTATACCTTGTTTATTTTATTCAGTTTTTAAGAAATTTCTGAATAAATCGAAAAATGGAGATTATACTCTAATAATAATGGTGATCTTTGTAATTTTTACCCCCCAATTTATAAAGTTTGGACATGCTACGGGCACAGGGGTATTAGGAACATTAATTTATTTTATTCTAGTTATAGAATTTTATAATTTAATGCAAAAAAACGAATTTAATATTTACAATTCTTTTCTTATAATTTTGCTTTATTTTTTTCTAACATTAACTCATACGGAAGAATGTATTTACTTTTTAGTCTTAATGATTTTGTATTATATTTATTATCTTTTTCTTAAATTAAAAAAAATTGAAAAAAATTCTATTTTTTCCCCAGATTTTTTGAAAAGCCCCTCTAAAGTAGAATCTTTTTATTTACATCAAATTGTTTTACAAGAACTTGCTCAGAAAAAAATAAAAAATATTCATAAAAAGTTCAGTGCCCTTTTATGTATATTAATTTTAATTTTTTATATTGCTAATGAATTTATTGGTTGGTTTAGAATTTATTTTTTAATGTTATTTGGTAATTTTCCTTTTCTTGCAATATTTTATGATATTTTTATTCAGACAAAAATAATTATTCCTTTCTTTCTAAGAGGAGAAATTTCATTTAGTATTTTTATTTTAGCTTCAATTTTTTTTGGAGTTTTTTTATTAAATTATATTATATATTTGATCTTTTTCAAGAAATTCAATTTTATTTTAAAAATTTATAATACAGGAATTAATTTTGCCAGAAAAATCTATTATTATATTACAAAATTAATTTCTAAAAAAATCTTTCAAGTATTTTTTTTCATAATGTTTTTTTCTCTAATAATATTTATAGATTTTTTTGTTCTTGTTCCTTTAGAAGAAACAATTTTACTTACAATTATAGCTTTAATTTTAAGTTATTCTGTCATGGTAATTTACATATTCTTTTTCTTTAAAGGTTTTAAATATTTTAGGCTAAATAATAATAGACAAAATTTTTTTCTTATCTCATTATTTTCATCCCTTACTATGGTTTTTATGTTGGTAATAACTGGCTCTTTATGGTTAGCTATATATGTTATTCATGGTAAATATCTTTCACATTTTGTTTTTTTTAGCTTAATTATAATACAAAATACATATATTCAGAAACTAAGAGAAAAAAAAAATAATTTTTTAATTTGTATGGTAATCTTAGTTATAATTTTGGGAATATTTTATGGTTTGAGAACATTAGCTTTTGGTTAAAATTAAAGATTATTAGGTTTAGAAGAAATTAATATAATATTTTAAAGAATATTTTTTTTATTTAATTAAATAGAATTCAAATATTTAAAAATTAAAATAATTCCCTAGTTTGATTAAAACAATTTTAGTAAGAAATTAAAAAAACTTAACATTCGATTGAAAAATATAGAATCTTTCATTTCGCCTAATAATATTGGATCTAAATTTCGATCCAATTTCTGATAAGGAATTAAAATCATTTTTTTCTTAGATTTATTCCTTAAATATTTAATAAATTTGAATTTAGAAAATAATTCATAATATATCCGTATTTTTAATTTAAATTTTCTTATTAGAATTGATTGAAAGATTAGAATTAATTCTATAATAATAAAAAGAGGGATTAATTTCCGATAATTACTAATATTCTTAAAAATTAGAATAAATCTATTACGCTCTAATAAATAATAACGAAAATCATTAAAATTCCATTCATGTTTTTGATGAATTAAATACGGAACGCTTGTAGTGTACATTTTTATTCCTTCCCTTAAAATACTTAAAGAAAGATCAGTATCTTCATAATACATAAAATAGATACTATCAAAACCACCTAATTTTAGAAAAAGTTCGTTTTTGATAAAAAGCGAACCTCCAGAGATTCTCTGCGTTTTTACAACAATTTGTTTATGAGGTAATTTTTGACCTACATTTGGAGAATAAGAAAACCCCAAAATATGAATTTTCGCTCCAAAATAGTGTATTCCATTCCCTTCGAAAACAATAGCAGGGGATATTATAATTTCTTGATTTTTTTTATAATTCTTATAAATAATTAATACTTCTTGAAAGAAATTCTTAATAAACAACATATCTTGGTTGGTTATAAATATAAATTCACCTTTAGCATATGTAGCACCTAGGTTACAAGCTTTGCCAAATCCTACATTATTATTTAATTCAACAAGTTTTATATGCAAAGTTTTAGAATATGATTTAATAATTTCTTTACTTGAATCTTTTGAATTATTATCTACAATAATAAGTTCAATTTCATTTAAGTTTGATAGTTGTTTTATGGAATCTAAATTTCGATGTAAAAATTTTTCTCCATTGTAAGATGGGAAAATAATAGAAATTTTAGGAACAAAATCATGCATTCCTTCTGAACTCATTATTTTTTCTTTTAAAAAGTAGCATTTTAATTTTTATCAAATAATGAAGAAAAATACATGATATAAGGTCAAGAGTTAATGTAGTTAAATTGATTTTTGAAGAACCGAATTGACGGTGATATAATTTAATTGGGCATTCTTTAATTTTATAACCATTTAAGGAGGTTTTAAGGATGAGTTCTGTAGCAAATGTAAATCCTTGAAATTTAGTATTATCAAATAATGGTACTATTTTTTTATTAAAAGCACGAAAACCATTTTGATTATTCATTATTTTTATATTAAATAGTATATATAAAACTTTTTCTAAGATTGCTTCTCCTAATCTGGTTACTAAAGGTAAATCATAATAATTAGCACCTAAATATCTAGAACCAATGGCAAAATCTGCTTCTCCTTCAAATATAGGTTTAACAAGCGATAAAATATCTAAGGGACTATGTTGACCATCGGAATCCATGGTAATGATTACTTTACCCTTTGCTGCTTTTACTCCCGTTTTTATTGCGCCTCCATATCCTTTATTTCTCTTGTGTTTAATTAGTCTTATTTGCTTTTCATTTCTAATTTTTTCTATTTCTTTTACACTGTTATCAGATGAATGATCATCAACAACTATTATTTCTATTAGCTCATTTTTGGGGAGATTTTTCAAAACAGAATATATTATATTTTGCTCATTAAATACAGGTAAAGTTATTGACATTAAAATCTGATTATCTTTATTATTAAATTTTCTAAGAAATTCATACAATTCTTGATAATTTTCCTTTAGAATCCTTTTTCTTATGTTACTTGACTCTATTAAAGGTATTGTTTGCTTCTCTAAATTTAAAATTTTCACCCGTCTTAACCTGCTAGATTTTTAATAAATTTTAATGATTTTTTTAATATCGAAGTATTACATATTATATTTAAATTATTTAATATAAAGTTGTTTGAATGGGGTTTAGTTTAAATAAGATATCCTATAAATTAAATTTATTTCTATTAAAAGGTTTTAGAATAAGGGTCAAAAATGTAAATATGAAATAAATAAAACAATTATCAAAAAACGAATTTAGCGTTTTCTTAAATATTTATGATATTATTAATAGTTTAAAATTTAAGTAAAAACTTTTATTTCTTTCTAATTCATTAATATTTTAAATAAACAAGTGATATATCAATTTCTTTGTAATTTTAAAATCATAATATTATGATTTTCTTAAATTTAAGTAATTACTTAATTAAATTTTAAACATATTTAAAACGATTGAAAGCCTTAGTATTTATTTATATAATTTTTCTTAATGGCGTTATTAAACGGTTACTCTTTAACTCATTGATAGCAATTAAAAATTCAGTAAATCCTTTATTAGTCTGTTTAGAAAATTCATAAAAAAGTTCTGATAAATAGAAAAAATTCTTACTTTTTTTTTTAATTAATTTATCTGCGATACCATAAATATCCAATGAATAAGATTTTTTTAAAAATACCTTATCAATTTTATCGTATTCGATTGTAAGGGGTAAAATACTTGAAATATTTAATTTATCTTCGATGATTTTTTCAATTTCATCAAATTTGTTTGTAACTTCATCCATATTTTCAAATTTATATTTAAATTTACTTTCAAAATAATGGATAAGCTCTTGTAGTTGACTCTTAAGAGTGTTTGAAGATTGTTTATTTAATAATAAACCAGTTGTTGTATATTTTCCATCAACTAATAGTAAAAATTTATTTTTATAACTGATTTCTTTTATTAAATCTTGAGATTTTATATTGTTTTTAAGATAATATTCAGAAGATTTAAAAAAGTTAATAATTTCTTTGTCAATTTCTTTATTATTATAAGATTTTACGAATATCAAATTTTTAGTATCTTTATTTAATATTAAAATTTGTTCATATTTCATTAAATCTTCAAATTTCTGCTTATATTCATCCAAAATTTTCATTTTTCCACGTTTTCTTGGTAATATCATTTTTAAATAAAACAAAAGCAAAGTTAATGTAATTAGAATTATTATCATAAGGTTAGTTATGAATAAAATAATAAATTCTGAATAAGTGATAACAGTAATATTAGAAGTGCTTAAATAACCACTTACATGGTTATAATTACTAACCAACTCAAATTCCAAAGATATATTTCTTGTATATAAAGGAAGAAGAATCTCGAATACTACAATACCATTAATATTGGTTTTCTTTAGTGAACTATAAATAAAATCTCCTTCATTAACCTTTAAAGTTGCTATTATTAAAGCATCTTCTAATTTGAAAAGTTCCGATTGATTTATGTAATATGCGATAATTGAGAGAGTTAATTTTTCTCCCGCAATTATTTCTTCAGGAGTATATATTGAGATCGATACATTAAACTTATCAATTAAATGTAATTTAAAAATATAAGGAATAATCTCATAATCTAGTAAATCTACATTAATTTCAATAGTATAGTTTCCTTCTTTTGAAAAATATGAAGTATTTATAATAGCTGTATAAGATTTGGATTTATTCTCAAATATTAATTGATTATATAATGTTCCATTTTCTTTAATACCGTTAGTTTTATTATATTTTACAACGGCGTTTGCTTGATTTGTTGGATCTAAAATTAAAGTATC
Source organism: Promethearchaeota archaeon (assembly GCA_019057795.1). Lineage (GTDB taxonomy): Archaea > Asgardarchaeota > Lokiarchaeia > Sigyniarchaeales > SOKP01 > SOKP01. The sequence continues at coordinate 109,611 of JAHLWS010000026.1, read as the reverse complement.
ATTAAAATCTAGGTCTTTAAGTCTAAAATTCAGCGTTAAATTACTACCGATAAAGGTTTGAGAATAATTATCGGGGTATTTTATTGTCAAAATACCTCCTGGATCGGATATTGAACGCATTTTAATATAAGAAAGATTTCCTTTTTCTGTATCCGAACTAAAAGGATCTAATAAATTTGAAAAATTGGAATTTCCACTTTTCTCTTTTGTATCTACAACACCGTATTCAGAATTGCTTAAACTATAATAACATATCTGATTACTAATAACGGCAAAAAAAAAAACCCCTAAAATAATAATAAAAAATTTGCTATTTTTATTATTCATAAGATTTGTTGTTATTATGCGAAAATATGATTATTTAAAATAGTAAGTTATCAGTTTAAAAATTTTTATTATTTCCAAAAAATGATTAGGAATATTAAATTAGATACTTTAAAAGCTATTAAAGATTTTTTAGAATATTTCAGAACATGAGATTAATAGAAGAAGGTTTTAAATATTATAATTAAATGAAAATTAATAGGTAATAAAACACATTTGTATATTTTATGAATGAAATTGATTTCTTAATTGCGTTTTTTTATGTTGGTTTATCTTTTATTTTGTTCTTTTTCATTATCTCAATTTTTGGATATTTTTTCTTATTTATTATTGGTAAAAAAAGAGAAGGAGAAGTTATAAAACAACCTTATCTATTATTGGAGCGTCTTTTAATATCTTTTGGTATAGGTATTTCAATATATGTAAGTTATGGATATCTCTTGAGTTTTTATAAATCATTCAATTTTCTTACAGCTTATATTTGTATTTTTGTTTTTGATATTGCGTTTATGATTTATTATTTAATTAAATATAAGAAAATATTGCATAGATATTGCAATAAAAGAAATTTTAGAGATTTTTTTATAAATAAAAATTTATTAATTTCAATATTTATTGTTTTATTTATTCTAATTTTATCCTTTTTATTATACTGGGAGATAATAACTGAATCACTTGGATTAATAAGGAGAGATCCTTATGTTTGGCTTGGAAATATTTATTATTTATTAGAAAATGGTACTATTACATCTTATAAGCTAGGATTTGGATACCCTTCTGGATTTGCTTTTGTTACTTCAGGGTTTGTATTAATTTGGTCTGATTATCTAATAATATATTTTTTCATGAAAATGGCTTCTATTTATTATTTATTTTTCTATGTTATAGTTTCTTTTTTTATACTAAAAGATATTTTTAAAAAGAATTATCTTATATTTTTATCTCTTCTATTACTTCTTGTCTCAAATTACTTTCTATCAAGAAATATTTTAAACATTGCTTCCACATTAGCTTCAATTATAATATTAATTTCCTTTCTTGTAATATTAAAAGGATATCCATATTACATTCTTGGATTCTTTATTGCTGCTATTTTTTTGATCCATCCTTTAACTTTATTTTATTTTTTACCAGTTTTATTTATTTATTTTCTTATCAAATTTTTATCAAATATTCGTAATCGTAATTTAATTTTTAAAGGGTTTCTCTCAATTTCTTTCATGGTAATTATCTTAATAATCGTATTATTACCATATATGCTTAATTATCCAGATGAAATTTTTAATATTACTATTTGGTATGAAAATATTATAGCAGATCCAAGATTTAAAAATTTTTTTACTTACACGAGTGTAGAGTATAAAAAACTCAACCTTATAAAAATACCCTTCTATGATTTTCTTGTTCTTTTCATAGATAGACAATTATTGGACAGATTTCAGAATATAGGTATACATTCAATAGACAATTTCTTTATCGCTTCATTTTTCGGTCTTTTTTTATTTTTATTTAAAAGGAAAAAAAAAATTATTATTTTCAGTGTGCCTGTATTAATTGTTTTAATTAATCATCTTATTCCATTCTTTATTTATAATTTGGATTTTATTGATAGCTTCAAATGGAGAACTTTAGAAACTTTTGCTTTACCAATAATAATTATGGCAATCTTTTTTTTCGTATGGGTTCTTGAAATATCCAGAAGAATTACAAATTATCTTACTACAAAATTAAAATCTTATAATCGGATTTTAAATAAATATAAACCTTATTCAAATCTTATAAAATTGGAATCTATTGTATTAATAATTCTTTTCATAAATATTTCATCATTAAAAATTACTAGAGAATTACCCGTATATGATTATAATTATTGTGATGATTATGTAGAAATCACGTTATATATTAAAGGAAATTTGGAACCAAATTCTATTATTTGTTATCCATTACCCGAAAAAGATGATATTCATAACATAATAAATGAAATGGATTTAATAGGTTATAATTTAAGTGAATTTGCTAATATAGGTAAATTTTACACTTTTGCTGTAAAAAATTTTGCACGATATTTCATATTTAATAATTCAGAAATACCAGAAATGTGGAAAAAGCATATAAGTTATCCTTCCTATACCAGTGGTTTATTAATCAACACTACTCAATTTTCTTTATATAGAGTACATAGTTAATCATTATAATCAGTTACAAAATCATTTTTTATTTATTTCGTATAAGAATAATTAAAATCATTATGTTTTAGGAGATTTAAATTAGTAGAATAGTTTTTAAAATAATAGTGATTAAAAATGAAATAAAAGCAAATCCTATATGATAAAGATTTTTTTATATTCTTAGACTGTAGATAAATTAAACGATATTATCAAATGATATGAAAAATTTTTATTTTTAATATTTAAAATAATACAAACTTTAAACAGCTTAATTTTAAAAAAAAATTAATCAATAATTTTGGGTTTAAATGAAAAAGGTTTTATTTTTATTGCAGTCTTTAAGATATGGTGGAGGTGTCGAGAATACTGTATCTACTTTATCTCAGAAATTATCGTCAAAGTATAAATTTTTAATCTTGACCATTCATGACTTTAAAAATATATACCCTTATGATGGAAAGTATTATTCTCTTCGAGAAAATCAAGGATTTATTCAGAAAAGTTTCAGTTTATTCAAAATTCATCTATTTATTAGATATTTTAGAATCTATATGTCGATTAAATCATTCTCTCCAGATATTGTAATATCTTTTATGGAATTAGTCAATATTTATGCTATTATTACGAAATTTTTATTCAGATTAAAAGTACCATTAATTATTTCTGTAGTATGTAATCCAAAAATGCAATTTAAAGACAACATGAGTTATATGAATTATTTAATAAAGATTTTATATCCAATTAAAATAGTTAATAGGATAGTATCAATTTCTAAAAGAGTAAAAGATAAATTAATAGATTTTTATGGAATTGAAGCACACAAATTAAAAGTTATTAATAATGCGATAGATATTAAGAAAATTAATAATATGAAAAAAGATAAAATCTCTGGACATAGGGATATCTTTTATAATGAGAATTTAATAAAATTTATTATTGTTGGTAGATTAAGAGTAGAGAAAGGGCATGATTATCTTATTAAAGCTTTCTCAAAAGTAAAGGTCCATCTTCCTAATTCGAAATTAATTATTATTGGAGATGGTCCCCTAAGAAAAGAATTAGAGCAACTAATAGAAAAGTTAGCATTAAAAAATGAAGTTCTTTTAATGGGCTTAAGAAAAAATCCTTATAAATATATGGCAAAATCAGATATCTTTGTATTATCCTCTAAAAATGAAGGATTTCCAATTGTATTATTAGAAGCATTAGCATGTGGGCTGCCAATTATCTCAACTGACTGTGAAACAGGACCAAGAGAAATTTTAGATAATGGCCGTTATGGGCTTTTAGCAAAAGTTATGGATATTAATGATTTAGCAGAAAAAATGATAAACCTTGCAAATAATACCCCTCTGTTAGAAGATTTATCTAAATTATCAATTAAAAGAGCTGAAAATTTTGATATTAAGAAATCTTTGAAAGAATGGATTATTTTAATTGAAAACGAAATAAAATTATCAGGTAATCTCAATCATTCTTAAAATTAAAACAAGTTTAATTAAAAATAACCTTTTGGGGTAATAATCTTAATAAAATGTTCACAGAAAAATTTTCTTCCTTCAGCTGTCCATAATTTTTTATATGCTTTCTGTCCATTACAGGCGATTTTAAAAAGAAATTCCGAATCTGATAATATCTCAGATATCCTATTTTCAAAATCCTCAATTCTCCATGGGATTGATATATAATTTATATTTTTTTTGAAAATATTAGGCCATGTTTCTAAATGTTCCATATCTGGTTTTATTAAAGCAGCACCCGCGATAAAGGTTTCAAAGTCGCGAAAACATACTTCTCCTAAGCCAAAAGGACTTAAAACTGATTTTGAATTTTTTAGATTATTTATATAAATCTTTTTAGGTAGATATCCAAATGAAAATTTCTTGTTAGTTTTAAATTTCTTAATAAGGAGCTCGGAAAGAGATTGGCGTTGAAAATATCTTAATTTAAAAGATGGATTTGCCGAAAAGTTTGCGTTTAATAGAATCCTTCGACTTAAACTAGGTTTAATATATTTTAAGTTCATTTTTCTTGAAAAAGAATTAAAAATTCTAGTAATTTGGTTCGAAAAGCGATAATCAGATAATCCATAGTTCCAAGAGATATTAATTTTCTGTTTATATTTTAGATCGAGTGGAAATGAAATCATAGATCCCTTTAGATCGTAATTTCGAGCATAATAATCAATATAAATTGTATCTCCATAATATTTTCTTGTATATAATGTCTTATTCTTGAGTAGTTGCTTTTTTAAATAACTATTAACATATGGTAAGACCTCAAATTGTGTATTTCCTGTACTGTCATTTGTGTCAAACCATATTAAATAATCTACCCTTTTCTTTAATTGTTTAAGAAACAATAATAGTTCTTTATTTAATGGTGTGCCAAAGTGACTGTTTTTTTTAATTAAATGTTGAATAATCATATTATCAATTCCAACTATTTTAGATAATTTCTTGTTGCGGAAATTAAAATAGTTCAGAAATCGAATTTTAATTCCTTTTTTTTCCAAATCTTTTAAAAAATACCAGACCGGAAACCAGTGCTGATTCAATCTATAGAAAGGAATAGGATATTTCTTAAGGTTAGATGAAAAAGAGGGTATTATTAAATCAACATTCAATGTCTTGCTTTTTATAAAATTTGAGTTAATGAATTTTTTAAAGAAATTACCATTTTAAATTTAATTATACAAAATGAGAGCTTGATATCTTTCCTTGAGCTTATTGCTTTTCTTCTTTTTATATAATCCGACTAACTCTTTATAACTAGGAAAGTCCCTTAATGTTTGAAATTTCTTCATGATTTTATGGGATTTAAGAAATAGTATAAAAGGGAGTGCCACATGAAAAAAACATAACTCATTGGAAACTATTTATTATGTTATAAATAGTAAAGATAATTATTTATTTAAATTGAGTTTCGAGAAACTTTATCCACTTTCCTGAGACATGGTTAAAATCAAAATATTCTGCTCTTTCTAATGATAAAATAGAATATTTTTTCATTAAATCCTGGTTTTTGGCTAAAAGTAGCATATTATTTATTAAATCGTCGAAATTGTTTTCATCTACTAGTAATCCATACTTACCATGATCTAGAATTTCTCTTGGGCCTGTTTCACAGTCAGTTGAGATGATTGGCAGCCCACATGCCAATGCCTCTAGTAGCACATTTGGAAAACCTTCGTATTTAGAGGATAATACAAAGATATCCGATTTTGCCATGTATTTATAAGGATTTTTTCTTAAGCCCATTAAAAGAACATCGTCTTTTAATGCTAACTTTTCTATAAGTTGTTCTAATTCTTTTCTTAGGGGACCATCTCCAATAATAATTAATTTCGAATTTGGAAGATGATTTTTAACACTTAAATAGGAATTAATAAGAGAATCATGTCCCTTCACTTTTCGTAAACTGCCGATAGTAATAAATTTAATTACATCATTATTGTAAAAAATATTGTTATAATCTGAAACCTTTTCATTTTTTAATTTTTGAATCTCGTTAATATTAATTCCGTTATAGATTGTCTTTATTTTATTATGTTTAATTTTAAAAATCTTTTCAAACATATATTGGGTTCCGAGCGACACTGTAACGATTTTATTAATCCATTTTAATGGATAAACTAGTTTTATGAAAAATTTGAGATACCATAATTTGTTTCTATATGCGATTATCGGATTAGTATGACTACATACAATTAACGGAACTTTAATTTGAAATATAAATTTCGTGAAAAAAGTAATGATACTTGTATAATCCATAAAAGAAATTATAATATCTGGAGCAATACTCTTTATTTTCTTATAAATTTTAAAAGGTAAAAATAATTTTTGCCAAGTTTTTAAATTTTGCTTAAGCGTAATATAAACTCCTTTATATGGATAAATATTTTTAGACTTATAAAAAGTTAAAATGTAAATTTTAAATTTTTCAGATAATCTATTAGTTAATGAAGCCGCAATCTTCTCAGCCCCTCCACCGACATCTAAGGAAGGAATGATAATTAGTATCTTTTTCTTCATTACATTCTTTATAGAGTTATTTTAAATTAATTAATTTTTAATTACTTATTAAAAATCTCTTTAGAAAAGCTTTTTGAATTTTAATAATTATTGATTTAAATAATTTTGGTAAATCCTTCACCATGTTCTTTCTAAGGAAGGGTTAAACAGAAATGTACTAAAATTATATAAAAATGTGGTTATAAGTATTTTTTAATTTCTGGTTTAATAAAACATAATTAAATGCGCTATATAATTTATGAAAATATCATTTTAAAACAAAACTTTAATGATATAATCTAAAGATTTTAAAAATTAAAAATAACATCACAATTTTTAGAAAAAAATAAATTAAATTCAACATTACATTTGATTCTATTATTATATGATAAGTAATATATTGTCTTGTTAAAATTATGGATTCTAATATTGTTTATTTTTTGATTAGTTCACTGATTTTCTTAATATATTTTACAATTGTGTCTTTATTTGGTCATTCGATTTTACTTTTAATAGCAAAAAATGAATTAAGAGAAGATAATCAAAAACTTAAATTATTATTAAAAAGTTTTGCGATAGGATTGTCTCTTCATCTAATTTATGCCGTTATCATCGTATATTTACAAATATTTAATTTTTTTACGGTTTATTTGCCGTTTATAGTTTTTGATATATGCTATTTGATTTACGGGTCTTATAAAAAATATTTTTTATTAAGTAGAATTTTTAAAGCTTTTAACCGAAATCATATTTCAAAGTTTATTGCGAAAAATAAAAATAATATTATTATTCTGGTAATCACATTTTTCTTATATTATAGTTTTCAACTATATTTTATCAATAGCTTTCTTTCATATTCAGCGTCTGATCCATTCTCTTGGTTTAATGAAATTATTTATATTCATAAATACGGATTCTTAAATTACTCACAACTTAAAGCATATACACCTGGATTTATATTATCTTGTTCTACAATGATATCCTTTATTGATGATTATTACATTATTTATTTTTTCTTAAAATATCTTCCAATTTTCATATTATCTATAAACATATTTGTCGTTTTTATAATTTCTAAAAACCTTTTTGAGAATGATCTTAATGTCATCTTTACTTTATTGATATATTTAGGATTTAATTATATATTCCAACGCAGTAATATGAGTTTACCATCGATTTTAGCATCGACATTAGGGTTTTTATATTTGCTATTTATAGGAGAGGATTGGATGAAAAATATGGATAAGGAATATCTTAAATTAAATAGTTTCTTTGCTCATTGCTTAAGAAGTAAAAAAAATATTTTTAAGGGATTATTATTTGTTGGAATAACACTAATGCATCCTCTCTATGGTCTTATGTATATAATCTTTTTCATGATGTATGAATTCTACATATTACTTTTAAATATAAAACATAAATTAGATCCTAATATTTCGAAATTTCGAATGCTGGCTAAATTTTTTATCAATTATATGTCAATTTTTATATATTTTATAATATTTATGCTGCCATTTCTTATCGGGTCCTATATTCATCTTGGTTATTCTGTAATTGAGGCTTATTTTTTAATAATACCCAATCTAATGCTTTTCAATCCTAATTCATTATATTTTACAATATTTGGCCCCATCTTTAGAGAAATGGGCGTCTGGATAATGAAATATTCAATATACTTTTTCGTATATAAATTCTTCCAGCAGATTTTTTTTTTTTTATTACTTGAAAATTTTTACGATTACACTATTCAAATTGGATTAATTTTTATAATAATAGGAGTTTTTATCAAATTTAATAAGTATAATAAGTTCGATAAAGAGAGTGATTATTTACTTGACTTTATTACAATGACATTTGTCTTGTCATTTTTGATTTTAGCACTTTTTAGGCTTTTTTATTTTATTGAAATTGATATCTTTCAAAGTTTATATAAATTCTATTATTATTATAAAAATAGAGTTTTTGAATTATTTGGGGGTTATTGGGCACTTATTTTTGTTTTCTCCTTTAATTATATTTTATTTACAATCGAAAAGAAATGTAAAAAATTGAAAATTTTTAGCAACCCTTCTCTAAAGCTGAAAACATCACTTAAAAGATTTAAAATAGCTCTAATTATTTTTACATGCTCATTTACATTTCTTATAAATATTGGTAGTATAGAACACAATGTTAGATTTAACGATTACCAAGCTGAGACAATGTTATTTGTTGGAGATTATTTTTATGATAATCCATTAAATGTTAAAAAGGGAATCTTATTGGAGGACCTCCCATCTAAAACAATTTACTCTCTTATTATGGATGTGAATTTAGAAAAGAATTATTATAATTTTACAGCAGAGTTAAATTATTCCAAATTCAAAGAAGATTTTAATCAATTGAACTGTGAATATGTTCTGTTTAATAAAAGTAATACAAATATGGAATTTATTCAAAATTTTACTAAAGATTTCGAAATTCTTTATGAAAATATCAAAGGTTTATTTTTCGCTAAAAGAATTTTTATTAATGAAAGTGTATTATTATAATTCGGAAATTTAATAACATTTAGTTAAATAAAAATTTAGGAATAATTCTCTTGGATTCTTTTAAAGTACATCAATATTCTGAAAGTTTTATTGAAGAACAGAATAGGACAGATATTGAAAAATATCACAAATGTCAAGAATTAATTGAATATCTTGAGAAGTTTAAAAATTATAAAGATCAAGTACTTCTTTCAATAGTAATACCAGTTTATAATGAAGAAAAAACAATCAAAGAAGTTTTAGAAAGTCTTCCTCAAAATAATTTAGTTGAAATAATTGTAGTTGATGATCATTCTACTGACAATAGTTTAGATGAAATTGAGAAAATTAGGAATCGAAAAAAAATAATATTATTAAAACATAAAAGAAATAGGGGATATGGTAACAGTCTACTCACAGGAATTAAATATTCTAAAGGCAGAATAATAATTACTATGGATGCCGATGGTCAACATAACCCATTTGACATTTTATCGCTTATTAAACCTGTGTTTGAAGGCGAAGCAGATATTTCGGTTGGTTCAAGATATTTGGGTTCTTATAATTATAAATTACCATTATCAACAAGATTAGGAGAAGCTCTTATAGAGAAATTACTTCAAATTCTTTTTAAAAAAAAAATTATAAATAATCAAAGTGGATATCGCGCATTTGATAGAAAAACAATTTCAATTTTTAACGAAATTGACTTTCAAGATTATGCGTTTACAACAGAAGTATTATTACAAGCTGCTCTAAAAAATTATGAAATAAAGGAATATCCCATTGTTTTAACAAAAAGAAAATATGGAACTTCAAAAATAATATTAAGAAAATTAATTTTAAGCCTAATAACTTGTTTTTCAATATATAGTATAAAGAAACTTAAATCTTTTCACACCAGAAAATTAAAATTAAAACGACATTATCTTATTAGAAAACCTTTTTTTCTATATCATCCAATAAGAGAAGAAATAATTATCCCTTATCCAATCATTACGATGATTGTTACTTAAATAGAGATTTTTTTCTATTTTTTTTTTTATTCTTATAAAATTAGACTCTAATGATATTGGAAATTTTAATTATAGGAATAAATTTCAAAAAGTAATTTCAATTAGTTTTATGACTATTAATCTTGATCAAATGATAATAAATATTAATAAGTCTTTTACCCTGTAGATTTATGTCAGAGCTATATCGTACGTGTTTATAAACGTTTTCCATTAGATGTTTACGTTTATCCTCAGATAAAAAATAAAAATTTTCAATATTTTTTCCAATACTATATATATCCCCTGCATTAACAATAAAACCATTATCTTTAATAATATGCTTGATTTCCCCCACATCAGATGCAATACAAGGCACTTTTGAAGCCATTGCTTCTAATATTACATTTGGAAACCCTTCGATATAAGATGTTAAACCTAATAAATCTGATATAGCTAAAATCTTCTTAATATCATTTCTTTTGCCTAAAAAAAAGATATTTTGATTTAGGTTATATTCTTTAATTTTTTTAATTAATATTGGAGAAAAGTCACCATCTCCTATATAAAGAAGTTTAATTTTATTTTTTTCGCTAATATCTTTAATTCTACTTAGAAATTTAGAAAAAGCTTCTAGAAAATCGATCATTCCTTTAACTTTTTGAAGAAAAAGCATGTGGCCAATGTAAACTATGATAAAATCATCTTTATTCAGAAGATTATCAAGATTTAAATCTTTAATTAAGATTTCTTTTTCATCCTTAGATTTATAATGAAAATATTCAGATGTGTCTATCAAATTTGGAAACCAAGAGATATTTTCTATACCAAATTTATTTTTTATAAATTCAATAATTCTTCTGCTTACTGAAAAAGACTTATTTGCATTTCGAGTAATATAATTCATATCTAAATTCAAAATGTAAGTATTAGGATAATCTAATCCATGAATTGTATAAATATAAGGAACCTTGAATATTTTAGACAATAAATAAGAGATAAATCCAGTTGGGGGGGGAGAATGACAATGAATTAAATCAATTTTATTTTTAAAATTAATAACTAATGCTTTAAGCAAACCATATATGAAAAATTTAAAAAAAAAAAGAATTAATCTAAAAGGACCTGAATTTACTCCAGGAGCTATAAAAGGTAAATAATGGATTTCAAAATTAGAATTTATTTTTGTAATTTTATTAGTAGAAGATTTGAATGGTTTAGATGTAATATTTATACATTTAATTTTATTTTTTGAACAAAATTTTGATAAAAGAAAAGCTTGTTTAGCAGGACCTCCAATATCAGGGTATAAACGAGTACTGATTCTTAAAATTTTCAAGTTTTTTTAAAATATCTTGTTTAATTTTTATTAAATTAGCTATGAAATTGTTATTTTTTTAAGAACTCTTAAAAATCTACGAATTAATTTTTCTACTTTAGTATCCTTGTTAAAGAACAACTCTAAATATGTTAAATCTTCTTTTTTAATGATGTTTAATACTACATAGAGGAATATAAATGTTATAAAAAATATAATTAATGAAAATATTGGGAGATCTTTTAAAATTAATAAATTTAGGTTTGTAAGAATATTTATATAAAGTTCCTTTAATACGATGTTTTCTAAAAATAAAGATATTCCTATAGAAATGAAAAAAATCAAGTATTGAAGAATTAAGTTTCCCATTTTCAACTTAATTTTAGCAATCTTAAAAGTTAAGATCGAATAAAAAATAAAAATTAACAATTCAATAATTATCAGCCCAATTAGAGCCCCTATAACTCCAAAATAAAATAATAATATAAAAAAAAATGTGATTTGAATAATAATTACAATTGCTTTTATTGGAGCTAAAATTTTTGTTTTATTTTGAGATAACATAAATGTATCAAATGGAACAATGAGTATTTGAAAAATTACTGAAATTATTATTAATTTGAGAAATAAAGAAAATTGTAGATATTTTTCACCATAGATAAGAACCAAATTGAAATCAACTAAGAAAAATAAGAACCCTGAAATTAAAGTCAATATAAATAGAGAATATTTAATTAGAAGATTATAAAATGAAGGTATATTTTCAGAATATTGTTTAGTTGTTAATCGTGTAAAAGAGTTCAATAAAGATGTATTTAGGGAGAGCATAATCGCTTTTGAAATAGTTGCATAACTATTCGCAATATTGAATCCTGTTAAATTTATTTTTTCTCCCTCAGGCAGAGCAGCATCATTAACACCTATTCCTAATTTTTGGAGTTCTCCCCAAAAAGTACTAAGAAAATAACTGAAAACAATAGGGGTGCCATAGGTAAAAGTTAAGTTCGATACTTTTTTGAAAGATAATGGTGCTTCCTTAGTCCTTTTAATTCTATAGAGTGTTTTAAAAACAATAATACAATTAAGAAAAAATGGTATTAAATATGAAAACACAGAAATCAATGCGATTAATTCTATCAAAATGTTATTAACAAATAGAAGGCAGTATAGTAAAGTTGAGAGATTAATTATTATTCTTGTTAAATATAGAAAAAAATTGATATTAAATCTGCTAAAACCACTATTAATACTTCTTAAAGTTAAATTTAAGCTATCAATTAAAATTAGAGGAGATAATATAAATAAAAGACTTAAATTATCATTAAAAGCAACCCTGAAAAAATCATTAAATACGAAGAAAATTAAAAAACTAACTAAAAATACTGGAATTAGAAAAAGTAACCGTAAAAATAATGATCTTATAATGAATGATTTTAACTTAGAATTTTGTTTTAAAATAAAATATCTTGGAATATAATAATTCAGTGATGATTCTAAAGAAGGTGGTATTAAACGCGAAAGTTGTGTAATCATTAAAATAATTGTATTTGCTAATATGAAATATTGCCAAGTTTCAATTGAAATTAACCTTGCCAACAAGAATGAAAGAATCATTGAATATATAATTAAAGTAAAGTTATGTAAACCAGAGTAAAGGGAGTTTCTGGCAAGTAATCGATATTCTTTACTAATCTCATTATTCCTTTTTGCTTCGTTTTCTATTTCTTTATTTTCCATTCTAATAAATTAAAATTTTCATGTAAAAATTACTTTATCATTTTAAAGTCCATCTTTCTTATTAAATAGAGTTTAATTACTTGTAATTAAATTAATTTCTTCTTATTATCTTAATTTAAATAGAAGAAAAACAAGCTTAGCTGGTTTACCATATAAGGATAAATTCTGGTTGTAATTATATTGATTGTTATCACTTTCAGATTCTACAAATTTACTTAATACAAATAAAAAAGGTGATTGGAAGAATCCATAATGAAAGTTTCTTCAGTAATTTCGAATGTGTTAAAAATTTAATTAGGAGTTTTTTTATAAAACTTGAATCTTTAAAATCATTTAATTCTACTATATCCCAAGTATTGAAAATCTTAGAAAAACCAATGAATTTAAAAAAACGTTTTAAATGAAAGAATGTAAATTGATTATAGTCTATATTATATAGCATCACATCCTTACCGTGTAACCACATTCTCAATCTATATCGTATTTTTTTGGGGTACCATCCATAGAAAGGAAATTTACATTCACCACTAACGAGTGAGAATCTATTTGTTGAAATGAATAAAAGCACACCTCCAGGTTTTAAAGCATTATAAACATTCAACAAACCAGTTTGCCAATATTTAACATGTTCAAACACAGAAAGTGCTATAATAATATCATATTTAGAAGTTCCAATATCAGTGGTTTCAATACTGCCTAAAAGAATATTAATATCATAACCATTTTCTTTAGCTAATTTTTTTGCAAATTCTATATTATGAGGGAGAATGTCCAATCCAGTTGAATTTATTCCATTCAAATGACATAAAATTTGAAACCATCCATTTCCTGTACCAACCTCGAACAGTTTAGTATCTCTTTCTATTTTTTTGATTCTATTAATATAATTCATAAACCTTTCAAATTCAGAAATTTTATTTTCCACTTTAAAATCTTTAAAGACTATTTCATAATTTTTGAATGGTTTAAAATCGCTTGATTTATACACTGATTTAGCCTCTATTTATTAACTCTTTTTAATTGAAATTATTACGTAAGTTGTAGAAAATAGATTTAAAATTGGGATTTTTCTTAACACATTCCTTTCAATCATAAGAAATATGTTAGAATTAAATTTATATACAGGATATGGGAGGAATCTGATAGATACAACTTCTTTGACTTTAAAAAATTGAGATAATAGAGATTTTATTGCGGGAATTGTAAATATTCTCTCGACAGCATATGAGATTTCTTTCCCTTTAGGAAGATCTTGTTGAATAACATTTTGATAAATTCCTCCACTTCTAATTTGATCTTTTTTAGATTGAAAATAGACATGAGGATTTAATTTATTAGCATCAGATATAATCAATTTTCCTCCATCATTTAGATTATAATAACAATTCTTTAAAAATTGATTAATTGGATTTATGTGAGATATTGCCTCATTTACCCAAATAATATCATACTTATTAGCATGGCTTAATATGTTTTCATAATGAAATTGTACATTTATTTTAGTTTGAAACTTATTTTCATAGAACTTTATCCGATTTTTAGCGACATTTAATCTTTCTTTTGAAATATCAATTCCTGTTACATTTGCCCCTAAAACACCACATAATAGCGATTCTGTGCCTAAACCACAGCCTGCATCTAATATTTTTATATCTTTTCGTATATTTTTTACTAAAGGAATTACCCTATCGATATAAAGATATTTGATATAATTAGCATAAGCACGTTTCTTTAATAGGTTGAAATAATACTGTTTTAGTTGTCCTGAATTTGTTACTCCATATAATTTTTTGCTGTCTCTTACTTCTTCTTGAGTATAATCAAAATACTTAGAGACTATTTTAAATAATTCAGTTGAATTATTAAAATTTAAATTTTTATTCATCCTAAGTAAAGCTCTTTTGCTTAAAGAAATTAATTTGAATGCTAATATATTTGTTTAAAATCTTATAACTATTAAAATTTTTGAGAACTACTTGAGGAGGAAAGTTTTTCATTTAATCAATCTTATTAAAGTAATAATTTCTTTTATAAAAAAGAATCAATTAAATAAATCCATTTTTTGATAATCCTATTTATATCAAATTGACTAATTCTTTCTGATGACTTTTTATTATAATATGAAAGTAATTCTTCATTCTTCGCTAAAGTTATCATTTTTTCAGCTAAATCATCTGAATCACCAACTCTAACTAACATTCCGTATTCACCATTATTTAAAATTTCTTTAGGTCCCCATTCGCAATCTGTTGAGATAATTGGTAACCCACATGCCAATGCCTCTAGTAGCACATTTGGAAAACCTTCAAATTTAGAAGAGAATACAAAGATATCTGATTTTGCCATGTATTTATATGGATTTTTTACTAACCCTAATAAGATTATATGATCTTTTAAATTAAGATCATTTATTAACGCTTGATATTCTTCTTTTAAAGGACCATCTCCTATGATAAAAAGTTTAGAATTTTTTATTATTCTTCTTACTTTTGAGAAAGCAGTTATAAGAGATTTATGCCCTTTTAATTCAATTAACCGTCCCATAGTTATAATTTTTATAATCTTAGGATTTTGGAAAATTTCTATGATACCTAAATTTAATTCCTCCTTAATTTTACTCTGAACTTCTTTACTATTTATTCCATTATATATCGTAATTATTTTTTTTTTGTTGATATAATAGTTTTTAATTAATATATCTTTAACACCATTAGAGATTGTTACTATTTTATTTACAGCTCTCAATTTATATAATAGTTTAATTAGGAAGTTCTGAATTTTGTTTTGTTTCTTGTATCTTTCTTTCACATTAGTACGGACGGAAATTATCAATGGTATCTTTAATGAGAATAACATTTTAGTAACAATTAGCAACAAATTAGTATGATCGATGAAGGATATGATTAGATCAGGGGAGATCAATTTTATTTTTTTATAAATATAAAAAATTATAAAACACTTTTTCCAAAATTTTGAATCTAATTTGAGCGAATAGAATTCGCCTTCATAGGAATAGCTTTTTTTATAGTCATAAAAAGTCAATATGGAAATATGATAGGTTTCTGATAATTTTTTTGATAAAATTGATGCAGCTCTCTCGGCACCCCCACCAATTTCCAAAGAGGGTATTATTATTAAAATCTTTTTCTTCATAGATTTTAAATTTCCTTTTAATTCTTATAAAGAATAATTCATAAAAGATATTAAATTATTGGAATGATTTATTAATTAAATCTATTAAAATGCTTTAAAAATCGTAATTAAATTCTAGGATATAGTTTATTTAATAAAGAATCTTGTTTTAAGTAAAAACCATAATATAAACGAAACATTATAATCACTAAATTCTGAATGACACAATTATGAAAGTACTTCAAGTAAATCCTTATCCACCGGATCATTTAGGAGGGTCCGAAATCTTTTGCAAGAATTTATCTATCAATTTAAAAAAGAAAAGAAATATCGATAGTGAAATTTTAACCTCTGATGTATTTAAGAGAAAAATAAAAAACGATTTGATTGAAGAATCAGTAAAAGTGCATTATAAAAGATGTTATCATAATCTCTGGGGTAAAAATCCTATAGTAAATATGTATAGTTTTATGAAAAAAAATTATCAAAAATATGATTTAATCCATGCACATTCATACATTTTTTTTACTTCAGCTCAGTGTGCATTATTAAGGAAAATGAGAAAATTTCCGTTTGTTTTGCATATTCATGGTGGTGTACAAACACCACTTTCTTTAAGTTCCAATTTAATCGAATACTTCCAATTGTTATATAAAAGAAGTATCTTTGATAAAATAATTGGCAAATTGGTTATAAAAAACTCAGATTCAATAATTTCTGTTTCTAAAAAAGATCTTGATTTTGTTAGGCAGAATTATGATCTCTCTAATAAGGCTTATTACTATATCCCAAATGCCGTTGATATTGAGAGATTCAAAAGAATTGATACAATAAACAGAAGATTTATTACATTTATAGGCAGATTATCATATATTAAAGGTATTGATATTTTTATAGAAGTTATAAAAGAACTTTATAAAGAGGATAATACATTGAAATTTTTGATCATAGGTAATGGTCCATTAAAAAATTTAGTAGAAAAGGCAAAAAAAGAGCTTCCCATTACATATAAAGAATATTTCCCTTATGAAAAAATAGAAAAAGTTTATAACATGAGTAAATTGATAATGTTAACTTCCCGATTTGAAGGTGTCCCGACAACAATATTAGAAAGCCTTGCTTGTGAAACTCCAGTAATTAGTTCAAATGTTGGAGGTGTTTCTGAAATCATTAAACCTAAAGAAAATGGTTTCCTATTTAAGATTGATAAAATATTTCAAGAGACAGATAATATGTTAAAACTCATTAGTAATGAAAAAACATTGAATAACTTTGGAAAAAATGGAAGGAATTTAATTAAAAAAGAATTCTCATGGGAGAAAGTTTCGGAAGATATAGAAAAGGTTTATAGAAATATGTTAAATTAATAATTATCCATTATTGATAGAATGGTTAACGGAATATGATAAAAAATAAAAGCATTGCAATTGCTGGAGGAGCGGGTTTTATAGGAACTTCCTTGGTTGAACAATTACTGCCAGAAAATAATTTTTTAGTTATAATCGACAATTTTAACGATTATTATCAAGGAAAAAAAGAAAATTTGGCAAGTGTCACTAAAAATTATAAGAATTCGAAAGATTTCGAAATAGTTAAGGGGAATTTAATCGATAAAACCATTTTAAGTAATCTGGATTATGATTTTGATATTATATTCAATCTAGCAGCACAGGCGGGTGTGAGATACTCAATTGAGAATGCAGCAGAAGTAACAAAAAATAATATTGTGAGTGCTTTAAATATTCTTGAATATGCTTTAAATAATGACATAAAAAAAGTAGTATACGCATCTTCATCTTCAGTATATGGAAATCCAATCTACACACCTTGTGATGAGGCCCATCCAAAAAATCCAATTTCACCTTATGCAGTTTCAAAATTATGCGGAGAAATTTATGCTGATTATTATTTTCGAGAATACAAGCTTCCAGTGACTTCCTTGAGATTTTACACCGTATATGGACCAAGGGGAAGACCAGATATGGCTATAAGAAAATTTTTTAATTTGATTTTTCAAAATAAGGAGATAAGCATATATGGCGATGGAAGTCAATTAAGAGATTTTACATACGTATCAGATTTAGTTAATGGTTTAATTTTAGCAGGTGAAAAAGCTGAATCATCAGGAGAAGTTTTTAATTTAGGTTGCTCAAACCCTATTAGTGTAAATGAATTAATAAACAAGATGTATGAAATTTCGAGACGCCCTAAAAAAGTTAAATATATTGAAAAACAGAGAGGAGATGTGGATATAACATACTCAAATACAAATAAAGCCAAAGAATTATTAAACTATATTCCTAAAATAAATATATATGACGGGTTAAAGAAAACTTATGAATGGCAAATAAAGCATAATTCCATTCAATAGAGGGAGAGAAAAAATTCATTATTTTTTTTGGCATCTTACTTTTTTTCGGGTAACTTTTAACCAAGATGGGATATTAAAAATTATATTATCCTAATAAATTTTGAAAATTAAAGTTTAATACTAATAATAAGATGAGTGAAAAATGGATTTTCATGGAAAAAGAGTATTAATTACGGGAGTTGCAGGTTTTATTGGAAGTAATTTAGCTGATAGGCTTCTTGAATTAGGTGCTAATGTCATAAGCGTAGATAATCTTTTTAATGGAAGATTAGAAAATTTGGATATAGCTTTAAAAAACAAGAATTTTGAATTTCATAAAGGTGATATTAGAGATTTGAATTTCTTATTGGACTTATTTAAAGACGTTGATATAGTATACCATCAGGCCGCATTTACTAGTGTCCCACAATCTGTTATAATGCCAAATAATTGCAATGATGTGAATGTGAATGGTGTTTTAAACATTTTGAATGCTGCTCGCCGAATGGATGTAGAAAAAATTATTTTTGCATCAAGTTCATCGGTATATGGTGATACTCCTACTTTACCCAAAAGAGAAGACATGCGAAGATTACCAATCTCTCCTTATGGAGTTGCAAAGTTAGCTAGTGAAGCTTATATGCAAGTATATCATCAAGTTTATGGGTTAAAAACAACATCATTGAGGTATTTTAATGTTTTTGGACCAAGACAGAGAGATTCCCCATATAGTGGAGTGATCGCTATTTGGTTAGGTAGAATTATTCGTGATGATGATTTGATTGTTTTTGGAGATGGAAAAAATTCAAGAGATTTCACCTATATTAAAGATGTAGTTCAAGCTAACATTTTAGCGGCAGAACATGATGCTCCGGGAGAAATTTTAAATATAGGAGCGAATTTACCAATAACATTAACTGAGTTAGCAAAACTTATGTTAAAAATTACGAATAAAGAACATCTTAATATTATTTACACGGATCCAAGACCTGGAGATATAATTCATAGTTATGCCGATATCTCAAAGGCTATGGAGCTGATAAAATTTAAACCACAATATAATCAAGAGCAAGGATTAAAAGATTACTTTAAATGGTATATTAATAAGTATGAAATAGAGCTCCAAATAAATTAATCTTAACAAATACGATGACTAATTTTAAAATTAAGATTAATCGAGTTTTATATTATTTAAGGTATAGAGATAGACTAATTGTTTTTATATTATCGATACTGTCATTATCATTTATTTTATTAAACCTTATAGATGTTTTTCATAATTTTCTTAACATTTTTGTTTTAGGAGTGTTAATACAAATTTGCATTCAATTCAGTACAATCTTTACATTGTTGATTTTACCAACGTATCCAGTTTATTTCATTATTTTTAAGGGAATGGATTTTAATTATATAGAGAAATTAAGCTTAACTATTGTTTCTAACTTATCTTTTTACATTATTGGAGGCTTTATTGGTTTTTTTATTGGATTTCCATTTACAGGATTATATTTTTTTCTTATTGTGTTTATCTCTTACTTTTTAATATTAATTTATATCATAATAACGAATTATAAAAAAAAGGTCTTAGATTTCTTTAAACCTAAAGAATTGGAAATAAATAATCAACACCTTTATGAAAATTTTTCTATAGTGCAATATCTTAAAGATTTAATCTCATTAAATGATATCTTACTAATAACATTCATTTCTTTAACGCTTATTTTATATCTGGTGAGTGTTCCATTATTTGTTGGCACTGATTCTTGGCTCCATATAAGTATTATCAAGCAGATTTCAGTTGTTAATTACTTACCTGTAAATGAATACACAGGGTCAATGGGTTTACATATCTTTGGTGCAGTAATTCATATGTTTTCAGGGTTAGATATAATCTTAATTCCCCGATATTTCATTTTTTATACATTTCCAGTCTCTAGTTTAATAGTATATAATATTTTTAGGCGAATTTTTAAAAATAAAAATTTAGCTCTTTTAGGGGTTTATATTTTAAACTTTTCATCATTAGGGTTTACAATCTTAATGTATCAATTTTGGCCTACAAGTATTGCATATATTCAGGGGATATTTATCTTTTATCTTCTTTACATTCGGTATAAAAGATTTATTCAATTCGAAAGACCAACTATAGAAATGCTCAAAGCTGATTTACTTTTTTCATATATTACAATAATTTTAATTTTTATTAGTTCACTTTTGACCCATTCATTAATTATAATGGTTTTATTGATTTCTTACTTATTGATTTATTTTGTGTATTTTGTTAAAGATCCAAGACGCGGTTTAGATTTTATTTTATTATGTGTGTTAGTCGGAATATTTCTAATTTTCTATAACTTAAATATAAGCACGGGATATTTTAAAGTATTTAGATCTATATTTCAATTACCATGGTACTACCTTCTTTCAGGGGCATTAGTCCTTGCGGTAGTTATATTATTATTTACCTTACATGAAAGAAAGGAAATCAATTTTACGAAGGGAAGGTATAAATTAATAATAATGGGAAAAAAGTATAGTTATTATAAAACTATTGAAGATAAATTTATAATACCAATTATTTTTGGGGTCATAATTTCTTTAACAATTCTTTTTGTGATTGTAAATTTATTACTCTTAAAAATAGGTATTTTTAGTATATTTTCTGGATTTGAAATTCTTTTATTTGTTTTTTTTGGTGCGTGGGGTCTAGGATTATTCCAAAATAAACCAAAAGGAAAAATGCTCTGGATTTGGGGTTTAATTCTTGCCTTTATTCTTATAGCAAGTTTTATATTTAGTTTAATGATAAGTTCTTTTATCCATTTTTCAAGAATCTTTTATATTTGCTCAGTATTGCTTGTAATTGGATTTATTTCCTATATTTACAAATTAATAAAAACCAATTCAATAAGGACATTAAAAGTAAAATTTTTAATATTTTTCATAATAATCTTTTCAATTTTTGCTACATTCAACGAAAATAGCTATGGTATTGAAATATTTACATTAAAAAATAGGGAGATAAGTTCTGTTCAATGGTATTCGAATTATACTTCTGAAAAGAACGTTATTATTGGCGAAGTTGGATGGAGCCATTTGTTTATATATTTTAATTTTCCATTTGAAGATTATGAAGAAAAGCAGCCTTTTTCGTCCATTCAAAACTTTATTCCGGTAAATGATACATTAATGCATCCAGAGAATCATGTTGATGAATATGGAAAAAATATCCTAAAACAAATAAAATTACACAATAATAATAGTAATGCTTTTTTGATTTTAACAGATATTTATCTTTTAACTGAGGGATTGTCTTTATTTGGACAACTTTCTGATGAAGAGGTTGAGCAATATTATAACTTACATTATTTAAATAGGATTTTTTCTATTAAAAACGAGAAAGGAGATAGTGTACCATATTATTGGGTTATTTAAAGATTTCAAATTTTCCTGGAAATAGCCCCTCAAATTTATTTTTTAAAACTATATTTTTATCGCCCTCAATTTTAAAGATCTTTGGCAGTTTACCTACTTGACCAATTTTATTATCTCGGGATATAAAAGCACCAAAAACGCCTTCAATATCTTCGACGGCGTCTAAAGCGTTTTTTATAGATTTTTCAACGTCCGCTCCTTTAACTAAATTAGCGATTCTAGTTGCAGCTCCATCTGCCAGCGTCGCATTTTTACCAAATACGGTCACTGCGTCTGCTTGTCCTAGGCTTATTGCGTGACCTATTGTGGCGGAGCTTGTTCCTATACCTATTGGACAATCTTTATTTTCAATTAAGAAGCCAATATTCAAATTTAATTCGTTATATCCAGCAAATAGCGCGATTTTCATCTCTTTTTCGGAGTCTACGACGATTTCGCCACCGTTTTCAACTAAAGCAATTTTTGCAGGAATAATATTTGGGTCGTCTTCCTCTTTCATTAGAGCCATCATTATATCAGCAAATGCCCCTGCTACTGCTGCCATCGGACCTACCTCACACAAAATGGATGCTTCACTCATTAAATTAACGATTTCAAATTCAGATTTGATTCTAATTGGCGAAAAAGACGTAAGAAATTTGTTATTCTGTGTAACATATTTTTCTAAAATTTTGCGATGACGAAAAAACCCTTCTTTTGCTTTTAAAATTGCACTTTTCGACTCTGAGATTAAAGTAATATCTGATTCTTTTTTTATAAAATGATATTTATATATTTTCAATTTCATTTTTAATCTTAAGATTTTAGTTTAATTAAATATAAATAAATTAGATTTTATTAATTATTCAAAAAAGTTCAAATTCAATATAATGAGACAAATTAATTACGACGAAATCATCTCACAATTGAAAACGGAGCTAAATTCTGAATGTGCTATTGCAAGCAAATATGGAATTGTATTAGGATCAACTATAAAAGAATTTGCTAAAGGAAAAATTATTCCTCATAAAATTCTTTCGGTAATCGCTAATTCTAAAGATATAGCTGACGAATTGAATTTAACTAAAATAAATTCCTTTGCTTTAGAGGCTCAAGAGTATAACTACCTTTTTACATTCAGTAACGAATTGATTTTGATATCAAAGTTAGGATTAAATATGAATTTGGGAAAATACATGCCTAGTATTAGCGTCTTTTTGAAGAAATTGAGCGAGAAGTCTAAGGATCAAGAAATATACGATTTTTCAGTTTTTGATTTTTCTAAAGAAATTCAAAAAATTGAAGAAACTTTTAAGAAAAAGAAAGAAAAAGATAAGAAATATTCGATAATTAAAGATCTTGTAAAATATGTAACAAAATTATGAAGTTTTTATGTATAAGTAATTAATTTACTAGGGATTAGGTGAGATATTATCTTAAGACAAGTTTATATTTACAATCGTGGTAAATTGTTATACTATCGGCATTTTGGAAAAGCCCTTAAGGATGATGTTTTCACCTCTTTAGCAGCAGATTTGATGAAAGACGCTTTCGCTAAAAGAGGTAAAAGCGTTGAGTATCACGATTATTACAAATACCGAATATCCTACATTACAGAAAAAGATTCTGAATTAATGTTTCTATTTGTTACTGGTTTAACGGATAATTTCGAGAATATTAAAAAAGAACTAATTAAATGCAAAAAAGAATTTTTAAATCTTTTTGAAGACCTATTAGATCATAAAATTGACGAGAAAACCTTTGAAATATTCGATCCAACAATAGATGCAATTCATAGAAATTTAAGACCAAAAATATCGCTCATAGGATTTTCTGGCGTTGGAAAAACTACGATAACTCGATTGATTAAAGCAGAAGAAATCCCCATGCAACACATCCCGACCATTACAGGAGACATAGCTACGATTAAAATAGGGAAATTACATTTTCATTTGTGGGATTTTGCTGGACAAGAGCAATTTAGTTATTTATGGAACAATTTTATTAAAGGAAGCGATGCTGTTTTATTAATCACAGATTCCACTTTGGAAAACGTAGAAAAGAGTAAATTCTTCTTGGAACTAATAAAAGAACAAGCTCCTCAAGCACATACATCTATCATT
The DNA here is from genome assembly GCA_019057795.1 of Promethearchaeota archaeon. Taxonomy (GTDB): domain Archaea; phylum Asgardarchaeota; class Lokiarchaeia; order Sigyniarchaeales; family SOKP01; genus SOKP01. Next base: position 85,530 of record JAHLWS010000026.1, on the reverse strand, counting down.
GGTAATAAACAAGACCTGGACGATGCAATGAAACCAGAACAAATTGAAAAAATCTTAGGCTTAAAAACGTACTCTATGATTGCTAATGATTCCAACAATCGGGATAAGATGATAACTATTATTGCAGATGTATTAGAAATGAGCGCTGAGGTTTCACCTCTATTGAAACCACTATTGGAAAGGGATACTTATATGGAAGAAGCGGCATTAGCATTGGAGAACGCGGAGTTTGGTAAAGCTGCTACAATTTTCGATAAAATTAGCGATTTATGCATAGAGCTAGGAGATGATTCTCTAGGCAAAGAATTTTATGAAAAAGCTCAAAAAATTAAAAGTATGCTTCAAAAACTTAGCGCTCCTCAACCGGGGCCTCCTGAAGAACCAAAAATCGTTGAATCGCCAGTATCCACAGAAGAGCCTACTAAACCCGTCGAAAAAAGTAAGGTAAAAAAGCCAATTATTCCTGAACCCCCAAAACCTGAAGAACAAGAAAAACCAAAAGTATCAGTAGCTGTTCCTCCGCCGCCACCTCCTCATGGACCTCCTAAAGCACCAGAAGCATCAGAAAATGAAATAAGTCTTAAAAAACCGTCTATACCACCGGCACCTGGAGCATTAAAAAAGCCAAAGTTAATTGAAAAAAACATTGTTCCTCCACATCCCAAAAAGTCAGCACCACCAAAAATTCCAAAAACGGAAGAACCAAAACTTGAAAAAGCGGATATTAAAAAAATCGAAGAAGAAAAAGAAACTTCTAAACTTGAAGCGTTGATCAAGCCTAAAAGACTACAGGAAAAAGTAGAATTAGTCTTTAACCCAGAAGATTTTATGGTGAAACCCCGTCCGAAAACAGTGATGATTGTTCCTAAGGACGCTAAAAACAAATTAAAAACATCACCTTTTGCCCAAGTTACTAATCCAACAGAATTTAAGACATCCCTTCCAGTTACGCCCACAAAATTAATAAAAGTTAAAACACCTGCTAGTTTTACTCCGACTAAAAAAATTGATGCACCAATAATTCCAAAAAAAAGTGAGGTTCCACCTTCAAAAGTATTTGAGGTCCCTAAAGAGATTACGCAACCTCCTACTCCGGTTAGTCCAATAGAACTTATAAAGTCTAAAGCTAAAGTTGTAGCAGTTACGCCTTCAAAAATAATAAGCAACGAACCCCCTACAACGACGCAAAAAATAGCGGAGCCTACAGGTCAAGCTACTTCTACCAGGATTTCTATGGAACAAAGGGCCACTTTAGAAAATTCTTTGATGGACTTAAAAATTAAAAAAGCTAATATTTCTAAGATGTCGTTGGACTTCGACATGAAAGAGCTGACAGGGGAAATTACAAGCAAAGAGCTTGAAGAAAAGAAGAGTAAAATGGAAGTGATTAAAACAGATCTTAACCAACAGATTAAAGAATTGGAACAACTTTTAAAGAACTAAAACAAAATTACAACTTTTTCTATTTGAATTTGGTGAAAAATTCAAAAAATAACATTTTCTAAAAAAATTTTTTATTTATATTTACTTAAACGAATTAAGATTATTCAAGAAAAACATTTTAAAGGTTTAAGTTTTGACCCCTATAGTTATTATGAAGTTCGGTGGAAGTTGCTTAGTAGATAGAAGTGCTTTTAAGAAAATTATCAAAATTTTAAAAATATATAAAGACGAAAAAAAAATAGTTGTAGCTTCGGCGTTTAGTGGGATAACAGAACTACTATTAAGTACTGCCCAAAATGTAAATAATTCTACAATTATCGAAGACAACATAGCAATCTTAGAGAAAAAACATTTCAATATGATTGAGCAAATTTTTAACGAAGACACAGAGCATTATGTAAAAGCTAAAGATTGGGTTGATGAAAAGCTTAGCGATTTGGAAGATGCATTTGCTGATATAAAAGAATTTGGGTTAGAGCCATACTATCAAGATTTAATCTTAAGTTTTGGTGAAATATTGTCAACATACATTTTAAACCAGTACATATTGAGTAAGGGATTAGAATCAGTGTACATTCCAGCAAATAACCTAATAATAACAAACGACGAGTTTAATAACGCATATCCTTTTTACAAATTAACGAACGAGCGAACGCGGAGAATGATAATACCTCTCTTAGAAAACCCTAAAAAAGACGTAATTATTTGTATAACGGGATTTATCGGAAGAAATAAAATAGGTTATACTACTACCTTAGGAAGAGGTGGCTCAGATTACACAGCAACGATTTTAGCCCGATCGATACACGAAGTGGGGGTAGATAAAAATATAACAGTTATTCTATGGAAAGACGTTGACGGATTACTAGCTATTAACCCTAAGTACGTTCCACAATCAACTCTTATTAAAAATTTAGATTACAACGAAGCTAAGCACATCGCGAATTTTGGGGCGAAAATTCTCCATCCTAAATGTCTTGAAGCGATCGAAAAAAAGAACATACCCTTAGAGCTTAGAAATTTTAACAAGCCATTGCAAAAATTCAACTTTACAAAAATCTCGGTACTCACAGATAAAAACGAAATCAAAGGAATTTCCACAGTAGAAGATGCTGTAATTATAACCGTTATTTCAGGAAGTTTAGTTGATGTTCCAGGAGTTCTAGCAAAGATCTTTAAAGTTATGAGTAAAAACAGAATTAGCGTATCTTTAGTTGCTCAAAGTGCTTCTGAGATTAGCACTTCTTTTATTGTAAAAGGAAATGAAGCTCAAAAAGCTGTGGAAGCTTTAAAGAGTTCGGGATATTTTTCTGATTTTTTCGAAATCAAATTTGAAGAGGTAGCAATCATCAATATAACAGGATTTAAAATATTAGAAAACACAACGAAAGCCATAATTTTTCAAGCTTTAGAAAAGAAGAATATCCACGTAAAAGCTTTGACTCAGAGTACCGAGGAATTGAATCTTTCGTTGGTAATTGAGAGACGAGATCTCATGGATGCGATTAAAGTTATTCACGATGATTTATGTGAAGATTTTGAAACTGAAAAACACAATAAAAACTAATAACTTCGAGCCAAAATTGTTGAATGCTAAAATTCATTAAATTAAATTCAGCATCTTTTGTGAGAATATCTACACCAACAGTAAGTTTATTGGCGCGAAATTTTAATTTAACAACAATAAATTGGTTAGAAAAAGATTAAACTTAAATTATTGAGTTCTAGACTTGATAATTCTGCGAGTAAGTTCAGTAAAAGCATCATCTACGTTAATACCTGTTTTAGCTGAGGTTTCAATATATATGCTACCTTCGCCTTCAGCTAAAGCTCTCGCCTCGTCCCGATCGATAACTTCACCAACATCCTCCAGTAAGTCGTATTTGTTTCCTATTAGTACAAACGGTATATCTTGACCAGCAAACTGACGGATTTCTGTTAGCCACTTTCTTACTTCAATGTAGGTTTGTTCTCTTGTTAAGTCAAAAACTAACAAAGCTCCTGCGGCGCCTTTATAAAACGTCGAACGAATGAACTCAAACCTTTGTTGTCCTCCAATGTCCCATATGGAAAGGGTTGCCACCTCCCCTTGCGAGAACTCAACATCTTTGGTCAGGATGTCTACTCCAACGGTGAGCTTATAGTTAGCCGCAAAACGTTGTTTGATAAATCTTTGAACCAGACTAGTTTTACCGACAGCGGCAGCTCCAGTTAGCAATACTTTTAGTTTAAAACTTGACATGCTATAACTTACACCACAAATTATATGAAAATAAATTTCTTAATTATTATTTTAATAAATTTATTATCTTAATATTAAATTTTGTTTATTTAATTCTTTTTATTTGGAATTGATTTATTTCTTAAATACTTTTATGCTCCTTTTAAATTAAAATCTACAAAATTTAAATAGTCCTTTGTCTAATTTTGAACTAACTTTAATAAAGGATGTAAGTCTAAAAGTTCATTTATCTTTTAGGAATGTTTTTGTATTCTTTTAAATTAGGAAAAAGTTCTAAATTATGGTGAGGAAAATACATGGCTTCAGCGTATTGTCTTTGGAAATCCTTTTCTATTGCGATTTCAACATAGTCTATTTTTTTTAGTAATTTACTAGCTTTTTTTCTCAAATTTGTATTTAATAAACAGTTCTGAGCTCCTATTCCCGCAGCGTTTCCAATTTGATAAATTTTTTCGTCTGAAATGTCGGGAATCATTCCTATAAATTTTGCGTTATTTTTATTTATATAATTGCCAAAAGCTCCAGCCAAAAAGATTTGTTTAATTTCGAGTTTTGTGTTTCTTGTTCGATTTATATGGTTTAAAAGCAATTGGGCTCCAGAAAAGAACGCTGCTTTAGCCATTTGTAATTCTCTAATGTCATTTTGCGAAATGGTAATATCACGTTTATGTGAAGATTCATCCTTCTTTGAAATAATAAATTCGAGGTTTTTATCGTTTTTTACAATTCTCTCGTGATCAATAAAATGTTTGTTGAAACTACCACTTCTGGTAATAATTTTAGCTTTTAGCATTTCTGCTACGGCGTCAATTATTCCAGAACCACAAATTCCAATCGGTTTTTTGTTGTTTATCGTTGTATACCCAACGGTTAAATCGTGGGGGTTGATTTTAATTGTGTCGATCGCTCCAGCCGCAGCTCTCATTCCATCTTTTACGTGAGCACCCTCTAAAGCAGACCCAGCTGCGCACGAGGCGGTGGTTAATATATCCCTATTACCAACAACGATCTCACCATTCGTTCCTACATCAATTGCTAAAGTTAACTCTGACTCTTTATCTATTTCTGAAGATAGAATTACGCCTATTGTGTCTGCTCCAACGAACCCAGCTATCAAAGGAAGCACATATACTTTTCCCCCTCGAGAGATCTTTAGATTTATATCTTTAGAATTTAAATTTAATCCTCGCTTAACTGCTGGCACATACGGGCTTAAACCGATATATGTAGGATCTATATTTAGAAAAATGTGGTGCATGACTGAATTACCAACAACAGTGGCTTCATGTATATCCGAAGGTTTAATTTTAGCTTTTGCACAATTTTTTTTTATTATATCATTTAAAGCGTCTAAAACAGCAGAACTTAGTTTTAGAAGTCCATCTTCGTTGTTTTTAACATATGTAATCCGGGTGATAACATCCTCGCCATAGGCCGTTTGTGGATTAAGTGCTGAGGCGACAGAATAAACTTTTCCGTCGTTCAAGTTTATTAGATAACCTACTAAAGTTGTAGTTCCAATATCAAACGCGATTCCGTAATTTATATCAATTTTATTACCCGCTTCAAAATCGATGATTTTATTGTTGTCGTATAGAGTTATTGTAATGCGATGGTTTTCTTCTCTTAATATTTTAGGTAATTTCTTTAAAGCTTCAAATTCTACTAAAAGCGTATTTATATCTTTAATAATTCCGTTTTTAGACGAGAGTGAAATTAATACTCTTTCCCAATCTGGAACAGGATCGTCTAAATTTGGTTTTTTAACTTCTACAAACAATTTCTTAACGTTTGGATTTACGCTAACTCCCTTATTTAAACCTGAAGTTAAAATCTTAAAATCTTCAATTAGGAGTTCTTGAGGTAAAAAAATTCTAATTTGGGGAGGTTGCTGTGTTTCCAAGAGTGTAATTTGATTTTCCGCTATCATACTTTGGCACGCTAACCGCCAGTTTTCATTGATCTCTGTTGGAGTTAAAAGGGCTTTCTCTGAATCTGTAGGAGAATTTAAATATTTATTTCCTTTTTGAACCATAATTTTACACTTACCGCACGTTCCAAGGCCACCACATAGTGATCTAACGCGGATACCGGAATTAATCAACAATTGGAAAATATTTTCGTCCCTTACATAGTATAATCTTCTTGAGATCGGTTCAAAATCAATTGTTATTTTAAAATTATTATTATTCATGGATTATACTCCCACATATCAAATAAAGAAATAAAGATTAAGCATCAAAAATGGCACTAAAATGACTTTTAACGGTTATTTTTTGTTAGTAAGGTTAATCATTAAAATATAAAAAGTTTAATTAATAAATCGGTTTAATTTATTGTAAGAAATAAGAATGATTTCACTCTAATCTTATTAACAATTCAATTTAAATTGGAAAACAATGAGTTAGTTTTAAAATGGAGAATAAAGAAGCGTTAGCTCAAGAAGCTGTAAGATACTTAAGCTTAGCTCAGAAGTTTGAACAGGAAGGTAATATTGAAAAGGCTATAGAACATTATGGAGTTGCTGCGGATTATCTTAAAAATAGCGGGTACTTGATGCAAAGAATTGATGAAATTTATTCCCGAATTGAAGAATTAAAAAAATCCGTTAAGCAAGAGATTTTCTACCGCCAAGAGCATTTCAGGGCTCAAGTTGAGCAAATACAAGATCAAGCGTTTTCTTTACTAGATGGAGCTCAAAAATTAGAATCCGATGGATTTCTTGAAGACGCTATTAATCAATATATGTCAGCAATTAAATTATTGGTTCAATCAGGGTGGACTGAAACTCAATTAACGAATTTGAAGAGTAAAATAAGCGATCTTGCGGGAAATTTGGAACGACAAAAAATAATTCAAACGCAAAAAGAAATTAAATCTCAACAACTAGAAACTGAGCCTCAGATTGTTGATGCGTTTGGCAAAAAGAAAATTGCTTCTAAAGCAGAAGAACTAAAAAGATATAAAGAAGAGAAACAACGAGAAGAACAAATTCAAACCGATGCTTTTGCGTTTATTGACAATGCAAAGTTTTTCGAAAATGACAATAAATTTGATAAAGCGATAGAGAATTACGAAAAAGCTATTGAGCTATTAAACTTAATAGGGTGGCAAACCCAGACACAAAATATAGCATTAATAGTTCAAAAATTAAGAAAAGACAAAAGAGAATTTGAAATAATTAAAACACAGAAGCCTTTAGAACGAAGATTTATAAAAAGAGAAGTTGAAATTAAAGAATTCAATGAATTAGAACTCGAAGAATTTAAAAAGGACGAAGAAAAGATTCAAATAAACGCGTTCAACCTAATAGATATTGGAAAAAAGCTGGAGCGAGAAAAGAAATACGATAAAGCTATAACCAAGTACGAAAAGGCAATAGAATTACTTAAATCCATAGAATGGGATTCTTACATTCAACCTATCGTTAATTTTATCAAAAGTATAGAAGAGAAGCAAAAATATGAGGAAAGAACTGAAAGCCTGAAACAAAAGCGAGAAATTGATTTAAAAATTCTACAAGACAAAATCTTCTTAAAAGAAAGAGAAGAGATTGTACAAACAGCAAAAGAGATAGAACAAAAAAGATTACAATTTGAACAAAAAAGAAGAAAAGAAACCAGAAAAGAGAACGAATTTTTTACGACTTTAGATAACGCCGATAAGATTTTAAAGGAAAGTAACGACTTTAATAAAGCTATTGTAGAATATCAAAAAGCGTTAGAACTTTTAAAAGGTTTAGGAACGGGTTGGGAATCGTATGCAGGAACAATTAAATCTACGATATCTAGTATCAACGCATTAAAAGAAACTCAGATAGAAAAAGAATTGGAACAACAAAAGAAATTTGAGCGACGACGTAAAGCTGATTTAGAATTCCAACAACAAATTTCAATAGAATTAGCGAAGGAACGAGAGAGAATTAAACAAAGGGAAATTACATTAAAATTAAAAAGGGAGGAAATAGAATATAGAGAACAACGTAAAGATGCTGCTTTTAAGGCTTTAGAAGAAGCAGAAGAATACATAAATCAATCTAATTTAGATAACGCGATATTAGCATATCAAACTGCTGGAAATATTTTTGCTGGCATCCAATGGGATGAAGAATTGCATTTAATTGAAGATTCCATAAGAGAACTTGAAAGTAGGAAAAGAGAGCAATCTTTAACGAAGCAAAAGGATTTACAGAGATCTATTGACAAATATAAAGCAGAGCAATCGTTTCAGAAACAGATATCCAAACAATTACAAGAAGAGCGTGAGAGTTTAAGTAAAAAACAGATAAAGTTAAGGGAACGAGATGCCGAATTAGAACATCGAGAAAGGAGAAAGGAAGAAGCTTTTAAAGTATTAGGCGAAGCGCAGAAGTTATTGAAAAAAAGAAATTACGAAAAAGTTATAGAATTATACCAATTAGCAACAAATATTTTTGCGGAAATTCAATGGTATGATGAAGTTGAAAAAATTGGAAATGCGATTGTTGAGATAGAAAATAAAAAGCGTGAGACGGGAATTAAAAAACAAAGGGATATGCTAGCTCTCATTAAAAAAGAAAGAGAGGATAGAGCGTTTCAAGAAATTGCAATCAAAGAAATGAAAGCTCAAAGAGAAAAGTTAAATCAAAAAAAAATTACTTACAGAGAACGCGAAAAAGAAGTCCTATTTAGAGAAGAACAAAAAGAAGAAGCCTTTAAAATATTAGAAGAAGCTCAGAATTTTCTCTCTTTAGGGGAATTTGATATGGCAATTGAAAGTTATAGAGATGTAAGCGAGATCTTTGCTCAAATTCAATGGATAGAAGAACTACCGTTGATTAAACAAGCAATTAGCGACATAGAAATAAAAAAGAAAGAAAAAGAGCTATGGAAACAAAAAGCGTTTCTAGAAGCAATCAAAAAAGAAACCGCCCACAAACAATTTCTTGACCACATCAAACGTCAACGAGAAATGGAAAAAATTAAAATACAAAAAGAGAAGGAATTAATTGTAAAAAAGAAGGTATTAATTACAGAATCCATAACAAAAGAGAAAGAGGCGTTCATGATTATTGACAAAGCTGATATTTTACTAAGACAAGAAAGCTTTGACGAAGCTTTACAATCTTATCGTAACGCTCTTAGCATATTAAATGACATTGGATGGACAGGAGGTTATATGATTCTATTAGAAGATACAATTCGGTCAATCCAGTTTAAAAAGAAGGAAAAAGATCAGAGAATTATTCGAGAAAGGGAACGTTTAAGAAAACAAATAGACGAAGAAAGAGAGTTCGAAAGAAAAATAACTGAACATCTACAAAGTGAAAAAGACAGAATGATATCTAAGAAAATTGAGCTTCGAAAAAAGGAAGATTTAGTAAATTACATGGAACAGAGCAAATTAGAAGCCTTTAAAATTATGGATAAAGCAGAAGTGTTATTAAAGCAAGGGTTATACGAGCATGCTATCGACATGTATTATCAAGCAGAGTTAAATTTAACTCAAATCCGATTTCCAACAGATATAGTTAAAGAAATGATTCATAAGATACAAGAGAAAAAGCGAAAAGATGATTTAGTAAAGCAACATGAATTTGAAGTCATAATAAAAAAAACTGAGGAAGAAAAGCATTTTCTACAAACTATTGTAGAAAGTATGAGGTACGAAGAAGAAAAAATGAAAGCTAAGCAAATCAAACTTAAAGAACGAGAAGACCTAAAAATCTACTTGGAAAAGCGTAAAGATGTTGCATTTGAAATATTTGATGAAGCTAATGCCTTTTTAAAACAAGGAAAATACGACAAAGCGCTTGAATATTATAGAAGCGCGGAATTAACATTAAACGAAATTCAATTTCCAACAGACTCAATTAGGGAATTAATCATTAAAGTCAAAGAGAAAAAACGAGAACATGAATTGCAAAAACAAAAAGAATTAGAATTTAAAGTTCAAAAGGAGCGCGAAGAAATCGATTTTCAAAAGAAAGTTGCTGAGGATATAAGGAAAAAAAAAGAGCGTTTAAAATTAAAGCAGATCGAAATTGGAAATTTAGAATTGTTACAAGCCAAACTTGAAAAGAGAAAAGATGAGGCTTTTCTGGTTTTAGAAAAAGCGGAACATTATATTAATAGATTAGAGTATGATCTAGCTATTGCAAGTTATAGAAAAGCAATGCTAATTTTAAACGAAATCCAATTTCCAACAGATTCTATTAACAACATGATTGAAAAAGTGCTCAATCTCAAAAAACAGAAAGAACTTGACCAACAACATAAATTGCAAAGAGAATTAGAAAGGCTTAAAGAAGAGAGCCATTTACAAGAAATATTAGAAGAGAGAAAGAAGCAAGAAAAAGAGAAAAAGATTGCACAACAGTTAGCGCTTCAACAAAGGGAAAGAGTAGTACAAGATCAATTAACTAACAGAGAGGCTGCTTATTCTCTTCTTGAAGAAGGAGTAGAATTTCTTAAGAGAGGGGTTCCTAATTTTGACAAAGCAATATCGTTGTATATTCAAGCAAGAGATTTACTGGCCGAAAAAATTGGTTGGGAACCTGAGATTAATAATTTGAATATACTGATAAAAGATCTCATTCAACAGAAAGCAGATTTTGTAGTAAAGAAAAAATTGGAAGCAGAGGCTAAAATTAAAAGGCATCGCGAGTATGAAGTCTTTAGAGAAGAGATTCAAAAACGACGTATAGAATACGAAATAAAAAAGAGACAACAACAACTAAAGGTAAAAAGATTATTCGAATCTAAACGAGATAGTGAGATAACTAAAGAGAAAGGTTTAAGGCTAATAGACGAGGGAAAACAGGCTGCAATCATATATGACTTTAAAAAAGCTTATAAAAAGTTCAACAGCGCAATTGAAAAGTTTAAACGGATTGGATGGATTGAACAAATAAAATACATTCAAAAAGAGATTGAAAATACACGACTCCTTGAACAAAGAACAAAAGAAGAAGATCTGAAAATACAAAAGATTCGCGAAGATTTAGAAATTCAAAGAAGAAAGAAAGAGCGCCAAGTAAAAGAAGAAGAAATAAAATTAAAAGCGGTAGTTGGAGAAGTGAGCGGTTTATCTATTGAAGTTTCGAAGTTAATTGAAATTAAAAAGCAACAAGAAGAGTTAAAAGCCCAACAAAAAAGCAAACAAATTGTATCCGAGTCAAAAGAATTTAGAAAGGATATGAAGGAATTTATTGATTTAAAGCAGGAACTTATGAAAGAATTATCGAAATCGAAGGAAGATGCAGTGAAGAGAAAAAAGGAGCTCAAATTAGATAAAGATAAAGAAAAAGCGGACGAGATTAAGAAAATGCTTAAAGAAATATCGAAAAAAGAAAAAAAATAGGTTCAAATTAATCCATCCCATCTCTTTTTTTAAAACTCAAAGTTAATTTTCTGATGTAAATCAGACTAATAACATTAATTCCTAATAAGATTAGAAATGCTATATTTCTATATTCAAACAATAGTCGTATTAAAAAGCTTCCTGAAGCTCTCTGAACTAATTTTACAACTAAATAATAATTATGAACTTCACTCGCGAAAACGCCCATTCTTTTGTCAAGATTATCCGGGAACAGTTTGTTTATGGTGTGAGATACTAGAATTGGAGACCCATATTCGGTAGGAGCCATGTTGAATAAATACATTTCAGCCCGTGCCGATCCAAGTTGATTTAATTCAAAAGAGTAGTGATTTGGTTTAAGTTTAATCGGTAGGCAATAAACGCTAAAGTTTTGGTTTAGAGAAAACCCAATTTCCAAACTTTCATTAATTAACATTGGATTATTTAAGGCGTCTAAAGCGGCGTAACCTTGTATAATCCCCCACCCTTGTATATTATCTTGAATCACTCGTGGGTTGACCGTCTTAAATGAAGTTAATGAGATTATGCTTTTTAGTTGGAACGGAGTTAAAGTTTCTTCTTTTTCCAACATCAACGCTGCTAATCCCGCGACGAAAGGCGTTGCTCCAGAAGTACCCGTCCCGTAGCTATAGCCATCTTGATAGTCTTTGTCAGCGCCAATTACTCCAACAGCGGGAGCGCACACATCTGGTTTTATGACGCCTTCAAAAGTCGGACCTTTCGCGCTACTTGGATACATGTTTCCGTCGTAATCTACGCCCCCAACAGCAAGAACCGCCCTATCTGAAGCGGGAGCGTTAATAGTCCCATCTCCATAATCTTTAGAAGAGTCCCCATCATTACCTCCAGCTGCAACGACTAGTATTCCATTGTCAATAAGGATTCTAGTTAAGCTATGAAGACGGGTAATTTCATCGTGATTATCAGGTTCTGGTTTTGCTCCAAAACTCATACTAACAATTTTTATATCGAAAACATCCTTATTTTGAACTACCCAATTAATAGCATTTTCCAATATGGAAGCGTTGGTTTCTCCAGTACTATCAAAAATTTTCAATATTACCAAATTAATATCTAGTGCTACCCCTTGATATACGCTACTATTTCCTCCTAAAATTGATGTTGCCCATGTTCCGTGACCGTTATCGTCTCGTGGAATACTTGATTGATTTTCAATAACGTCGTAGAAGTTAACAATTCTTTCAAACCAATCTAATTTACCACCATTCGTAAACACGCTATGATTAGCAAAAATTCCTGTGTCTAATACCGCAACAGTTATATTTTTTCCCGTTAATCCTTTATTCCAAAGACTATCTTGCAGGCCAATATAATCTTGTGCATTGTATGTAGAACTAATTTTTATTTTACTTGATGAAATATGGAAGGTATTATCAACATTCGAACATTTTAAGCGCGAGTCGATTATTTGAGGAAACTCATAATAGTTTATTCCTAAAACGAAAAATTGGGCTATTGGAAGTGTTAAAATGATTAAAATTACTATAAATTGCTTTTTCAATAAGACGCACTAAAAGAATTTATATTTCTATGAAAAATTAATAATATATAATATTATAAAAATTTAGGATATTTTTAAGGATATTTATAATGATGGTAAACAAGACAGATATCAAAAAATCGCGGATGTACGCAAGACAGCAATTAATTGATGGGTGGGACCAAGAGATTGTTAGCAAAGGTTGCGTTATGATTGTCGGAGTTGGGGCTTTGGGTTGTGAAATAGCAAAAGACTTTGCCTTAATGGGAATTGGGAAAATAGTATTGGTAGATTTAGATACTATCGAAACCTCCAATCTTTCCCGTCAAATGTTGTTCAAGCCGGGCGATGAAGGTCGTCCTAAGGCAGAAGTAGCCGCAGAAAGATTAAAGGAAATGAATCCTTTTTTAAACATCGATTTTTATTTTGAAAAGCTCCAAAAATTACAAATGTCGGTTTATGAAGAATGCGATGTTATTATTGCCGCTTTGGATAACTTTAACGCTAGGTTAGATTTGAATAAAATTTCTTTAAGGATAAAAAAACCTATGGTAGAGGGAGGAACCGTAGGTTTTGAAGGACATGTACAAATAGTTATTCCAGAAGGTTCTGGTCTTCAATATAAAAAGAGAGAATTCGAGATCGAAAAAATAGTCGACAGTAAAATGTGGGAATTTGACAATCCAGAGTACTTAGATGCGCAGAACGAAATAGAGCAACTAGAATATTTAATTGAAAGGTTAAAGCAAGAGAAACTTGAGCCTTTCAGAAGACTAGTTAGAAAAAAAGTTGAAGAAGAATTTGATAAAAAATATGCTGGTGAAGTTTTGGACATAACTCCTTGTTATCGTTGTATGGTTCCTATTCCACCTGCAGACGATAAATTGGTCGCGGCGTGCACTTTAAAAGGGCTTCCAAGAAATAGGAATCACTGCGTTATAAAAGCGGAAGTAGTATTCGAAAAAGAATACGGTTTTAAACCTGATATGAACGTGGACGATGACGTAGTAAAACTGAAGGCTTTAGCACAGAAAGAATTGATAGACTTAAGAAAAAGAGTGTTCGATGAAAATGTTTCTACCGAAAAGTTAGAAAGCCTATCTCCTGAAGAGATTCAAGAATGGAAAGATAATATTAAAGATACTTTCGGACCTGATTATAAGTTCGAAGAAATGGAAAATATATTAGGAAATAAAATTGCGGCAATTCAATCTGTAAGCTCTATTATTTCTAGCATACAATCCCAAGAGGCGTTAAAATTATTATTTCGAATGCATGGAAGGAATATTGGTCCTCCAATGGATCCTCCTTACATCAATTATAATGGGGTGTATGGGCAATTTGACCATCTAGATGTAATTAAAAGGGAAGATTGCCTTGCTTGTGGAGACATTGAAGGAGAAGAAAATGTTCAAATCGTTGTTCCTTTTGATGCGAACATAGGGTATGTGTTTAAGGCTATGAGAATAAGTGGACATAATTTAGACCCCATCCTATGGTTGATGACTAATGCGGTGAACAAAGAAATGCTTTGGAATCCTTATATGAGCGGTGAATTTAAAGACCCAAATATAAAATTGACGGCTCTAAAAATCAAAAATAACGATGTTATTACTCTCACTCCTCTGGGAAAGGCAAAAGTAGAATCAGAGATTAAAAAATACAATGTCATAGTAACTTACATGTAAATTATTCAGATTGCTTACCTATTGTTAAACTCTTATATTCATATCAATTCATTTTTACAACTTTTAACAAGGTTTATGAGATCGTCAATATAATGTGTTTCAATTCCTGCGTTAGCACCAGTCGCTAAATCTTTTTCTAAATCTCCGAAATAAATCATGTCTTCTTTATTGACCTTGTAATGTTTCATAATTCTTAATAATCCTTCTGGTTCGGGTTTCCAACTTCTTACATCTTCTCTTCCTAAAATATAGTCAAATTTTTCGCTTATTCCTGCTAATTCTAAGGATTTTTTAATAGTTTGTCTTGTATTTAAGGATAAAATGGCTAGTTTAGTCCCCTTTTTTACGCCAAATAATTTTGTATTATTGATAAAGTAGATTGTCTCTTCAATAGGTTCGTTCTTTTCTATGTTATCAAGTTCGTATTGTTTAATAACATAAAAATTACGTTGTAATTCCGCTTCGTCCCCTTTTTCGACAATTTCACTAAGGCAAGCAGAAATACTCGTAAATTGACAGTCATCTTGAAAATGTTCAGAATAACGATCGTTTAAAATATTTTTTAATGAATGCCAATCTGCCGCTAATCTAACGATCGTACCATCTAAATCGAACACAATTACTTTCTTATCTTTAAATGGAAGTATTTTCTTCTTAGACATGTTTCATATTCAACAAGATTAATGAATAATTAAGATAATTTTACATAAAAATTAAGTTTTCGTTATAAATTTTCAAATCAATTTATAAACGAGAGTAATACATTGCTTTATATCCAATTTTGTGAAATGGACATTCTTTTATACAAACAGAACATCCCGTAGTTTCGTAAAAATATTCGATACATTTTTCTCCATCAATTCGAGTTTTTATACCATTTTCCTTGATAATTGGTTCGTAGTAAATCGCGTTCACGGGGCACATTTGAACGCATCTTTTACATTTCTTACAATACTCGTCTATCTCAAATTTTTCTAAAGAGACCTCAGGAAGAGGAGTTGCGTTTACAGAAATCATGGATAATCTCTGCCTTGGGCCGAATTTTTTAGTGATTAAAAGACCTTGCGTTCCAATTTTCCCCAAGCCTGCTTTTACTGCCATCGCGGGGTAAAGAATTGGACCACCAAGTGGATGGCACGCTATTGCACTATAACCTTTAGATCGGATAAAATATGCTAATTTATTTGTTGCCTCACCTAACTCTGCGTAGATGTTTAAAGATTCTAACCCTGCTGGAGGTTCAGGAGCCTTATCTATAGCTTCGTAATCCATTTCCATTCCTAAAACAATTCCATTCTCGTATAGAAATTCGATTCCGCTTACGTAATCGTTCTTAAAAATAAATTTTTCGTCCACAGGAGCAAATCCTATAAGATCAATTCCTAAAATCTTCGCTTGCTCGATAACATCTTCCCAAAATTCTTTAGGTGCGGATTTAACATTGTCGGGTAGGTTTTTCATTTCTCTTTTGTAATCTGATTTTGCTCTTTGAACAGTTTTGAAGAGTTTCGGAACTACAATTTTAGCTTTGTCAGATAATTGTCCCTTAAATTCTCTTATATCAAATTTATTCAACTCAATTAATCTGGAATTTAACCCTTTTGATTTTTTTAGCAACTTTATCACTCAAAAAATAATTATTTGCTTTAATCCAGTTAGTTTTATAAATATTTTTATTATAATAATGGAACTTTTCTGTATTCAATCAATCTATGTTGGACTTATGAAGTGTGTTAAAAAAGAAGAGATAAAAAAATTAATAGGAATAAGCTCAATCCATGGCGTACTTAGATGTCCAGGACTTAGCTTTAGCTTGAAACTTTTTCAAAGCCCTGAAATATTGTTCGCCCGCTTCGTGATTGAGCGGATCTCCAGGATTAAAGAAGGGAGGCTCTACATGCATCATACCCTTTAAAGCTTCTATTATATTAGTTAGAGTCTTGGACGGAGTCCAACCTGACGCCCCTGTCGAAGCGTCGACCTTCCCTACCAAATCGGGGTTAATTAAATCTAAACATATATTAAGCTTCCCGGGAGGTATGCTACTATCGATGTTTGGATGCCACATGAGGGTTACCGCGTAAGCGTAGGGAGGCGCAAACGGGTAATTCTCAGGAAACTTAATTTCGAAAATAAACTTTCCTTTATTATAAGGTGTTCCATCTTTTCCGATGATTGTAAGCCGGAGGTGATCGATACTACGACCCCATGGTTCAATGATTACATTACTATCGTCTTTGTACGTTTCGATGGCTTCAGTATAATCAGTTTCTTCTCTCATAATGCTCACTTTTTTTTTAAATATTAAAACAATATTAAATATATAGTTAGGGTTTTCTTTAAAAAATATTGTGTAAATTTCGATTTTTGTTATAAATCGGATAAATTACAAAATTTAGCAAGATTCAAAAGTTTTGTTTTTACAAATCATAAATTCCCTTTAATGTTGTTAATTCTATCGAAAAATCGTAAAAAATATATGATTATTTAAATTAAAAAATATATTGATATTTTTTCAGACCCCCCATAGCTCAGTTGGTCAGAGCGCGCGGCTGTAGATAAATATCGCATACTAAGGTTTTTGCCTATGAAGTATTGTCAGCCGATACCGTGAGGTCCCCGGCTCAAACTCCCTTTCTACTTTAGGAAGGATGAGATTCCGGGTGGGGGGACTATTTCTTATTTCAAAAAATATTTAAATTATACTCTATTTGAGTTTCTTCACCTCTTTCTAGGAAATGTATATTGATGAATGTTTTGAGTATGATTCTCTTAACTTGATAAAATTCTTATTTTGACTAGCATTATTTTTCAATATAAATAGTTTGATTTTTTGATTGAGAACAATGAAAAAGAAAAGAACAGCTGTTGTTGGTGCTGGTTGGTTTGGTCGGGCACATATCAGAAATTTTAATGACGTCTCTGAGCTTGTTGGTATATGTGACATTAACGAAACTAAGTTAAAGCAAATGGCAGACCAATACGAGGAAATTAACACTTATAAAAATGTAGAAGATCTAATAAAAAACGAAGAAATTGACGCAGTAAGCATTGTAACCCAACCAAAACAGATTCCAAAAATTGCTAAAAAGTTTGCTGAAGCTGGAATAGATATATTAATGGAAAAACCGATGGCGTTGAAGTTAGAAGATTTAATTGCTTTTAAAGAATACGACAACATTCGAATAATGCCTGGATTTATCGAGTTGTTTAATCCTGCTTTTGATAAATTATTAAACCACATTAACGATATAGGAGAGATAATTTCAATTGCGTCAAAACGCGTTGGGTTGTATCCTAAAAGAGATTGGGACATGGGCGTTATTTTAGATTTATCTATTCACGATATTTATCTACAAGAAAAAATTTTAGGTAAAAACAAGATAATAAATGCATTTGGCGTTAAAAAATGTTATAAAGATAGCGTTCATGCCGATGCAGCCTTTATAATATTAGATTTCGGTACGGCAATAGGTCAGATCGAATCAAATTGGCTAACGCCATCTAAGTTCAGAAGAATGTATGTTAACGGTGAATTTGGGGGTATTTCAATTGATTTTATTACTCAGCAGATAAACATCCGAACGGGTATCGATCTGCAGGGAGAATGGCCAGTTACAAAAGATACTTCATTCACTCCTTTGAAAGGGGACGAACCTTTAAAGAGAGAAATTAATAATTTCCTTTACGATAAAGAGCTAGAAGTAACTCTAGATGACGGCATAAGAGCCTTAGAAATTGCTTTAAAAATCGTAAATTCTTAATTTTATAGATTATTTATAATCATGAGGTAATAATATTGAACGAGCACAACAACGACGAAGAACAACACGAATTAGAAAGGCTTCGGTTGAAAAAAATGAAAGTTCTTATGGATGCTCAAAATCAGCAGAAACAAATGCGGGAGAGAGTTCATTCCATAACTGAAAAAGTCGTTTATGTATTGAGAGCTGTTTTGGCACCAGATGCCTTTTCTTATTTAGAAAAAATGAAAACTAAAGAACCAATGGTATATCAAACAATTTACAACGAGTTAATTAGTCCAGATGTAGTAATGAATATAGATTATTTAATTGCCATTATCAATCGCCAAGGTGGAATTCCAAGAAGGATTCCTTTGGATGCAATTATACATTTAGAGCGGAAAATTAAAGGAATTAAAGGAAAGATCCAAGTTAAAAAAGGTGATGGTAAAATGATGGATTTAGGTTCTTATTTGACAAAATAGTATTTAATCGTCTTAATTTTTAGAATCTAATTTTAAATTGCGATTTCTTTATAAAATCAATAGATAATGTAAGAAACTATTGTTCTCTGGCTGAAATTATTGCTACGACTTCCCACTCTCCATTATCAAATAGATTTGCGTCAATGTTAGAAAATTGAAAAGCAAAAGGTCGTTCAAAAATTTGTTCTATCAAGGGGCTAAATGAACTTACAGCAAAAATTAAGAGTCTTTTCAAAACGCTTTCAGTTTTTGCTTCAATGTTTAATTCCTTCATTACTTTATTGATAGATTCAATTTCTCCTAAGTTATAATGATATTGGTAAATGAGTTTAAAATCGACTATAGTCGGGGCTTCTGCTCCAGAAAGCGTCAGACCTCTCTTTCTGAAAGGAAAGATCGTAGTAAGGTAAAAATTGAAAATCTCCTCATAATGGTCTCTTAGTAGATGCGAAATTTTAAAACCCTCTTTGTATTTAGTCCAATAGTTAAGCATTAACTCTAAAAGCCGCGGGTAATTTTTGTATTTATTTTCGCTTTCTTTTTGTAAATGGTTTAATAACCTATTTTTAAGCGGCTTGAATTCGTTGTCTTTAGCTACCCTTTCTACGAATTTTGTAAATCTTTGACTCATTTTATAGTGGTGGAATAATTTAGTATGAAATATTCTTAAATAACTTTATTTTTTTATATGTTACTCCGATATTATAATTTTTTGTATTTTTTTTTTCAAAAACTTATAAAAAATGGATTGTAATTATTATTTATGGTTAATAAGACAGCGCTTATTTATACCAATAAATATCAAAGTTATAATTTTGGACCACAGCACCCTTTACGACCTTTAAGGATTAAACTTACATATAGCCTTATGGAGAAACTAAATCTTTTTAATAACGAAAGATTGGAGATCTTTGAACCAAGTCCCGCCTCACAAAAAGAAATAGAAAGAGCTCACGACCCAGAGTATGTGGAAATAGTTAAAAAATTAAGCGAGAACCCTTCGGATAGAAATGTTCAACCATATCTCTATGGGTTAGGTACTGGAGATACTCCTGTTTTTAAAGGCATGTACGAGGCATCAGCGTTAGTGTGTGGAGCAAGTTTGTTAGCTGCAGATATGGTTTGGCAAAACAACGATATAACGATTGCTTTTAATCCAGCAGGAGGACTTCACCACGCACATAAAAAAAAAGCTTCGGGATTTTGTATTTTTAACGATATTGCCGTAGCTATTCATCATCTTAAAAATTTAAAAAATGATATAAGAATTGCGTATTTGGATATAGATTGTCACCATGGAGATGGTGTACAAGGTTTTTTTTACGACGATCCAAATGTTTTAACGGTCTCTTTTCACGAAAGCGGAAAATTTTTATTTCCAGGTACTGGAAACACAAAGGAAGTCGGTGAAGGAGCAGGAAAAGGATTTTCTATTAACTTTCCTTTGTTGCCAGGTACTGATAATAGAATGTTTCGAAAATTATTTCGTTATTGTGTACCTAGGATTTTAGAAGCCTATGCCCCCGATGTCTTATTAACTCAGTTAGGAGTAGACATGTACTTTAACGATCCTTTAACACAAATGGGGCTTTCGATTTCGATTTATCGAGACATTGCTCAAACACTCTACACATCTGCTCATGATTACTGTCAGAACAAATGGATTGCAGGAGGAGGAGGAGGTTATTTAATGACTGCCGTACCAAGAGCTTGGACGTTATTTTTAGCGCGGATGCTAGATGTTGAATTAAAAAACGAATTACCTGATGATTGGGTAAATCAAGTTAAGGATGAGGTTCCACACGAAACTACTCCTTACTTATTATGGGATCGCGACGATAAAGCGGAAATACAACTACTTTCTCATCCTGAAATTGCTAAAAAAATGATTGATTATAACAGGGAATTAAAAGCTCTTTGCGACGATGAATTTATTCCGAATCTTAAAAAAAAAAGTTAATTGGCGTTAATATTATTTCTTTTTAGTATCCAGTTATCGATTAAGAAATCTTGGGTGCTATCTTTTACTGAAGTGTTGTAATCAGATCGAATAATTGATTTAGGAATCCACACTTCTTTCTCTTCGTTAAACTGGATAAGCAAAGCTTTTTCGGTTTCACCTTCAATAACGCCTTTTATTTGACTAACTTCACTTTCTTTGCGTTCTACCGTTTCTGTCACAATTGGTAATGTCTTTGAGCTATTTCCTTCAATTATTTGGTTAACTGCTTTAGGTAATAGTGCCCTTTTATTTAAAGTGTCAAAGTTCAAAACCGTAGAAAACTCGATTTTTTCGTCTAATATATGCTTTAATAACAACCTGAAAATTTCAATTTGGGCAAATTTTAACATCTTAGAATATTTACCGATATAAATTAATAATTTTTGCTTGGCGTTATCCTCCCATTTAAAAGATATTTGAGTTTTTACATCGTTGAAATTATGAAAGCTGGTCCACGAGGCCCTATTTCGATTTAGTACATCTAAGATCATTACGATTTCGTCTAAATTACATTTTATTGTCTTTCCTTCTCCTAAAGAGGGTTTTTCCCACGAACCATCGGATTTTTTCTTGATACACTTCAAAAAGATAAACGGTTCTGTTTTTGAAGAACTTCTAATCGTAAGCCCCGTCGATTGCCCAAAAAAACTTTGGCTATGTTTATCAACCATTTTTATCACATTTATTTAGTAAACTCTGCTTTTTTATTGTATACAGCTTAATGAATTTTTAATATTCTAATTATATTTAAAGGAAAATTTGGGGTTGGGTGCAAAATTCAGTGATGACTGATAGGTGAATTCAATTGAAAATTAGATCTCGAACAAACAATTAAGGAAATTTTAAATTAATCAAATAAAAATTATAATAAGAAAAATAAATTTCTATTTGTTCTGAAGATGGATTTAAATATATCTTCCATGAAGGAGAAATATTGCCCCCAATTGTTTATAATTTTTAATCTTTTTATCAAGGGATTCTCTGAATTCACAGACATTTTTGTAAAGATTGATTAAATTGAATCCGCCAAAACTAGTTTTTTTTTCCAATTTAGGGAATAGAATGTTTAAATAATTAATTCCCTATATGATTTATAGCATGTTCCAAATTTTTATTTTGAATGTTCAATTGGAGTTCATATTGTTTTTCATATTCATTGCATTATTGACGGGAGAATTTTTAATTCTTTTTATATATTATGTTAAAGGAGGATTTCAAAAAGAAAATACAAAATCTGATCTAAATTTATTAATTCTGGTTTTTAATTTTATTTATTTTGGTTTAAGTTTCATAAATCTATTTATTTTTATAATATCATTTAGTATTTTACTTTATTGGACCTCTTATATTTATGTAAAATCCGAATTTTCAAATAAAAACGATGGTTTATTGCAAATTAATTGGTATTGGTTATTGGTTTTCTTTTATATGCTTTATTTTTATTTTAAGATTTCTAGTTCTTATACTCTTAATGAACTTATATTCTCTTCAATTCTTCAAATGATGTTTATATTATGGTTATATTTTCTGTTTAATCGTTATTTAATTAATAAAAAAAGAGCAGTTTCTTTTAGAAACAAAGCTCGTGAAGAATTAGACAAAAGAAAATATGAAAAGGCATTAAATTTACTTAAAGAAGCAGTTCAGGCTTCAAATAATATAATTGGCATAACAAAATTAGAAACTCAATTGGAGATAGAATTTAAAAATATAGAAACTACTATTAAAGAAGGTAATTTTAAAAATCTTGAAAACTTATTATCTGAAACTATTAATCAGAAGACTCAAATTTTAACATATTTTTTTATTAATTCTATCTTAACATTTTTAATAAGTTTTTTTCTAATTTTCATTTTTTAACTATATTTAACTATATTAAACCCCATCACTGAATTTTGTAACCACCCAAATTTGGTCTAAAAATTCAAAAATTCATAATACTGTTTAGATATATTAAGTGTCTAAGAATCTTTTTAAGAAAAGAACTTGCTTTTTGCTATTTAGGGCAAAATGAAGGAAATCTCACTGATTAGCACTCCAGCAGAATCTCATTTCCATAAAGCGATCAAGTTATTATTGTACAAATATATTTATGAAAACGATAAGTCGGTAATAAAAAGATCCCTTGAAAAATATTTAGGGAATCGCTTTGCCGATGTGTATTTTAAACTCGATACAGGAAAAGAAGTAGTAGTAGAAGTTCAAAATTCTAAAATTACTGTAAAAGAAATTATCAAAAGAACGAAGGATTATAATCAACAAGGTATCTACATTTTATGGGTGTTATATGGGGAAGGGAACTGTGTTGCATCGCCAAAATACCCCGTTGATACCAAATGTATAAAAATTAGCTTAGCAGAAAATTTCTTGCATCGAATGTATGGGGGCCGTGTCTATTACGTTAATTTGAACATTCGTAAAAATAAGGCATCTCTTAGAATGCCTTTCGCACTTCATTTTTCTAAACCATTAAATAAAAACAAACGCGGGTTTTTTAAAACTCGATACGATAGCTATTATTTTAGGGATTCAAATTTTACAGGAATTCCTAGCTGGAACATATTGTGTACGGAATTTTCAGGGTACAAGATCGCTCGGTTCTACGATAAGAATTTAAAAAATGTCTTGAAAAAGAGAATTGTAAATTTTTATTATCTGAAGAATAAGAAAGCACGGTATGACGAGAATAGATTGTTAAAGGCAATTTTAAAGTCTTTTAAAAAAAAATATGGAAAATACATGATATATAACGCTATAATTGAATTGGTTAATGAGAAAAAGATAGATTTTCGTCGAAAAATTATTAAAAAAATTCAAAAGAAAATTATTTCGTAGTTACCTGTTTAACTTACTTACAACATGGAAATCCAATATGGGAATTATGCTATTCTTAGAAATTAGACAAAGAATATAAACTTCCTTATAATAATTTCCTAAATCTCGTCTAAATTTCCAAAAACTCTCATTTTTAGTAATATAATCGCAGTATCTTTTTAAATTGACTTTTAATAGCCTTATACTAACCTATTTTCGATTTTCCCTTTTGTCATGTGAAAAGATAGATATCTTTATATAGTTAAGTGATCAATATCTAACTATAAAAAAAAATTGGAAACCATGATCAAAAAATATATTCTTATACCTAAGAGTCGGAAGACTCAATACCTCAACCCTTAACCCTGTTATTAGATAAATACATCTCCTCTTTTTATAATTTTGAAAATCTTGGTTTCCGATTTACTCCTTTTTCCAAACTGAAAAATTTGGTTATAAGATAATTTAAAAAAAGAGTTTGTTTTGTTTATATTTTTTTTATATTTATATTTTTGAATTGCTGATTTCTAACTCAAGATTTATAAAGTCCCAAAAAGTATAAAAAAAAATAGTCTATTATTTAATAAGAAGCAAATTTTAAGCAGATTAATTATTGAGTTGAGGTTCGAATTGGTTAAAAAAATTAAACTAAGGTCTGGTTTAGAGGTTGAATTCGACGAACAAGCGCCCAAAACTCTTTTTGAAATAATAATAAGCGAAGTGTTAATTCCAAAATATAAAGAGAATAAAGATTGGAACTTAACTTTAAATATTATTCTAGAGGAAATGAACGAAGTTATCACTGAATATGAATTGAGCCCTAAGCTAAAATTAGGGCTATTAAATCAAGTTGAAGAACATTTAGATAAAGATATCGAAGAATTAACCGGTTGTGATAAAATTGAAATACTTTTCTTAAACATGGATGACTTTGTAGAGGATATAGAAAAATTAATTTGTGCCGGTAAAAACAAATTTCAGTTAAGAACTGACATGGCTAACTTAGTCTATCCGCTCACGATCTTTGAATTGGGCGAGCTTTTTATTTATTTAGGAAAGAGAGCGTTTCTAAAGTGATTTATTTTTTAATCATTTCTCTTTTTATTATTTGGCAAAATGAAAAAACATTTGAGTTGATTTAATTCTAGTCTTAGTCGATTAAATAGAGGATACCCCTATCCTCTCCATTATGAATAATTTTTACTTTTCTTCCGTTCAAAGTAGACAAATTTTTTAATGAGAGTTCTATTCCCATGATACATGGGAGCCCAAATTCTCTTGATATAATAGCTAGGTGTGAACCCGCGCCTCCAGTGGTACATATGGTTGCTACCAATTCATTTAAAAGAGGACCTAGTGTCGTTATTCCAGCATCATCAATTAAACATATTTTTCCAGCAGCTTTATCGAATAATTCGATTACATCTTCGAGAGTTGTAATATACGCTAATTCACCAGTAACATCGGATTTGGTAGAACACGATAACCCCTCTCCAATCTTTTTCATTAGCTATATCCCCATCTAATTCTTAATTTATTACCACTAATTAGATTTTAATTTTTTGTATATTACTTAAATTTTTTTAAAAAAAAATGATAGTATTTCAAATATTTAAATAGAACTAAGTTTAAAGTTAATATTAAATGGAAAGGTTTAGGAGAAGATTTAAATGGATATTAAAGCTGCGAATGAATTAATAGCTCGTGCTTCCGAATTAGTAGATTACCAAGTATCACGAAGAGGACTTTTAGAATCAAAGTTATTTCCTGTAACTGCTTATATTTGCGTTTCTTTTTATGAAGCTTACGACATTTTGTACGATATTTTGAAAAAAGTCTCTGAAAAAACAACTCCCGAAAAAATGGGCAAAGAAAGTAGAAAAATCCTATCAGAAATTCATGCTTTAAGTATTTTTTACATTCCACTGTATTATATGGTTGGAAGGATGGGCGAAATACAAAGGAATGGCGGAGATCCGAAAAGTGAAACCAAAGAAAAAAGAGAACAGACTATATTTGTCCTCGAATTCTGGAAACGATTAGCAACTTCATATTTTCCTGAAGGAAAAATATCTGTATACGATTCTAACAAACAAAATATTGCCATAAATCAATCTGATATTGATTGGGCTAAAAATCAAATTATTGATATACCAAAAGAAGATGCTATAAATATCAAAAGATCAATGGCGAATCTTGAAGTTGTGTCCTTTCTTGACGAGTGCGAGGCTAGGGCAAAAATTTGCGACCATGGACCGTATCAAATTAATGAAAACGAAGTCTTGATATTTAGAGAAATATCACATCTCTACGATGGTGGTAAACCTCATTTTCCTTGGTCTGAAACGGATGCTATATCTCCCTTTAATAACGTTGCTTTTGTTTTTCGATTAAAAGATATAGAAGCTAAATTTGACGATTTTGCTACTTTAGAATCTATTCCTGCAGATTTTATTGATAATATAACTGGAGTTGCACTGTTAACTAGAGAGGGGAATAACATTAAACCACTGGATTTAGACATATTAGACTCCTTTAACGCTTATTCAGTAAATGCCAATAAAGAATTATTTTTAAAATTTGCTAAATGGGATAGAAAACAAAGATTAATTGCGGGGGCTTACGCATATTGTTACGGATATGCGAGGTATACTAATTTCGCTAGGGTAACTGATGAGATTAATTGGGAACTTACTGAAAGAATAATGGATAAATACATACCAATCTTTATGGAAAGTGATTTCGATCCGGGAATTCCGAGATTATTAAGAAGTAAAGCAAAAAAAAAGAGAGAAGGTCCGTCCCTTTATTTGCTACCACAGGATTGATTTACATGGATATTAACGAGAAATTTTCTACTTTGGTTGAAGACGACGAATTACTTCATCAACCTTCGAGTGAACTAAAATGGAGGGAATCTTATTATTTTAATTGGGCAGATCTGAAAAATAAAATTTCTGGATTCTCAACAATAGGGATAGTTCCTCATGAAAATAGGAGAGAGTTTGTATTCTTATTATTTTTAGAAGATCGAAATGAAGTATATTATAAAGAACCACCATTACAGGAATACGATAGCGACATTAATTCTATGTTGCGAGATAAGAAACTCTCATACACTCTTGTTAAACCCTTTAAAAAATGGAAAATAGTTTATAAATCGCGGAAATTAAAGCTTGATATAACCTTTGAAACCAGATTTCCAACTTATAATTTCGGTAAAGATTCTTCTAAATCTTGGCACCAGCATTTTGAATCGTCAGGAGTAATCACCGGTAAATTAATTAGAAAAGACGGAGAAATTATTAATATCACGGGATTTGGTCAACGTGATAAGAGTTGGGGTTTTCGAGACTGGCATCAGTTTGATAAATGGTACGCAGGTCATTTCCAATTCAAAGACTGGTCATGTGCATTTCGAAAAGATTATATTGAAAATCGAATAGATTTATCAGGTCAAACTTCGAATAAAAAAGGAAATATTCCATTATCGAATTTGGAAATCAAAACTTTAAATGACTCTGATCAGTTTAAAAGTCCACTTACAACAACTTATAACTTTGCAGATGCAAGTGACATAGAATATAAAATCAAAGCAGAGCGATTCGGAAAGAATTCGTTTATTCGCTTTGTTAGAAGTTTTCCCGGGGGATATACGGAATTATTTGAACAAATGGCAGTGATAAAGGATTTAAAAACTGGAGAGATTGGTGTTGGTATGATGGAACACTTAAGAACTTTTAAAACAGAATAAAAGAATAGATTTATATATTAAAAAGTCGAATTTCTATTAATTAGGATATTAACGAAATAATAATGAAACATTATTTAATTAAAAGGATGTGATTAACGATTTGTGATTGGTGTTTGTCCCATGGGGCAGGTAAAAAATGGTACATGAATGCCCGAAATTACTCCAATGAGCTTGCCGAAGAATATAATATGAAAGAATATTTAACCGAGCAATGGATGAATTTTGAACAAGTTTTTATAAGAAAAATAATGGGTTTTTCGTCTAAAGACTTGGGATATAAGTTGAAAATGCCAATAATTGGTAAAATTCTTCGTTGGAAAGCTGAGAAGATGATCCATAGCGAAAAGAAAAATCGAAACCCTGTAAGGGCTGATGGTCATTTTGGACAAGTTATTCCTTTAGAAGACGCTCAGATCATTATGTCAGAACTAGCTGCTGAACCAATAATCCTTAATTATTGTATGTGTCGCTGGATGCAGAGGAAAAATAAAGAAGCAGTATGTATAAATTTCGGTGTGCTTTCGGAAGTCTTAGAGAAACTACCGCGCTATATTCCAAAAGATCGAACCGTTAGGATAGATCGCGAGACCGCGATGGAAAAATTAGAAGAATTTAATAAAAAAGGATATATATCTAGTGTCTGGTTTCAGCCAGTACCATACATTAACGCCATTTGTTCTTGCGAAAGTCCAGAATGTGGTGGACTTACTCTAAGAAACAATTTTAATTTAAATGCTATGTATAAAGCAGAATATATCATCCAATTAGATCACGATAAGTGTCAAGGATGTAAGTTGTGTGTTGCTATGTGCCAATTTAGTGCTATTCGTTTTATCCCTTCGATGAACAGAGTTATCATAGATTACGATAAATGTTTTGGTTGTGGTATATGTAGACATGCTTGTGAAAATGATGCCTTAAAATTAATACCCAGAGAGGAGTATCCGGGATTTGATGGGTCATATTAGGTGATATTATGAGCAAAGCAAAGAAAAAGAAAAGAACTAAGATAAATATTGATTATTCTATATGTGGAGAAAAGGGTAAAATAGACCCAAGAGATTGTGGACTATGTTTGAGAGCATGTGATCCTGCTGTTTTTGTAATGCATACTACAATCGGAACGGAAGACAAACAAGAAGATCCATACGATCCACAAGACTGGCGAATTACTCCTATATGGGGTTCTTTATGTTCTCGTTGTTTCAAATGTGTCGAGGCTTGTCCTGAAAATGCTATAACCGTATCATGGTAAAGGATTATCTTAACAATTAAGTTCAAAAATCTTTAATTTTTTATTAATTAAAGCATGCAACAAAAATTTAACCCTAAGGAAATCAAAATTGGTCTTGAATTACCTACAATTTTGACCCCACTAAGCTCAATTATTATTCGTATGGCATTTTTTGTAGATTACGTTTTTCCCCCGCTATTTAAAATATTTAAAATAATTGGGCGTTTGGGTAAACTTCAAAATATTAGTTTTTTACCTGAAAATGACGTCATTAGATTAAAACAAACCCTTATAACTCTTGAAGACGGAGGAAAATTAGCCACCGACATATATTTACCGAAAGATATTTACAAAAAGAAAGGCAAGGGCCCTACAATTCTAATAAGACTACCTTATTGGAAAGATCGCCTTAGTATATTAGGATATTTCTTAGCGTCTAAAGGTTATGTTTCAGTTCTCCAAGATATACGAGGTTGTGCGCAATCGATGGATTATAGCACTAATTCGATATACATGTATGAACGACAAGATGGTCTAGAAACTTTGCGTTGGATCACTAAACGATTTTGGCACAATGGGAAAGTAGGAATGTGGGGATTGTCTTATTTGGGCATAACACAAATAGCTGTATCTTGGAATAACGAAAATTTACTTACTTGTTTAAGTCCAATTCACAGTTCTTTTTCAAACGTTTTTTGGCATCCTGGAGGTTTGTATCCGATTGGTTTGTCAGGATCTCTTTATTTAATCATGAATTCTACCTCAAGCATGAAAAAACTAACAACTATGGATTTTAATCAGTGGGATAAAGATGGATATTACAAACAATTGTTTTTTGACCCCTCTATTAGCTTTTATAACGAACCTTTAGACTCAAAAATACCAAAATTATCGGATATGGCAAGCATTGAGGGAGCTAAATACTTGATGAAGATTATGAATCGAGTCTATAAAACGAATGTAGATGTTTCTAAAAAGGACGATGGTTCGTTCGCTAAGTTGATAAAGGAAGTGTTCTATGAGAGAAAATTATTTCACAATCACGAATTATCCCCATATGTCTTTGGGCTTGATTATAAATTTAATACACCCATACTGTTTATTGGGGGTTGGTACGATATGTTTATTGAACACATGGTACGAGACGCGAAGTTAATACAAGAAAGGGCTCCAGAATTCTTCAAAGAGAGTTTTAAGATGATCATTGGCCCTTGGACACATATGAATATGGATAAATTATTTATTAAGCCATTAAAGTACGCCCATTTAAAAGATGACTTCAGGTTTTTTAAAAATATCCTTCCATTTTGGTGGTATGAATCTTGGTTAAAAGGAGGAGAGACTGATTTTTCAAAACTACCTCCATTACAAGTATTTGTGTTAAATAAAAATATTTGGAGAGGTTTTAAAAAGTGGCCGCCTTCTTCCAATGAATTAAAATTATACTTGCATTCTAATGGGAAGAGTAATAGTCTTTACGGAGATGGCGTCCTTTCTAAAAACGAACCGAAAGAAGAATCGCCCGATAAATATCATTTCGATCCTACTAATCCTGTGATTACAAAAGGGGGAAGAAATCTTTTTCTCTTAAGCGGTCCTCAAGATCAGACTAAGATTGAAAAGCGTGATGATGTGTTAATATATACTTCAAAAACGCTCGAAAAAGGCATAGAAATTATCGGTGAGGTCAAAATGGTCCTTTTTGCTTCTACCACCGTACGGGATACAGATTTTATGGTTAAACTAGTTGATGTCTACCCCAACGGAAAAACTTCAATAAATGTTATAGATTCTGGTGTAAGAACTCGCTTTCTTAATGGCGATTTGAACGAACCTAAACTCATCAAACCAAATAAAATATATAAATATGAATTCGCCATTGGTTCAATTGGTATCTATTTTCCAAAAAACCACAAAATACGCATAGAAATAACTTCAAGCAATTTCCCTCGATTCGACGTAAATTCCAATCTTGCAGGGGTACAAAATGAGAATGAGTACAAGGTTGCTACACAAACCATATATCATGATAAAGTTAATCAATCACATGTAATCCTTCCCGTTTTTTCTAACGAAAAACAATAATAATTACACTTTCACCTAAGAAGAAAGGCTACAGATAAAGAATATTGTAGGAGCTTTTATTTATTAAGAAAGCATCTATTTTAAATTAACTATATCAGCCGTCTTATATAAGTACATAAAATAAAAATTGCTAGCTGGTCCAAAAGCGATATGGTCGGCCATAATGCCAAAATACGATAACTTTTTAAAAATGTCTTGTGTCAAAATTATAAAGGCATCTTCCCCTTCGTCCATTACCAAGCTAGTCCCAAAAACTTGATCACGGGAACGAATTTCAGCGATTTGAGCGTATTTTTCAATGATTTCTTTAAATTTTTTATCCTTTACTACTACTTCTTCGACTAATAATCTAATATCTGTGACTCCTCGAGCTCTTGCTTTTTTTATTTCCTCGTAAAACACATCTAAAAATTCGTAATCTTGTGTGACAAAGTATAGTGCCATTTTTGCTGTTTTTATTAAAGTTAAAGCTCTATTAATACAAACATCTCTTCCCCGGTGAATATATAACGCAATTTTTATCGGTGTATCGTGAGATTCGTAAATGGGGGTAAGTTCACGAATAATTGTGTCTGAATACTCGTCGAAACTATCACTGTATTGTTTCTTTGCGATTACCAAAGCTTCATCAGGGCTTTTTGCGAAATATCTCGACGGTCTTGATTCTTCCTCCTTTAAAATCCACATTTTATCCTTTTCTAATTGAGTTAAAATGTTATAAATTCGAGAATATGGAACGCTTGAGGCTTCAGAAAGCTCTCTTGCGTCCATAGGTCCTTTTGAAATTAAGGTTAAATATATCGATATCTCGTAATCCGTTAATCCAATCAAACGTAGAGATTCTTTAACATTCTCGGGAGTTTGTTTTGACATTTTTTTATACCATTAAACAAAATCGTGTAATTTAAGAGGTTTTAGGTATTTATAAGAATTTTGTTAATTAATAAATTAATAAATATTTCATACTATTTCATACTATATTATTTTTTTTCTTTTTACCCTTGCGGGGTAAGTCGTTTTGCGACTAGAATTTTCTCGCAAAAGTCATCCTTTATTTTAATATTATGTTTAAAAATATTTTTTGATAACCAACAGCTAAGCAAAGTCATCCTCCTCCGTTATCATCTGGGGGGATGAAATTAATGACTGCTACAGAGATGAGAGTAGCAAAAGTAATAACCAGTGCTATGATAATAATAGCAATGAATATTTTTTTGTTTCTTTCATTTTCAAGGAATTTTAAAGGCATTTTTATCTCACTTTTATTATTTTTTTTTTATTTCTATTACTTTTTAAGATTTTTACATATTTAATTACTAAAATATTTTTTTATAAAATCTTTCCGAAATTGTTCTGGATTTTCTCCATTCTTTAAGAAGTATTTTTCACATTTCCTATACACTTCGAGCATATCATCGTATAATTTTTTATACTTATTATTCGGTTGTATTATATAATTATCTTGGATTTTTAGAAAACGATTTACTAATTCAGTCCAATTAATACTTTCATTTATAGAATCATAATAGGATTTGGCGCTTCTAAGTGCTGCACCTAATGCTGCGGAATTAGTAACTTCAAATTTGTAAATCTTAGCATTAAATATATTTGATGCGATTTGTAATATTTCTTTATTAGCAGATGCTCCTCCTGTAGCATAAATCTCTTCTGGTTGCTCTTGGATCCACTCGGAATGCAGTCTCATTGACAGAAATTGGGCTTCTATGATTCCTCGGACATTACCTTGTACATCATTCTCATCAAAACCAAATCGATAAACAGTCGGCTCTAAAACTAAGGGTACTATTTCAGGCAAGAAATATGGTAACATAATTTTACCAAAATTCCCTGGGGGCGTTATTCTTAGGATTTCACCAAATTTGTCCCAATTTAGATTGAATTTATCTTTAATAGCTTCTCTTGCTAAAGACCCATTTTTAAAACAGATTAAACTCATAAAATCTCCTGTAGGCGCTCTAAAAACATGTCCCTCTCCCAACATATCAAATGATAAGTTTTTCATAAAACTAAAATAAGTATCACTCGTACCTAAGCTAATTGCGGCTTTACCCTTCTCTGTAAGACCAACTCCAATTAAGCTATTCGGATTATCTCCCGACCACCCGATTAGGATAGTTTCTGGAGAAAAGCCAAATCTTTCTACAAAATAAGGAGATATTTTTCCTATGACATCGTAAGAGTTGATAAGGGACGGTAATTTTTGTCTCAAATCTGGAGCAGTAGCATCTAAAGCCTTATTGTCCCATTGTTTAGTTCTAATGTTCATTAAATTCATACCCGCTCCATCTCCATGGTCGATTGGTGAACTTTTACCTAGTAATATTGAAGAAAGAAAAGAGCTTACAAGATGAATCGTTGAAGTTTGAATATAATCATCGTAATTTTGTTCGTAAAATTTTCTAATTTGCGGTCCAGAAAATCTCTCAAATGTATTTGAACCAGTTATACTTATTGTAGGTTCTAATCCTCCTAATTTAAGGCGAATTTCTTCGCATTGCTTGGTTGTGCTTGAATCCATCCAGATTGGACTAGTTTCTCTTGTAAATACTTTCTGTAATTGATCTACTAAAGGTTTTTCAGAATCTAAATTTTTTAGAGTTGATTCGAAAGAATTATTTAAATAGACCGTTCCATGTTGCTGAGCTGAACCAGATATTGCCTTTATTTTGCTCAAAGGTAAGTTTTTTTGAACAAACGCTTTAAATAATAAATCTAAAGCTTCTACCCACATTAATGGATTCGAGTGAACAACTTTACCGCCATTTGAACTAAAAACGCCATTTTGAGTGTTGTAATGTGGTAGTTCTTCGTCAAAATTAATACTATACCTAATGATAATTTCATTTTTGCTAAGATTTATGAGAATGGCTGTTAAACTTTGAGTTGAACAATCTAAACCGAGAAAATAATCCATATTCATATATTTTTTTTAAAAATTAATGTTTATCTTGATAGTGGTAATATGAATAGTTATAGATGTCTATGTATTTGAGAGTTGTGATAAAAAAATTGTAAAATTATTAATTTGGTAATAATATGCTAAATATTTGATTATTTTAACAATATCAATTTTCAAATTATTATATAAATATAATACATATCGACCAAAATCGCTTTTTTTCGAAAGATTCAAATAAAAAATAAAAATTTAAATACTAAAAAGCTAAAAAATAATTAACTAAATATCACAATTAATATATAAAATAGATCATTTTAGTAAAATATTAAATATATTTTGAAGAGGTTGAAAATTAAATTGGACGCAATCGATGAAAAAATCTTAGAAGAATTGAAGGAAAATAGTAGAATATCATTTAGAGACATTTCTGAGCGAGTAGGAAAAACAGAAGCTACGGTTCGAAGGCGGGTTAATAAGTTGAAGGAGGATGGCATAATAAAAAGTTTTACTATAGAATATAGTACAAATTCTAAACCACAAACTAGAGCCACTGTTAAAATTGAACCTGATTTTAAGGAGATGAAAAATATAATGAAAGAATTAAAAGCAATTGAAGAGATTACAGATATTTGGCGCTTAAGTGGAAATTGTGGTCTTTTTATAAAAGTAGAGATTCCTACTATTGAACAGTTTAACCCTTTAATTGAAGAGAAAATATCTGTAATCAAAGGAGTTAAAATTATGGAAACTTGTTTTATAACAGATATTATAAAATAAATGAAATCAGTTCTTTCAGAATTATATGTTTTTGTAATAGGCGAAAACCAATAATTAGAAATACAATTACAGCAGTAGCCACTTTATTACTATTTCTTTATTTGATAAATTTCTCCCATTTTTAAAATTAGAATTTTTAAAAAATAAACCATTAAGTAATAAACATTATTTCCATTATTTTATTAATATCTAAAAAGTTGGAATCTAAAATGGTTATTAAGAAGGGCGATATAATTAAGGTAGAATACGAAGGGCGATTAGAAGATCGAACGATATTTGATAGTACGGAACTTCAAGGAGGAAAACCAATGAAATTTGAAGTTGGTATTGGTTTATTAATTCGAGGTTTTGATAACGCGGTTATGGGTAAGGATGTTGGAGATGAATTTACTATTACTATAAAAGCTTCTGAAGCTTATGGTGAGGTCGATCCACAATTAATTCAAACTATTTCAAAAGATCAACTTCCAAAAGATATTGATCCTGAACCGGGGATGATGTTGAACGCATTTGATGCTAACGGGGCACAATCTGTGGTCTGGATTAAGGAGGTCGATGGCGAGTTTGTAACCCTTGATATGAACCACCCAATGGCAGGAAAAACGCTAATCTTTAAAATTAAAATTCTAGAAATAGGTTGCGAACCAGATCCACCTGGCACGCATGAATGTGGGTGTGGGTGTGAGCACACTTAAAAAGAACAAAATTATACTACATTTTTATTATTTATCGAAAAAAATAATTTTAACTTATTTTTGCTTTTATTAATAGTTCTATGA
Organism: Promethearchaeota archaeon; assembly: GCA_019057795.1. Taxonomy (GTDB): domain Archaea; phylum Asgardarchaeota; class Lokiarchaeia; order Sigyniarchaeales; family SOKP01; genus SOKP01. Next base: position 50,701 of record JAHLWS010000026.1, on the reverse strand, counting down.
AAAGAAATTAAAAATAATCTTTTTCTTCTTAAAAATCAATAAACAATTTTATTTGTTTTAGATAATTTTTACTATTAATAAATTGACCCCCACTAGTAATCAAAGATGAGCTATAAATTTACAAAAGAGGAATTAGAAGAACTTTTAATTGATTATAATAAAATTGCTTTAAAAGAGCAAAAACTTGATCTTCCCTCAAAAGTCTGTATCTGGGACGAAACATTGAGAGATGGAGAGCAAAGTCCTACCGTTTATCTTACATTAGATGAAAAAATCCATTTAACAAAATTAATGGACGAGATAGGAGTTAAATTAATCGCAGTTGGGTTTCCAGCAGTCTCAAAAACCGAAAAGAAAATCGTTAAAGCGATAGTAAATGAAAATTGTAAACATGCTACTATCCTTGGAATTGCTCGTCCAAAGAAGGAAGATATTAATGCGTGTATCGATGTAGATCTTAAAGAAATCGTTATTTTCATGCCAATTTCTCCAATTTTTAGGAAAACTTTAAAGCAAACACCTGAACAGCAACTAGAGATGATAGAAGAAGCCATTCATTACGCGAGAAACAACGGATTTAGAGTCAATTGGGTTTCAGAAGATGGCACTAGATGCGATTTTAATCATTTGGTAAATGTTTTCAAAACAGCAATAGAAGCTGGGGCAGAAAGGATCGTTCTTGGAGACACAGTGGGTGTTTTAACGCCCGATTCTACTTCGTATTTGATTAAGCGAATAAAAAAAGAAGTTATAAAACCACTAAAGAAAAAAATTCCAATGGGTATTCACACGCACAACGATTTTGGCTTAGCGGTTGCTAATACTATTGTTGGCGTGTTTGAGGGATGCACTTATCCACATACATGTATAAATGGTTACGGCGAAAGAGCAGGAAATGCCGCTTTAGAAGAGGTTGCTACGAATCTTGAACGGATAGGTATTAAAACCGGTATAGATTTGACAAAATTACCAGAATTAAGCGAAATTTGCGAGAAATATTTTTGCCAACCACTAGCCTTAAACAAGGCCATAGTTGGTGAACACGCTTTTAGTCACGAAAGCGGACTTCACATTGCTGCAATTTTAGCACACCCATTAACTTATGAACCAATCAACCCCCATATAGTAGGTAGAAGAAGAAAATTCTATTTAGGAAAATTTTCAGGGTCTAAATCAGTACTAAACGCACTACAACAAAAAATTAAGGTTTTAGATTTAGATATTCCAGAAGATATTATTAAGCGAATTGTTTTAGAAGTGAAAAAGAAACACGAGGAGACGTCTAAAAAGGAATTAAGAAAGTCGTTTAAGATAATAAAGCAAGAACTAGAGAAAGTTACAAAAGGAGTGGGGGATAAAGAGTTCTTCGAAATTGTAAATAAATACGCTCAACCATATGTTCCTGACGAATTTAAGCCAAAAAGTTAGAATTTAATGAATATAAACCTTACTTTGCATTTTATAGTTGTTTATCAATGGCTTCAATTTTGTTTTTAGTTGCCTTCAAATCATTCTTCAGTTGACCAGCCCGTTTTTCGTAAGATTTCTTATCCATTTGTCCAGCTTTATATTTTTTTTCTACAAAATCAAGTAAGTTTCGAACCGAATTAAGTTTACTTTCTAGTCCCTTCTTTTCGGCTATTAAATCTTTCTTTTTAACTTTCTTTTTAGTTTGGGGTTTTGGAGCAGGCTTTAATTTATCGGATACATCGAGTCTTGGCAGTCCAATAAAATATTCGTCCTCTTTTTGGTCCAAAACCTCAGGTCTTTTGGGTAGATCGGTTAGTGGTTCATTTGAGGTTAATGATTCGTCTAAACCATCATTTGTTGTTTTTTCAATTTTATTAGATGGGGGTTCAGTCAATTCTGTTATCGAGGTCTCCGAAGAAGCAACTGTTCTAATTAATTTGTCGATTGTAGTCTTTATCGTATCAATTTGATTTTGAAAAATCTTTAGTAAATCGATTAATTCACTTTTTTTAGATATTTTCATAGAAAAACTGATATCTACTTTTTTCCTTTCAGTTATTTCAGAACTAATTGGTGGCGCTTGGTAGTCCATTGTTTGTTTTGTAGAAGTTGCCTCTTGAGGAGCAATCTCGAGGATAGCACCACTCGAATGCAATTCCATTCTATAATCTGAAACTAACCATGAAAATATATTAAACGCTAAATTTGGATGCTCGTCGTTACCAAAACCCCCTCCAACTCTGTCTCTAAACAATTCGTAACTTCCTATAGCACATACCCTTCCTTTATCTGGTTCAGCAACACAAATTAAGGGAGTAGAAAAAGGTTCTGAGGTTTCATTTGAAGAAACAATAGAAATAGAATTACCTAATAACGAAAGCGAGCATCCAGATCTAAAGCATAATGAACTAATACCATTTGTAATTGGATGTGGTGGAATAAAGGCTGTAACTATAGGCATATTTTCCAAGCCTAAATTATAAGTTTTATCTAGTACTTGATCGTTTTCAAATACGATTCCAAATGATTGACTTACTTCGCTTAAGTTACTATTTCTTCCTCTATCGCCCCCCGCATGCGACATCATCAATAACCCGCCACCATCTTCTCTAACCCAACTGTTAATTTCAGTTATTTCCATCGAAGAAATTTTTGTAAAATCAGGGCAAACAAACACTAAAATATCAAAAGATTTTAAAGAATTTCGGGTAATCGGCGCTTCTAAGAAATTATAACAAACATAATCGTTCGCATTTAAGAAGTCTCGTAATTCCGTTAGATTCTCGTCTAACTTTCCACGCGGCTTGTGGGCCACATCAAACGCTATATTATACGGCATGATTATTATTTTATTTTATTTTATTTTATATTTTTTTTATTTTTTATCAATAAATACTTTTGTCTCCAATAATTAAATTATTTTTAGTAATATTTTCTACTCTTACATTACTTCCTATGATTGAACTCTCAGTAATCACATTTTTCAAAGTTGCATTCTTTTCAATAACGCAATTTTCTAGAATACAATTTTCAATATTAGAATCGCAACCAATAGATACATATGGTCCAACAACGGAATAAGAAATGTTGGTATTCTTCCCTATATATACTGGACCTTTTATGAACGACCTTTCAGAAACGATATTTAGTTCTTGAAAATCTTCGATATTGACCGATTTTTGGTCTAAAAGATATTTGTTACCGTTCAACACTTCAGAAGGTCTTCCAAAATCCAATATTCCTTTTTTTAGCTTAACTGCTGCGATTTTGAATCCGCTATCGATTAAATCTTGTAAACTTTCGGTTAAATAAACCTCTTTAGCGCTGTCCACTCTTTTATCTAAGTATATTTTTAAATTATCAAAGAGAGCTTGGGTTGCAGAGTTAGAAAATGCGTATATACCAGCTATAGCTAAATTGGATACAAATTCTTTTGGTTTCTCAACTAATTTTTGAATAAGGGAATTATCATCTACAACAACAACACCATAAGAGCTTGCATTTTCTTTTGGGACTTCCATTACTGTAATAATTCCATCTATATCAGATTCGTAATATCGATACATTAAGTAAGAATATTCGTCAATTGGAATCATGTCTGATAAGAAGATTAACGATCCTTCCCGTTTATCAGCTTCTTTACTTGCGTATTTTTTTTTTTCAAACCTTGAATTAGCTAAATATACGGCTTCACCTAAGCCCCAATAAAAGGGGATGTCGTCATTATAACCTCTAGGTATCTGCTCGATAAAAGTTAACCGAAACTTATCGCTATACTTTTGTTTAACGAATTCTATTATTTGTCTTTTCTTATATCCTACAATTAAAATTAATTCCGTTTTTGAATCAAAAGTGTCGTTAATCTTATTAAGGATGTGTTCTAACACCGTCTTACCAGCAACATTTATGAACGCTTTAGGTTTGCTTAAGGTAAATGGGCGTAATCTCGAACCAATACCTGCACATGGACCAATAATTTTCATATTTTAATTTGAAATATAGTCTTTTTAATTTATTTAGTGTTATTAATCATTTAATTTAATAAAACTTTGACTCATCCGAATTGAAAATTCTTTGTAAATAGGCAAATAATAGGTCGAGCCCGTATTCTTCTTTATTTGAGCAGGGAATCAACTCTGAAGTGGAGCCTAATTGAACGAATACTTCTGAGATTAACATAGATAACTCCCTTATTAAACCACTTTCTCTTTCATTAGTGGAATCCTCTAACGCTCGAAAGTCTTGACTCCAATTAACAATCATATCGATTTGATCTTCGCCTAATAGATCAACCTTGGATAAAACATTAATTTGGGAAATATTTCTAAACCTAAATTGTACTGAGGCCGCTAAAAGTAGTGTAGAGATGAATCCATTAGGTCTAAGGACTAAGTTTGAATCAAAAAGAAAAGAAACTGCCTTTTGAATTGATCCAAAACCTAATGAACTTGCAATTAAAGGTCCCGTTTCCCTAAAAGCAAACAGTTCGAGCTGCCCAGCAGTATCTACAAATACCCAATCTGGATTGTATTCGTCAATTTCGTACTTTAAATCGTCTAGAAAGTTAACCATTAAATCAGAAGCTAAGATCATGGCTCCGTTTGGCCCTAACTCATATTTATCCATTACTTCTTCAAGAACGATGTAGTCTCTTATATCTATATCGGGAGTATAAGGCATTCTTTTAACGCCAGGGTCCAAGTTTAAAGTAATAGCCGAAATATCAGGATTTCTAGTAAGAACATACTCTTTAAATAATCCTGTTAAAGTACTTTTTCCGCTTCCAGCGGTACCAATAAAGTAATTTAATAAAAAATTAATCGACCTCTAATAAGTTTTCTTTCCTCATTAATATTTAAATAATCAAAGATAATTAAAGATTCATAATAAAACTAATAATGAACACTACGAATGAATATTAGGGATAGGGTTAAAAAAAGTGAGTTCAGTATTCATTAATAGCTTATTTTGGTTTATTTAATTTTTTCAGTTTGATTTTTTTTTCTTTTTGTTCTTTTAGTTCTTGCTTTTTTTTAAATCTTTTAATTTGGTTATTGATTGTGATTTCTTCCTTTTTCTTTAATTCCTCATCGCTCAATACGATAGCTTTAAGTTCATCCTCGCTCATTGGTTTTAAAATATCTGTAACACTAAATCCTTTGTTTTTCTCTGTGATTTCTCTGAATTTTGTTTTCATCTCTTTTATCACTAAAAGTTTTGCTGATGATCCTCGGCTTTGTATCAATGAAGGTAATTCGGATCTTTTAATTCTTTCGATACCAGGTCCCGAAATTCTTTGGGGCGTGCGTACTGGCGGTCCGTAAGATATAGGACTAACTGGCATATTTTGCATGGTTAAGGAGAGATTTTTTAAATATAGCTCTATGTTTTTTAAAGTCTCGTTGCTCTCTTTCATCATTGAAATTACAGATTGATTAGCTTGATCAGCAGAAATACTCTCAATACTCTTTTTTTCGTAAATTATTGTTCTTTCTTCTTTATTTTGGTTGTAATCCGTCTTAATCGATTGTATTACTCTTTCTTGAGTGACTTTTCTTTTTTGACCTTTACCTAAACTTAGATCTATAAATTGAAAACCATCGTAGCAATCGTCGTTAATCCCAATGTCTAATATGTTAAATTTCTCTGAAAATATATACTCGATTCGGTGCCCAGAATATAGATATATCGTTAGTTTTAAAACTTTAATCTGGATATCTGTATAACCCTGAATTTCATCTAATTCAATTGTAAAACAGAGAAGCTCGTTTGAGTGATAAATCTTTTTTATTGAAATTAGCGATGGAGATTGCTTGTAATAAATCTCTTGTTTAACAATCTTAGATATTTCAAACTGGAAATTCAATCGTTTAATCTTATCTGGAAGAAATTGAACTTGTTCTTCATCGTTTTTTTTAAATTCTAAAAACAATTTCCTTTGTTCGTCCCAAAAAACTTGGAACAATTCCATTTTTGGTTATAACCCTTAGTTTTTATCGTTAAATTTTTCAATCGATCTACTTATGTCTAAAATTTAATCTATCCTTTAAAATATCCCGACTTCACCAAATTATTGATTTTTAAGGGACTTATTTATTGAATAGGCGGAGATTCCTTGATAAAATGAAAATTAAAAATTAATTTAATTTAAGTTTGGAAAAATAATATACTGGCTTTTTTAGTTTTACTTGAAAATATTCAATTTCTTCTTTTGATTGATCTCCAATATATTTATTGACATCAAGTACTAAAATTGCGTCTTGATCGCGTAGTTTCCTTAGGGCAACCTCTTGGAGATTATCCCATTCTTCCACCGAAAATCTTTCTTTATTTAATAATCCGTCAACCGAACAGATTTCGACAAGTTTTTTATATTTAATCTGTAAAATTGACTCGATCTTAATAAAATAATCCTTAAATCGCATGGAACCTACTAAAAAGATTTTCTTTTCATTTATTTTTGAAAAATCGTAATCTTGGAACTCATCCAAGAAATTCTTATTTAACCGTTCTTTTTTTATCATAATTGTATTAATATTCATTCCTATTTAATTCTCGCATGAAGTTAAATATTGTCTATCTCGCAGAAAACTTAGAATTTATGAGAAAACTGGAATCAGAAATAATCGATCTTATCTATATTGACCCTCCTTTTTATAGTGGCGTTGATTACAAGGATTTTTCTGATTTATGGAAATCTTTAGATGAATATTTAGATTTTATGAAATTAAGAATTAAAGAAATGTATCGTATCCTTAAAGAAAAAGGTAGTTTTTATTTACATTGCGATACAAACGCAAAATTTGACTTGAAACCTATTTGTGATGAAATTTTTGGACGAAAAAATTTTCGAAGAGAAATCATTTGGAATGTGGGAAGCGTTTCGGGATTTAAAAGCCAAGTAAATGGTTGGGTACGCCAGCACGATACAATCTTTTATTACACGAAATCTTCTATTTTCACTTTTCATAAACAATATTTACCATATCGAGAAGAATATGTTAAAAAAATGTTTAGATATAAAGACGAAAATGGACGATTGTATCGAAAACGCCGAGGAGGTAGGCAATATTTAGACGAAAAACCCGGAACATTAGTTGGTGACGTGTGGAACGATATTTATTCTTTCCAAACGACTACGAGATCGAAGGAATATTTAGGTTATCCTACTCAGAAACCGGGAAAATTGCTCGAACGAATAATTTTAGCATCTTCAAATGAAGGAGAAATCGTTGCTGATTTTTTCTGTGGCTCTGGAACAACGATAGCTATGGCTAAAAAGTTAAACCGAAAATGGATTGGAGTCGATAATAATCCAAAAGCCATCGAATTGTGTAATGGAAGGCTAAATTTTAACTTAAAAACCTAAATATAAAGGTTTTTATTCAATTTTATTCATCTTAACATAAAATTAAACAACAATTGAAAAAAAGTGGCAAAAATGGGAGAAAAATTCGCGTTATTTGCGTTTAATGGAGATCCTATGTGTTTTATTCACGTAGTATTGAACGCATTAGATCTTGACAAAAAAGGATTTGAAGTAAAAGTAATCGTCGAAGGATCAGCTACGAAATTAGCGTAGCAATTCGAAAACAAGGAGAATCCTTTCTTTAAGCTTTATCAAGATTTAAAAGATTCAGGACTAATAGATTGTTTCTGCAAAGCGTGTTGTAATAAAATGGGATCTTTAGATGAAGTGGAGAAACTAGGCTTTCCCCTCTGCGACGAACTAATGGGGCATCCTAGTATGGCCAGTTACATTAAAAAAGGATTTACAATAATTACATTTTGATAATTCAAAAGGATTCTGCTCCTAACGATAAATAGGCAAACCTTGCAACTGCAGCTAAAATTTGGCTATAGAAGATTAACATCAAAATCCCTATTATTAGGAAAGAACAAAAGGTTATGAGAATAGAATAATCTAATTTTTTAATTTTTTTAGAAGCTCTCTTATAATGTTTAATTTTTTCGTACCTATAATAAAGAACAATTGAAGAAATTGCAATTAAAATGATTAAATTAAGGTAAATTAGGGATTTTACTATAGAAAAACCATACTTCCATACAATAATTCCATTTCTATTTACCTCTAAAATTATTCCGTTATAAGCACTACTAATTAAGATATTTCCATTATCTATTAAATCTGCTTCGTAAGGAATAATTAAATCTTGAGCAAAACTCCACACAATTTTTTTACTGTCTTTGTTAACCTCTAAAATTCTACTATTACTACTATCTGTAATCAATATATTTCCATTATCCAACTCGTCAGCGTCTCTCGGCCAATTTAATCCTTGGTCTAACTTCCACACTACTTCTTTTGTTGTATAATTAATTTCAATAATTCGATCGTTTCCAGAATCAGAGATAATTATATTTCCACTATCTAAATAATCGGGGTTATGTTGTCTAAATAAGAGAGTGTGGTTTTCATAATCACCATACCACCAAATTATATTATCTGGATTATTTGGGTCGTTAAAATCTGCGGTGTAATTTACCTCTATTATCAAATCAAAATTTCTTATAGAAATCAAACACGCATTCCAAGTACTATATTGTTTAAAATCCACATCGTTAAGATGGGACCAATCATAAGTTGAAGGATTATTATAATAATGATCTGAACCCCATTCAGGATTAACTTTAGTCCAATTTATTTGTGCGGGCTCCCAACTCCAAATTATACTCTTATTAGGATAATCCACTTCTATTACTCTATTATAACCCGTGTCGGCAATTAATAAATGCCCGTTAGGTAATTCTAAAACCTCGTGAGGATATGCCAATCCCCTTAATTCCCAGATTATATTTCCATTGGGATCAACTTCGTATACTTTATGGGCGGGGTTATTCGGTTCTACTGGTTGTTGATCATCAATTCTATTTAAGTGATTTATCATTTCAGAAAAAGAAGCAGATACTATTAATGTATTCCCATTAGACTTTCGGTCAGCATCATGAGGGACATCAATCAATTCAAGGTTATTAAATATAAAAAACATAATAATATTTGAAGATAACAATTATATTACAAAAAATAGAAGAACTCTGTACCTTAATCTTAATTTTCTTAACATAAATAAGATTTTTCTTTTATTATTTAAATAAGTTTCGCGTAGTTTTATAAATGAATGAAGAATTATAAAAAATATTTGATAATAATGCAAAAAAAAGATAGAGAAATTGAAAATGACTGAAACAAACATATATTTCGAAAATAATGCCCATCTAGAAAATATAAAAGATAAAAAAATTGCAATAATAGGGTATGGAAATCAAGGAAGGGCTCAAGCACTTAACTTAAGAGATAGTGGTCTGGATGTGATAATTGGTAATAAAGAAGATTCCTACAAAGAAAAGGCCTTGAAGGATGGTTTTAAGATATTCAACATCTCTGAGGCTGTAAAGCGCGCGGATATTGTCTTTCTACTAACTCCAGACGAGACCATGCCCGAAATGTTTGAAAAAGAAATTGAGCCAAATCTTAAGGATGGAACTTGTATAAATTTTGCAAGCGGATATAACATTGCTTTCAACCTCATAAATCCTCCAGATAACATTGATGTAATAATGATCGCTCCGCGCATGATATGTGTCGGTGTCAGGGAAAATTACCTTAATGGAGAAGGTTTTTACAGTTTTATTGGAGTACATCAAGAAGTAACAGGAAATGCTAAACGAATTCTATTAGCACTTGCAAAAGCACTAGGAACTCTGAAAAAAGGGGGTGTTGAAATATCAATGAAACAAGAAGCTATATTAGATTTGTTCAATGAACAAGCGTTTGGTCCTGCATTTGGAAGAGTTCTTTTAACATGCATTAAAGTCCTAATTAAAAACGGTCTTCCTCCTGAGGCAGTTCTTATTGAAATGTACATGAGTAATGAAATGGCATATACTTACCAAAAAATGGCTCAAATAGGTCTCGTGAAGCAAACAAATTTCCATTCTCATACTTCTCAATATGGAGCAATGTCAAGAGGAGTTAGATAAATAGGTCTGCCTTTGGAAGAGAAAATGCAAAGGTCTTATGATGAAATTGCGTCTGGAAAATTTGCAAAAGAATGGTCTGGAAAAGTCTCAAAACTTAAATTCAAAATTATAAAATATTTTGCCATGAAACAAGAAATAAACAAGATTGAACAAGAAGTCCGCAAGAATTTAAAATTGAAAGATTTTGATGTATACTCAGCCCCTGAGAATATTGAAGAACTTTTAAAAAAACCTGAGGTCAAAAACGAGTTAAAAAACATCATGGATTCTTTTGAATTTTAGCATTTATGAAGGTGTTAAATTGCCTTTGAAAGAGATGTGTTTAAAATGGCTAATGAAAATATTATCATTGGATTAATTTTTGGATTAATTGCTTATATCTGTCTTGATATAGGGAAAGGAATTCAAAAGTATGCGATTGAAGGTTTTAAAGAAGAAAACTCGATTAAGAAAAAAAATTCTGGAATATGGGTCGTTGGAACTATTTTAACAAGTTTGTACATGTTCATCCAATGGGCTGCTTTATTTTTTGCCCCAGTTAATATCGTAGCTCCATTAGAAGGTGTTGGGCTAATCATTCTTTTACTTTTTTCTTATTATGTCTTAAAAGAACATATAAGCCCTATTGAAATTAGCGGTGTTTTTTTCATAATTGTAGGAACTGTATTAGTAACACTGTTTAACATAAATGTTGGAAGACTTGACATGAGTCATTTCAACTTACCTTTTTTCTTGTGTTTTTCTATAATTATTCTCGTAATTGAGACGATTTTAATTTTTATATCTAAATTAAATGATTATAAATTTGTTGGAATAATTATTGCACTTACAGCAGGAACCACTAATGCGTTGCAAACTGTTTCAAAGCGCATTACAACTATTCCCGAAATGACACTATATTTCACACTAGCTACATTTATTTTTGCACCATCAACTTTGCTTATAACTCAATATGCCTTTACTAAAGCAAAAGCCAATCAAGTTGTACCTTGTTTTACTTCTACTAGCATTATATTAGCATCTTTAATGAGTGTTTTAGCTTTAAATGGAAGTATTAGGGGATTCAAGTTATTGGAATTATTTTAATTGTAATTGGGATTATTTTAATTTCAGCATTTCAAAAAGAAAGCGAAAACTTAACTAAATAAAAATAAGTCATTAGATAATCTTACATTAATCCTTTTTAAAAATTATATCTTCAATACCAATCCATTCTTTGGCGTCCTCAAGGTTGGATACGATTTTCCTTTTAGAAGATTCAGCATGCTCTAAAAGATAATTGAATTCTACGCCTAATGGTGGATTTTTCGAGATTATAAATGCAGATTTGTTAAGTTTTTCATTGTTTCGTTTTAATAAATCTAAGATTATATCAATCGACTCTATCCGTAAAAGAATCGCTTCTGTAATGTCGATAATTACATTTAAATTTTCGTGAATATCTTTAGTTAAATCTTCAAATTCTATTACAAATCTTTCTGCTACAGGTAAAGGAAAGGTTCCAATTGCTTTTATGTAAAAACTATCGTCACCTATTTTCTCAATTTGATACATTATATTGTCAATTTTTCTGTTATAAATAAAAGTATACCAAATTGTTAATATTAATTTTTTTATTTTTAGTTGCATCTTTTTTATGAATTTGTGAAATTTCTTCGAAGACAAACGATTTATGCCATAATCCATTTAAATATGCAATGAAAAGCAGTAAAAAATTATCGGAAAGCATTCCCACAGCGGATAGATCAAACCGAGTAAAAAAGAGAAATCTTTGGTCCCAGATCATTATGAATATCATACATGGATTTGGAGTTAGTGCTTTTAATGTTGTTCTCCAACCTTTCATGTTAGAATTTACAGGCTCTCTCTTTTACACAGGGATTATAATTTCCATTTCAAGCATAATGCAATTTTTACCAATGCCCTTTATAGGTAAATTATCAGATAAATATGGTCTTAAGAAAATATGGTTATTTGGCCCCCCTATTTAATCTTTTGGATTAATGATATTAGTCGTTACGAATAATATCCCAATTCTTATAATAGGGGTTCTTACTTATACATTGGGCGCTATGGTTAACAGTTTAAATTTTCAATTATTCGTATCTGAAAACAGTGGTGAAAATAAAAAGGGAATAATGTACGGCCTTGTATTCTTCGCATTTTTTGGAGGAAGTATTGGTGGTACATCCTTAGTTATGCTTGATTTAGGGTTTAGTTTTCAATTCTATTTTCAAGTTTTCTTAATCATTTTAATAATAGAGTGGTTTATTCTAGTTTTAATTATTAGAAGTCCAAATGCTATTAAGAAACACGGAGAATTAGATTTAATAAAAACGGCAGAGCTAAAACAGAAAAAAGCTGTTAAACTCTTTCAAAATTCTAAAATAAAGGTAGCTACTGTTTTCTTTACTTTAGATGTCTTTGTATGGGGTATAGCTTTATCTATATATAATGCTGGTTTGACAACTTATTATCATTTCACAGCCCCAGAAATTGCTTCTATAGCTGTATGGTTTCACATCTCAAATATGGTTTCCCAGATTCCCGCTGGAAGAATTGCAGATAAGATTGGGAAAAAAAAAAGTTTAATTATAAGCCAATTTTTTGGAATGGTATTTTTTTCCATGAACATATTGATTTCGGTTTTGTGGTCCCAAGGGATTACAGGATTTGCCTTTCCTGGATTAATTATTGGAGAAATCTTTTTTGGAATTGCGGTAACTACTTTTATTCCTTCAGAGCAAATGACCTTAACTAATTTAGATGATAACAGAAAAGCTGAATCTTATGGAATTGTAGCATTTATCAGAGGAATTGGGATGATGCCTACTGGAGCGATTGGGGGGTCTCTTGCAGAAAGCGTACACTATATTGCCCCTTTTGTTGTAGGTTTAGTAGGTTTGGTTTTTGAAATATGGTTTTTAATGAAATACTTCAAGGATTAACTTTTTTTCCATTATTTTTCTTCCATTCCTTGTAAGATTGTAGCAACTTTTTTACTTGATCTCGTTCAATATTATCTTTAGCAAATTGTTTTTCTTCTCCTTCCATTGGATTCATACTTAGAAACAAAACATAAAGTTTTTCAAGTTTTTCCAAGCTTTCTAGATTTTCTAAACTAGTTAACTGATTTGTATCAAGGTATAAAGTTTCCAAATTTATTAGTGTTTCCAAATTTTTGATCTCTGTTATTTTGTTACTGTTAAGATATAAAACAGTAAGTTTAGTCAGTGCATTCAGTCCTTTGATTTCCGATATTTGATTGTATCCAAGAAACAAGCGATCTAGATTCGTTAAACTATCCAAGTTCTTGATTTCTGTTATTTGGTTACGATTAAGCTGCAGAACTACAAGATTAGATAGTTCGTCTAAATTTTTTATTTCTTTTATTTGGTTAAATTTAAGATTTAATTGTATAAGTTTGGTTAATGATTCTAGTTCCTTAATCTCAGAGATCTTATTATTGTTTATCTCTAACCATTGAAGGTTGGTTAAAGAATCGAGTCCTTTCAGCTCAGAAATCTGATTTCCACTAAGAAAAATGCGATCAAGTTTAGTCAAAGATTCAAGACCTTCAATTACTTTGATCTGATTATTGCTAAGAAATAATTGTTGAAGATTTGTTAGTTCCTCCAGACCTCTCAATTCTGTGATTTTATTGTTTGAAAGATCCAAAGCTGTAACATTTTTTAATTTATTAAGCCCCTTTAGCTCTGTAATATCTTCTATATCCATATAATCTATAGTTAATCTGACATGATAGAGCTCTTTTCGTACATTAAATTTTTTACCATTAACCTTAATTGATCCTAGTCCCATATTACTCATTCAAAATACTTTATTTTTACTTATCTTTAAGTTATGTCTTGAAATGATATAAAGACTTCCTTTTAACTTATTTTGATGTGAAAAAATTTTTGACACAAAAGTTTAAATATGATTATGTCCATTATTAGTATGGACGGCCATTAATAGTTTGGACATCTGTTTTTAGAATGGACCTTTCAGTGTTATAAATTAAAAATGTAAATGTAAAAATTCAATGGTGATGTTAAGATGAATTTGAAAGTAGAAAGCCTAACTGATGTACAAAAAACAAATTTGATAAAATTCTTAAAAAAAATTAATTATCCTAAAGAAGAATTAGTATTTGCGGCAAAGATTGAATTTAATGATCCGAATCTTGAAAAAAATGGATTGTTTGCTGATTCTATTAAAATAGAAGATTTAATTCATAACGCTGTTCAAAATATTGGTTTAAACTGGTTAATATCAACAATCTCATCTGATATTTTTAAAATATATGAGAAGTCTATTAGTCGAGGGCAAGCTGAAGCCTTAATAAGACGTGTTTTGGGATTTAAACTCACAAGTACTGGTCGAAGCCAGCTGTATGAATTACGGAGAAAAATTAGAAGATATGAAAAATTTTTAAATCACTTTGGAGAATATGGAAAAAAGATCGACCATTTATTTAAAATAATTATAATCGGATTGAACGATAAACAATCAAGTATACTTCCTTCCATGCTTATCACTCCTAAGGTTTCAGGAGAGAGAAAAACGATCGGAGTTGACTTCTATACTAAAACAATAGAATCCTATGATAAATCTCTTACAAGCCTACAGTTTTGGAATATTTCAGGAGTAAAAAGATTTGAATTTCTAAGAGAGTATTACTATAAAGGTGCGAGTGCTATAATAATAGTCTATAAAAAGGGCAATCGGGAATCGCTAGAGTTAGTTAGAAAGTATTATTCTGAATTTAAAAAAAAAACGAATTTAAAATTCAAAATAAGAAAATTGAAAGAAAAGTATATCAATACGCCAATTATTCTTGTAGGATTAGGAGATGCACCTATAATACCATCAGAAGGAGGTCCCTACCTTGCAAAAGAATTAGATGCAACATACTTCGATAAGCACGATATAGATGTTAATGATTTTGAAGATATCTTTACTTTTATTTCACTCCAATTACTCGTAAGTTGTCAAAATGCGTTGAAATAATCTAGGGTTTTTTTTTTATTTTTTTTCAGACACATTTAAATCAAAATCAAATAGTTTGTCTTGGATTTTGTTCCTTATTTCCTTAGTGATGTTATTTATTATTTCGTCAGGTACATATTCCAAGTATGCGTATAACTCATTTTGAATTATCAGCCCTATTTCACTCATCGATTTTTCAATAGTTTCGTGTTTTCTTAAATAAATGTTTTTATATGTTTGTATGTACTTTACGTTAAACTTTTTAAGCCAATTTTTACCCTTATTTTCCAATATCCTAAGGACATCTCTAGATCTCGCATCGTTAAAATTCTCGAATTCATATTTGTATTTACTTAATTTATCTTCGCAGTATTTTAAAATTTGAGTTCTTTCTTTTGAAGTCAAATTAGTTTGAGAATTTAAAAAAACAATAACCATATATTCGAATAAAAAATATATTTGAACTTTAATGTTGGAACCATAGATTTCAAGATGAGACAAGTTTTTTATGTTGGTTTGTCCCGCAAATATTTTAAATGAACTCAAATACATGGAAATTAGATCGAGTTCCAGAAGACTTTTATTTCCTTCTGATAGATAAGACTTAATCAGACCGTAACCATTCTCGCTTTTTGAACCATACTCAAAAACGGTTATGGTATTTCCGTATTGATCTGAGACGATAATGCCGATGATGGGCGGTACAATGTTAAAATTATGGGTGCGATATGCCGTTTCGGATAATTTTTTTTCAACGAAACTATCGTCTTTTTGAGTTCCAAGCACAAATCAAAATAAACAATAACGCTATAAAGATAAGAGGGAGTGCTGATTTCTAGAAAAAAGCGAGAGGTTCCGACATTTATGATCGTGAAACAAGTCTTTCACGAACAAACATATCACTTAGAGGATATATTTTACTTATTTATAAAGAAATTATTGAAAATATAAAAAAAAGCTAAAAGTGAATCAACTATTTTATATTGAACCATTAAAAGATAGTATTTAAAAACGGGTAATATCTTCATAAAGAGATTTAAATAACATTTTATAAATAGAAATATTATGAGTAAAAGAATAATTCATAAAAACTCAACAACTTAACTTATTATAATTATGGATAATAGTGTTTTAACGGTTTTGGCGTTTGATTTAGGTGCAAGTTCTGGAAGATCTATAATAGGAAAACTTAAAAATAATAATCTTGAATTAGAAACTTTATATAGGTTTACAAATGGAGGTATTCGCCTCTTTGATTCATTTTATTGGAACATTTTAAACCTTTACCAAGAAATAAAAACTTCCCTCTCTTTATTTGTAAAAAAGTATGGAAATAACCTTAACTCAATCGGAATTGATTCATGGGGTGTTGATTTTGTTCTATTGGATGAAAAAGATAAGATTATTGGTCTTACCCATCACTATAGAGATGCAAGAACCAAAGGAATTATGGAAGAAATGACCAAAGTGGTCCCCAAGGAGGAGATTTTTTCTCAAACAGGAATCCAATTTATGTCACTCAATACTTCAACTCAACTTTTCTCGATGGTTTTAAATAATTCATCTCAATTATCAATTGTAAAATCGATCTTAATGATTCCAGATTATTTAAATTACTTGCTATCTGGCGTGAAGTCAACAGAATATTCAATTGCAACCACTACCCAGCTTTACAACCCTTTAAAGAAAAATTGGGCTAATAGCTTGATTAAAAAGTTAGGACTTCAACCTGAATGGTTTTGCAAATTGATTGAACCCGGAACTATTCTTGGAACGCTTCAAGATTACATAACAGATGAAGTTGGGTTGGATGAGAACATTAAAGTTATAGCACCTTTATGTCATGATACCGGTTCGGCTGTTGCTGCAGTACCCGTTGATATGGATAAATATAAGAATGAAGAATGGGCTTATCTTAGCTCTGGAACTTGGAGCTTGTTGGGTGTAGAATTAATAAAACCAATAATTAGTGAGAAAGCTTTAAAGTACAATTTTACAAACGAGGGAGGTATTGGAGGCACTTATAGATTTCTCAAAAATATTACGGGGCTGTGGTTAATCCAAGAATGTAAAAAGATATGGGATAAAGAAAATTTTAACTTTAGTTGGGAAATTATTGAAGAACTAACTATGGACGCTGAACCATTTCAATTTTTTATTAATCCAAACGATAAAATTTTTCTTAACCCTCCTAATATGATTAAAGCAATACGGCAATACTGTAAAAACCAATATAATAAGTTTCCAGAAACTATTGGCGAGATTTCTCGAGTTATTTTTGAAAGTCTAGCTTTGAATTATAAGCATGTATTAAATATCATAGAAGATATTATACGAAAAGAAATCAAAATATTATATATTATAGGTGGAGGAAGTCAAAATTCGTTATTAAATCAGTTTACTTCCAATGCTTTGAATCTTACAGTAAATGCGGGACCAATTGAAGCAGCAGCTATAGGTAATATTTTGGTTCAAGCTCTAGCACTTGATAAAATTGACAATGTTTCTGAACTACGAAAAATCGTAAGATCTTCATTTCCAATAAAAGAATATCTTCCTAAAGATACAAATAAGTGGGAAAAGGCTTATGACTCTTACTTAAGAATAATAAACCCTTAAATTTCTATAATAATCGATATTTGCGTCTTTTTCGGATGTAGAAACGAAATAAAAAAAGGTTATTTATGTTGAATAATAAATTGATAAAATCCAGAACCGATGTTGAAAATAACATGGTTATCATCTATTTTTGAAAATTCTATGTCATCAGATTGTTTGATGTTTTCATTGTTACTCCATATTGCAACATCTCCTTCCATGATAACACAGCTTTCGTCTTCGATCGGTATCCAAACCTCAGCATTGCATCCTACGGGAATCTTTATGGTAAGTTTTAAATCACATTCTAACTTTTCCCATGAACTAGAGATAAACCCTTTGATTGTTTTAATGGTTGCGCTAGCGTAATTCATAGTAGTGGGAATAAATGGTTTTATTTTCAATAATTTCCAACTTGGTTCTAATGATTTTATTCCTGCTAATGTATTATAAAACCATGTATCAACGGTTCCTAGCATTATATGGTTATGCGAATTCATACCACCCGCCTCCAATTTTTCCCATCGTTCCCATAAGGTTGTTGCTCCCTCTTGAATCATATATCCATATCCAGGAAAGCTTTTCTGATTGACCATTTTATATATCACATCAGGATACCCATTTTCGCTTAATACATCAAAGATATATCTCGTTCCTATAATGCCAGTATCAAAGTGATAACTATAATCTTCTTTAATAGTATTTACTAAAGTGGAGAGAACTTTTTTCTTTTTTCCCTGTGGAACCATATCTAAATAAAGTGGTAGAATATTTGACGTCTGGCTAATTGTTCTATCAGTTGGAGAATGTTTTACAACATCATAAACTCCCGTTAGAAATTTAGTATTAAAAGACTCTTTGATTTCTTTAGCTTTGTTTAAAAGATATTCATGATCTTCTTGTTTTCCAATGACATGAGCAATCTTAGCTAAAAAATGAACATCGTGATAATAATACCAAGAAGAGGTTAACTCAATAGGGGTTTTTCTTGACACAATATTGCTTGGAGGACACCAATCTCCATATTTTCCAAAATAGATTAGGCTTTCTTTTGCTATAGATGTTAAATATTCAACATATTTTTTCATTCCCTCATAATGTTCTTCAAGAATTCTGATGTCACCATAATACCAAAAAAGATACCATGCAATAGTTACATAGGCTGTACCCCAGGCGGGATCTGCAGGGTAAAAACTCCAATAGGGGGGGACTACATCGGAAAGACTGCCATCTTCCCTTTGACATAATTTGATATCTCGTAAGTATTTCGCATAAAATTTAACCATATTAAAATTAAAGATTGCTTCTTCTACTGTTAATTGGGCATCACCCATCCATCCATGTCTCTCGTCTCTTTGTGGACAATCAGTAGGGATGCTCATGAGATTGCTCAATTGACCCCAGATAATATTAGTGTGTATTTGGTTAATTAAATTATTTGAACAAAAGAAATTTCCAACTTTAGGAACATTAGAATGGAAAAATAAGCCTTCTAAAGTATTTAGAGAAGGAACTCCAGGAAATCCTGTCAACTCTACGAACCTAAATCCGTGATAAGTAAAATGGGGTTCAAAAGACTCTATTCCTTCTCCTTTTAAAATATATGTGTCAGTTGTAGGAGCACCACCAATTGTAGCAGTGTTAATATTTCCATCTTCATAAATCAATTCCGAAAATCTTAACTTTACTTCTGAACCTCTCGGACCAAACACTTTTAATTTTACATACCCTGTAAAATTTTGACCAAAATCATAAACATAAGTTCCTGGTTTAGGACTAGATAATTCTATCGGTTTAAGAGATTTGGTGATTTGAATGGGTTGCATCATTTGAGACGCTAAATTATATCCCTCTACTATAATAGCTTCTCTCCAGTTTGCGTCGTCAAAATTTGGTTCATCCCATCCTGGCATCTCTAGTCGAGCATCATAAATTTCGCCATAATAAATGCCATTTTCTTGAATTGGTCCGTTTGATATCTTCCAAGAATTGTCGGTGCATATAACTTCATTCATTCCATCTTTATAATGGATATTTATCTGTAATATGAGTTTTGGATAATCGTATCCAAATAATTCAATACAACGTCCATTTCCTAATATAACGCCAATTGCATTTGACTTTTTCAAACAATCAGTAATATCATATGTAGAATATAATGCTATTTTATTATAGTCTGTTTGAGCTGGTTCTAAAATTCGATCTCCAACCTTTTTACCATTTAACTTAAATTCATAATAACCTACACCACACACATAGGCCTTTGCATATTCTATTTCTTTTGAAATCGAAAATTCCTTTCTCAAATAAACAGCATGAACTTCCCTTAATCGTCCAATTAATCCTCTCTTACCAGATTTATATTGGAACTGTCTTCTCATTTTTTTATCAATAAATTCACTTCTACTTATCCATTTCGCTTTCCAATAAGATTCGTCAATAAATGCTGTTCCGAAGTGATTTATTTGGCTATATTCACTTTCTTCACCTTTTTTGTCCCACCATTTCACTCGCCAGAAATATGATTTATCGCTTTCTAAAGGGTTACCTTCATATGTGATATTAACATTATTTTCTGAAATTACTTTACCACTTTCCCATACATCTCCATTTTCACTTTTAGAAAGATTCTTATCAGAAGACACGATTATATGATAAGCGCTTTGGGTTTGATTTCTCTCTTCATGTGTTAAAAGCCATGAAAACCGTGGTTTTCGTATATCGATACAAATAGGATTAAAAAGATATTCACATCTTAAATCATAAGGAGGTTTTATCATAATTTACTTTCAATTAATGTTTCTTTATTTTAAATTTTATTAAATTGATAAATAAAAAAAAGACAAGATATATCAATTTTTAACATTATATATAATTTAAAAATTTAAGTCCAAAATATGATTCCAAAAAAAATTATAGAATCCTATGAACTTGCGAAAGAGAGATATTCAGAGCTTGGTATCGATACTCATCAAATTCTCAAGGATTTAGATTGTATCACCCTTTCAATTCACTGTTGGCAAGGAGATGATGTTGGAGGATTTGAAAGCCCAGATTCTGAGCTAACGGGAGGGGGCATTATGGCAACGGGAAATTATCCCGGTAAGGCAAGAACAATTACAGAACTTCAAATGGACCTTACTAAAGCAAATTCTCTAATTCCAAGTAGTCACCGTGTCAGTTTACACGCCATATATGGAGATTTCAAGGGAAAACATGTAGATAGAAATGAGATCAAATTAGAACATTTCCAACCTTGGATAGACTGGGCAAAAAGGGAGAAATTGGGATTAGATTTTAATCCTACTTTGTTTTCTCATCCTAAAGCGGATTCGGGATTTACTCTAAGCAGCAAATCCTCAGAAATTCGTCACTTTTGGATTGAGCACATACAGAAATGCCGCAAAATATGTGCTGAAATTGGAAAGCAATTGAATGATATCGTGATTAATAACATTTGGATTCCCGATGGTTCAAAAGATATACCCGTAGACCGTACTGGACATAGAGAATTATTAAAAGAATCTTTAGATAAAATTTTCGAACAAGAACTAGATCCAAAATATATTCAAGACTCATTAGAAGGAAAATTGTTTGGTATTGGAAGCGAGGCTTTTGTAGTAGGAAGCCATGATTTTTATTTAAGTTATGCCGTAAAAAACAATCTTATGTTAACTCTTGATTCTGGCCATTTTCACCCAACTGAATCTATTGCTGATAAAATTTCAGCAATTTTACCTTTTGTTAAGGGAATATTACTCCATATTAGTAGAGGTTTAAGGTGGGATTCAGATCATGTAGTTATCCTAAACGATGATATAATTCAAATTGCTGAGGAAATAATCCGAAGTAAAGCATTAGATAAAATTTTTATAGGATTAGACTACTTTGATGCATCCATCAATCGGATAGCAGCATGGGTTATAGGTGCAAGATCTACATTAAAAAGTATTCTATACGCCTTGCTCCAACCTTGGGAAGTTTTAAAGGAATATGAAGTTAATGGCAAATATTTCCAAAGATTAGCACTTCTAGAAGAACTTAAAACTCTTCCATTTGGCGCAGTTTGGGATTATTATTGTTACAAACATAATGTACCAATTGGAAAAGATTGGATTAAAAGCGTAGAAGAATATGAACGTGAAACTTTGATGAATAGGACATAATAATGAAAGGGTTAAATAACAAATTTCTTGAAGTAGATTTAAATCACGAGAAGTTTAGTAAAGTTCCTATCCCTGAAAAAATTTTAGAAGATTATATAGGTGGAAGAGGTTTAGGAGTAAAATTATTATCAGAAAAGCTTCCAACAAACATAGATCCCTTAGATCCAAAAAATCTACTGATTTTTTCAACAGGACCATATGGTGGAACTATTGTGCCAACAAATGGGCGTTTTTCGTTAGTTACTAAGTCACCACTTACAAATGGCATTTTTTATTCGAATTCTGGTGGAGCCTTTGGAGTTTTTATGAAAAAATGTGGATATGATGGAATTTTAGTTGGAGGGACTCTAAAAGAACCCGCTTATATTTTGATTGAAGGGGGAAAAGAACCTATAATAAAAGAAGCTTCAAAATTATGGGGGCTTAACACAGAAGATAGCCTTAATCAATTGAAGGAAATAGAAGGGAAAAAAATAAATGTTTTAATGATAGGTCCAGCTGGTGAAAATTTAGTCAAGATTGCTTCAATAATGAATGATGCAACTAGAGCGTTTGGAAGAGGTGGAGTGGGGGCAGTTATGGGTTCTAAAAACCTTAAGGCTATTGTTGTAAAGGGAGGAAGTATAAAAGTTGATGTTCATAACCCAATACTTTTAAAGAAATATGTAAAAGTCGCTCAGGACAAAATAAAAGTTGTACCTATTACACGGTCTTCTTTACCAAAATTTGGTACTTCCGCCTTGGTTAATGTGATAAATATAATGGGTATGCTTCCTATTAATAATTTTCAAAAGGGATTTGATGAGAGAGCGACCCTTGTAAGTGGAGAAGAAATAAATAAAAAGTTAACTCAAGAGCGAGAAGGTTGTTATGCTTGTCCTATTAGATGTGGAAGATTAACAAAAGCAGGGAACATGAAAGGTAAAGGTCCGGAGTATGAATCTGTTTGGGCTCTTGGTCCAAATCTTGGTATATATGACTTAATCACGGTAACTCAAGCAAATTATTTATGCAATTTATATGGAATTGATACAATTTCTTGTGGTGTTAGTATCTCCTGTGGGATGGAGTTATATGAAAAAGGGCTGTTAAATGATCCTTCGCTAAAATTTGGGAATACTAGTTCATTAAAAAAAATAGTAGAAAAAATTGCTAATAAAGAGGGTATTGGGGTCCACATTGGTGAGGGATCTAGATTATTCGCTAATAAATATAATAGCGAAGAAACTGCTATACACGTAAAAGGATTAGAGCTCCCTGCTTATGATCCAAGAGGGGCTATTGGTCATGCTTTAGGATATGCTACTTCAAATAGAGGAGGATGTCATCTTACGGGATACATGGCTTCACTGGAAATATTTGCTGCTCCAAAAAAAATAGATAGGTTTACAACGGCAGGTAAACCTGATTTACTTGTTCTAAAACAAAATCAGAAAGCAATTGAAGATAGTTTGGTTATATGCGCTTTCGCAGGTTGGGCATTAGGACTTGATTACTATGCTCGGTTTTTAAAAGCTATTACGGGAATTAATTATGATGTTATAAAACTTCTTGAGATCGGGGAAAGGATATATAATTTAGAAAAAATTTTTAATGTTCAAGAAGGTTTAGGGAAAAAGGATGATACTTTACCACCAAGATTTCTCAGTGAACCTTTAAAAGATGGTGCTTCAAAAGGACATGTTGTTCCATTAGAAACAATGCTAGAACAATACTATTATGTTAGAGGTTGGGATGAAAAAGGAATTCCTAAATCAGAATTATTAGAAAAGCTTAATATTAGACTTAATTTTTAAAAAACGGTTGAAATTTATGGTTATTGAAGAATCAATTTATAAAATATTTAAAAAAGTTGGAAAGCATTTAGTTAGGCATGGTTACAACACATCTCATTCAGGAAATATCTCCATTCGAAGTGGAGGGAAGATTATTATTAAAAGAAGATCTGCTATGCTTGGAGATTTAGAACTAGAAGATTTAGTTGTGTGTGATTTAAAGGAAGAGGATTCAAGTTCACTTATCGCCAGTACTGAACTTGGAGTTCACAGAGCAATCTATTTAGAAACAGATGCTATGGCGGTAATTCATGCCCATAATCCTTATTGCGTCGCTTTATCGTTAATCGAGGATGAAATAACATGTATAGACGCAGAAGGATTTGCTCTATATAAGAAAATCCCAATTATTGATGTTGAAATTCCAGCTGGCGCATATTACACTTCGATAGAGGTTCCAAAAGTACTAAAGAATTATCCATTTGTCATTGTACGGGGCCATGGTATTTTTGCTAAGGGTATGACCTTAGACGATGCTTTACAATATGTTACTGGAGCAGAACAATCTGCAAAGATACGGTATTTAACATTATTAACGGGTAAGCCATTATTACGTGATTATTCTAAAGAAAAGGATTTTTCTCAATGGTAGATTATCTATTTTTCTAAAATTAAAGAAAACGGGGATAATTCTTAATACATGAAGTAAGTGGGAGCGACCGGATTTGAACCGGTGACCAACAAGTCTGGAGCCTGCCGCGTTTAGCACTATGCACCGAAAGGGCAAAGTTATACCGAGCTTCGCCACGCCCCCATGATTTAGGAAAACAAGTCGTGGCGTAAAATAATTTATATTAAATAACTACAAATTTTTAATTTTACTAATTACTCATAATATTTCAGTTTTATGAAATGTTAAAATGTTTTGAAGTGAAAAAAATTTGACCCTTAAGAAATTAGGAGATTTAAATATTAGATATATAACGATTATTCAACTGGCCGTTGCTTTACTTATATCTTTATTATTTCAATTCGTTATCCCCTTATCATGGCAACCATTGGATGCGTATGAAAGCGGTTATGACGTAAAACATGGCGATCCTGGAACTAATTTAGTGTTCTTTACGATAAGTCTATGGTATTTTTCGTTATCTATCGTATGGTTTTTGCGTCGTGATAATAAATACATAAATCACTTTATCCTTTATTCGATTTTTCCTTTAAGCTTAATAATTGTATTGGAATTTAGCGTATTGGGACTTTATTACGATTATATCCATATCTTTCCATTAATAATTGCGTTTTATATCACATGGAAGAAACGGGATAATTTAATACCATATTATATAATTTATTATACTATTTTTTTTACTGTTTGGCTCTTTACGGTATATTTTTTAAAATTGGCATATTATGGGGCTCCACTGTTGACATTTATTTTAAATTGGAGTGTTAATACCTTGCTTAACATAGGCTATACTTTCTTCGTTATATATTTAAAAAAAAAGAGTAGAAAGTCCTAATTAGACAATTTTCGAACCACAGAATTCGCAAAATCTAAGATTTTTAGCATCTTTCATAGACGCCCCGCAAGTAGGGCAAAAATTTGGCTTTTTTGGAGTGGGAGCGCCCTTTTGAAAGACTTCATATTCAGGGATTATTTTATCTTCTTTTATTGCTGGGAATTCATAACCGCAAATATCGCAATATTTATTGTTTCTGGGCATATAAATATTGCAATTTGGACATTTACTTATTAATTTCAAGCCACAATTGCGACAATATTCTGTGTAAACGCTAGTTGGAAGGTTGCAACGCGGACAATACTTTTTTGATTCTCCCGAATAACGATAGACAACAATACCTATTATAACTAATATTATTACGGGAATTACGACAAGTATCAAAATACTAATTCCAATGAAAAAGATTGCGATTATTAAAAAACCGACTACTAAAAAAGTAACTAAACCACTCAATACGGAGATTTTTTTACGTTTGGATTGTTGAAAGCTCATTTGAGATTACTCTAATTGTACTTTGAAATATTTTCTAATGTTTTAAAGAATTCATTGTTTTAATATTGATTCTTTTTCATCTTGTTTTGTTTTGCAATAGGGACAAATCTTAGTATTGCTATCAATTTTTTCTCCGCATGCAAAACACATATTTTTGCTTTCCCCATATTGGATTTTATTATCTTTAACTCTTGCGGTTTTTCTTGCTTTATCTGTAATATTAATTTTTGACATAATAAGCTCAAATTAATACAATAATTATTTCATGATCTTCAATTAATATAATTTAGACCAAATCTATAAAAAAAATGGAGTCCAATTTTTATTTTTTCAGTACTAATAAATTCATGATAATAACAAAATTTAAGTGCTTTAAACGACTTTAAAATAATACGGAACGCCTTTAATAAAATTAATTAAGTAAAAAAATAACTATAAGGAGATTTATGAAAAATGCCAGGAAGTCACGGTAGTTTAACAAAAGCTGGAAAGGTTAAACAACAAACACCAAAAATACGAAGAACTGGAGTAAACTCAAGGAAGAAAAAGCCTCCAAGAATGAGATATCGCGATCTTTATATACAGAGAGTTGAGAAAGGGGAATACGCTGGACAGCGTGAATCTATTGGTGCTAAACGAGCATCCTACAAACGTTAAATCTATGTTTTTAATAGTTTTAACCTAACACTCCAATCTTCTTTAATTGGTTAATTAAAATTTGGCTTTGTTTATAATAGTGGGTTGAGTTATTACTATCATTAGCTAGTATATCATAATAATCACACATTAGCAAATTCCATCGAATTGCTCTACGGATTCCTGAAATTTCTTTTAAGTTAAGATAAAGTCGCTTTTCGATTTTTTTCATTAAATAAAGCGATTTTTTTGAATCTACCCTGTGATGAATATAGAACTCGGCTAATTCTAAAACTAAATCAAATAAAATGGGAGCGTTTTTCATCTCATCATAATCTAAACCGACTACCTCTATGCCAGATCGTAACGATTTTTGAGCTTGGGATAAATTATCTTTCGATTTATAGTATTTGGCTCGCTTGAGATGATAGTTTAACTTTACTTTAATCGAACTGTTTCCTAATTGAAAAGCTTTCTTGAAATTATTTTTAGACTGAGTTAATTTATTCTGCTTCAAATTAATTAATCCCAAGTATAAGTAAGCCATACCAAGGAATTCATCTTTATCAGTAATAGTTTCTTCTTTTTCCAAGAAATTGACAATAATATTAAAGTGAGACAAGGCTTCATCAAATTTTTCAGTTTTATAAAACCACTTACCTAAATAATATTGTATTTTTATAATAAATTCTATTGTTACCTCTCCAGATTTAGCAACTCCCATCGCACTTTGTAAATAATTGAGCGCAACCTCATCTTGGTTTAGTAATGAGGCTATTTTTCTTAATTTTAATAATATTGAGACTACTATTTTCTTTTGACGGTTTTTATTGAAAATTTTTAAAGAGTTATTTAACAATTGAGTAGCCTCATCAAACCTATAATTCTTTATTAACTTTTCTGCTTCTGTATAGGAATTAATTGATTCAATCATTTCAAAATTAGTAGGTGGTGAATTAAATAGGTCGTTGTGAATCTGATATAATTCTCCTTTTGATAATGTGCTTTCGTAATGTAATGCTGAAAATGGAAAGTTATTTTTTTCTAACTCAAATCCTTTTGACTCTAATTCTCTTTCAGGTTTAAATTTTATATAGTCATTTTGATTAATTTCTGCTAGAGTTATTATTTCTATTATAGAATTCAACATCATTCTGGAAAACTTAATCCAATTTTCAACATACATTTCTAGCTTAAACTCAGTATCATTAAACAAAGAACTTAAAATATACGGAGAATAGCAATCGAAAGAAGATCTGATAAAAAATTTATGATATTCTAAATCTTTAAAAAACGTGAAAAAGCCCTTTTCTAATATGAAAAACTCATCAAATTTTTCTTCATTTGAAAAAAATAACGTTTCAGAAGCTCGAAGTTTAGGAACTCCATCTCTTAATTCCCACGGAAGTTTAAATGTAGGTTTCAATCTAGTGTTTTTCAAAGCTTCTACTATTTTATTTATATGCTCTCCGGTAAATTGTTGGAACTTATCGCGTTTATTCATTAAAGATATGCGTATACGATTTAACCACGTACTATCGATCTCGTCGGTTATTGGTTCAGGCATTAGCAGATTTAATATATCAAGTAAGTCGTTCTCCTTACCTTTGATGGGAAAAGCATGTTCTAAAGTAACTTGAAGGGCTAAATCTCGGAGCATTTTCATTAAAGAAAGAATAACCTTATAAGTATTTTGATTAAAATCCCATAATTTAAAAGCCATGCAAATGCGAAAACTAACTACTTCAAGCGGAAAATTTAACCTTAAAGGCAGCGAAACTGGAAATTTTATTGTAAATAGTATTAATTTATCCTTTTTAACGCTATACCTGAAATAATTTTCAATAGTTCCATCTATTTTCCAACCATTTCGTTCAATTACTTCTCTTAAATTGTTTAACTCACTAGAAGAAAAGGGTCTTATTGACATAAATTACAATAAAAAAGTATTTTCTTTTAATAAACTAAGAAAAAACTCTATTATTAATTTTTACATAACATATTAACAATTATATATAGTTAAATTTACTTGATAATCTTGAGAATTAATTAAAATTTAAGTAGTTTTTATAATGGATATTACAAAATTTAATAAAAACCTAGCGGAAAAAGTTGCTAAAGCGAATGCTTACGAAAAAAACAATAGAATTCAAGACGCTATAGATTCTTGGGTAGAAATTTCTGAAATGGCACTCAATGCTTCAAAAACACCTAAATTAGATTTCTCTTACAGATCAATGATAATTAAAAAGGCTCAGCAAATTATTGAACACATCAAAGAGTTAAAAGCAAAAATACAAAAAAGTATTGAACCAAGTTCATCACTTATTGATGATGTATTTGATGAGGAACTTATTCATGAGAGCGACTCTTTTGAAGAAATTATTTATAAAGAAATGGAACAAAAATCTCCTAAGGCTACAAGTACCTCTAAGGAAATAAACTATAAGGAGATCCCCAAGAAGGACAAGGAAACTAAAATCGTAGAAGATAGTGAATTTAAAAATTTACCAAAAGGATTTAAAGAAATCGAAGCTTCTCAAGAGTTTGAAATTGTTACCCCACACGACAAGGATTACGTAGAGAAAATTTTAAAACAAGACATTGATATGAGTATTTTTAAACACGACAAGCAAAATTCTCAGCCTCAGCAACATATTGAACTAGAACAACCAAAAGATGACAAACAAATCGTATGTTTTACGTGTGGTACTATCTCACCATCTAACACCAAAATTTGTGGAAACTGCGGAACCGAATTAAGATAAGAGACACTTTTACTAAAAACTAAAAATTGTAAAAGTTTCCAACATCTCTCAAAGAAAAAACTCCAAACCTTTCGGACCTTTTTCTTTTTAACGTAATCCAACCCAACCTTGTATCTTTAAGAGCTAATTGGGTTTTATATAACGACATGATGTTGTAAACTTTATCCCGATATTCTGCCATACGAATTTTTACTTGTTTTTCCATTGGAGCCTTCATTATGTTATATATCGCGTAGACATAAAATTCCATATCCTTTAAGTTGAGCTCCATTGCGGCGGTCTTAGCTATATTGTGAGTTGCTTGATGATCTGAATGGTTATTATTATCGCTCGGCAAAACAATTCTGTCGGCATCTTTTATAATTTCCTTAGAAAGCCCTACTCCTTTGTCTATTTGATTGATTGCGTCTTGATCGTGAATTTTAAAAAGGTGAACATTACTATTGGGAAAACCAAAAGCTTTAGCTACTTCTTCGGCTTCACTTAACCCTATCTTTCCAATTTCGTCTTCGCTCAGATTAATATAATCTTTCGCTTCTTCTTCTAGCAATTGATCGTGTTCTTTGCCCCATGTAATTAAAACGCGATTGTCGGTAACATATACTATATGGACATCATGGCCCTCTTCCATCCATTTTAAAATACTTCCACCGCATCCATAAATCTCATCATCGGGGTGTGGCGCAAATACAACAATTTTCATCCTTATTATCCTTGAAATTATTTTATCAATTCTTTATATTTTATATTTTGAACGATATTTAATTTTAATTATTTACCGCCCTTATTTGTACATAGTGTTGTTTAAAAGAGTAAAGAGACAAATTGTATTAAATATGTATGGAAATCGCATAAATTTCAGTTAATATCTAAAAAAATATTCGCTTTATAATTATCTCATTTTTTTTATATCTCATAAAATATTTGCATAAATTTTATTAATTCGTTTGACGAAATCTATATTGTAATTTAAAATTTGAATGATAATGAGTTATTTATAATAGAGGTTTGATTCCAAAAATGAATGACCTAGTGTTGTTAAGTTTAATAATTATTATTTTTATAAGAGTTGTGGGATTAGGAATTTCAATTGATTTTCTAAACGGTACCAGAGCAGAAAAATTTAAATTTCTCACTTTGGGATGGCTTTTTTGGATATTAGGCGCATTAGCCCCCATCGTTTCAAATCTAGTTGAAAACATTTACCTGAAAGAGTTTTTACTTGTTCTTAACGCATTTCTTGCTTCTTTAGGAACAATTTTTATTTTATGGGGGTTTTTTAAATATTTTATGACGGTTTCATTTAAAAAAATGGTATCATTAATTATAATTTTCATTATTATTGTTGTTCTTTTTTTCTTAATCACGGATTATACAGTAGTAATTACCTTCTGTGCTCTGTTTATGAACTTAATATTAATTAGTACTTATGTAATTCCACCAATAAAGAAAAAAAGTTTTAAGAAATTTATGGGAAGAAGTATTATTTGGTATTATGCTTCAGTATTAATGTTATCCTTATTCTTTCCGGTTTCAATAATAATTGCTTTACAAGGAGAGGGATATGGGTTATATAGCGCAGACGATCCCGTACTAATAATGTTCAACTATATTCCTATTATCACAACAAGTATTTTATTTATTATTTTACTTGTTCATTTAGAATATACTACATCATCTCGCAAACAATTAGAGTTGAAAGATAATACTCTCACGATTTAGGAAACATATTGCAAGTTATCTCTAGCGCTTTTGAACTAATCGAAATGAAAGGTAGATCTGAATCAGAAGCATCTGAACTAGGAGAATTATTAAAAGATAAATTGGATGAGGCTGCTAAACAGATTAGAGAAATCCGTGAGCTATAAAATCGTTAATTCTTTCTTAATTAGAATTATTAGAAAAACCAAAAATTTTAAGTTATTAATATCTTCTTTTTCGATTCCTATTTTCTTCATATCTTTCTATAGCTCTTTCCCGCCAAACTGTATTCCATTTTTTGAATCCAGATTTAACGTATTTTTCTCGTTTAAAGAAATCGTAAGAAACCCAATTAAAAAGAACAAAATAACGCTTTGCCCCGCTTTTACGAGTCAATTTTCTTGATCGAACTCCTAGATCCTTTCTCAAATGTTCGACTAGTCTATCTTCTACAGCATCTTGTAATTTTCCTTCAATTATGGCAGCTTCACACTTTATTCCGACATCGTTAAAGTATTCCCTTACCTGATCGAAGATGTTACCGCGACATAAAAGCACTTTTTCAGTTTTTTTATCAAATTTTAATTCTTTCAATCCTTCCTTGACTAAATCAACAGTCATTTTATAAGGTTCTTTATTTTTCCAATTATCACCCTTGAATAGTTCCACGGATAGTGCTTTGAATAACATTTCGCCCGTTTCTTGCCTTAAGAAACCAATAAAAGCGTCTCCTACTAAGTCCCCAGTTCCACTATCGTCTATTTCTATTGTCAATGGCTTTTTTGTGTTAAAAATCTTGCATTCAAAACTTTTTATAAAAATTGCTGATTATATTATGATATTAAGAATAATTTAAAATACCTTTGAACGATAAAGGATTGTCTAAATAAATAAAATCAAATCAATCATGCTAATAATCGAAAAAAAATGGAAGTAGAAATTTTAGTAATTGGAAACGAAATCCTTATTGGAAAGACCCAAGATACTAATTCAAACTGGATGGCTAAAAGAATAACAAAATATGGGCATAGATTAAAAAGAATAACTGCTATAGAAGATAGTATTGAGGTTATTTCAAATACTCTACAAACTATTTTAAAACGCAAACCAGATATGATAATTACTTCGGGAGGGATTGGCCCTACATTTGATGATATGACTTTAGCAGGGATAGCAAAGGGTTTAAATCGAGAATTAGAGCTAAATGAACACGCTTATAATTCTATAGAGAAGGCATATGAACATGCTTACGAAAGGGGAATTTTGAAACTTGAAGGCATGACTAAGGAAAGAGAAAAAATGGCACATCTTCCTCAAGGATCGACACCACTACCAAATATAAGAGGGACCGCCCCTGGAGTGAAAATTAAAGAAGGTGAAACGGTAATTTTCGTACTACCCGGTGTTCCTGCTGAAATGAAAGCGATTTTTCTTAATGTTATCAAACCAATATTAAAAGAAAAAAGAGGAAAATTCATAGAAAAGGGTTTCATTTTTATGGGTATTGGTGAATCTCAGATAGCTCCTTATGTTACTGAACTTGAAGAGAAGTATCCTCAGTTATGGATTAAAACACATCCAAGGATCGGACTTGCAATTGAAGTCGAAGTATCAATAACCTGTTTTAATGTTGAAAATGGAGAAGAAATGGCTGAAAAAGCTTTGAAAGAAATAAAGGAGGTTATAATAAAATTGAATGGTGAAATTAAGGAATAAATTATTTTAGATGTCACCTTACGGGTGAAAACTCAATAAGCACTCACTATCCAAGTGTTTTTTGCTTATATCAAAGACATCTCTAATACTTGATAAGCTCAATATTTTCTGCATTATCAGAAACTCTAACTAAGCCTGGTTCAATATTATCAATTGTACCTACAATCCAATTCTCTATACTATTACTATTAAGAGTATTTGAAAATTCTTCAACCTTTTTAGGATCAATAGCAATCAACATCCCTCCAGCAGTCTCATGACAGCTACAATCATCAAAAGCGTATCCTAATTCTTCTGAAAGTTCCTTTGAAAATCTTATTGATGGAATGGTTTCAATGATTGCAGATAAGGTAGAATTCTGCAGCATTTCTTTAATATGACCACTTAACCCAAAACCCGTCACATCTGTCATTGCATGAATGAATGAAAAATCTTGATAAGAATGAATAGTTTTTACTACATTCTGATTTGGTGTTGTCATTAATTCTATAGCAAAACCAATTGATTTTTGTAGTTCACTTTTTGAATATTGCTCTAACATTTCGGGCATATCTTTAAGAGTCCTATAAGCAGCCATAATCGCTTGTAGGCCAATCGGTTTGGTTAAAATCAATTTATCTCCTTCTTTAACTCCTTGTTTTAGAATTATTGCGTCTTTGTGAACAAAACCCGACGCTTCTCCTCCAATCATTGGCCATTCACTATATATAGTATGCCCTCCTACTACTTGCGAATTAATTTTTTCTTCCATGAAATATTTGATTCCTTTTAATATTCCTTCAGCTACTTCCATTGGAGTATTAGTATTAATCCCTAAAAATACTAACATTCCCGAAATGTGTGGAACATTCATCGCAAATATGTCACTGGTTACATTAGACGCAGCAATTTGACCCATAACTTCTGGTTCATCGACAATAGGAGTAAAAACATCAATATTTTTGGCCATGACTAAATCACTATTTGGGACTGGGATGATTGCAGCATCTTCAATATCTCCTTGTAATCCCGCTCTCGCTAGTAAGTTCTCTAAGGTATTTGGACCAAGCTTACAACTTCATCCGTGAATCTTAACCTGTGAAGTAAGTCTATATACTTCCTTTTTCTCCATTTTTCACCTCAAATCTTATTTTATTTTAAATTTTGTTGATTAAATATTGTTTACTAAAGGAATCAAGAATTGTTAATTGAAAAAATCATTCTTATTTATTAATAATATCGATTCTATTTATCAACCTTTTCGATAAGCAAACAAATTCAATTTTAAAACAAATATTACACCCATGTTATAACATCTTTAATAAAACAGTTGGTTTTCAAGGTAACTAAAAACTACTTAAGTCATTTTATTGTATGCTTATTTTCCGGTTAAAACAAAAAAAAATTGAAGATTATTTCAATCAAAATGTAAATTCTTTAGGGTTTTCAAAGCGTTTTTTTAGATGGTACTTAAAAGAATGGAAGCGAAAAAATCTAAGTGAAGTTCAAGATTTGGAAAATTAATTATAAATAGAAAATAAAAACAGTAAAGCTTTTCGATGCCGTCTTGCAAGGGTACTCTCAATAAGCGCTCACATATAGTGTTTTAGCTTATTTCATTGACATCGTTAAATTTTAGTTATTTCAACATGTTCAACATTTTTCGAAATTTGAACAAGTTGCGGTTCATTAATATTATCGATTGTTCCTACAATCCAATTAGGCACATGAAATTCATTAGCAAGTCTCTTGGAAAATTCTTCAGCATATTCGTGATCGACAGAAAGGAGCATGCCCCCGGCGGTCTCAGGCATTTCGCATTCATCGAATTTGTATCCAAAATCGTACGATAGTTCTTTTGCTAGTTTAAATATCGGGACCTTCTTAATATTAGCTGAAAGGTCAGAGTCTTGGAGCATTTCCTTTAAATGTCCTGAGAGTCCAAAACCGGAAACATCTGTCATTGAATGTACGAAAGATACATCTTGATAAGAATGAATAGTCTTTACAACGTTTTGTAGCGGCATGATCATAAATTCTATGGCCAAATCGATTGATTTATCTATTTTGGTTTTGGAGTATGTTTCTAAGAGGTCTGGTCTGTTTTTTTGTAAGCGATATGCAGCCATGATTGCTTGGTTCCCTACGGGTTTAGTCAGTATTAATCTATCGCCTTCTTCTACATAGTTCTTTTTAATCAGTTTGTTTTTATTGACGAATCCTGAAGCTTCACCACCAATTAAAGGCCATTCTGAATAGATTGTATGCCCTCCAAGTACTTTCGAGTGTATTTTATTTTCCATGAAATTTCTAATACCTTTTAATATTCCTTCTGCGATGTGCATAGGCATATTTTTTTTCAAGCCTAGAAATATAAGCATTCCTGAGATGTCTAGAACATTTAGCGCGAAAACATCGTTAGTGACGTTTGCAGCAGCAATTTCACCCATTATATCTGGTTCGTCGATAATCGGTGTAAAGATGTCAATGTTTTTTACCAGTACTAAATCGGTGTTTGGTACGGGAATTACAGCAGAATCCTCGATATCTCCTTTCAAGCCAGCACCAGCCAATAATTCGTCTAATTTTTTAGAATCAAGTTTACAGTTTCATCCGAATAATTTTGTTTGCAGTGTCAATCGATAACTCTCTTCTTCTTGTAGCATTCACCTCACGATTTTTTAAATATTTTATTAACCTTATAGATTGTGAATTTAAAAGACTATCTGATTATATTAATATTTTCGTAATAAATTATTTACTATTTCGATATAAATATTAGATTTTTTTAGTATCTACAAAAAAAACTAATAAATTATTAGGGAAGTAGAAGATCTATCTTCTTAGTTATTCTACGCGTAATGTCGAAAGGGTCTTTATAATAAATATTAAGGTTAACTTCGTCAACTGTAGGGTCTGTTAAGTTTTTTTCGATATTTCGTTCGATTCTTAAAACATAATTGAACTTAAACACGTTTCCAGGTTTTAACTCGTTAATATATAAATATTTAGGAAAGCTTTCTTTTCTCAAAAAGGTTAGGTACACAGGAGTTTTAAGAGAAATTTGTAATTCTGAAAACATTAGATTGGTTGGATTGTTCAATTTAAAATTAAAATAAATCTTATTTCCGATCGTCTTTATGTTCTTGAAGAAAAGAATATCCTTCGGTTCAATAATATCTTCTATCCTTGGCGAATAAAGGCTGTCCTTAATAATTCTCGCATTGAGCTTATTTTTGTTAACGAACTTTACAAGTTTTTCTTTCAACAGATCGATATCTAAATCTATAAAAGAGGAAAGACTCTCCAATTTAATAGGATTCATGACATCGAGATAATATTTTATTTGGATTAAGAGAAGTTCATCCTTACTCTTTTGTGTAAAGATTTTTAGTTTATTGATAAGCATTTCCTTAAACGATACAAATTTTGTAATAGAAGGTCTTATGTATAGGTTAAAAACATCGTTATCGTCAGTTAGTTTTCCTATAATGTTGTCTATTTGATTTTCATAATCTTCGATAAAATTTTGAATTTGGTTAGTATTCATTTCTATAAGCTTTCTTGCGTCCGAGAATTCACTCCTTTTTAGTAAAATACCCAATTTTGATTCTAAATTAACGAAATTATCGTTAAATCGTTTAAGACCTTCAATTCCTTGCGTGATGACTGATTGTATATGACCTTGGAATAATATTGAAGATAACATGTTAAGTTTTTGATCTTTAATATTTCCATTAGAGCGTTGAATTTCGAGTACTATTCTATCTTTTATTAATCTGATTTTTCTATCTAAATCGCTCAAATATTCTTGAAGTTCAATTTTAACAGCAACCCAGTTCCTTAACAAACCCTTAAAAACTTCATTAAACTCTACATTATGCACTAAAATTTCACGAATATCGTCATCAAGTTTGAATAGATAATTTCTAAGTTGTGTAATTTGTTCGAATCTTTCTTCGATTTCGTCATCGTGAAAATTCTCTAATAATAACTCGTCAAAGCTTTCGGGAAGTTTATAATCCTTCACATAATCATATTGAACTTTTAAAACTTTAATACGGTCTTCTAAAAGTTTAACTTTTGATTTTAGGCTAATAGTAAATTCTGCTTTCTTTTCTTCAAAAACCTCGGAAATGAATCCCTTGATAATACTGAGTTCATCAATAATGGTAACTTTAGTTTCTTCCCAATCCTCTATTAAGTTAAACGCTAATCTCTTGTACTCGAATTTGTTTAGTCTCTTATTAAATTTCTTTATTTTTTTTAAAATCTTGCGGTATACCTTATCTAGTTCTATTTCAGTCTCGCGAAATTTGAATTCTTTAATGTATGAATTCATTTTTTCTCTAAATTGAGCCGGAATTTTTTGGAATTCGTGAATTTTTTTATGAAATATTTCTAAATCTTCGTTAACATTTTGAATTGTTTTATCAATTTCTTTAAATTTTGCTTTGATAATTTTTATAGTATAAATAATCTCTTCGTTCACATCTGGATCGCTTTCAGTTTTTAAAACTTTTTCCAATTCTATAAAAATCCAGACTGCAACTTTTTGATTTTCTAATATGAAGCTTATATTCCTCAGAAGTATAATGGTTTTTTTTCTTTGGCGCCAATATTTAGATTCTAATTGGTATAAAATTTTTGCAATTTCGTTCTCAATTTCTACTTGATACTCTTCATAGAGGCGCTTAAAAACGAGAGCAACCGCATTTCTGACGTTTTCAGAGGGATTTTCAAACTCTTCAAAGATGTAATTAAAAATGTCTATGATATTATTTTGACATAAGTGATACAGTGCATTTATGATTACATTTCTAAATTCGGGGTCGCCCGTATATAATGCTGTTTTTAAGTTCGCCCAAATTTGTTCGAAATTGTTCTCCGCAATGTTTACTAAAGAATCGATTACTCTAAGTTGGATACGGTAGTTATTTTCTTTTAAAAGGTTAATCAATTTAGGTATTATTGGAATTATTTCTGACGATTTTTCTTTTCCTATTTCTCCGATTAGCCAAATAATAAGTTCTTTTACGCGAGCTTTTTCGTTGTAAAGAAGGTTTAATAAAACATACATAATATTTTCCTTAGATAGAAAATATGTACCGAGGATTTTCAAAAGTTCTGCGGAAGATCTTGCAACATCATCGTCTTCGTCCCTTAAATTAACTATTACGATAGAAAGTAATGGCTCTAATTCTCGTATCTTAGTGTAGTCTTGATTTATAATTTTTTTAAGAGTTTTGATAACTTGAAGTTTAACCTCCCAGTCATTATCCATCAATTTCTCTGTAAATTCTTCAATAATGTCTCGTAACTTTTCTCTATCAATGTGTAAAGAAAGAATTAAATTTCCTATAACCTTTACAGTTAATCGTCTAATAGAGGGTTCCTGATCAAAAAGTCGTGACCTTATCTTATTTATTAGATCAATTAGTAAATTTGGACGATACATAGAAATTTGATAAAGAATTTCCAAAGAAACTAATCTAATCCACGAGTTAATATCATTTATTGTATTTGCTAAGTTTTTTACCGTTCTTAAAGATATTGCCGGTGACTTATCACAGATCTTATTTAATAAAGTTAAACTATCGTATAGTAGTTCTTTATTTGAGTTCTCTGGATTTTCAATAATTTCAAAGAGTTCTTCTGCGGCTTTTTCATAACTTCCGCTTAAAATCAATTCTTCAACTTTTCTTTCGTCTAATGTCAGAATAGTCAATAGCCTTGTATCTTGTAATTCTATTATTGAGCTAATTACACTTTCGATGTTAATCTTTAAAAATGTTTTTCAATAATAACATAAAATTATGTCATTTTAAAATTAATCAGAAAAAAAACAAAAAAAATAGTATAAATAACTAAAAAAATATTGAAATTGAGATTTATTCAAATATTTCAATTATCGCAGTTCCAGGAGTAGCAATTCTCTCTCGATATGTAAGAATACCCTCTGGAACATCCTTAGTTTTGATTAATCCTTTCTCAATATCTTTTTCAGAAATATACCCTCTCTCACCAGCTTCAAATTGTTTTATAATATTACCGTCTTTATCTTTAATATCAACATTTGTTATTGTAGTTTGTTTAACATCGAAATAAACTCTCTTCCCTTCAATTTTTGTAATATCAGCTTCAGTGATAAGTAAATCTCCACACCTTACCATAGATCTCATCGAAACATCTGTTTCTATGAGTTTTCCATATTTTCCATGTTCTAAAAAATCTTCAAATAATTTTGTAATGAATCCAAAACTAAAGAGCCCATGAGCTATTACACCTTTAAGTCCCGCCTTCTCAGCTACAACATCGTTTGTATGTATTGGGTTGGTATCTCCTGATGCTTTCGCATATTTTTTTAATAAATCTCGGGTAATTCCATTAAATTCATTTTTAATAACTTCTCCAACTTTAACATCTGAAATTTTTACCATTTTTTTTACCTCCATTTTTTTTCTGCGGCATTAGTAGCCTCCCGGCCGCACTGCAACTATAACAGTAGGTTTGCAAACTAATTCGCTATTTTGATTTTTTACGGAGACGAACAATTCAGCAAATAATACCATGTTTTTCTCTACAACCCAAACTTTACCCCATTTAGCAAAAATTTTAAGTTTATCTCCTGGCTTCACATCTACGCATCCTTCCCAGTCATATTTCTGACCCCCATGTAATAGTTTTCCTACGTTTAACATAAAAGGTCGTTCTATGCCATCTTGTATCAATTTCATTCCTAAGAGTAATTTATATAATGCCTTGATTGTGAAATTGTTAGCAAAAGCGTGACACGCAATTATTCCTTCCTCTTCGGGTCCAACATATTTTGGATCGGTGATACCATATACTTTAGCAAATGCGACTAATGTTTTATATCTTACATTTACTGTTGCCGATCCTTGAACTTCTTTTCCAGCAAGATTTTTAACCAAGAAATCTGCATTTTTCTTAACTTCTTCTGGTTCCAATTTTGTTCCACTTTTGTTTTTTACTTTTAAAATTATTAATATATATTTTAATTATTCTCATTTTAATTAAAACTTTAATTTATATCCAATTTTCTTCTTAAACCTTAATTTTAGAATAAAATATAATTAAGAAAAGTTAATTTTAGTATAAACTTGGTTTTCCAATTCACTATTTTTAAAGTAATTGATTATGCGTGAATTTTGTAAGGTGCCGTTTAATAAAATACAGCTAATTTTGTATTTATCTATTAACGTTAACAAATAGGAATCAATCGGTTTTGATTTTTTTAAATTATCTTGATTTAATCCGATTTCAGCCAAACCCCCGCTTTTTTTTAATTCTCTATATTGGATTGTGGAAATTTCTTTAATTACTTCATGATTTTTGTTATAGATTCCCTCTATATCTTTAATTAAATAACATTCGTTTAGATTTAATTTATTAGCAAGATATATTGCTATTGAGTCAGAAGTAACATCCCAGCTATGTGGTAATTCGTCTTTTTTCCTGAGATAATTATACGGCAAAAAAATGCAAAAAATATTACTAGCACGCTGTATTTTCTTAAAGTCATTGACGCATTCTAAATCTGGGAATTTCTTATTCAATTCTTTACCATTATAATCCATAGAAAAGATGGCCATCCAATGGGCAAGGTCATCTCCAAGTACTAAATTTTCATCACTACTTCTAATAAAATTTGCGTAAGATCCACCCCCAGGGATTATAATTATTTTCTGAAGGGTATTATTATAATATAATTTCGTTAGTTGTGAAACTGTAAATTCGAGATTTTTGCTATTTTCTAAAATTTTGCCGCCTATTTTAAAAATTGCTTTATTGTGTGGCATAAAAACCCCATATATTATAATTGAAAATAAAATGCTCCCGCAACAGCAAAAGCGGAAGAACTAATGTGATCCGGTATATTAGTTATTTCTTCATAGCTTAAAATATTCCTATACCCTAATTTTTGTAGAACTTTTTTAATTAAAAATCCAGCAGATAATCCGGTAATAACAAATTTTGGCTCATTGTTAAATTCAGGCTTTCTAAGAGTTAAGTCTTTCATAAATTCTTGAATTTCGGTTATAATTATCTCCAGTTGTTCATCATAAATATATTTCGCAATTGTATCTAATTCAGTTTTTGAAATCGTTTCTAAGTCCATACATATCACCCTTGCTAATCGGGCGTAGCAATTTTCTAACGATTTTGAACGACTATCTGCAGTATCATTAAGATATTCTTCGTCAGAAATATGGTTTAATATTCTATGAACATCCGAAACTAGAGCAAACTTTTCGAAAGAAATTCGAGCCATCTTTCCTTTATAGGGAACGAAGTGAGTTATAGATGGTATTGTTGCCCGTAAACCACCCGTATAAATCAATTCGTGATTTATTAACCTCTCAACATCGTTTTTTCCCTTAGCAACAGGTACAGAATTTAAAATAGGGATTATATCAATAGTAGTAGAGCCCGCATCAATAAGAATGCATTTGGGAACGAATTTACCTAAAAATAACGATGTTGACGCCCAATTCGCAGCCGCAATTGATGTAGATTCTTCTTTTGCTTGAGAAAAATTGGTAAATTTGCTATTATTGTTAATAAAGAACATTTTTTCGGCATCAAAGACTTGTTCTAAAGCATCTAATATTGTAGAAATACCTTCGCGTTTAGTTGGAAACGCATCTGAAAGTTCGGCAGTAATAGCAATAGAGATAAAGTCTACTTCTTTTAAGGTTACCTTGTTCTTTATAATTAGGTTTTCTACGATTCTCTTGAGCATTTTAGGAATGTGGTTTAAAGTTTTCTCCCAAAACGGAAAATATTCAATATAGGAAAAAGAATGAATAATTTTTAAATTGGAAAATTCAATGAGCGCAGCTTTTGTGTTTGCTCCTCCGATATCTAAACCGAGAATGAATTGGTTCGTCATATTATAATTTTCTATTTCTTCTTCTTTCTACGTCTAATTTTTTCTAATAGTTCTACAATCGTACCGAAAGTGTTTTGAGTATCCATATATGCAATTCGTGTATTTAAAACTACCCCTTCTTGTAAAATCCCTATTCCAATTTTCTCAAATTCTTTTATATATGAATCTATATCCTCAATATAACAAGCAATATGATGAAAGCCTTCATTACCCTTATCAAGAAATTTCTTATATGAACAATCTCCAGATTTCCATTGTATTAATTCCACCTGGGTACTACCTAATCTACTGAATGCCATTCTGAAAGTTATTTCTGAATTATTACCTCGAAATTTCATGCTATATGTATGCCAATCACCAAAAATAAATTTTGAAAATCCAAACATGGATTCCATTATCTTTGCCTGCTTTTCAATGTCTTTGAATACATAACCCAATTGATCAACTTTTAGATTACCAAAATTAATCTTAAATTCTTCCATAATTATTTTTCTCCGGCTAAGCATATAAAAATTTCTAAATAGAACTATCTGTAAAATAATAAATAAAGTTTGTATTTAATAAAGATAGAGTTTCGAGTCAATTTTGATAATTACTGTGAGTTATCATACTTATCTTTTAAATAATAAATTACTTTATCAAGGTTTTCTCCGGTTAAAGCGTTAATTAAAAAATACTCTTCGTCTCTTATATTTAATTTTTCTTTAAGATATTCAATCTCATCAGAGTTGGCTAGATCCATTTTATTGAATAGAATTACCATCTGGATTTTTCCCTCTTTTGTAAAATTATTTTTAATTTCGTAAAATAAGTCCAATTGCGAATCAATAGAATAACCACATGCGGGAGTTGGGTCAAACACGAAAAGAATTAAGTCAGATATTAGTTTTAGGGCTAAAACTGCTTGTAATTCAATGTTGTTTCTTTCTGCCATTGACCTGTCCAATATTCCGGGTGTATCCATAATTTGTAATTTAATTGAATCAAATCTCTTCTCGATAAATAGATGGCCTAATGATAATTTTTTTGTTGTGAATGGGTATTCTTGAATTTCAACTTTTTTGTTCGTTGAAATATTTTTCACAATACTACTTTTTCCCACATTAGGATATCCCGCGACTACGATACAATGCGTAGTATAATCGAGCGAGGGGATTTCTTTTAATCTCCCTCTAACGCTATTTAAATATTCGAGGTTTTTATTTTGTTTTCTAATTATCGAGGAAACTCTTCCGAAAGCAGCTCTTCTGATTCGATCAGCGTCTTTAGGTGTTTCAATCTGACTTAATTTTTTTGAATGTTCCCTTTCTAATTTGCTTAAAACGGGTAAAATTCCATTAAGTTTTCCAAGAGTTAATTTTAACTCGTCAACATCGACCAATAATGAAGCTAACTCTTTGTAAAAATCAGGTAGATCGTCTATTATTGGCACTTTCTTAATTATAACAAGTATTCTCTCTATTAATTCCTTAATTGCTACTTTTATTCGTGTAAATTCCTTTTTTTTTGCCTTTAAAAGAATAGGCGCATTCTTTGAGACTTGAGCGCTACTTTTCATAGCTCTCTTAAAAGCTATGTCTAATAATTCTTTTGAATTATGGACGTGGGAAAATCCTAAAAAGGGGTTCTTCATGAAATTTTGTAACAAAATTTAATTAATTAATTAGTTATATAAAAGAAGCCTAAAATATTACAATTTCGCTTTTAACTCTAAAATCTTTTGCTCTATTTCTGAAACTTTGATAGATAAATCAATGGAATCTTTAGGAATTGATTCGTATAATTGAAGAATATACTGATACCGAGCCAGAACTCTGGAAAATTTGTTCATACTCTCTTCTTTTTCTGCTTTAGCTCTTGTTAGCTCTGCTTTCTCTAACTTATTTTTAATTTCAGGAGAAAGAGCAAGTTGTCTTTGCTGTAGCTTTGCTTTATGTTTTTGCTTCTCACTTAAAATACTTGAAACTTTTTTCTGAAATTCTTGTTCCTCTTCTAATTTTTTTAGTGTAGCTCGCTCTAACTTCAATTCTTCTTCTTTTTTATATCGATCTATATTTAATAACTCATTTGCGAAATGAGTTATTTGATCACGCCAACCAAGCTGAATAAATAATTCAATCGCTTGTCTATATAAAGATTTAGCCTCGTCGTAATCTTTTTGTTGAAGACTTTGGTTTCCCTTGCCTAAAAGATCCTGTGCTTTTGCAGTAAGAGCTTCTTCTTGCATTTTCTTTTCTCGAAGTAGTTTTAATTTGTTTTGATGTTCTTTCCTTTTTTGATTTTTTTGTTCATGTTGTTCTTGTGCTATTGAAATTGACCTGTTTGCTAGCTCCCTTTCCATTTCCTCGCTTTTTTTCATTTGTTCAAATAATTTGTATTTTTTATGTTGAGTTATAACTGGGTCTTTTTGTTTTTCTAATTTACTTCCAGCAAGTTCTATAGGTTTTCTCCCTACGCCTAAGCCTTTTTGTATTCTCTGTCGCCTTCTTTCAGCAGAAGCTAACGCTACGATATCTTTTAAGGTGACTTGAATGCCTTTAGATTTTCGTAATTGAGCCCATCGTTGGTACTCCTTAATTTCATTTATTTGCCATAATATTTGCTTACATTCGTAATCATAACTAAGTTGCTTGAAAATATTATAAGCATTGTTATAAAGCTTCACAGATTCATCGAATTTGTCTTCTAGAGCTAAGTTTCTAGCAATTTCTAAAATTTCGTTTCCCTTTATCTCCGATATCTGATTATCTTCAGACTGTGCTACTTTTTCACTATTCAACCTTGATTTAATAGGGATTCTATCGTTGGGAGTAATAAATTGATCTTTAGAAACGGTTAAAGAGACATTTTCCTCTTTTTTTAAATTCTTTAATCGAACAATTTCTTTTATTACTATCCCAATTTCTCCTGTTAATCCTAATTTAGTATAGAGATCTCTAGCTATTAATAAAGACGAAATAGCTGATTCGTAATTTTTATTTCTTATTGCGATTTTTGATTGAAATGTCAACTGTTCAGCTTTTTTCAATAAATCAGCATTTTGGCTTGGCATATATTTTACAACAAGTTTTTGATTATTATGATATTTATAAATTAATAATTTAATAAAATTATTCTATAATTACTCATTTAAGAGTTTAAAAATTTAATATCAACTTGAACTAATATGCCTTCGGAAAAAATAAAAATTGGTATATTGGGAGCAACTGGGGTTGTTGGACAGAATTATATTAAATTATTGAAAGAACACCCCTGGTTTAAAATTGCTGATGTTGC
The DNA here is from genome assembly GCA_019057795.1 of Promethearchaeota archaeon. GTDB lineage: Archaea > Asgardarchaeota > Lokiarchaeia > Sigyniarchaeales > SOKP01 > SOKP01. Next base: position 6,187 of record JAHLWS010000026.1, on the reverse strand, counting down.
AGCTTCACATAGATCCGCAGATAAACCTTACGAGGAAGCTGTAAAGGAAAAGTGGCAGATGTCAATAGAAATCCCAAAAGAAGTTAAAGATTTAATTGTCAGAGATGTTCAAGATTTTAACTCCCTTAAATCTAATATAAGGTTCGTATTTTCAGCTATGGACTTACCACAAAAAGAAGATACAAAAAAAATTGAATTTAAGTACGCTAAGAAAGGTATTCCCGTTATCAGTAACAGTTCAGCAAACAGATGGACCGCGGATGTACCCATGATAATCCCAGAAATCAACCATAGTCACACAGAAATAATTTCTATTCAACAAAAAAATAGAGGGATATCAAAAGGATTTGTCGTGGTCAAACCTAATTGTTCAATTCAGAGTTACATGACGCCAATTTATGCTCTCGAAGTAAATGGATTTAAAGTAGAAAAATTGATCATAACTACACTTCAAGCTGTTTCTGGGGCGGGATACCCTGGGGTCCCTTCTTTAGATATGGTGGATAACATCGTGCCTTATATTGGAGGAGAGGAAGAGAAATCTGAAAAGGAGCCCTTAAAAGTCTTAGGAAAAGTTGGAGAAAAAGGAATAATTAACAACGATTCAATACAAATAAGTGCAACTTGTACACGGGTTCCAGTTACAGACGGCCACACGGCATGTGTCAATGTGAAATTTAAAAATAAAATACCCACAAAAGAAGAAATTATTAAAATTTGGAAAGAGTTTAAATCAGTTCCTCAAGAATTAGATTTACCGTTCGCGCCAAAACAACCTATTATTTACTTAGAAAACGTTGATAGGCCACAACCAAGGAAGGATAGAGATAACGATAAAGGTATGGCAGTTACTGTCGGTCGATTAAGAAAAGATAATGTTTTCGATTACAAGTTTGTCGCGTTAAGTCATAATACAATTAGAGGTGCGGCAGGTGGAGCAATCTTAAACGCTGAATTATTAAAAGTTAAGGGTTTTTTAAAGTAATCGTCTTATCTAAAACTCGTGTTTATCGATAACAATAGACAACACATCTTTTAAAAGAGAAAAACTTCTTTTATTCTTTATTAAGGTATATGGGGGTATTTCAGGATATATTTGAAAATATTGCTGTTTTTTCAATAATTTGAGAACTTTTAAGATTGAAAACAAAGAAGTTTTGTGAAAATTGATAAGAAAAGCGCTTAGAACGGCCTTAATAAGGAATTTATCTACTTTAAAAACGGTTGTAATAAAACCAAATTTTTCAGAAACACTTAACCTAATTGATTCAAGCGACTCTTGATCAACTTTAGAAAGAAAATTTTTATCGTTAATATATTCAAGCTTATTTATAGACCCATTTTCAATTCTTACGAGCATAAGATTATTTAAATTTGGAGTTTTATTTCTTTGCTCAGTTAAAATAATTAAAATATTAGCATTTAGTCCTATATAAGTATCAATAAGCCCGAAAAAAAAGTCCGGTGTAGCCCAATGAGAAAGTTTCTTTAGATTAAGATTGATTCCAAAAAGTCTAATTAAAAACCTAATTAGAGTATTGGATATTATTGGCTTGGGAACCATATTCCAATATAAATCGTAACTTCTGATTCCATACAAAAGCTTTTGGAGGATTAATTTTACTTTTTCTTTGCTCGGGGGAACTTCCATTTCAAATAATTCTGAAAGAAAATTGAGAAGAGAACTTTGGTCTATGTTAATTATTTTTTCAGTTTTAAAATCAGCTTGAAGGCCCTTTAAGTCTGGTAAGAGATTTTGCTCGTCAAAATCAAATTTTTCGCTTTCTAACCCATTTAAATTGAGTTCAATTTCGGGATGTAAAGATTTTGTATTATCCTTTTTTATTTTTAGGAATATTGGTGGATTATTGGAATTTATTACAAATAATGCGTTAAATGAAGGGATTACGCTTTCAATGAATTCAAAGACTTTTGAGAATTTAATGCCGTCCAGTAAAGTAACGCTACTTTTCAGAAATCTTAAAATATTTGGTTCAGGATAAATAAAAATTAATTCCTGCTCTAGTAAAATTTGAATTATATCTAGAAGACTCTGAATAAATTCGTAATAAGTGGACTTGGTCAATCTTTCGCAGTGACTATTCATTAAATCGATGGTTCTTTTTCTTATCAATCTTATACAAGAAATCTTTATTCCGTGGTCTTTTTGTATAATTAATTGAATTCTATTGAAGAGTGTATCCAGATTGTGTAAATCATCTTGTTTAATTTCAATAGAATCTTTAGGAAGTCCTTTAATTCTTGCATGTATTCCTGGTTTAGTAGTTTCATACAAGTAAAGTCCAAATACGATGTTATCGAGCTCGAAATCTGATATTACTATATCAAGAATATTTTGTTGGTCGTTTATGAATTTAGGATATAAGAGCTCAAACAAGCGATACAAAAGGAAGGGATTAATTTCATTTGGTGTTAAGGGAATTCTTACCGTTTCTTTTAACTCTTTTGGGTCTTCAATTATATTTACTTTTGAGTTAAACTTTAAGATTTTTAGCCAGTTTTCCTTGAAAAATTGATTTATCATAGTGAATTTAATCTCTCTATTTTTTATCTGTCTCTCGATTATAATATGTTTTTATTAGATTATTAAAAAAGTATAAATTTGGGACTTGTGATTTTCCGTAATAGCTAACAAGAGAATTTATGCAATCAAATCTACTTGGAGGACACCCTGGAAGTTCGACAATCTTTTTGTTTACTTTTTCCTTAATTTGGGGTTTATCTTGAGCTTTGAAATCTTTTTTTAGCTTTTTTTTAGCAGTTTCAAAGTAATCCTTGCTATTTGTAATAATAATTCTTCTAAACTCACGATTCTCTGTGCTTTCAATAGCACAATCTCCAAACAAAATAAGATTTTCTAAAGATTCTGGTTTTGGAGGCTTTTCTCCGATCAAGAAGGATTGTTTTTTTATATATTTTAAATCTTTTGTCATGTGAGTTTTCATTAGATTCAATAGATGATACGCTTCTTTGAAGCATCCAGAGCAAATTCGCCCCGCTTTCACATAAGTATTTTTTAAATTAATATCTTCTAATTTACTCACGCAAAAATCAACATTTAATATGAAGTCTTCAAGATTTTCGCCTATTAACTTAATATTAGGTATATCAGTTATTCCTAAGCTTCTATGGCGCGCTTCTAAGAGAATATCACTGTTTAATAAATCAATCTCGAACAATCTTAAAGTAATTAAATCAACTGCTACCGCATCATTTCCTACTACAATTAAATTTGTACGCTTCAAATTAGAATCTTTGTAGATAAACGGTCCAGCGCCTTCTAAAAAGTAGAACAGATCGTTTATAACTAGATTTGGCTTTTTGACGCTGAAAACATCAAGGATATTAGTAATTAAATCCTGTTTGTATTGATCTAAATGTAAGTAATCTTTTCCGCTTCTTACATTTTTTTGAATTTTTTGAAATTGATTAGACACAAGAGAATAGGTGTTTAGTAATGATATCGTGCATTTAAACAGAGGATCTACGCTAACTTGGTTCAATAAGATTAACCTATCAGATTCAAGTATTACTTTTGGAAATTCTATAGTTTTACCATTTATCTCAACGGATTTTAAAGGGTATTTGTTTTGATCTTCTAAAAATACAAATTCTGCCCCCAGTTTTTCTACATACGACTGAATCCCTAAAGTTTTAGCAACCGAATTAGTTGTTAATCTATTAAAGGGATAACTCCCAACAAAAATGTTTTTCGCATCTGCTTCTTTGCATAAATTTATTATAGTTTTAATTGTATCAAAATTATTATTAACGGGAAATCCTTCTGGCGTTCTTAAATTGATTTTTACGAAAACTTGATCTCCCTTTTCTATGAATCCCGAAATTCCGCCAAGTTTTTCAATTCCCTCGGTTATTGCTTCACTTGAACTACCACTTTTAATAATTGCAACTTCTATACTATTCATATTAGAGTTCTCTATCACAAAATATTAAAATTAAATAATTAAATAAATCTTTATTAAAATATTAAGAGTGGTTAAATATTTTGAAGCAATTCGAATTAAAGATTCGGTTAGAACATTCAGAAATAAATATTCCTTCCAATGTTGTAGGAATAGATATCGGTCAGAGCTTAACAAAGGTTGCGTACTGCAAAGAAAATGAAATCATGCTATCTATGAGCCAAACGGGACCAGATTTTCGTGAAATAATCGAATTTTTAGATTTTAATAGAAAAAATTTTAGTTTTATTAATTTCACTGGAGGAAAGGCTTTTTCGCTATATAAGAAATATTCTAACGAAACTAAAACTAGTTTAATTAACGAATTTGAAGCAAATATAGAGGGATTGGAGTTTCTCTATAAATATTATAAAAACCGGGCTCTACCGGCTTCAGTAATAGTTACTATAGGGACTGGAACATCAATCGTACTAAAAAGCGATAATGTTAAGGCGCTCTCCGATTCCGATCATTTCCTCAACTCTAATTTCGAACATATAGGAGGATCTGCTATGGGCGGAGGTTTATTCATGGGATTAATTAAATTGTTATTTAATATGGATGACTATTTTGATGCAATTGATCTAGCTCGTAAGGGGAACCGATTTAGCATTGACTTAAAAGTAGCTGACATTTATGATATTGAAGATACTAGAGTTGATAAATTATTTAGAGAATTTACAGCAGCTTCTTTAGGCAAGATTAAAAAAGATTTTGATATCAAATCATTAAAAAAGGAAGATCTAATTAATTCCCTAATTGGAATTATTGGAGAAAACATTGGAACGATTGCTACTCTTATGGCTGAAAACTATAACATGAAAAATATTGTTTTCTGTGGAGGCTTTCTGATGGGAAATAAAACTGTAAAACAAATTCTATCACTACTTTGTAAATTTAAAAGGAAAAAACCAGTGTTTATTGAAAATTCAGAGTTTGCTGGAGCTATTGGAGCTCTTATTTTATGAGTTCTTTATAAATATCCGTTATTTCTTTAACATTATTGCTAATTCTACTATAATAGGATTTACTTAAGTAAAGGCATTTTAATAAAAATAGAAAAAAAATAAAGTGTTAATTATATTTTTCGCTTCTTATATGCTACAAGTCCTATTATACTAATAGCTATAAACAAAAGGTAAAAATTCCCGAAAGGAATACCTCCAGGACCGCTAACAACAGGAGGGACAGGTATCTCAAAGTCGATATGCATTATTTCAAAATCTGTACCCCACACACCGTCAGTATTATCTTCCCAGACCACATGAACTTCATTTGTACTAATAGCAATCGTTGGGTCTCGGCTTTGACAATCGTTCCAATAGCAGCCATTATAACCGTCTGAAATTACGGTGGCATTAGACCATCCTGTTGCATTATTATATATAGCATACATTATTTCGGTATCTGTACCCCATACCCCATCAGTAGTATCGTCCCAAACTACGTAAACTTTATCGCTACTATCAACAGCGATTGCGCACCCGAGACTAATACCATCGTTCCAGTAACTACCGTTATATCCATCAGAAATTAAGGTAACATTGGACCATCCTGATGCAATGTTATATGTAGCATACATTATTTCGACATCTGTAGGACCATTTATTTCGACATCTGCACTCCACACACCGTCAGTATAATCGTCCCATACTACATGAACTCTATCGCTACTATCAACAGCGATTTCGGGCTTGACACTATGACCATCATTCCAGTAAATATCGTTTAACCCATCAGAAATTAAGGTGACATTGGACCATCCTGTTGCAATGTTATATGTAGCATACAATATTTCGACATCTGTACCCCACACACCGTCAGTATTATCTTCCCAAACTACGTGAACTTTATCGCTACTATCAATAGCGATTGCGGGAGTTCCACTATATCCATCGTTCCAATAAACACCACTATTGCCGTCTGAAATTACGATGGCATTAGACCATCCTGTTGCATTGTTATAAGTAGCATACATTATTTCGGCATCTGTACCCCACACACCGTCAGTATAATCATACCATACTACATGAACTCTGTCGCTACTATCAATAGCGATTGCGGGATCGTAACTACCTCCGTCGTTCCAATAGCTGCCATTATAACCGTCTGAAATTAAGGCGACATTGGACCATCCTGTTGCAATGTTATATGTAGCATACATTATTTCGGTATCTGTACCCCACACACCGTCAGTATAATCT
>JAHLWS010000025.1 GCA_019057795.1 Promethearchaeota archaeon | reverse complement strand
TTTCACTGCAATCTTGTAAAATTTTTTAATTATACAACTCACGTTTAATAAAATAGTTATTTTGATTAAAAAATAAATTTGGACATGTTTAGAAAAAATGATCAAACTTTTGCTACTTTATGGTCCGTTAGATATACTATCCACCTTAGTAATTATCCTTCTTTTTCTGGAAAATAATTGATAAAAATAAAAAGCCCTTCAGCTAATGCCAAAGGGCTGGAAATGCCTTGGCTCCCCCTATTGGAAAGCTTTAGAACTTTTAAGGGAGATATTGTACTTGAAAATATAAGATTAATAAGTTAATTATTCATTATTCTAGGCAATCTTCAAAAAAATAGAATCTGTAAAATGTATATAAATAAAAACTTTTCAAGTTTATTACTTAAGAGCTTCAAGGTTTTAAACTTGGTGGAGCATAATAGACGAGTTTTGCAACTTCTGTATGAGTGATGAAACTGAAAAAGTGTATCGGAAGTTAGAAGAGATAAATAGTATATGTTAAAAAATAACAGTGAATAAAAAACTATTTTTAAAATAATTTTTACTCTTTCTCTTTAATAATTATTTTCTATCATGACCTTTATATGTCTCTTACTTGAAAGTCTTCTTCCTGAAAATTACCATTCTTTATTCTTTTTGTTCTTTCTTCTTCAGCTCTTAACCCATCATCAATAATATATAATAGAGATTTGCTTCCACCGTCACCACGTGCAAAACCAAAACGTATTTCTGATTCTTTATAATGATAAATTACTGCATTAAGTACGTCAGCAATAGAGTCTAATGCTTTTTGTACCTTCTCTCGATTCGCAGGTTGTAAGGGATTAGCGCCTTCCTCAAAAGCTAATTTTAGATCTTGGTGTGCGATAAGACGATTTCTCCAATCACGACAAAATTCAGACTTCTGAACAGCGACTTCAATCTTTGATTTGAGGACTCCAGATAAACGTTGGTCCGAAACTAAAAGCGGTATCCTTTGGACTGTAAGGTTCTCCTTACCAGCTGATTTTGGAGGATCAGTTAGTCTTGTAATGTGAAGGAGAGCGCCTTCAAAAAGCGAATCTTGGACAACACGAAAAAACAGCCGTGCTACCTTGTTCATTAAATCAATACGTGATGGCTTCGTTCCGTATAGAGTAATATATTCACCCCATTTCATATAAAGCCACTCAATCTCTTGATTCAAAGCATAGAAGAGTTTTCCAAGTGGCTCTCCCATACAGTCTATGTATTCTTTCTTTGTTTCATCTACTTTTTTGTGATTACCCATAAACTTTGATCTCTTTATTTTAGTAAACTGGTGATTATTCTAATTTTCTTTGCTTACAGACTTGACTTTATTTCATATAAAGAATTTATTTAACTTCTATAATATTTCTCTCAACTTTTTCATAAATGCTATCTTTTTTTGTATTTCTATTGTTTTTTGTAAAGCAGTTATCATTTTGCAATAGTACTTAATGCCTTCGAGGAAAAACAACGACTTTTTCGGTCTTTTAACCATTTTCTGCAAACTCGATAACTACCAATTTGGTACTGCCAAATATCTTGAGGAATTCTTTTAACAAATTGTTTTCCATTAGATCAACACATTTGATACCCCTAAGCTTTTGATTTTAAGTATTTTAGTTTTCACTTTATCAATTAAGTCTATATACTTTTTAAAATACTTGAAATATAGAATTTTGAAATCTACCTCCATTTATTCTCTATATTGTTTATTTTCTTAAATTTTTAATTATTTCACTCCTTAAATAGTTGCATACCTTTTGATTTATATTGACTTTTCCAATATTCCATTTCTGCTTTAATACACATGGCTTTCCAAGAAGAAAATTTAGTATTTTTATAAATGTATTTATCCAAATCTTTTTCCGGAATTGCTTTAAATGCTACTTCCGTAACTTCTTTATTAGAGTTGACTAACCCGCTTTTAAATATAAATTCCTCAAAACTACAGCTTTTAGTAAAACTTTTCATAAACATAGGATTAAAGAGTTTTTTAATAGGAACTTTTTCCCTCAATTCCTTTTTAATATTTTTAAATCCGAAATCATCAAATTTAAAATCCATTATTTTACCACCTCTTATATTAATTTAACTAAAAGTCTTGATTATTATTTAGAAAATATAATCTTTTAACCTAACTATTCGGGGTGAATTTAAGATTTGGCTATCCAATTATCTTACAAAAAGTCAGAAAAAGTTAGCAAATTATTGAGCTAGTACAACCGTTCCTTAACATACTTCGAGTAGAAATTTATAAAATTAAGAATTATACAATATGGTATCTTTCGTGTATGAATACAACCATACTCTTTTAAATTGTGATTTTTCGATATTCTTTTTAACATAAATAATAAAATCATCTAAAAAATGATTGATCGGAATTTCTGGTTGTAAACTATAATAAGCAATTAATTCAATTTCATAGGGCGTTTTATAGCTTCGTAAAAATTTATTTTTTATGAGTTTGAGAGAAGGATCTGCAAAAGAGGTACCACTTGGTGGAACCATAATAATGGGTCCGTTAACAGAACATTTTTTAATATTGATATTCTCTAATACTTTGCTATTAATCGGTGAAACTACTTCTCCATTTAAAGTTTTTGGAGCTTCTAAAAGGTATTTTAATAAATCTGGAATTACGCTTTTTCTTTTAATTAAACTACATTTATTGTCAAAATTAAGTGTAATTATAGCATTGGAATATTCATCAAGAAATTTATTTTTATCTTTCTTGGGTAATTTTTGAATTAAAAGATCAGTTTGCTTTTTTAGTGTAATCGCATCTTCGATTGTCTTTACTATTTTTTCATCTAAACATTGTACTAATTCAAAAGCAATCTTCATACAATTTATTAATTCACACAATATATCTGGTTCAGGTGGTTTCCTCTTTTTGATAGAATCTATCCTTATTTTATAAGGATAGTGCTTTGCAAATCTCCTGAATATTTTTAATTCTTCTTTACTTTGATTTGATTTATTTATATTTATATTTAATCTCCACACAAACTAGTATATTTATATTTCAAAAAAAGTGATTAAATTTTTCAAATCCTTCTATATTTATAATACTACACTTATTTTAAAAATCCTTCTTTTTCTGTACAATATTTTAAAATAAAAAGCCCTTCAGCAAATACCAAAGGGCTGGTCAAACGCCAGTATAAAAAATAGAAAAATGCTAGCTGCGTTCGGAATTAAAAAGATTTTTTGGATGGAAAATAAAATAAAAAGATTTTTCGCAATTAATCAAGGAGGCAAAAGGGGGGAAGTTTAAATAATACTCCGCGGGATACATCTGATGAAGATTTAATTGAACTGTTATATAAAATGACTGGCCTTTATTGATATAACAGAATTACATTAAATTTAAATTAATTAACTATTTTAGTATCTTTTTTGATATTCGCTTCTTGGTCTAGGTG
>JAHLWS010000024.1 GCA_019057795.1 Promethearchaeota archaeon | reverse complement strand
TAGTGTAATCAATTACCTTATCGGCCCCCAGAGATTTCATCAATTCTAAGCTCGTGGGATTGCCTACCCCGGTAACTTCTGCCTCATAGTACTTGGCAAGCTGTATCGCAAAAGTACCTATAGTTCCAGAAGCTCCACGGATAAGAACTTTTTGTCCACTCTGGATGTTTGCTTTTCTAAGATAATACAACGACTCAAGTCCCCCAGTAGGCACGGCGGCGGCGTCTTCATTAGTCATATTGGCCGGTTTTATTGCCAGCACCCCCATCTTACGTTCTTCAGGCAGACATACGTACTCGGCATAAGCGCCAAAACTCGTCCCGGTAGTTCCAAAAACATGGTCACCTTTCCTAAATAATTTTATATCTTTGCCTACTGCTTCAATTTCCCCGGCTAACTCTTGTCCTAGTATTTTTTTTCTTGGTCCTCTGAAACCAAATCCTATTCGCATGAGGAGACGTAACCCGAAAGAGAATTTGAGATCTCGAAGTTCAGTGTCCCCCGCTGTTACTGTGGTCGCATGTATTCTTATCAATACCTCATTGTCCTTGGGAACAGGTTTTTCTACCTCTTTGAGCTGAAGAACATCCGGAGGTCCGTATTTCGTGCATATAATCGCTTTCATTTTATTTTCCATTTCTTTCACCATTTTAATTTAATATTAAAAGTTTAAAGAAGTTTTTGCATGAAATTTTAACACAATTTTTTTAATCTGAATAGATTTATTTTAAATCATTTGAGCTAACTCTTTAGCCCATTTACGAATCTCATCCCAATTTCTTGAATCGTAAACTCCTGGCTCTGTTTCTTTAATTCCTGCCGGGATGAAATTTTCTCTTTCTGCGTTTAAGAACTTTCTATAAATTTTACCAATTTGATTATAATCCCAGATACCTCCAAACATAGTCATCGAGATTGGATTCAAATCATATTTAGAAGCTTTATCTTCAAGATATTTTTTAGTAATTCTAATAATTTCATCATGTTCTCCTTTATATTCCATGAGTGCCCGCGCTCCTGAAGACACGAAGATTGCCACTTTCTTTTTCTTGAGCTCACCGCTAAACTTGTTTAAAAATGCTTTAGCTTTACTCGTCCACATTTCCATTTTCATTCCACTTCCAATTATAACAAGTTCAAATTTTGAGATATCCTTGACCTTCTCTTCTTTGAGATTTACAACCCTTACCTCAAATCCTTCGCCTTGAAGAACTTTGGAAATTTCTTCTGCGGTACTAGTTGTCGCTCCATAACGAGTACCATACGCAATTAATATTTTGGTTTTTTCCATTTTTGTTCCCTCTTTTTAAACAATATTTTTTTCTCCAGCTATGCCTTGTAATAATAAATTTGTTGAGTGTTGCAGATATTCTTTTGTTGTCATGCCATACATTTCCAAGATCATTTGAATTTTGTGTTGCTAACTTTACTTTAGAGAAAATAAAGTATAATATCTCAAGTGATTCCATATCTTCAGAATTCTTAAAAATAAAAAATGATTATTTTAAAAATTTCTCAATAAATTTGTCTAGAGTTTCTTCAATTGTTGGGCTTTTAACAGCTTCTATATCGTACGAAACTCTAATAATAGGTTTATTGCTATTAATTAATTTTTCAAGATCAATCGGGCTACCATCAATTATGAGTTCACATTCGGCTTTATTTAGTGTTTCTTCCATGTCTTTAATTTGTTGGTCGTTGTACCCCATAGCTGGAACTATCTGTGTGATCTGTGGAAATTCTTCAAATACTTTTTTCATAGTACCCGTTACATAAGGTTTTGGATCTATAATTATAGCTCCACTATTGGTTGCCGCAACAAATCCCGCGCCATACGACATATTACCATGAGTTAAAGTTGGCCCATCTTCTACAACAATTACTCTTTTGCCCTTTAAATCAGGATTACCTTCTATGGTAACAACTGAATTCGTATATATTTTTGTTGCGTTAGGATTTAATTCGTTTAAATTATCCTCAACGATTTTAATGTCTTCTGGTTTAGCGTTATTCATTTTATTGATCACAAATGCATCAGCTGATCGAGCATTTACTTCACCGGGATGATATTTCATTTCGTGTCCTGGTCTCAATGGGTCTACTACGATGAAAAGTAAATCTGGAACATAAAACGATAGCTCGTTATTTCCACCGTCAAATATGATTACATCCGCTTCTTTTTCTGCTTCTCTAACGATTTTTTCGTAATCTACTCCAGAATAAATCACAAGTCCCTGCTCAATGTAAGGTTCGTATTCTTCCCGTTCCTCGATCGTGCACTCGTATTTATCTAAATCCTCGTACTTCTCGAAACGCATGACATTTTGCTTTATTAAATCTCCATAAGGCATTGGTTCTCTCACTGCTACAACTTTATAACCTTTACTCATTAAATACCTATAAGTTGCTCGGGAAACTTGGCTTTTACCGCATCCAGTTCTAACAGCACATATAGCAACAACAGGTCTCTTAGATTTAATTTGGGTGAATTTTCCCGATATTAAACGATAGTTAGCCCCCGCAGCTAGTGCTCTAGATGCTTTATGCATAACTTCCTCGTGCGAAACGTCGGAATACGCAAAAACGACCTCATCTATCTCGTATTTTCTTACAAAATCTTCTAGACTATCTTCTGATACCATAGGGATACCCTTAGGATAGAGCTTTCCGGCAAGTTCAGCGGGATATTTTCTTTCCGCCCCATCAATTGTTCCTACATTCTGCTCTCCAGCAATAGTAAAAGCTATTACCTCGTATTCTTCATTATCTCGGAAGACGGTGTTAAATAAATGGAAATCGAAGCCTAATGCCCCTATTATAACAACTCTCTTTTTCTTCATAAATACAAACCATTCTAATAGTGTTTTTTACATTATTATAATAATTAATTTGGGATTTGTAATAATATTTATTGATAGTATTATGGGAATGACAACCCGTTTATAAGTTCAAGTGTTAAAAAACTAAGAATAAACTCTCTACCGACTTCTATAGTTTTAAAGAGAATTTTTAATTAAATGTTGAAGATTTCCTATAAATAGTCTTTAATATGTTATAAGTTCTATATCTACAATTCTTTCAAAATGTCTTATATTCTTTGTGATTAATTTCTTAATCCCATTTGCTAACATGATTCCAATTATTAAAATGTCATTATCATCAATAGCTTTACCTTGAGACTCTAAGGCATCATAAATCTTAGCGGCTTTTTCAGCCTCCTTAAATCCTAAAGCAAAAATCTCCATACTGCTTATAAATTCTAACCAAGGTTTATAAAGCTGCTTATATCTTTGTTCAGAAATTTTGCGTTTGGTTCTTTCAAAACCTATATTCATTTCATAAATGGTTATAGATGTAATGTGAATAAGATCATCTTGTTCTTCAATTACTTTTTTAATTTCTTTATTTCCATTTAAATAATCGATGCAAGCAGATGTATCTAAAAGAATCATTTTAAATCCTCTACATTTGATTTGTTCCAACTTCTTCCATTGCGAGTAGAAATTTCTACCCATATCTCTTTCTCTTCCTCCTCTGAAAGATCCCATGCGCCAAAAGATTTTTCAAGTGTATTCTTTTGTATTTTTAAAAGCCTTAAGAAAAGTTCTGAAAAGCTTTCATTTTCAAGCTTAATCTTGAGTAATTTGTTATAAACATCTTTAGTTATACTAATATTTTTTGAAGTCATATGTATACACACACACACATATTTATAATTCTTTGTAAAAGTTTAACTTTGACAATCAAAACAATTTTTCGCTATTACATCTCGATACCAAAGAGAATATTTCTTCCACATTCTTTCTTGTGTTTCGTAATCAACCCTAATTATCCCAAAACGCTTGGAATACCCTTCAACCCATTCGAAATTGTCCATCAATGACCAAACAAAATTAATTTTAACTAAAAAAGCTCGAAAGTTTATTCCAATCTTTTATCATATATTTCTTTGATTTCTTTCTTTACCTCTTGTAGTTTTTCACCTCGTAAAGGAAAGAAAAGCAAAATTAGAAATCCGATAATCAATAAAATGATTGGAACAAGCGCAACTCCAAGTTGGATCCCCAGAACTGCGCTTTCGGTTTGAAATTCAGCCGCTCCATTATATCCCATAAAAGTAATGATTAATGTAAAGAGAAAAATCATGCCCTGTTTGTTTGGTGTTATAAAAATTGCGTTGATTCCCATGAAAGTTCCTTCATTTCTATTTCCTGTCTTTAATTCGTATTCATCAATAACATTTCCAAAAATGGGCGTAGAAAGGATCCAGAAGGCTGCATTACCCATGTTAACAATCAAGTAAAATATTATTGATAGTACAAAAATTCTGGTTAATAAAAGACCAAGAAATGCAATAATGCTTATCGTTATGAATATCAAAAGGGTTTTTCTTGCGCCAAATTTCTTAGTGATAACTTGTACCAAGTAATATGCGAGAAAAGTAAAGGGTAATGTAAGAGCACTTACCAAAGCAACTTCAGTTCCCGTAACACCAACAACATCTTCAAAATAAAAAAGCTGAAAGGTTATAACTGTTGAGGAAACGGCGCCCATTACAAATTGAAAAACGATATAAAAAATAAAAGTTTTAGATTTAAAAACATCCTTTATTAGTTGTTTAAATTTTGGAAATGTTTGTCCGCTGTATAATTTGGGAGGTTCTTTTATCCCCTTCACGCCTAAAATTGCAACACCAACACCAAGAACCCCCACAATAGCAAATATAATATATAGGACCGGTAAAGGAGTAGTTCCGGTAAGAAAAATCAATAGTAACAGGTAAGAAAAAATACCTAAGATTGTTTGGAATACTAAGCTTACCGTTACAAGCGAAGCTCTCTCGTTATCGTCATCGGTAACCGTAATCAAAAGGGATCCCCTATTGATAGAAAACATAGCATGTCCAGTGTCGTGAATAGCTAGTCCAATAAATAACATAATAAAGATCGCTATGTGAGGAAGATCGGGATTCATGAAAATCATTAAAAAATATCCAATAGCCAAAAGAGGAATGGATCTAAATAACCAAATCTTTCGTTTTCCTTTCCCTTCAACAGGTATTGTTCTATCTGAATAATACCCTATTACTGGATCATTAACAGCATTTATAAATGCGAAAATTAATTGCGCGAATCCAAACAGAAGAGCGGGAAATAATATAAAATCGGTATAATATTTTAACATGGCTCCATCTATCATGCTCCCTATAAATGTAAATCCTGCTATTGAAATTCCGTAATAAGCCTTTTGACTAAATGGAACTTTATGGACCGTAATATCTCTTTCTTTTAGACTCTCATCCTTTTTTTCAGACATTTAAACCATTCTAATAGTATTCTTTACATTATTATAATAATTAGAATTAAACTTTATCGTTATATTTTTAGTAATCTGCTCCCATGAGCAATCACAAGGATTTCTACAATTTCTTCCTTAATTTCATAGACAATTCTATACTTTTTAAAAATAATCTCTCTAATTCTCTCATCATCTCTGTCTGGAAATTTGCGACCAAGCTTAGGAAATCGTTTCAATTGTTCAATCTTCTCGATAATTCCTCTAACAATCTCACTAGCTTTTTCTGGAAAATCCTGAGAAATATATGAAGAAATAGATTCTATATCTTCTAATGCTCCTATTGACCATCTTATATCAACCATTTTTTCAGCCGTTCTTTAGCTTCTTCGTGAGTTAAATAATTTCCTTCTTTCATTTGCTTTTGGGCTTTATTAATTCTTTCATCGAGATATAGTTTATACGCAATCTCTTCCACGGTTAGATCATCCGGTAAACTTTTAATAAAATCAATTACCGCGTTTTTTACAGATGGCATAATATTCATATGATTATTTATAAATTAAAATTTAACTATTGATGGAAGAAATAAGTTGTTTTTCTAAAAAAATAGATATATAATAAAAAAAATTAAAAAAAGTTTGTTGTTTAAAGTATCTTTTCATATTATTATACTGTATTCTTTAAAACGTTTTTCTAATTGCGGGTCTATAAGGGTATCCATGATATACTTTGCGAACTCTTCGCCTGTAGCTCCGTTGTCTCGGCCAGTAATTGTTAATTTCTTTTCTAGCGTTGCACAAATATCAAGTGCCATTTCGAGCTTTTTCGCTTTTTCAGCAAATCCTATATGGTTCATAAGTAAAGCCGCTGCTTTGATAATACTAGAAGGATCAGCGTATTGTGCTCTTCCCTCTTCTACCATACGGGGGGCTGAACCGTGAATCGCTTCAAACATAGAATATTGTTTTCCAATGTTCGCAGAGCCCGCAGTTCCAACGCCTCCTTGAATCTGAGCAGCTTCGTCAGTAATGATATCCCCATAGAGGTTCGGAGCAACAAAAACTCTAAATTGGCTTTGTCTTGCCGGATCTACTAGCTTAGCCGTCATAATGTCGATATACCAATCGTCCCATTCTACTTCGGGGTATTCTTTTGCCACTTCCTCTGCTAAAGCAAGGAATTTCCCATCAGTAGTTTTTACAACGTTTGCTTTGGTAACCACTGTAACCTTGTTAATGTTGTTCTTTTTAGCGTAATCAAAGGCTAATCTGATAATCCTATCTGCTCCTTGCGAAGTAATGACCTTAAAATCAAAGGCTAAATCATCAGTGATATTTATACCTTTAGAACCTAATACGTAAGCTCCCTCAGTATTTTCTCTGAAAAACATCCAATCGATATTTTTTTCAGGTACTTTAACTGGACGAACATTTGCAAATAGATCCAATTCACGACGCATGGTTACATTTGCACTTTCGATGTTTGGCCATTTATCCCCTTTTCGCGGTGTTGTAGTAGGCCCCTTTAATAATACATGGCACTTTTTTATTTCTACTAACACATCGTCTGGGATCGCCTTCATTACTTTTGCTCTGTTTTCAATCGTCAGTCCTTCAATTACTCGAAACTCAACTCTTCCATTCTCTATCTCTTCTTTTAACAAGAAATCTAGTACGACTTGAGCGTGTTTAGTAATAAATGGTCCTATACCATCGCCACCAACGAATCCGATGATAATAGGTTTTATCGTTGTGTAATCAACCCAATCTCCGGCTTTTTTCATTTGTTCTACTCTTTCTAATTGCTCTTTTACAAGGTTTCCAAAGTGGTTTTTCGCGTTTTCAATAATCTCATCCATTATTGTTTTCCCTATTTCTTTTACTTTTTCTTTTCTATTTTTTTTTTTGTACTCGTGATATTACAATTTTTTGATTAATTATAAGTTAATCAAATGATTCCTTCCGATTTCTTATTGTGAATAATTATTGTAAAAAAATATTAAATTATTAATCCGTAAATAGAATTTCGTCCCAAGGTTGTCTATAAAGACCTGCGCGTTGGCGTTTCTGATCAAATACATGACCCATCATTCCAATTGAGCGCCCAAGTACAAATAATCCGTTTAGAGCTTCGCTGAATATTACGTCTTCAATTTCTTCTTTAGTGAAATCTAAGTTTTCTAACAAATCCAGAAAGGTTATACCGATACATCCATCTACATTCAATATTAAATTATTCCTTTTGGAGGTGGTAAGTTTCTCGACTTCAAGAGCGTAATCAATGTGGGGATGTTTTTCAAAGTTTTTGAAGACAAACTCTTTCAATAATTGAACTCGTACATCAGGATTTTGAACTGATTTTATTCTATGGCCGATTCCAGGGATGTTAATCTTCACGACATCTTTCATATAACCCATAAATTCTAAGGGCGTCATCTCTTTTTGTAAAGCTTCCCTGAAGTATCTAGCTGCGTTTGAAATTGCTCCACCGAACCTCGGACCTATCGTGAGTATTCCTGAAGCAAGCGACGCCATTAAATCTTTACCTGCGCGTGCTGTGATAATTGCGTTGTGAGCTCCTGAAACCGCGGGACCGTGGTCGGCTGTCAATTTAATTACCATCTCGATAAATTGTTGAGCAAATTCTGGTAACTCTCTTTTAAACCATAAAAGGCCAATCACATACCCAATTGATTTATTTTCTCTGATTATTTTGTCTAATCCAACACCAGCAAAAGTTGGCACATCACCTCTATCATCTGAAATAGTCACTACTACATCGGTCGGTCTTCTTACTTTTCCTAAACGAATCGCAGTATTATAGTCCAGTGGAACTTCTGGAGGTACGAATTCTTCAATGGGGTCAATTTTACCTTCCTTTTTTAAATTTTCAAATGTTTTTCGAATTTCTTTGTCAAAATCTTCGTATGAATCTGGAACGATAGCACCAGCCTCTCTTAATGCGCGATTCTTAGCGTCAGCAGTTTCTCTAGCACTATCTGCCATAGCCCCCGCGTGACCAAACTGCAATCCCTTTGGCAGTAGTTTTGCTGCTGTTCCTGTTACCCACACAACAATAGGTTTTGTTATCTTTCCGTCTTTCAAAGCGTCTACTATCGCATATTCGTCAGTTCCACCTATTTCTCCTAAAGTTACTAGCATTTTAATATTAGGATTTGCTTCGTATCGCATGAGATGATCAATCAATCTTGAACCAGGATATCTATCACCGCCTATAGCAATACCTTCAAATACCCCATCGGTTGTTTGACTTATCATAAAATTCATTTCGTTGCTTAAGCCACCTGATTTTGAGACGAAGCCAACTGAGCCTGGTCGATATAATTTTGAAAGTTTAATATTTTCTAAAGTTCCCGCAGTATTTCCAATTTTAAAAGCCCCCGCTACAATTCCTCCTACGGTAGCTGGACCAATAATATTCTTCTTCCTCTCTTCTGCAACCTTTATTAATTCTCGACTCTGTCTTTCAGGAATACCTTCAGCTATGATAACAACTGTGCGAATTGTGTCAGATTCAAGAGCTTCTTTACTAGTTTCATACGAGGATCTAAAGGAAGCAAAATTTATCATCACATCAGCGTTAGGGTGTTTTTTCATCGCTAAATCAAGCGTTTTATAAATAGGTATAACTATTTCTTTATTCCCGTAAAAAACCTTGTGATAACTAATTGCAGCATTCTGAGTTGGTCTAATTATTGCTGCTACTGATTGTTTTTCTCTTTTACTCACAAAATCAAAATCAAGCATTCTTTGGATAGGATTCCTTTGAAGTCCGTAGATAATCGCTTGCGTATTCCTATTAAAAAGTTCATAATCTTCCACTTTAAGCCCCTCCTGCTTCTTCTGCTTGTTTTATTAAATCGACAACCCTAGTCATATGAGTGTATCTATCGTATACTTCAATCGGGATACCAGTCTCTTCTCCAACTTGCTTCATAAGTTCAAGTCCTTGTTTTTCGTTAGGTCCACCTCTTCGTACGTAAATTTTAACTTTAGCTTTTTTCAGTTTTTCAACTGAATTCTTGATGGCACTAACGATTCCAGTAAAGGTAGCTTTTACATCTGTGAAATTAGCAATTCCTCCACCAATTATGAGATATTTTGATCTCCCTGCGATATCAGGAGTTTCTGTAATGAGATCTATGATGGTTTGAGCGTAAATTTCAGTATATTCTCGTGATGGATTCCCCGAATATTCTCCGTAATTCCCCAATTCTTCTCCGTATCCTAAGTCCACGATCGTATCGGTATAGATAACTGAAGCCCCTCCTCCAGCTACCATGGTCCAAACTCGACCAGTTGGATTCAAAACCTTTAATTTGAGAGAAGCCCCTGTTTTTTCATCTAATTCCCGTATATACGCTTCTTTTTCAGACATAACTTGTCCGAAAGCAGCAGGAAACTCAATTGGGTTGTTAGGATCCCCCCACGTATCCGCGTGAAGAAACATAGCGGTATCATCTAATCTAGCTTTAACATCTAATGGAACAACTTTGTTATCTTGAGTGATTGCGAAAGGATTGATTTCAAGAAAAGTAAAATCTTGATCCATAAACACCTGATAAAGCCCCTTAATAAACGGAATTAAAACGCCTTTAGAGGCACCTAAATCCGGCAGTTTACTCTCTAAATCAAAGGTTTTAATATCAGTTCCAATAGGTATTGGTATGTGAATGACTTTATCCCAATTTTCTTCCACATAAATGCCCCCCTCGAAACTGAAATGGATCACATCACCCTCTCTTTCGGTTGTGATAGAAACATAATATTCTTTTTCATGAGGAATGAAAGGTTCTACAAGTAAGCGTTTCAATGCACCTCTCACATTTCCAATCTCGCAGACTCTATCCAAATTGTTGGAACAGAATTCTTTCATTTCATCACAATTTGCATCTAACAAGAGTAGATTTGCCTTCCCTCTTTTTCCAAAAAGTTGGTCAGGTTTAACTACTACTTTTTCTGTATTTATCCAAGGATTATCTGAGATTGCTTTCTCTAAGTCAGTTTCGCAGTCAATAATCACTAACTTGTTATGGTATTTGAATTCTGGATAATATTTTGGTAATTCGCTCGCTAAGAGCTTTTTAGCATCATACTCATAAATATTTTTTTGAGCCAATTTTCTCTCTTTCTCTTATTTTATTTTTAAATTTATGTCAAAGATTTATGATTAAGTATAAACTCAACTTTAATAAAAATTTTACTTACTTGATTAATATGGGATTCATTTCCCTTTTGTATGTCAATTGCATTAAATTGTTCAAGGATTAGTAAGATCTAAATTAAAAGGGATTCGATTTTGAGCTCTACTGAGCACTTTTAAAGTTCAGTAATATCGAGATTTTCTAATGGAATCCAACCCATTTTTCCACTTTCATTTTCAATACTTGCCCATCCACTTTCTATTTCTTTTATTTTGACAAATTCTCCCTTTGATGCTGAGATCTCAAATGCATTATAAGTACGGATGAACTGGAACTCTTCAGATGAATCCTTTATTGGAGTAACGAACGCCTTAGGGACCCAACCGTAAATTCCATCCTTTTTTTTACAATAAAGCCATCCTTCCCATTGAGTAGGTTTTTCTTTACCATTGACAATTTCGCCCTTTTCAGCTTGAAAAGGAATCAACACATCTGAATGATGAGATTTAATCACTTTTACTTTATTTATCATCAAAGTTTTTCTTTTTTCTGGTAGATTATGTTTTAATTTGAACCAAAAAATTAGCATTAATAGTGAAAGAATACTTCATATTACTTTTTTCACGAGTGTTTTTTAGAAAATATATGATTTTATCCTTAAGTTTGGGAGTATTTTTCCAAGATTTTTCTCAGTTGTGTGAAATGTTAATTTTTTATTTAAAGCATAAGCAACTGCAAAACAATCGTTATAAGACAGCTCGTCATAATGCTGACACTTTAATAATCCCGCTTTAATTATTAATGACTGGTTTAAATTGATTAGTTTAATTGGATAAGTATTTAAGAATGTTGCAATTGTTATTTCTGCATCTACTTTTCCCCTTAACTTACATATCTGAAAAAAAGCTTCAGTTATTATTGGTGAAACTATATGTGCTTCAAGTTCATCTTTTCTTATTTGATTGAAAAGCGTTGTAATTTGGCTTGGCTTACCTTTTGAATAGAGTAGAGTAATAATTCCCGTGTCTAAACATATTTGCTTTTTCATTTATGTTTCCCTTCGAATCTCTGCTTTTTTGGCTTTTTCCATTTGATCAAGCATTTCTTTAGTATTATATGAGTCTTTTTGGATTTCTTTTAATTCTTTAATTGGAATCAACTTTAAAGTACCTTCATCTTCAACAATTAAAATTTTGTCACCGTCCTTTAAATTGTGCATCTTTCTCAAGATCGCAGGTATAGTGATCATTCCTTGGTTTGTAATAGTTACTAATTTCTCTTTTATGATATTTTTTACTTCCATATGCATCCCTAAGTAAAATAGAAAAACACTTAGTATTTAAAACTTTTTCTAAGGATCAGAATTTTTTTAATAGTTCTTAATCGAGCTAGAAGCATTAAATAAAATTGCTTCTCTTATTTTAATTCCTACAGCGTATTTATTTAAGTTAATTCTTGTATTATTTTTGGAATATCCCAGGGTAAATTTGCTATTGATGCACCAGCAGCTTCTAATGCTTGAATCTTCCCTTTAGCAGACCCAAAATTGCCAGAAATTATTGCACCGGCATGACCCATTCTTTTTCCTTCTGGGGCACTTTTTCCTGCTATATAAGCGATTACTGGTTTAGAAACATTTTTCTTAATATATTCCGCAGTTTTTTCCTCTTCGTCACTTCCAATTTCTCCGATTAGAACGATTGTTTTAGTTTTAGGATCTTTTGAATAATACGCTACAGCTTCTTGCATAGTTGTTCCTCTCACAGGATCTCCACCAATTCCCACATATACTGAAACTCCTATACCACTATTTCCAATTGTTTTTGTTATTTCGTAAGACAATGTTCCACTTTTAGAGATTACTGCGACATCACCGTAATGACACATATCACTTGGCATTATACCTAATTTGATTTTATCGGGGATTAACATACCAGGGCAATTCGGACCGATTAAATATAGTTCTTTTTCCTTAGCTTTCTCAACAAGCCTAATCATATCAAACACGGGAACATTTTCGGTTATAATACATGTCATCTTGATTCCTGCATCTAGACTTTCCATAACTGCACCTAAAGCGAATCTTGCTGGAACAAAAACTATACTTGTATCTGCGCTTGTTTCTTGAATTGCTTCGTTTACTTTACTAAAAACGGGAACACCGTATACTTCTTGACCCCCCTTTCCGGGTGTAACTCCAGCAACAATTTTAGTACCATAATTAAGCATAATTTGAGTGTGAAACATCCCCTGTTTTCCCGTAATGCCTTGAACGATTACTTTTGAGTTTTCATTAATATACATGCTATTCACTCAGCACCTCTTTTACTTTTTTAACTGCCTCCATAACGTCTTGAAAAGCAACCATGTTTGCCTCTTTAAGCAAGGCAATCCCTTCTTTTTCATTAGTCCCTGTTAGTCTAATAACCATTGGTGGAGCATCTGAAAAATCTTTGAGAGCTTGAATTATCGCTTGAGCAACTATGTCACATCGCGTGATACCTCCAAAAATATTTACCAAAATAACTTTCGGCTGCAATTTAAAAATCAATTCCAACGCCTTATATACCCTTTCCTTACTAGCCCCGCCCCCAACATCTAAAAAATTAGCTGGTTGTAAACCTAAATCAGACAATACATCTAACAAAGCCATCGTGAGTCCTGCTCCATTTGCTAAGATACCAATCTCTCCGGATAGTTCAACAAACGAAAAGCCTGCTTTTTTCGCAAGCTTCTCTAGTTCACTTAACTTCCTCTCCTGTAAGTTTTGAATGATTGGCTGACGAAACGCCGCATCATCATCTAGAATCATTTTCCCATCTACGGCAATTATTCCAGAAGGAGTCATTACCAGAGGATTTATTTCTACGAGTTGTGCCTCTAATTTCAAAGCTATATCCCATAATTTCATGAATATTTTTGAAGCTGTTACAATTTGTTTGCCACTAAATCCCAATTGACGAGCGACTTCACTTGCTAACACTTCAGACAACCCATCTTGAAAGGAAAAACTCTCCTTTAATATTGCGTCTGGAGCTGTTTTAGCAACCTCTTCAATATCAATCCCCCCTTCTTTGCTAGCAATTAGAAAAAATTGTCTCCCAGAGGCATCTAAAGCTATAGAACAATAATACTCATGTTCTATTGTTACGAGTTCTTCAATAAGAATTGCTTCAACATGAAACCCAGCTATATTTCTATTAAAAAACTCATTACACAGTGAAATTGCCTCATTTGTGGATTTAGCAATTTTTATTAACCCTGCTTTTTTTCTGCTTCCAATAGCGATTTGTGATTTAACAATTGCTGGAAATGAAAACCCTTTAACTTTGTCTTCAATATCTTCACCCCTTAGAATTAACATATTCTTAACTAATGGAATATCAAACTTGCTAAAAATTTCTTTACTCTCGTATTCGAGCAATCTTATGATAAAAACCTCCTTTATATAAAATTTAGTAGAATCTCATAGAGAACAAGATTAAAACAAGATTTAAATTAAAAATCGCTTAGTATTTATTAAAATTTATTCTAATAAACTATAATTTGAATCAATACATTATTTTTTGCTTTTTAGGAGTATACTTTAATAAATAATAGAACGAATAAAATAATATCAAGAATAAACTCTGAAATAAAAGATGAAAACCTCAAATAATGATGTGAATCATACTCAACCTGAAGAACCAAGTATGATAAAGATGGTAATGTTTTCAACCGGATATTTTTTGAATACCTATTTAATGATAGCTTTCAATAATTATGTCTGGACATTCTACGAAGGAGAGCTCGGTTTAATCAGTATAGTTCCTTTATGGCCAATATATATGGCACTCGCAAATACACTAATTGTAATAATGAGTATGTTGGTTAACCCGTTTATAGGATATCTT
Source organism: Promethearchaeota archaeon (assembly GCA_019057795.1). Lineage (GTDB taxonomy): Archaea > Asgardarchaeota > Lokiarchaeia > Sigyniarchaeales > SOKP01 > SOKP01. The sequence continues at coordinate 83,141 of JAHLWS010000024.1, read as the reverse complement.
ACAGATAAACCTTTCAAATGGACCAGAAAGCGAGGGTTTCATACGCCATGGATCATTATCGGAGGGATTCCTACAATTATCCTGTTTTTCTTCCTATTTACACCACCTCAAGTATCAGGGATTGAAAGTGTATTGCCCATTCTAATATATTATATAATAATCGTATTTCTATACGATATATCGTTTTCTCTTCTTCAAACGCATTCTTTTGGTGCTTTTGCCGCACATTTTAGGGGAGATACAACGCGTAGAAAAGGAGGGATATTGACTCAAATTTTTGTATTTATAGCAAATTTCGTAGCAATCACAATCTGGTCACAAGTAATTGATCCCGGGAATCCAACTTCGTTCACAATCGCTGCGTTTATCAGCATTATTGTACTCTCGTGCTCATTTTTGGTGTTTATACCTGGATCCAAGGAATCTAATGTAATAAAAGAGAGATTTATCCTAGGGTATGACAACTCGAAGAAAATTTCCTTTTTTAAAACCATGAAAATGGCTATAAAACAAAAGAATTTCATGTTGGCTGTATTTTCTTACCTTACATTCATGATTGCGTTTGGTCTTATGAGCATGAATACAGTCAACTTTATTGACGATGTTCTACAAGAGGGGCAACACATAAGAAGCTTAGGTTCACTTTTAATGCTCTTATCTTCTTTTCTAACAATTCCTATATGGGCTCGCTTAGCTAAAAGAATAGGACATTCGAACACTTATGCAATAGGTTTAGCTTTCTATGGAGTAAGTCTATTATTAAACCTCTTTATTGTGAACGCGTTTCAGTTCTATTTAACAAGCATTCTAAACGGAGTATCAATAACATTATTCTTAATTATGTTATCACCCGTTTTGGCTGATTGTTACGACGAAATCGCTGTGAAATTAAAAAAACATCATGAGACTACTTTACTTGGAATTAGAAACTTTTTCATTCGCTCTTCTGTAGTGTTTCAGAGTTTTATTATAGCAATTATTCACGCGCTCACAATTTATGACCCATTAGATGTTTCTCATCAGGTTAATGCCTTAGTAGGTCTTCGGATAACTCAAGGATTAATTCCATTCATTTTTTGCAGTGTGGGTGCGTTAATCTTTTATAAATGGTTTGATCTGAAAGGTATCAAAAAAAAAGAAATTACTCGTAAGTTACGGGAATTAGGTCTATAGCTTTTATCAAAATTGTATTTGAGAAAATAATCCGATGGCAAAAATTATAGATGATACGAACTTATATATATAGTTCTTATGAATGTTAGTGTGATTTATGAGGAAACTCTTCAAATTCCTATTGATAAAGCTTTTAAGCTCGCAATGCAATGGATAATCGGCCAACATAAAGCCAAAATAAAAAAGTATACTCCTCCTACTTTTATAGAAGCTAAACAAGGGACTATGATGACCAATACGGGCCATGATCCGAATTGGAAGAAGCGAATTCGAATTAATTTTTACGATTTAAAAAACAACAAAACCCTGATTCGAGTAGAAGCTACACCTCTTTCAAGAACAATACTAAGAGTCGATAAACTTAAAAATTCTTGGTATAACGGTTTATTTTCTAACCTCTTTTCCTTACTTGAAAGAATAGAAGAAAGCCCACCTCCAAAAGCTCTCCCAAAACAAAAAAGTGAAGCATCGCATTGTCACAACTGCGGAAATAAAATCGATAAAGATACACTAATTTGTCCTTCGTGCGGAATTGAAATTAATTAACATTCTGATTAAATCATTCTCTTATCTTTTATTAACTGAATTTCTTTTTATTTAGTAATATTTTAAAGTTGACAAATTCTTTTAATAGATATAAAAAGGAGTTATCCTTATAGCAATTAAAAGCTAATAATGATTTTTTAAACGGTTAGAAAATATGCTATTTCAAGTTGAATATCTATTGTATAACATAATGTGGTTGGTTATTATTGGAGTAATTATGTCCTTAATTATTTTTGCTCTGGTTCTGCGATTTGAATCAAAGCAAAAGGCTTTAGAGAAGAAATATATGATAATCCTTTCTAGTTTTATTCTTGTTATGTTACTTCCGTTATTTTTTGGCGTGATGGCATTTTTACTTCAAATTCTTGGAGATTCATTAATATTATTGCGATTTGATAATGGAGGAAATAATTTTTTGATTAATCTTGTTTCAATATCCGGATTTTTATTAATTCTTGTCTTCAATAAATACTTGATCGATATTAGCTGGGAAAAATCCTTATGGATATCTTTATTAACGTTAACAGTTTTGTATCTTATCTTTTCTTTGATTCCCGAATTTTATCAATTTGTAGGATTTAACTTAATATGATTAATTAAAAGAGAAATGATTATTTCTATTTCTTTTTAATTAGTTGTTAAGCCTTTAATCTTAGTTCAAATACCATAATTTGGAGGAGTATGAATATTTAAATATCCTCCATAGAATACAGGTCTGATTAGATCTGGTTGGTAGATTAAATCTATATATATCTTTAAAACATCTCCAACAATTTGATGTGAAAATTCAACTTCTATTGTACCTAATCCATTTTTAGGCCCCTGTAAGTAAATTAAATCCCAATTTGCTTCCAAAATATTATCTGAACTTTGATTTAACAATAGATATGTAATTGGTGCGTTTGTTGTATCATTATAGACTTCAATAGTTGAAACATCATGTCCTGCTCTTGGAATAACATAGGAGCCATTAGTATGTACTTCCCAAGGAATTTGAGTAATTGTTTGTTCACAATACCTTTGAGGTTTAAAACAATCAACTATATAAGCCCATACATAACCATCTGTTGTAACCAAATCAACATCTAAGAAATCTATACTCGTATCGTTAATATTGACTGAATGATAGTGACCTGGGGTAACTTCAATGAAATCTTGAGCATCTGAAGAAAATCTTTTTGTACCGGTAGTTGCTTCTAATTCAACTCTCATTCTACTCACTTCGAGCGGGCTCCAATATTTAAATCTTACATAATCATCTGTAGTAATTGTAATGTTTATATCATGATAACATTTAATATGTTGTGCCCATTTAATATCAATATTACTTGCGCTAGTTAACACATCAAATTTACCTCCTCCAATGAATACAAGTTCCCAATAGTCTAACCAGATTCTCCCTGTTGTAGAAGTCACAAGGTGATCATTATGAAAACCTATATAAGTAAGATCGATATAAACATCCCCTGTAGTCGCACTAACTTCAAAACGATTAAAATTCATATTCATTAATTTTATTTTTATGTTTGCTTCTCTAGTATCACTAATGAAATCATATAGTTCATAACCGGGATTAATAGAAATGTCGAACTCTACATTTGAGATATTTTCATGATAAGGAAGGTTAATGAAGATTTTTAGAATATTTCCAATCTTACTATGCGTTATGATATTTGTAGTTGGACCATAACCATTAGGTGTATCAAAATTCCAATTTGCCTCTAAAATGTTTACCGAATTTTCAGGAAGATTAGTAATGTTTATTTCTCCCATTTCTACGTTATTATATATTTCAATCTTAGAAGCAACATATTCAGCGCCTGAAATCTGATAAGAACCACTGACGGTTTTTGATGTGGAATATGACATATACCCCAAACCCATTATAACAGTCCCGATAAAAAATATTAAAACAATGACAGAAAATTTCTCCTTTTTAAAAATTAGTTTACGACTCATCTGTTCTGATAGCACCAAGAAAAAATAATTATTAGAAAATGATTTGCATTTCTATAATAATCATTGTAACCATATAATTCTTTTTTATTGAAAAAGATAAATTAATTGAAAACTGATAGATTTATTTAATATTTATTTCATAGTAGGATACCGAAAATGCATAGCAAAAAAATTCCTGTAATTCTTGACACTGATATAGGGTTGGATATTAGAACGATTTATGAAATGCGAAAATTTAGTAGTTAAATCAATTAAGGAAAATTATAATATATGGAAAAAGAAATTGAATCCTTCTTTTAATTAGAATAATTATTATTCTACTTTTTTTTAGTATAACTTATTTAATAAAAAAAAACATATGATTACATATGATTGAGTATATTCCTATTGATTTGAGAGTTCATAAATCCCTTTTAATAGATTTAAACGATGAATATTTGTCTTGGATTACCAATGAAGTTATGAAGCACTACAAAATAGATGTAGTTTCCCTACTGGGGCAACCAATTCGAGATTATGCCAAAATTAGTGTTGAAGAACTTACATCCTATGTGCCACCTGAAGGAGTTTTCTATATACTAAAAATAAAAAAAAATGTAGTTGGGATGGGTGCTTTAATAAAACTTAATGTTAATACAGGGGTAATAAAAAGAATGTATATCAGACCAAATTATCGAGGGAAAGGTTTTGGAAAAGGCCTACTAAAACATCTTTTAAACAAAGGGAAAGAATTCGGATGTTCAAGAATCCTACTTGATACTGGCCGATTTATGACTGCTGCACAACATGTTTATCGTTCAGCAGGGTTTCAAGAGAGAGAGATATACCCCGAAACTGAAGTTCCACCAGGACTTCAACCTTATTGGATTTATATGGAAATAAAATCAGTAAATTGATTAAATTAGATTTTTTTACCGTGATGTATGAAATGCCTAAGAGTGATAATCTTAATCTAACATTTGAATTAAAAGATGGAAGGAAACTTGGTTACGCGGATTTAGGTAATCCAGAAGTAAAACCATTATTTCACTTCCACGGTTTCCCAGGTTCTCGTTTAGAAGTTGCTATTTTTGCGGATAGAGTTGTTCAAAATAATATTAGACTTATTGGAATCGATAGACCAGGAAAGGGGCTTTCAGATTTCAAAAAAGACCGTACCATTTTAGACTGGCCAGATGATGTAGTTGAGCTAGCTGACGCTTTAGGAATAGACAAATTTGCTATTGAAGGAATATCAGGGGGTGGTCCATATGCTGCAGCGTGTGCATATAAAACTCCTGAGCGTTTAACGACTTGTGGTATTATTAGCGGTTTAGGACCAATGGATCTCGAAGTAGAAGAAAAAATAAAAAGTATTCGCAGATTTTCTTTTGTTATTCGAAGAATGCCATGGCTTTTTAAATTGATGATATCTTTTCAATCTCGAGGTTTGAAAGATTTAGAAAAAGCAGAAAGGAAAATGAGGGAAACTATTAAAAAGTTTCCAGAACCAGATAGGGAAGTTATGGACGATCCTAAATTGCTTTCTCTTTTTATTAGAGAAAGCGCAGAAGCATTTCGTCAAGGAAATAAAGGAGTATTTTACGAAGGGAAATTATACGCGAAACCTTGGGGTTTTAGCCCTGAAGATATATCTCCAAAACTTAAAGTGTATATATGGCATGGAGAAGAGGACGAAGCTGTACCTGTTGCGATGGGTCGTGGTATGTGTAAAGCAATTCCAAATTGTGAAGGAAAATTTTATCCAAACGATGGGCATTACTCCACGATTTTCAAATATTTTGAAGAAATTGTAAGCGCTTTAACTTCTTAAGCCTTTTTCATTTTTTTAATTTAAAAGCTGAAAAAAATTTACTGAATATTAATATAAACTTTTTTTACTATCCTATTTCTAATAAGCTTATAAATAAACATTTTATGGTTGGTTTAAATATTGAATTACCGCATTGAAAAAGATGTTTTAGGAGAAGTGGAAGTTCCTATTGACATGTATTGGGGTGTAAATACTCAAAGAGCAATCCAGAATTTTCAAATTAGTGGAAAAATGTTCCCTAAAGTATTTATAATGTCGTTAGCACAGCTTAAAAAAGCTTGTTTATTAGCAAATATGGAATTAGGGTTGATTGATAAAGAAAAAGGAGATGCGATCTTACAAGCTGTTAACGAGATTCTAGAAGAAGAGAAATATCTCGATCAGTTCCCAATTGACATCTATCAAACAGGAAGTGGCACTCAAACAAACATGAACATGAATGAAGTATTAGCTAATAGGGCCACTCAAATCTTAGGATTTCCTATGGGTAAGAAGCATCCGATCCATCCTAATGATCACATAAATAAGAGTCAATCTTCTAACGATGTAATCCCGACTACTATGCATATATCTACTGTACATATGATAAAGAAGTTAATTCCGGTCTTAAACAGATTAGTAGAAACCTTAACTATTAAAATCGAAGAATTTGAAGAAATCGTTAAAGTAGGAAGAACGCACTTACAAGATGCCGTCCCAATACCACTATCTTTAGAATTCAAAGTATACAAAAAACAAATCGAAACTAATATTGAGCGATTAAGACATGTAATAGATGAATTATTATTCATCCCAATAGGTGGCACAGCTTTAGGTACTGGTTTAAATGCTCATAAAGATTTTGATAAATTGACCATAAACCATCTTTTAAAAATAACTTCCTTATCTTTTAAAATTAATCCTATAAAAGCGGAGGGAATATCTTCGCATAATACTATAGCTAATGCCAGTAGTAACTTAAGACTTTTAGCGTTATCGCTTTTAAAAATGGCAAATGACATTCGCTGGATGGGCAGTGGTCCAAGAGCGGGTCTATCAGAATTAATTTTACCCCAAAACGAACCAGGTTCATCGATAATGCCTGGAAAAATTAATCCTACTCAATCTGAAGCTTTAATTCAAGTGTGTCTTCAAGTGATTGGAAATGACACTGTTGTTACAAGTGGAGAAATGTATGGAAGCATTTTAGATTTGAACATGAGTAAACCTGTAATGATTGTAAATGTTCTTGAATCAATTGCAATTTTAATAGGGTGTATTAATTCTTTTATTAATAATTGCTTAATCGGCTTAAAAGCGAACACTGAACAAATCAATATGAATTTAGACCAAATGTTAATGATTGTTACTAATTTATCACCAATAATAGGGTACGATAAATGTTCTGAAATTGCCCAAAGGGCGCATAAGGAAGGTAAAACCTGTAAAGAAGTAATTAAAGAAATGGGTTTAAAGATCGATAATTTGGACGAACTTTTAGACCCTAAAAAAATGGTATGAAAGAAAATTGAGGTGGAGATATGGCATCAGAAGAAAAAATTTTAACTGAAGTTCGAAAAGAAGCTCAGAAGAAGCTCATGGGATTGTGTGGCGTATATAAAATATGCGATGGAGATGCAATGCGAATCTGTCAAGGTCAGAGTTATGGAAGACCCCTAGGTTTTGGAGGAATAGGTACTGGAGCTTCTTTTAATAACAATGTTCTGGTGCTAAAAGAATTGAAGTTAAAAATGAAAGTAATAGGAGATCATTTTGAAGCGGACACTAAATACGATTTCTTTGGAACTGAACTTTCAATGCCGATAATGGGAGCGAGTGTAGCAGGAGTAAATAGTTTTGGTGGAGAAAAGGTAATTTCAGAAAAAGAATTTTGCCGTTCAGTAGTTCTGGGGTGTAAAGCTGCGAGAACATTAGGCTGGCGGGGCGACACATATACATATTCGCTCGATGACTCTTATGGAATTGATGCTATTGCTGAAGCTGGGGGATTGGGGGTTAAAATTGTAAAACCAAGAGAACAAGAAGTAATCATCGAATTCTTTAAGAAAGCTGAAAAAGCGGGGAGTGTAGCTGTAGGCGTAGATGTTGATGGATGTGGGTCTTACGCTATGACTACTCATAATAAACATGTTTTTAAGAAAAATATTGATGACCTTAAAGAATTAGTATCATCGACAAAACTACCCGTAATCGTAAAGGGAATTATGTGTGTAGAAGATGCTATTGCTGCAAAGGATGCAGGAGCAGCAGCTATAGTTGTCTCTAATCATGGGGGAAGAGTTTTAGATCATACTCCTGGAACGGCAGAAGTGCTTCCTGAAATTGTCGCTGAACTTGAGGGAAAAATTCGAATAATTATAGACGGGGGATTTCGAACGGGATATGACATCTTAAAAGCGCTTGCCCTTGGTGCTGAATCTGTATTAATCGGTCGAGATATCGTTAGGGCGGCTGTTGGAGCTGGAATAGAGGGCGTACGAATTCAAATGGAATATTTACAGAAAATTCTAGCGAAAGGGATGAAAATGACTAACTGTAACAATCTGAGGGATATTGATTCTGAAATTTTATATTAAAGAAGTTGTTTGTTTTTAGGGGTTCTATAGAAAAGAATAAAATTAAATACTCATTTAAAATAATATGGAATTTTCTTTTGATAAAATAGCAAATGCTTTATATCTGCGGTTCTCGAATGAAGAAATCCAAGAATCAGATGAAATTGCTAAAGGCATAATAGTTGATTATGGTAAAGACGATCAGCTAGTAGGTGTGGAAATATTAAATTTCACAGATCGCAATCTTAATCTTAATGATCTCGTCCAAAAAGATGTTGAAGAAATAATACCAATGATAGTAGAATGTCTATAAAATTCACTAAACATGCTTTGCATAGGATTAAAAAGCGGAAAATATCTAAAGATGAGATACTTGATACTATTAATAATCCCGATCTTTTAAAGAAAGATCTTTATGGTAATTCTGTAGCCCAAAAAATAATAGAAAGGCGACTTTTACGTGTTTTTTATTTCTCTGATGGAGATGCGAAAATAGTCATTACAGCGTATAAAACTTCAAAAACAGAGAAATATACATCATAAAATGATGTAAATTTAATTTAAGTAATAAATCATCTTTTATTATATACTTTCTCTTATTTATTTTCAAAATTAATGATTTATGCTGTGGCAATAATAAATGAAATGGACTTCTTATTAAGTTGGAATTTCAGGCATTTAGTCAGGAAAAAAACTAAAGATATTGTAAGAATGATAAGTACTTTAAACAATTTAAGGCAAATAGAAATTATAACTCCTGCAGAATTATTATAATAAAGGTGAAATATATTGTTGGACGAAAATGAAATAGAAATTATCAGAAAAGAGATTGAGCGTGAATTTCCTAATGATCTAGCTTTACAACAAGTTCATGCTGCGCGAAAGATCCTTGTTAAAGAAGCAGAAAAGAAAGGGTTGTAGTATCTTGAGTATATCAAATTAATTACCAAGAATTTGGAAACAGTTCAATAGTAACATATTAATTAGAGATATAGGAGAATTATCTTAATATTTTAGCGCGTTTTTGATGAGAATTGAAAGTATGGAAACGCCTTTTTCGAGATTAGAATCTGGTCTTATTGCTCAACACCCTAATCGAATTATTATGCCCATAATTTCCACATTCATCTAATAATAAAAATTACTCTTCTGTTATAATCAGAAATAAGAAAAAATAAAGTTTGAGTATATAAATTATAAAATCAACAATTAGGTTTAATAATATTTATTTTTTAGTTTTCTTTTAGAAATTCTAATAATTCTACTATGAACAGATTCATTTTAGCATAGAGAAAAGTAGGAAAAATACAAAATTTTATTGATAAATATATATTTCATAGGATTTTCTTTATTTTAATAACTTCTGCAAAAAAAAGGTGAATTGTATAGTTAATAATGATAAAGTAAATCTGACAATTAAATTAAAAGATGGAAGGAATCTTGGTTACGCGGATTTAGGTAATCCAGAAGCAAAACCATTATTTCACTTCCATGGTTTTCCAGGTTCTCGTTTAGAAGTTGTTATTTTTGCGGATATAGTCGTTCAAAATAATGTTAGGCTTATTGGAATCGATAGACCAGGCATGGGGCTTTCAGATTTCAAAAAAGACCGTACTATTTTAGATTGGCCAGATGATGTAGTTGAGCTATCTAACGCTTTAGGAATAGAGAAATTTGCTATTGAAGGAATATCGGGGGGAGGTCCATATGCTGCAGCGTGTGCATATAAAATTCCTGATCGCTTAACGACTTGTGGTATTATTAGCGGTTTAGGACCAATGGATCTTGAAGTAGAAGAAAAAATAAAAAGTATTCGCAGATTATCTTTTGTTATTCGAAGAATGCCATGGATTTTTAAATTGATGATATCTTTTCAATCTCGAGGGTTGAAAGATTTAGAAAAAGCAGAAAGTAGAATGAGGAAAACTATTAAAAAGTTTCCAGAACCAGATAGGAAAGTTATGGAAGATCCTAAATTACTTCCTCTTTTTATTAAAGAAAGCGCAGAAGCATTCCGACAAGGAAATAAAGGAGCAATTTACGAAGGGAAATTATACGCAAAACCTTGGGGTTTTAGCCTTGAAGATATAACTCCAAAACTTAAAGTGTATTTATGGCATGGAGAAGTGGATGAAGCTGTGCCTGTTGCTATGGGTCGTGGTATGTGTAAAGCAATTCCAAATTGTGAAGGAAAATTTTATCCAAACGATGGGCATTACTCCACGATTTTCAATTATTTTGAAGAAATTGTAAGCGCTTTAACTTCTTAAGCCTTTTTCATTTTTTTTAATTTGAAAGCTGAAAAAAATTTATGAAAAAAAATATTAGGAATCTTTGATAATAAATTTTTAATTTATTATTCTCTCTTCTTGAAAAAGCGACTATAGGATGTATATTGCCACAACATAAAAACAATTGTTCCTATTATCATGAGCATTCCAAGCATTGGGGCTAACTCTCCGAAGAAGATCACTGGCATGTAGAAAAAATACGAAATAAAGATGTAAATTCCAATTCTAACTAATTGTTTATCACCAACCGCTTTTGCGTCTCGATATATTAATATTGATAACGCGACTCCTTGTATTAACCATGGAATGTTTCGGATTACTAACCATTCGTAAGGAGTTGATTGAGCTGTCCATTGATTTTGAGGAAATACAAATATAATCAATCCAACTATTCCGATACCAATTAATACTTTAAACAGTAAATTCTTCTGATGATCAAATTGTACCCGCCAAGCATCTGTGAAAAGCATAAAAAGAAAGATTAAACCAACCATTTCAAAGAGAGATCCGATTCCTAAAATAACATAATTCATTTCTACCTCTACAGAGAAAAAATCGATTAATCGAGCTCCTACATGCCCTAAATCACCTATAAGTAGCGCTGAAAATGCTAATCGTATTCTTTTTGCTGTAGCGATTTCTTTTTGATTTACATTTTTCATGTTTTTCGACATTAGAATTACAATAACACAGATATAAATTAAATAGATAACACTGAATGTCATCTCCATCATAACTTGAGGATCCGCCATAATTCTCAAAACTTTTTTTATTTTAAAAATCTATCTAATTTTCATAAATATAAACATTTCTATACTCGAAAAAATAATCGTAATATAAAAATAAAGGAGTTTTACGCAAAATGATATTCTATTAAGAATTATAAAAAAGAAATCTAAAATAAATATTAATAGTTCATGCAATTATATTAGATAAATTCTAAGTTTAAACTAAAATTAATATTAAGTATAAAAGTGAAATAAGAATGTCAAATTTCGTTACTATAGACGGTTATAAATTATCGTATGTAATAGAGGGAAGTGGAATTCCATGTTTGGTTATAGGTTCAGCGATATATTATCCTCGTACGTTCTCTCAAGAATTAAGAAAATACTTCAAATTCATTTTTACGGATAATAGAGGCTTTGTTCCTACTGATGAACCAGTTGACTTGAACCAAATAACTATAGATATGTTTTTGGATGATGCTGAACAGATTCGTAAAACTCTAGATATTCCAAAAATTTGTTTATTAGGACACTCTATACATGGAAATCTGGCTCTTGAATATGCTCGTAAATATCCTCAAAATACATCACATGTGATCGTGATAGGAGCACCACCAAACGGTATGCGCAAAAACCTTAAAGCATCTAGACAACATTGGACAAACAACGCATCCGAAGAAAGAAAAAATATTCATAAACGATTATCAGAAACTCACAAAATGGAGGATCTTAGAGATCTGTCTCCTGGCGAGATGATGATTCAGAATTACATTAATAATGCTCCATTTTATTGGTATGATCCTAAATACGATTGCTCATGGATTTGGGAAGGTGTAAAGGTAAACGCAAAAATAGCTGGCAAATTAGAAGGAGTGCTATTTAAAACCTACGATATAGCAAAAGATTCAAATCTGAATAATATACCCATATTTGTTGCGATGGGTAAGCACGACTATATGGTTCCTCACTTCCAATGGGATGCTGAGATAGAAAAATTACCAAAACTATCCTATTATCTATTCGAAAAAAGTGGACATACTCCTCAACTTGAAGAACCAGATGAGTTTAATAAGAAACTTATTGAATGGATTAAAAAACATGCATAACTTAAAAGTTAAAAAATTTAAGATAATATTTAAAACAAAGGTGCTATTAAATCAAATTCAAAAAAGATTTTCTTAAACACTAAATTATCTAATGCGGTTATACAATAATGTCTTCAAGTGAACATTAAAGGGGATAATTGTTTGATTATTTAAAAATTTAGATTGAAAGATGTTCAGTCCTACTAATTATTTCGTCCTGTAAGGCTTTTCCCAGATTATTATAATAATCGCTATAACCTGCTACCCGAACTATTAGGTTTTGATATAGAGAGGGGTTATTTTGAGCATCCCGCAATGTATCAGCCGAAACAACATTAAATTGAATATGATGGCCATTCATTTTAAAATAAGAACGAATCAAATATGCAATATTATCGATTCCCGTCTTCGTTGAAAGGAATTCTGGAGTAAATTTTTGATTTAATAAGGTCCCTCCAGTTCGAAGATGGTCAATTTTGCTGGCAGATTTTATTACTGAGGTTGGACCATTAATATCCATCCCTTGGACTGGGGAAATTCCTTCAGATAAAGGTGTAAACGCCTTTCTACCATCTGGTGTGGCACCAGTTACCATTCCAAAATAGATGTGGACAGTCGTAGGAAGTAAATTTATTCTATGGACTCCTCCTCTATTATTTGGACGCCCGTCAATGGCATTATAAACAATCTCGAAAATTTGTTGGGTGATAAGATCGGCGTAATCTTTATCATTCCCATATTTAGGCGTTCTAGAAATCAGTTTTTGCCTTATTTCCTCAAAACCTTCGAAGTCATTTTTAAGCACTTCGAGCATCTGCTCCATAGTATAAATCTGATTGTCATAGACATTATATTTTAGAGACGTTAAGCAATCAGTTATACTTCCCATACCAACAATTTGAATATAGGATGTATTGTATTTTGCTCCACCATCATTATAGTCTTTTCCATTTATGATGCAATCGTCAATAATAATTGATAAAAATGGGGAGGGATTTTGCGCCCAAATCCGCTCTATTATTAGATTACCTTTTATTTTAATGTCAACAAAATGCTTAATTTGTTTTGTATACGCTTCTAATAACTCATCAAAAGTTCTAAAAGAGGTAGGATCTCCCGTCTTTAATCCAACTTGTTTACCCGTTAAAGGATCGTTTCCATTATATAAAGTAACTTCAAGAATTTTCACAAGATTAAAGTATCCTGTTAATATATATGCTTCTTTTCCAAAAGCTCCTGTTTCAATGCATCCACTCGCGCCGCCATTTCGAGCATCTATTAACGATTTTCCTTGGCGTATAAGTTCTTGAATAATAGCATCCGCATTAAAAACCGAGGGTTGACCAAAACCGGTTTTAATAATCTTAAGGGCTCTTCTAATAAAATCGTCTGGCGTTTTTTCACTTATTTGAACATTACTACTAGGCTGTAGTATTCTCATATCTTCAACTACATCTAAAAGTACGTAAGAAAGTTCATTTACTCCGTCAGAACCATCCTCTTTTAACCCTCCAAGGTTAATATTGCAAAAATCTGTATAAGTACCACTTTCCTCGGCCGTTACACCCACTTTTGGAGGTGCTGGTTGGTTATTAAATTTGATCCAGAAAGCTTGGAGCAGTTCGATGGTACTTTCTTTTGTTAAAATGCCATCAGAAATATCTTTCTTGTAAAAAGGGTATAAATGTTGATCAAGGCGTCCAGGATTAAAGGCATCCCAAGTATTATATTCCGTAATAACACCTAAATGAATAAACCAGTAATGCTGTAAAGCTTCCCAGAATGTTCTTGGAGCCTGAGCTGGAACATGTGAGCAAACTTCTGCTATTTTTTCTAATTCGTTTTTTCTTATTGGATTAGATTCGTTTTCAGCTAAATCTAACGCCTTTTTAGAATGTCTCTTAGCGTATGTCACTATACTATCAGCAGCTATATCCATGGCTTTTAATTGCTCTCTTTTAGCGAAAGCGTCAGGATCGTTGAAAAAATCTAAATTTTCAATAGATTTTTGGATTTGTTTTTTAAAATCTAAAAAGCCCATGATCCAAATATTCTTACCCGCTACGGTGTGTCCAGGAGCTCGTTGTTCCATGAACTCGGTAAAAATCCCTGCTGAATATGCGTCTATCCATTCTTGATCTACTTGAGAAAAGATCTTTTCTCTAATTGTTTTTCCTTTCCAAAATGGAATGACGATATCTTTAGATTTTCGCCACACTTCGTCTTGCACTTTAAAAGATATTTTTTCACGTGAATCTAATATCTCTAAATCATTTAGCGTATGACAGCAAACTTCCGGGTAAGAAGGAGTTGCTTTCGGCTCCGGACCGCGTTCTCCAACTATAAGCTCATCGTCATTAAAACAAATTTTTTTATTTTTTAGGATATATTCAAATACTTTAGCTCTAGCAACTGGAGCAGAATATTTATGAGCTGCTCCATTCTTATAAAATTCTGTTACTAATAAAGCACGCTCCAATGAAAGATACGGAATTGCTCTACGACTTTGTGCGCGTAGTTTTTTTATTCGCTCATTCATTTTAGATTCCTTCAAGCGCTTTATGCTTTACTAATATCGATGCTTTTAGAAATAAATAATTAAAAAACACTAATATAAATACAATAAATATTAGTTTAAAAAGTATATTTTTATTAAACAAAAGATCGCCCTAAATGAAAAAAAAAATAGATTAGGTATTAAGTTTTTGAAGTAAATAAGCCATATTTTTACCTAAATTTTGAAAAGTAGCTATACCTTCTTCGTCTTCGTTAATTCTTTCTGGATCTGTGGTATTTGGATTAACGCCTAAATTCCAATAGCTTGAACCAACTACAAACATTTGGTTAATTAGGAAAAAATAATTTATACTAGAAAAAACATGAGTTGCTCCTGCTCGCCTTACTGACACCACCGCCGCACCTACTTTATGTTTTAATAAATCTCCATTCACTTTACTTACAAGACCAGCTCTTTCAATAAGCGCTTTCATTCTTGTAGTAGTATCCGCAAAATAAGTAGGTGATCCTAATATTATGCCATCAGCTTCTACCATTTTTTCCAAATAATAGTTTAATTTGTCAGTTTTAACTCCACATTTCTTATCTTTATTCTTAGCGCATTGATAACAGGAGATACACCCTTGGATTTTATCCATACCAATCCAAATGTATTCAGTCTCAATTCCGGCACTCTTCAATTCGTCCATTACCATATTTAAACATATGGTAGTATTACCCTCACTCCTTGGACTTCCATTAAAAACAACTACTTTCATATTTTTTTGCCTCTATAATTGTTAATTATCAATTACAAGTTAGTATTTTATAGTAGAGATTTTACGATTAAAAATTATTCTAATTTACCAATGTATACTTCGGTATCGTATTCAATTCTAATAATTCCATTCCGTTGATGTTTGTTAAATAAATTTTCCAATTCCAATATCATTTTTGGGAAAATGGGATTATCAGCCAAAGGAATATAAGATGAAGAAAGGACCCTACCTTTAAAACTGGTAAAATCTAATTCTTGAAAATTATAAAATGTTTCTTTTTGATAATTAAAAAAGAGATCCACATTTCCATCATTTTTCTTTATCTCTTTATAATCTGTGCCGAATTTTAAAATGAAATTTTCATAGCTACTATTAAAATCTGTTCCGGCTTTTCCACGATTGTTCCAGATTAATGCTACATTACCATTCGGTTTTAGTATTCTTTTAAATTCTTTCTTAGCCTCCACGACATCGAACCAATGAAAAGATTGTCCAGCAGTAATAAAATCTATACAATTCTCCTCTAATCCCGTGGATTCAGCAGAACCTTCAAGACTTGAAAATCTTGTATACACTTGTAGGTGTTTTTCAGCCGCTTCTCTCATATCTTTATTGGGTTCAATCCCATAAACGGGGTTACCATTATCCAAGAAAAACTTTGTTAAAATTCCTGTACCTGAACCTATATCGGCAATTACTGTATCCTCTGCTAAAATCCTCTTCTCTTTCAAAAAATCAATAATTTTAAGAGGATAGCTTGGTCGATACTTGATATAGTTTTCTACTCTGGAAGAAAATCTTTTTTTTGGATCGATTTTGTATTTTTTTTCATTCATTGACACTGAATAGAGTTTGCTACTTTTAATTTTTTTCCTATTATATTTCTATTATCTCCCGGTTTATGAGATCTTGGGCAATTAATCAAAAATGTTTATGATGCAAACGATATAAAACTGTTAATTTATTTAATCTAGTATTCTGAACTCAATCTCTCGTCCTTGATTATTAAAGCATTTTATACTGCTCAAATCATATGGATAAGCGATAATAAAATTGAATTTTTTTGTTTTAAAAACACTATTAATATCAATAAGAGAAGGATTAGGATTTCCAGAAGGATGTGAATGAATAGATCCATTGAGAGTTAAATCAATACCCAATCTACTAGGAATTAAAAACCCAGAAGTGTTAGAAGTAATTGCTCCTGGGGGTAAAATATATTCTATCGCGATTCCATTGATGATTCTTAGAAGTCCTAATATTTCTCTCGGATGTTGATTTTTACATAACGCTAAAATTCCATTTAGTAATTCTTTTTTAATTTTTATTTCTTTAGATTCCAAACTATTAATGAAAGCTAAAATTTCATTAATAAGATCAACAATAGAAGGAGGATTTTTTTTTTCCCATCTATTTAATAAGGGAATAATTTTATCAACTTTTCGATAAATGCGGTCATCTTTACTAATTAAATTAACAACTGGTTTTTTTGGGTAATTTTTAAAGTTGATTTTCAAAAAAAATTTATCTTTTAATGGAATTCTCACTTGAGAAATACAGTTTTTCTCAATAATTGCATTAGGATAAAATTCAATTATTTTATGAAATTCATCTTCAATATTATTCATAATAATACCTTAAAAATTAAATAATTAAAATTAAAAAAAAAAATAAATTAATCTAGTTAACGTGTTTTTGCTTGATAAAGGGAAGTTTTCCTCCCGCTTTTAAAACTTTGAGCTCAGTTTCGCTCAAAGAATGAGTCAAGTATATCTCAATACCTTTAGTAAGGTTTTTTAACGCCACTTTTCCCGATTCTATTGTGGTTAGATCGATTTCAAACTTATCTCCTTGTTCAACTTTAGCGTAATCCTCTTTGTTTTCAAATGTTAACGGAACAATTCCAAAGTTGACGAGGTTAGCAAGATGAATTCGAGCAAAAGATTTCACTATAACCGCTTTTAGTCCAAGATATTTAGGTGCGATGGCAGCGTGTTCTCTACTAGAACCTTGACCGTAGTTATCTCCTCCAACTATAAATCCTCCTTGCTTTTCTAAGGACCTATCTGGAAATGTCGGATCAACAAGGTTAAACACAAATTTGCTTATTTCTGGAATATTTGACCGCAAAGGTAAGATTTTAGCACCTGCTGGCATTATATGGTCGGTAGTAATATCATCTTCGACTTTAAGAAGAACCTCCCCTTCTAATTTGTCTAGTAAAGGATTGAATTCTGGTAAAGGTTTGATATTCGGTCCTCTAACGATTTCAATGGACTCTTTGCCTTCCATTGGTGGAATAATCATATTATCATTGACCATAAACTTTTTAGGCATATCTATTTCTGGTAATGCTCCAAATGTTCTTGGATCTGTAATAATTCCGCTAATTGCAGATACAGCAGCAGTTTCGGGGCTTACAAGATAAGTTTGAGCGCTTTTTGTGCCTGATCTTCCAAGAAAATTTCTATTAAATGTTCTTAACGTAACAGCATCGCTTTTTGGCGCCAAACCCATACCAATACAAGGACCGCATGCATTTTCGAGTATTCTTGCTCCGGCTTCTATTAAATAAGCCATTTCCCCCGACTTAATCATGTGGTTGACAACTTGACGAGAACCTGGTGATATAGTTAGGACCGTATGCTCGCTAATAGTTTTTCCTTTTAAAATGTTAGCAGAAATTTTAAGATCTCGTAAAGTTGAGTTCGTACAACTCCCAATGCAAACTTGATCAACTTTTAATCCTTCAACTTCTTTTACAGTTTTTACATTTCCTGGACTGTGGGGTAGGGACACAAGAGGGACGAGCTCGCTTAGATTTATTTCTATGGTTTCGTCGTATACAGCATCTTCGTCTGGTGCAATGGCGACCCATTGTTCACCTCTTTCTTGAGCAATCAAAAATTCTTTTGTAATATCGTCAGAGGGAAATATTGAGGTTGTGGCTCCCGTTTCAGTTCCCATGTTGGTTATTGTACCTCGCTCAGGTACACTTAGAGTCTTAATACCTGGACCAGTGTATTCCAATACTTTATTAACTGCCCCTTTAACGCCAATTCGTCTTAATACTTCCAGTATAACGTCTTTAGCAGATACAAAGTCAAGAAGTTTCCCAGTAAGATGTACTTTAATAACATTTGGCATCTTTAAGTAAAAAGCCTCACCTGCCATTGCCGCTGCTATGTCGAGACCTCCTGCTCCGATTGCTATCATTCCTACACCGCCACCAGTTGGAGTGTGACTATCCGAACCAAGTAAAGTTCTTCCAGGTCGAGCAAACCTTTCTAAATGAAGTTGGTGGCATATGCCATTACCAGGTCTAGAAAAATAAAGTCCGTATTTCGCAGCGATACTTTGTAGATATCTATGATCGTCAGGATTTTTAAAATCAGTTTGTAAAGTATTGTGATCTACATAACTAACCGACAATTCTGTTTGAATGCGTTGAATACCAATCGCTTCAAATTGTAAATATGCCATTGTACCAGTAGCATCTTGAGTTAAGGTCTGATCTATTTTTATGCTAATATCCGACCCTCGCTCTGATTTTCCTTCAACCAAGTGCTGTTCTAAGATTTTTTCAGTTAAAGTTTTTCCCATAACTTTTAACCAATATTTTTTTAATTTTTTATTATTTAATTTATTATTTCATTGAATACCTTAATTTAATCTATTTATGAACAAAATAGATACAAGATATTGAAAATTAAAATGTTATTAAACTTTTCCTATAAGAAGGAAAGCAGTTTGCCCACTTTAATCCCTTTTAAGTCTAAGTTCAAAATTCAGTTGTTTAATAAGAATATTAGCATAAACCTTTTCAATTAATTAATAAAAGCTTTAACTTTATTAACTAATCTAACTAATATGATCTTTATATAATTGCTTCAAATAATTAAAATTAGGTGGCTACAATTAATCAAATTGATAACCTTAAGAAAACAAGTAGGGATATTAAAGCAGAAAATTTGGTTAGGGAAACAAAAGTGCTTAATATCGCTCGATTGGCAAAGATGTTGGTGGATTTATTTGGCCTCGACGAGCCTTTTAAAAAAATAGGGAAATGGGAGGGTGAAGAAATAGAAATGTATTTAGTCGAATTAGACGGATATATTACTTTTGTGCTTACATCTGATAGAAAGAATTTTGATTGCCGGGTGGAGAAAGCTAATAATCCTGTTGCACGACTTATAGTAAATGTAGAAGAAGAAAAAATAACTAGCGTGTTAAGCAGTATTATTCGCTCTAAAAGTAATATCTTTGGACTAATGAAACTTCTAAAGTATTTAATTCCCAGAAAAATAAAGATTAAAGGGTCCTATGTAGCTGCCATAAAACTGGTAAAGTGTCTGATGATAGGTAAGAATGAAGTTTATAAAAACAGTAAAGTGGGTTTATTACCATGAGTCTAAATAACGATCCTTTTCTTAACATTTCGAATTCAATTATGAACTCCTATGTTAAGGAATGGCAAGAAAAGAATAAAAAGGTAGTTGGTCATTATTGTACTTACATTCCCGAAGAATTACTGCACGCTGCAAATTTATTACCTTTTAGAATTAGAGCAACTGGACATAAAGACACGGATTTAGCTGATATATATATGGTACGGTTTACGTGTTCATTTGTCAGAGCAACTTTAGATTTGGCTTTAAGAGGAGGCTACGATTTCTTAGATGGGCTTTATATTTGTAATTCATGCGATCATACTCGACGAATGTACGAGCTCTTCGATTTAGTAGTATTTAAAAGAAAAGGTTTTGAAAAAAAAGTTCCACGTTTTTATATTGCTATGCCTCACATCATAACAGATGAAGGTTTTGAATGGTACCATAAAGAAATAGAAGAATTTAAAGAAGAAATAGAAGAAACCTATACTCATCAAATTATTACTGATCAAGATTTACATAATTCGATAAGAATATACAATAAAAATCGTGATCTTTTGCGAAAAATCCATGAACTAAGAATTATTGATACGCCAAAAATTACGGGAAGCGAAGCTTTACAAATTTCGATGTCAAATAGCTCAATCCCTAAAGAATTTGCAAACCAAGAATTAGAAAGAATTCTCAAAATCTTGAGAGAGTCTGAAGGAATTAAATCGAATGTTAAAAGAATAATGCTCGTTGGAAGCGAAGTAGATAGTACTGATTTTACCAGATTAATTGAAGATTCTGGAGCCTTATTAGTGTCTGATTCTTTTTGCTTTGGAACTCGCAATTTTTTAGATGATGTACATATAGGTAATGGAAATAACCCATTAAAAGATATATCAAAGCGCTTGTATTACAGACTTTCTTGCCCTAGAATGATGGATGACTATGAAAGGCGATTCGATTTTCTAAGAAATGAAATTGACAGAGCAAAAATTGATGGTGTTATCTTACAGAGAATAAATAACTGTGATCTCGCTGGATGTGATAATATGCTCAATTTACATAGGCTAAAAGATTTGGAGATCCCCGTTTTGGAGCTCGATCGCGAATTCTACCAAGCAGACACAACGAGACTTCAAACGCGTATTGAAGCATTTTTAGAAATGATAAAATAGTATTAAAATTTGAAAAAAACTCTTTGAAAAAATTTGGATATAAAACATGCATAGCAAAACAGAGATGGGAAACAGAATTATTCCTTATCAGATGTTATTAAATTCAATGTCAACTACGCATGAATTAATCGATAAGATATTACCTGATAACGGACTTCCCTCGTTAAGAATTGGATTGGAAGAAATAATATCAGTGGTTCGTAAAGATATCGAAAAAGCAAGAGAAGGATTGCCAGTAGTAGGATACCACTTTGCATTTCAGCCAGAATACTTAAAATGTTATGAATGTGTCCCAATTTGTATCGAAGGAGTTTCTTTTATTCTTGGTGCTTTACTTTTAGATGGTGTTGAGACTTACTATGATTTAATAGGAAACTGGGGACACCCTTTTCACACATGTTCCGCTCAAAAGGGGACAATGGGAATGAGTTTAGACGATTTATTTAAATTCGATGCAATAATCACTCCAACAGCACCCTGTGATTCCACCTGTGCTTCTTACCCGTTTTTCAAATTTAAAAAAAACTTTCCTTTAATCATTGCTGATATGCCCTTTCTTCATGAGGAAAAAAGCTACAAGTATTATGGTGAACAATTAAAACTAAGTCTTAATAAGCTTGGAAAAATTATTGGTCAAGAGCCCGATTTTGAAAAATTGAGGAATGCTTTAGAATTAGAGAACAAAGTAACAAAATTAAAGATGGAATTATTTGATTTAATTAAGGCTGTTCCGAGTCCAATCGAGAATATGTTTAATCCCATTTCAGCTGCAACAACTATATTTATATCTGGAACACTTGAGAACCTCTCTTTTTATCAGAGAATATTGGAACGCGCAAAAAATAGGTACAAAAACAAGGAGCATTATGGAGGTGAAGAACGAATTAGATCCATATGGCCCTATATGCTAACATTCTTTGATATTTCTTTGTGTGAATGGTTAGATCGCGAATTGGGTATGAGCATTTTATTCGATATTTTTAACTATAATCTATCTGATTTTATCGATATTAAATCTGATTCAGATGAATTATTCTATGGAATGGCAAAGAAAGCTATGGGTTGGCCAATGGTAAAGCAATCTTCAGAATTCTACTATCCTTTCTTAGATGATTGTATTAAAATGGCTAAAGATTTTAGCGCAGACTGCTTCATTTACACTCAGAGTATTGCGTGTAAGCAATTTGGAGCCGTCCCACAACTTTTAAGAGAAGCTCTTAAAGACGAAGTAGGAATTCCTATGTTAACAATTGATTTCGACGTAGGAGATGCTCGAATGACTTCGCTAAAAGAGTTTAAGAATAAAATAACTATGTTTACTCAGACACTTCTATGAAAAAAAATAAAAATATTATTATAATTAAATGAAAAATGGTATAACTATGGTTAATCAATCAAAATTAGAAAATAGAATAATTCCCTATAAGATGTTGAGTCAGTCCGTGTCCACCACACTCGAGTTGGTTGAGAGAATACTTCCCGAGGATGGAATGCCGGCATTGAGGATAGGATTAAAACATATCAACTTAGTAATGGCTGATTTTATAAAAAAAGCAGGAGAAGGACTACCTATAATTGGATACCATTTCGCATTCCCCTCAGATTATCTTTATTGTTTTGATTGTGTGCCAGTGTGCATAGAAGCAGTATCATATTTCATATCAGCATTATTACCTGATGGCTCTGAACCCTATTATGATTTAATAACTAGCTGGGGGCATCCATTCCATACATGTTCTTCACAAAAAGGAACAATGGGGATGACACTTGACGATTTATTCAAATTTGACGCAATTATCACACCAACCGCTCCGTGCGACAACACTTACGCATCTTATCCCTTTTTTAGGTATCATAAAAATATACCATTAATTACTCCAGATTTACCGTTCCTTTGGGAAGAAAAAAGCTATACTTATTATGGAGAACAATTAAGGCTAAGTTTAGAGGAATTAGGTAGAGTAATTGGTCAAGAACCCGATTATGAAAAAATGAAGAAACATATTGAACTAGAAAATGAAACGAACAAAACCCAACTTGAAATATTTGAACTAAAAAAAGCGACCCCATGTCCGTTAGAAAACATGTTTAACCCTATGTCCGCAGTTGCCGCGACTTTTATGTCAGGCCGCGAAGAAAAACTAGACTTTTACCGCGACATGCTTGAGATTGCTAAAATACGCTATAAGAATAAAGACCATCATGGTGGTGAAGAAAAAATACGGAGTATATGGCCGTACATGCTCATTTTTTTCGATTTGGCGATATGTGAATATTTAGATCGAGAATTGGGGATGAGTATTTTATTCGATATTTTCAATTACAACTTTTCTGACCCCATCAATACAAAATCTGATTTGGATACATTGTTTTACGGAATGGCTAAAAAAGGGATGGGTCTTCCAATGATTAAGCAATCAACAGAATTCTTTTATCCCTTTATTGACGATTGCGTGAGATTAGCGAAAGAATTTTCTGCAGATTGCTATATTTTTACTTCACACTTAGGTTGTAAACAATTTGGAGCAGTCCCACAGATATTGAGGGAAGCTCTAAGGGATGAAGTTGGCATTCCTATGCTTATAATCGATTTGGATGTCGGTGATAAACGAATGACGTCTGAAAAAATCATTAAAGATAAAATTAACCTGTTTACTCAAACGCTTCTATGAAAAAAAAAAGATATTAAAATTAATAATTACTAGAACGTAATCTAATCTATATATAATAATTATTCAAAAAATAAAAAAGGTATAAAAATATGTTTGATAATTCGCATTGCGCGGAATGTAAAACGGTTGACTGTATGATGAAATGTCAGTGGATCGATTTTGATAGTATTGAAGCTGCTAAGCAAGAAATCACTAAACTAATTAATGAAGATGAAGATTGTAGAATCTTGAAAGATTGTATGCTTTGTTTTTCTTGTGATGAGTATTGTCCTTACAATTCACATCCTTTTGATAAAATAAATGAATTACAAGAAAAATACCAATCTCAAGATATATTACCTGCGATAGTTCAAAATTCGATTATTACATTTAAAGCAAAAGGAGAATTTGTACCACGTCCGATTGATCCTGAAAAACCGATTTTAAATAAATGTGCTTTTCCTAAAACGAATGCTAAAGAAATGAAAGGACCAATGTTTGATAATCTACAATCTGTTGGGGGATTACATTTTTTTTGCCAATTGATGTACCAACACGTTGCAAAACCTTCCATAATCAAAGAACGTGTCCCAATTATTCTTGAAAACTTCAAAAAGACAGGTGTTTTAAAAGACACTGAAGTGATCTGTTGGCATGATGAATGTTATGGCTTGTATACCTCTTATTGTCAAAGGAATAACCTTGAAGTACCTTTCAAACCAGTTCATATATTCGAATATGTCTATAATTATTTAAAAGAGCACGAGTCTGAGATAAAAAAACTAAATTTAAAAGCAGCATATCAACGAAATTGCTCAAATCGATATGTGCCTGAAACTGACAAAATTCTTGATAAAATTTGTGAATTAATAGGAGTAGAACGAGTTGCAAGGAAATACGATAGGGAAAATGGTCTATGTTGTGCTGCACCTTTCGGAATGAGAGGCCATAAAAAAGAAGTTCGCAAAACACAAAATGATAATGTTCAAGATATGGTAGATCATGGTGCTCAAGTTTGCATATTCAATTGTCCAATGTGTTTAGAGACGCTAGAAAGGAAGGTAACTGGTAAAGGGATGAAGGCATATTTTATCAGTGATTTAGCAAGACTTGCTCTAGGAGAGAAGCTGGATTATTAAAGAAGGAATCTTTTATTTTTTTTCAATTATTATAAATAATATTAATAATTTTTAGCACTAAAAATACATAGATTAAGCCTTATTAGAGGAATTATAATGCTCTATCCACAAAGAAACAAGCATCGTCAGTTTATCGAATTGTCTAGCTTTTGGGATTTTCGTTTTGACACAAACAATAAAGGCTTGGATGAGAATTGGAAGAATGGTTTTAATAATAACCGCCCAATAGCAGTACCTGCGAGCTGGAACGATCAATTTGCGGAGGGTCGCGATAATTTAGGACCTGCGTGGTATCAATGTAGTTTTATGAAACCCTGGGATTGGGATAATAAAAAAATCATAATTAGATTTGGTTCGGTTAATTATCTATCTGATGTGTGGTTAAATGGAGAGATGGTAGGTCATCACGAAGGGGGGCATCTACCATTTGAATACGATATATCTAACAAGATCGAGCCGGAAGACAATCTTCTTGTAGTTAGAGTAGACGGGAGATTATCAGATAATCACGTACCACCCAGTGGGCGTCCAATGAACTATCCTAAAACTAACTTTGATTTTTATCCATTCTGCGGAATTCATAGACCAGTATTACTATATGCTATTCCTAAAGAAGGATTAAAAGATATAACTGTCAGAACATCTATAAAAGATACCACGGGAATTTTAGATGTTACAATAGAAACTGTCAACTTAAATGATGTCTATGTGAATCTCTCTCTAAAAGGATTTGGATCAGAATTAACTAATACCTCAAAAATTGAGCAAAATATTCAAAAAATGACATTAGAAGTAAAAAAAGCAAAATTTTGGAATACAGAAACACCTAATTTATACTCTCTAACAGTTGACATCGTAAAAGAGGATTCTATAATCGATTCTTATTCGCTAAAAGTAGGAATTCGGACTATAGAAGTGAAAGGAGATAAGTTGCTATTAAATGGTAAGCCCATTTATCTGACAGGATTTGGACGCCACGAGGATTTCCCTATTACAGGGAGGGGATATGTTCCTGCAATTATAATCAAAGACTATTCTTTGATGAATTGGATCGGAGCTAACTCTTTTCGAACTTCGCATTATCCGTACTCAGAACAAATGATGGATTTAGCAGATCGTCTTGGTTTTTTGGTCATTGACGAAATTCCTGCTGTAGGTCTTACATTTACTAAAGATGTAATTGATAGACAACTAGAATTATGCAATCAATACATTGAAGAATTGATAAAGAGAGATAAAAACCATCCAAGCGTTATAATGTGGAGCTTGGCAAACGAACCGTATAACAGCTTGAAATCTGGGGAATTCTTTAGAACTTTATACGACAGGACAAAAGAATTAGATAGTACTCGACCCATAACTGTAGTAAATATGATGGGTGTTAAAGAAAAAGCTTTCAAATTCTGTGATGTATTATGTATCAATCGATATTATGGATGGTATTTACAACCAGGAAATTTAGATGAAGCTAGCGAACTTCTTTCAAAAGAAATGGATAAACTATATGAAAAACATCGTAAACCAATTATTCTTAGTGAATTTGGAGCAGACACAATTCCTGGATGGCATTCTCAACCGCCCGAAATGTTTAGCGAAGAATACCAAACTAAATTCATAAAAAAATATATTGAAGTGTGTCGGAGTAAACCTTATGTAATAGGTGAGCATGTATGGAATATGTGCGACTTTAAAACTTCTCAAGGAATAACTCGAATGGGATCGATGAATTATAAAGGCGTTTTTACTCGAGATAGAAGGCCTAAAATGGCAGCACATTTATTGCGCAGAGTTTGGAATAAAAAGGAAGATTCTCCCATAGAGGATATTAATTCTTTAAGAATTCGAGCCCAAACCATTGAAGAATCTCGAGAAATATTTAAACAATCCCGTAGAGAAGATAGGGAGATAGAAAGGTAATACAAAAACAAAATTAAATTGGTATGATTAGAAAATGAGAGAAGATTTAGAAAAGCTTACTAAAGAAGAATTAATTAATTATATTGAGGATCTAAGCAAAAACTG
This sequence comes from Promethearchaeota archaeon, assembly GCA_019057795.1. Taxonomy (GTDB): domain Archaea; phylum Asgardarchaeota; class Lokiarchaeia; order Sigyniarchaeales; family SOKP01; genus SOKP01. The sequence goes on along the minus strand of JAHLWS010000024.1, from coordinate 56,347 downwards.
GTTAGCTATCGATGGAACTTGGTTTCAAGTTGCGGAGAGAGAATATGGGCTAGAGAGGGCCATAGAACTTGATGTGGAACAATGGAAAAGATTTACTGTAATAGAAGCAAAACGCATCATGAAAAGTTTTAATATTCCCAAAAATGGAGGTATTCCCGCATTAATTAAAGCTTTAAAGTTCAGAGTGTATGCAAACATTAATGTACAAGAAATTTTGGAGGTTTCTGAAAATCGTTGCGTATTCCGTATGAACAATTGTCGAGTTCAATTCGCTAGAAAAAGTAGAGACCTTCCCGATTTTCCTTGCAAACCTGTAGGTGTTATTGAATACGGCGATTTCGCAAAAACTATCGACCCTAGAATCGAAACAAAATGTATATGCTGTCCTCCCGATAGTCATCCGGAGAATTACTATTGTGCGTGGGAATTTACTCTTAAAATTTAACATAACAAATTTTAAGGAAACTTATTTATATTACTTAAATTCCATTTTAAATAATAATTCATATAAAATTCATATCGTAAATGAGTGTAAAATAATGTTTGATAGTTCACATTGTGCAGATTGTGTGAAAGTTGATTGTTTGACTCGATGTCAATGGATTGAATTTAAGGACATTGAGGAAGCACGAGCAGAAAAAAATAAATTGATTAATGGAGAGGAGTCTCGAGTATTAACTGAGTGTGTAACTTGCTTTGCCTGCGACGAATATTGTCCTTACGAGTCTCATCCTTTCGATTTAATAACAGAATTACAGGAGAAGTATAATTCGTTAAATATTAATCCAAGTATACTAGAAAATACGATAAATAGATTTGCTCCACACGATCAAGTAAGATTTAAAGAAATTGATCCGGATAAACCCGTGTTAAATAAATGTGGATTAGGTAAAATAAACGCAAAAAATATGGAAGGGCAATTGTTTGAAAATTTACAATATGTTAGCGGCCTTGATTTCTTTTGTAATTTACTATATCATCATTACGCAAGAGACTCTGTAATTAAGAAGAGAGCTCCAATAATTTTAGAAAATATTAAGAATCAAGGTATTAAAGAAATGATTTGTTATCACGACGAATGCTATGGATTCTACGCTTCTTTTTGTCCTCGGAATAATATAGAACTTCCACCCGGTTTTAAACCTATTCACGTTTACGAATATCTCTATAAATATTTAAAAGAGCACGAATCTGATGTTAATAAACTTAACATGAAAATTGCTTATCAAAGATCCTGTTCAAATAGATTTATTCCAGACTCGGATGAGTGGGTAGATAAAATCTGTGAGTTGATAGGTGTTGAAAGGGTCGCAAGAAAGTACGATCGCGAGAATGCTATGTGCTGTGCAGCAATATTCGCTACTCTTGGTAAAAAATCTTTAATGCGCAAAGCTCAAAACGATAATATAAACGACATGTTAGAACATGGTGTCGAAGGTTGTGTTTATAATTGTTCTTTGTGTAAGGAAGCTATGGGTGCTAAAGTAGCGCGGAAGGGATTAAAAAATTATATTCTTAGTGATTTATGCAGATTAGCTCTTGGAGAATCGTTAGAATAGTTTTATTCTGGATTTTAGAGCAACAAACTTTTAAAAATCCTTTTATTTCTTTTTATTTTTTACGTTGAGACCGATTTGTAAATCAATATATATCAAATATATATATATATATATCATCAAATATATCAAAATATATTGAAAAAACAAATTAAAATTAGGAAATGTTAATATGTCAGAACAAGAATTAAGGAGCCAAATAGCGGATAAAGAAGATGAGATTACTAGGGTCGAAGAAGAAGCTTCAAAAAAGGAAGCCTCTGCGGAAAAGGAAATTGAAGACGATTTTGATGATAAGATAAATGATACCAAATCAAAGCTCGATGTAGGAGAAGTCGATTTAAAAGAAGCTACGGAAAAATCCAAAGAATGGACAAAGAAAATGAAAAAATTAATTGTTGAAGTAGCAGCATTGAAGAAAAAACATGTAAATTTAGTTAAGGGAAAATCAAAAGCTTTGAATAAAAAACTGGATAATATTCTTAAAGAAAAGAAGACCAAAATAAAATCGTACGAATCAGATATTAAAGCTATAAGGAAACAATTAGAGAAATTAGAAGCTGAGCAAATAAAAGCTGAGCAATTAAAAGAACAAGTCAACTAAATTTTTTTATATTTATTATTTTTTTATTTTTTTTTCTTTGGTAATTTTTTTAAACCGTTTTTTATTCTTTTTTTACATTTTATGGGTAAATCAGAGGATTACATATCTTATATTAAGAGAATTATTGAAGATACATTAAATATATGTTAACTAATTAAGTAATTCGATTGAATTAAAGGTTAAGCGGTAATTTTTGCCCTTTTCCATTAATTAAATCCTTGGATATCTCAGATTGGATTTTTATCTCGTCGTATAACCAGCTTAGTAATCTCATTTTTGCGTTATAAATCTCTAATTCCTCTTCAAATATTTCCATCTAATAGAACCTAAATATTTGTTTTAATAATGCAATCTACAGACTCATTATCATATTTAACGATCTATTATATAGATATTATCGCTCAACTTGATCTGCTAAATCATCGAAAGTTGGAATTTTTATTTCAGTTATTTAATTATTTTTATATTTAGCTTCGATTTTTTCAATGTCATACGCAATATTTTCAATTGGATCTCCATCAATCACTTTATCCAATCTCTCAATTAGTTCCTTAGGAAACATTTCGAGTTCTAAAACGCTTTCTCGAAAATCTTTAAAGTTATCTGTAACCATGTAATCACTTGTACTTCTTTTCGAGTCAAACTCGTCCATCACAACCTTTGAAAATAAATCGATTATATCGTTCATAATTTTATTTTTAAAGTCTTGAACTTCTATATTGACATCTGCAACCATGTGGTCGAATTTTTTGTTAACTTCTTGAAGTTCTTCAGCCCTTTTTGCTCCTATCTCGTCAATTTTTGGTTGAAGTTCGTTTTTTTTAAGTTCTAATTCTTTAAGTTTAGATTTTAATTCTTCGATCATTATATCATCTAAATAAAATGGGTTGTTTAAAAATTTAATTAAAGCATCTTAATTGGTGTTAAAATTTGAGAATTGACCTTTTTGGTTTATATTATTGGTCTATCTTTACAATATCCCATAACTAATAAAATGAAGATTATAGCACACCCAAGAAGTTCAAAAGCACCAATAGGTAGAAATAACATGGAAAGGATCATGGTAATGAGTAAACTAGCAATTCCAATCCAAAATCCCCATAATAAATTTTTCATAAGCCCAATTGCAGAAACAGTTCTCATTATCGTAAAAGCCCAGAAAAGGGGTGCGAGAGAAAAAGGTTGGGTTTCCATAAGTTGTTGTATTATAGGGATACCCCATTCTAAATAAAGATTTGGAATGATATTAAATGCAATTAGGATAATCGCAATGCTATCTGCAATTTCTAGTAAGGAGTAGAGTAGCATTAAAATTGATGCTACATATAAACACTTATTTTCTTTAATTTTATAGGTTTTTTTGGGCTGTTCCATAGATATATTCACATTATTTTGTTATTATTTATTTTAATTTTGATGCCTTTTTAATTTCGGAAATAATGCTCCCGTTCTTTTCTGATATTCCGTATATTTTTCACCGAATCGTTTAACAAGATCTATTTCTTCATAGTGAATCATTATGGGAGTATAAATTATGATGAACAATGAGGAAAGGATTACTAAAAACCATGAATTAAACATAAAACTCATAGCAATGAACATAGGAAACTCTCCAAGAGTTTGAGGATGTCTTATATAGTTATAAATTCCACTATACATTTTTGTTTCTTTAGAAGGAGTTAGAGTTTCAGTCCCAGCATCCTTCATCCCCCTTATCAGAAGATATATACCTGGTATCAATATACAGATCCCTATGATTATCCCAATCCAGATATTTGAACTGATGATCCACTCATTTACAACGGGAAGAGGAAACCAAATCCAAAGGATTAAATTTGCAATTGAAATAAATTCAGCTAATCCTCCAATTGAGCGGAACTTTTTACAATCTTTCCATGCTTTGTCACCATATTTTTCTGAACGCTTTATGGGTTGGATACTGAGGGTGTAAAAATAGCCCATAACAAAAAAGGTGCATAGTAATGAAATAAAATTTATGATTGAGAATAGATCCAAATTTTTATGCCTCTATTATTACTGAATATTATTTAGATGTAAAAATTATTGAAAATATTTATAATTATAATAATATGAATATCCATTCCAATGTATTAAATTATTATACATAATTATGAATCTTTAATTAAAATTTAATTAAAGCATCTTTATTGGTGTTAAAACAAAGATTAAATTGTTAAAACAATTTTCTCACAAAAGACTTTCTATAATATAGTATTGATTAAACATGCCTAAGAAAATCGATATCCCAGAACCAGAAGAAAATCTTAAGTTCATAGATACCCATTGTCACCTCCCATTTCCTCGTCCTAAAAGAAACGATCGGTTACCTTCTGATGAGCAACAATATCAGGACTTTTTTAAAAACGGTGGTGCTTACATAATAACGAGCTCGATCGATAACAGTACTCTTGATTTAATTTTAAAATTTATTATAGGAAAAGAAAGAATGGGTTTTACGTGTGGTTGGGCACCTCAAACCGTTACGTATACTCCTAAATTCCAATACGAAAGAGAATGGAAAAAATGGGTTGATTATATTGAAGGAAACCAAGAGAATTATTTGGCAATTGGAGAAATTGGTTTAGATTTTCATCATGCTAAGACTCTTGAAAAGAGAAATAAACAGGTTACCGAACTAAAGAAAATTTTTGAACTGACTATTAGTTATAATAAACCTTATGTTCTTCACGTTAGAAACGCTACTGAACACGAGTTTGATAGAGGTAACCCTAAACACCGCTTTAATAAAAGAGATGGAGCTACAAAAGAAATTCTTAATATTATTAAGGAGTTTAATGTTAATCCAAAAAAAGCTATGTGGCACTGCTTTTCTGGGCCACAGGAGTATGGAATTTCTTTACCCAAGCAAGGTTATATACTTTCCGTTCCTAGTTCGGCATATAGTATTAATAAATGGCGGAGAGTTACAAAAAATACTCCATTAAATTCTCTAATTACGGAAACGGATAGTTATTACCAACATCCGTATTTACGAGGACCCGTGAATGTACCGTTAAATGTTAAATATTCAATTGCTGCTCTTGCTTTTTCTCATAATGTACCCCAAAGTATCGTTAGTGAAAGAACAGTAGAAAATGCAATTAAATTTTTCTCCCTAGACATTGATTGATAAAATAATAGGGAGTTTGTCTCTTTATTTTTAAAAAATACGCTTTAAATAATGACTTAACTATTTTTATTCGATAATTAATATAATAAGATATTAAGGTGAATTATTTGAAAATTCTAATTACTTATTTTTCCAATACGGGAAACACAGAAAAAATAGCTAAAAGTATGAAGGATGGCTTATTGGATTACGATGTAGACTTAATTCATGCTAAAGACGTAGACCCTACAACATTGAGTTCATATGATATTGTGTTTTTAGGTTCAGGAGTTTATGCTAGTAGAGTTGATAAATCAATCTTAGCTATGATAAAAAAAGCTGTTCCTGAATTCCCTGTCAAACTCGCTTATTTTTGTACGCATGCCAGTTTAAAATTATTTCAAGAACCATTTAAACGGATAACTGGTGTCATTAAAAAACATAATTGCGAAATTATTGGTGAATTTGATTGTGTTGGCGAGAATTTAGGCATACCTTTAGATACTCAGTTAGCTATGTTAGAAAATTTGCCAGAGGATCAAAGAGAGAAAGCGAAAAAAGATAGAGAGAAAATTAAAGGTCGCCCCAATGAAATGGATCTCGAAAACGCTAAGAATTTTGCTATTTCTTTAGTGAAAAATCTCTAAATTCTTCTTTATTTTATTTATGAATTATAAAGCCTAACTTTATACTTCCAAGTATAATAACAAAAATCGGTCTAAATTTTATTTAAATATTACCTAAAAAATCTAATCTTAACCTATTAAACCTATTAAAAATAAAAATACGACTGTGAAAAAAATGAGAAATTATAATAAAGCTTTAATCATTATAGCTGCTCTGATTGTGGGAGGAAGTATTGGTTTTGTTGTTACCGGTTTTGCAACAGCTATGAGTATCGATGATTCATTTAGTTTCCAATATGAACCAAGCTCTCCCGCTCCTATTGAAGAATTGAGTATTAATGCCGATATCGGAAAAATTATCGTTAAATATAATACTACAGCAACTTCTTATTTCGCAGAAATCGATGTTGATATAAAGATTGCGGGGTTATTCATGTCTGATAAAACTTACTTAGACTTCTTTAGTCCAAGTACTGAGTGGTGGGCTGAATCAGCTGGTATATTCAATCTTGAGGTTTTACCAGATGTTTGGTTTGATCCTTCGTACTGGTTTAAATCATATGAAATTACAATAACAGTTACACTGAGAACCGACATAATATATGATATTGACGCCACAACAGATACTGGTGCGATAGAAATGTCAGTTCCAGATAAAGTTCTCTTAAATGACACTTCCCTTACTTCGAGTACAGGTTCAGTAAAATTAACCACATTAGGCAACAACGAATTCCAAGGGAAAGTTGGACTTCAGACTAGTACCGGGAGCATTGACCTTTTTGCCAAAAACACCAATTTTACTCATGGGTTTAAAGCAATTACAGCAACGGGGTCACTTCTATTAAACTATACAAATTGTGGGATGGGAGATGATTTAACTGGAATTGTCTCAACTGGGAGCGTGACATTCAAAAGCTATAATATGTACTATTTTAAGGATATTGATCTAAAACTTCAAACCTCAACTGGCAATATTGATGCAGAACTTTATCAATATATAGATATGGGGGCTAATGTTACTAGCAATGTACATACATCAACAGGAAGTATAAATGTATTTTATAGAGATAATTTAGCCAATACTGGCTTTCGATTTGTAAGCTCAACCAGTACAGGATCCATCAATTATACACCTCATGCTACAATGGAAATATTAGGAAGTGTCTTTTTCTCAGATAATTATGGAATAGCGATGTATAAATATACATTCACATTAGCAACATCCACTGGTAGCGTCTATGTTAATGGCCAAAGTGCTCAGTCGTAAAAAACCAGCTTAAAAGTTATATAATTTTTTTTAATTATTTTTTTTTTAATATTGCCATAGACTAAGTTTAAAGGACTAATAATTATTTTATACAAAAAATAGACAAAAAAAAATTGAAGAAAATATTTATTTTATTTATTTAGGGGAAAGTTAAAATAGTTACCACAGGTAAGTGATCTGAGCCAAATTCAGCGGGAGTATCAATCCCAGCTACGAAATCTGTCACAACATAGCTATCTATTACATCGTTATATCCCGTTGCAAAAATGTAATCGATCCACTCATCAGGAATGTCATATAAAAGATAACTTGGAAAAGTACGATGCTTATCATAACCATCCATAGTATCATTGAAAAAGGTTCGGATAGTTTGAATTTGGGTTGTATCATTTTCTAAGTTAAGATCTCCCATTAATATTTTAGGATTACCTGACATAACTGCGTTCGTCTTAGAAAGTACAAAATCAACCTGAGCAGTCATATCTTCACTCCAATTAATTAAGCCTAGATGAGTCACAAACACATCCAAGTTAAGAGAGGAATCAATTTCAACAACTCCGTGAATTAAAACTCGTTGAGAAGAAATACTAGGTACCATATAACCAACCGTGGATTTAATAGGATATTTACTTAGTAAAGCACACCCTCCTTGATGTTCATTCTCAGATGGATAATAAAAGAAATACATGTTTAACCTATTTGATAACCAGCGAGCCATATCTATCCCTTGAGTTGTAATTCTACCGTTATCTACTTCTTGTAGTCCAATAATATCAGGATCTTCTGTTAAGATATTTTGCGCTATCCGTTCTAGATTAAGTTTATCATCGTAGCCTTGCCCAAAATGTATATTATACGTCATTATCTTGAATTCTGTTTGTGCTGTCGGTGCCTCTCCCGGACTTTCACATATACCAAACATGAGGAAAGCAGATAGTAAAGGAGTGAAAAATAATACTAATGCTATTATTCTATATAATTTTTTCATCTTTCTGATCCCTCCTTTTTTGATTTAAGCATGATTGCGCCAAAACTTGAAATAGAAAATAGAATTCCTGCCGTTAACATAATTATAGGGCCTAATCCTTTGAAAGCTTCTATTGTTCCAGACCAGTCAGTTGTAAAGATATGGAGTACATCAAAAATAACCATGAATGCAAATCCAATAGTCAGTGCATTAGATATCGTTTTTACTTTCTCCCATTTAAAGTTAATTTTCGTCATTCGGGAAAAGAGTATATAGAAATTTAAATACATGATAATTAGTGATATTGAGATAAAAATACTTGCAACATAGGTTAAATCTTTGGGAAAGAAGAAAAACAATATCAGCGATAAGATCATAAATGCATTTAAAATAATCGATAATCTAATATCTGAAAAGAAGTCTATTTTTATGAATAGCACCAAACAAGTCGCCACCATTAAACAAATAATATTTAGAATATTATTAAAGTAATAACTAGTTGCGGTATATTGAGCAATAACATTTGGGTATAAGAAAAGGCTAAATTGTAAAAAGAAAAACATTCCAACTCCAACGAAGATCAACGAATTTAAAGTTTTATACTCGGGGTCTGCAGGTTTTTCTGGTTTAATCTTACTAGAAAAGCGGGGAAAGTGTTTATAGGTCAAATATATACATAGTCCGCTTAAAGGAATTTGAAAAATCAACCAAAAATATTGCGTCAAATTCCAATCTAAGATTAAGCCAGGAGCTAAGAGAGATATCGAGAGATAATCCTAATGCCCGAATAAAATAATCTATAAGAAACGCAATTAGTATTGTTAAGGTTATGAAAATTATTTTATGATTCGACTTAATCTCATCGTTTTCTCTTAACCATAATGTACTGAATGTGCTTAGGTAAAAACCGTAGAAAGTGATGATCAAACCAACACATATTGTTTCCAACTTAGACGGTAATTGAAAAGCTAATAATAATCTAAATATTACTATAGCAAGTATTGAAAATTTCATCAACTTATTTAACCCAACTTTTTTGCAGATCGTATTGGTTAACCCTGGTATAAAGAAAAATATTAGAGCTAAAAGAATCATCCCATTCACAAGAACATCCTCTCCGAATACGACATGAGTTATTGAGACATACACACCTGGTATAAAAGCTCGCAAAGCTTGTATAAAGAATAGGTTAATATAAATAGTTACAAAAGCAAGACCAATAAAACTTTTAGTGCCTAATTTTTCTTCTATTTCTGTCAACGAGAAATCGGATTTTAATTTAATTGCCATTTTATTCACATTTTTTTATTAAATTGAATTAATGTTAAGATAGAGTAAATTGACTTATAATATTAAAGGTTTTTATTTTTAATTTAAATCTTACAATTAAATTTTATAGATTTCAGGACGTCGGTCTTTAAGAGTAGTAGCCGCTCCACGTTTTCTTTTTTTGTGTAGAACCTTAAGATCTAATTCACCAGTTATCACCATTTCTTCATTTGTTTTAGCTTCAGCAATTATGCCATTAGGATTCCATGGAGTTTCGCACGGACTTAAAATTGACGATCTTCCCCATCCTTCCATTCCTTTATGCGGAGACTCTCCTACCAAACACGAATGGAGGACGTAAATCTGATTTTCTATGGCTCGTGCTTGGCAACAATGCCTAACGCGCCAGAATCCAGCTTCGCCTATGGTATAGGAGGGGCAAAAAATAACATCAGCCCCTTTTAAAGTTAATGTTCGAGCTACTTCTGGAAACTCCATCTCGTAACAGATAGCCAGACCAATGTTCGCTTTTTCGGTTTCGAAGATTTCTAAAGTGTTTCCAGGAGTCACCCCCATACTTGCTTCTAATGGAAAAAGATGTGTTTTTCGATGTATCAATAATTTTCCATCGGGGCAAAATATATGCCCTATATTATACTCCTTTCCGTTTTCAATTGTTAAGTGTGAACCCCCTATAATATATTGCCCTTTTTCTTTAGATAAGCGAGCGAAAAGGTTTCTGTATTTCTTAGTGAATTCAGGGATTTTATTCAAATTGTTGTTTGGAATTAGATATTGAAGTTCTAAAGTAATAGTCTCGGGAAACACGACAAAATCCGAACCATCGGCTTGGTTCATTAAATTTTCCACATTTTTAGCGAAATCATCGAAACTTTCAATTTGCTTATACGCAAATTGAACACATGAAACGATTAACTTTTCCATGATTATAATTGCACTTGTTTTTCTATAAAAAGATATATAAAAAAAAAATTAATTTAGATTAATCTTCTCTAATTATCAAAATATCCTTACCTGAAAGATTTTTACCACAATAAGGAGCAAGTCTATTAAAAAATTCCATTGGTTCAGTTATTGCCTCTTCAGGAGTTAAAACTCCTTTTTTATTGATTTTACCGTCGATCATCATAATTGCTCCTATGGCTAATGGTACGCCGGTAATTCCAGCCATAGCCCCATATGGTTCATGACCTAGAGCTATTGCTACTTTTTTTCTTTTTCCGTTAGCACAAACCCCTCCATTTCAGGAAAAATTGGATCAAAATGATTCTAATCTGAATATACTCTAATCTTTTATGAAAAAAGGATTCGAACCCCCATATAATATTGGAGATTATAAGACAATTAAAAACTCTTTTATAAGAATTAGCATATCATGTTTGGGATCTCCATTCATCGAGCTTTCAATAGCAGCTTTTTCTCCTCTAGGATGATAATGATGAGGTTTAGATTTAACATTCCACATATCATCATAATTATCATAACGAATTCTATCAAGAGGATTCTGTGAATAGATTAATTGATAAGAATATTCTTCATAGTCATTATAACGGATATAGAGAATTAATCCTTTAAAAAAAGAAATTTCTAAAAACGGGCGTTCATCATCGATATATTCATTTTTAATTTTTGGAAGTAAATTTTCTAATAGAATTTTGCGTGCAACAATAAGTTTGTCAAGACCTGTCAAAATATTCTTCATCTAAAAGGAATTCATTAGGTTATTTAATTTATTTTCTTCAAGTAATAATTGCTTTAAATCAATCGCATCGTTTTCCGCTTCAGAATATGTACCATTTTTTGCCTTCTCTAAAAATGTAGACGATTCAATTTCATTCCATCTTTTTAATATTTTTTTAATATTTTCTTGAATATTTCTCAATTTATAACCAATTAAATCCTCAGCTACTTCTTTTTCAAGATATACTTTCATTTTATTTTTATGCTTTTAATTTATTTTTATTCATTACAATAATAGAAATTTAAAGAAATAAATTTATTGAATATTAAACAATTGTCAATTTCCATAATTTTTTGCGTGTAATGCTGTTTCCTAATTTTTCGAGAAATTGTTGAAGAAAGAAGTGCGTGTTAATATTGAGAAAATATCTTCTAAAACCGTTACTCTTCTAAGTGAAATTATTTGAGTTCAGTAAGACAATCTACGAGTAATCTACTTGAATTTTTGAAGATTAAAAAATAAGGATAAAATTTTTTTTTACATTCTAAATGGTAGCTTAGTTTTAGGAGGAATTGTATTTATATATTTGCTCCTGAATTCTTCGTTTAACATTGGGCATTCTTTTTTTGTCCAAGATTCGCACATCATTGGATGGCCCCACATTCTTTCTAAAATTGTTTTCAGAGGTTCTTCCCTGGTATTTCCGAAAGTAAGTGGCATGAAGCAACAAGGCTGGACATCTCCATAAGGCGAAATGTAGAAATACACGTTATCTGCAATTCCCCTACATTGACTTGAACTTTGAGTTTGAAAATAAAAATCTCTACATACAAATGGAAACTCCGCAATTTTTCTAACTTTTCTCTCTTCTTTAAGCGTCAATTTTACCTCAGGATTATATAACCATCTACCAGCTGGGGTAGGTAATAAATATCTTACTCCATTTGCCCCTAACTCTCTTGCTAATTCGATTACATCTTCAAATTCACCGTTAGCTAGAGTTTCTTTGGTTACATAAGTAGAAAGAGCACATTTTAATCTCACTTCAAGCGCATTTTTTATACCCTGAACAGCTTTATTATATGTTCCTTTCATTCCGCGCAATTGGTCGTGTTTTTCTGGAATTGGACTATCGATGCTAACATAAAGCATTTCTAAACCGCTATCCTTTAATTGTCTTGCAAAATCCTTCGTGATTTTTAATCCATTTGTATCACAAAATACATACACAGCTCTTTCTGAAGCGTACTTTATTAATTCCATTATATCTGCTCTCATGGTTGGTTCACCTCCAAAGAAGTTGACCACAAAAGCTTTAGCAGATTGATCTAATATGTCCTTAATTTCATCCGTTGTAAGTTCTCGACGTGGTTCATTTTTGTAATTTCCCACGCAACAATGTGGACATTTAAGCTGACAGTTATACGTTATACCAAACATAAGATAGAATACATCTGCTCTTCCTTCAATACCTCCTCTTTTTTCATCAAACCACTTTGTCATACTCTCTTGATCATAAGTTAATGGAATCTTATGTTCTTCCCATAGGTTTTCGTCTTTCGAAAACCTTTCATCTTCTAATTCTATATTTTACACCCTTATACGATATTTCTCTTCAAAATCAATTATTACTATTAATTTGCTAAATTAGTTTATAAAGTTTTTACTAAAAAGTAATTTTAGAATAAAAAAATAAGAAAAGTTATAATTTATAATTTTGTACCGCAATATGAGCAAAATACTGCCGATTCTTTTACTTTTGCGGTTCCACAATTTGGACAATAAGTTACTTTTCCTTCTGAAACTTCTCCTTGTGGTTTTTTTATAACTTCTGCATGAGTCAATTGTCCTGTAGTGGAAGAGAATTTACCTCGTAATAAGCCACTTGCTTTTAAGTCTAAAATTATGGCTTGTACATCTTTTATAGTAATTCCCGTGTTTTGGCTAATTTCTTCGATGGTTGCTTCCGGATGTTCCTCATACTCGTATAAAACAGCGTTTCTTAGTTTACTTCTGTTAGCCCACGCTGCGATCTGACCGCCAATAATAGCTGCCGCAATTGCATACCAGAAGAGTCCCCACCAATTAATTGATGTACCAGCCCAAAGGGGTACAAAGATATCATTAGTTCCCCAATAAATTAAAATACCAGCTATAATGAAAGAGCAAACGCTAACTCCTTCAGAATATTGATTTCTTTTATATTTCATCCTTTTCTCACGCTAAATGTTGTCATATCAAGTGTTAAAGTATATTAGAATTTCACTCAATTTAAATGTATATGCAATTATTACATAGGAAGTTTATAAAATACTACTTGTAAGGATTAATCTGCATGAATATTCCCTAAATGGAAAATTAAAATTTTCTTAGTTAGAATGATCCTTTTTCTTAAATTTTTTAGTATTCTACCCAAATAGGGCAGATATTAAGCATTTTCACTCACTTTTAATTGATTTATTTAATTATTTTAAGATTTAATCAATCCTAAGATTAATAATTTAAATTATAAATACATTATAAATATTGAAGAATATGCAAACAATAAAAGAAAAGGTAATTGAATCAATTAAAAAGCTTCCAAATGATGCTAATTACGATGATATCATGGAATCAATTTATGTTCAGCAAATGATTACAAAAGGTATTGAGCAGTTGGATAAGGGAGAATTTATATCCCATGATGATGTAAAAGAAAGGTTTAAAGAATGGTTGAAATAAGATGGTCCCCTATAGCGACTGTCGATTATGAATCAATAATTATATGTTACTAGACCTTTAGAATAGCCCTTATCTGCTTGGGATGTAATTATCCAACTTTTTTTGAGAAAAAAGGAATCAAACCTCCATTAAAAGTCATAGGAAATTTATTAAAAATAATCTAACAATCAGTAAGTAATATTTATTCCTTCCTAGTTTTATCTCATTGGGCGATTAATTCTAATTAATTTTTTAAATAAATTATCTTCTTTAGCGATAGCTTGATGAATATGATTTGCGAGATCCTTAAAATCGGGATCAAATGTGCAAACAATAATGCCATGATGGTCGGGATTTTCTTTATGCAAATGAATGAAATGTTTTCTATTGAAAGTTATTAGGACGCACTTCTGTTTTATTGAATATTTTAAAACCTCTTCATCTGATATTGCCTTTCCTGCAAGACCTGTTTCTTGAAGAGTTATAAATTCATATCCAAATTTTCTGAGATGTTGTACGACTGGAAGGGGAAAATTTTCATTTGCATAAAAACGAATCATATTTTATGCTTCCTCATTTTCTCTGATCTGTTGTTCAATTTCTTCTTTATGGCTTCGATAATATGCCCAAGCACTTACTATATCTTCGGCTCGTAATGAAGGATAGCTTTTTAAGATGTCCGCTTCAGTTGTTCCTAATCGCCGCGCCTGTACTAAAAGCCATATTGGTATTCTTGTTCTTACAATTCTTGGTTCACCACCACATATGGTTGGATCACTTTCAATATTAGGAAAATTTTCACCTAAATGTTGCACAATTTTTTGTAATAGTTGCGCTCGTTCTGCTGGAGTTAATGCCATGATCATTTCTTCCATCTGATCAATATCTTTCATTTAAATTTAACCTCTTAAAAATATTATAATTTATTCTACGATTAACATAATAATAATAAATTTGTATATAATTATAATTTTCTAATGTTTTAAAATGAGTGAGATCTTTCATTTTAAGGTATTAAGGTGACAGCTAAAGAGTGGTTTAAAAAAGAATTAAAGAAAATTGACGATTCAATTTATTTTTATTTCTCAATTTTAATATCTAATTGATCTATGATTTCCATTAGGTCAAGTACTTCAAATTCAAAGTTATAATTATCATTTGCATCGCTTAAGTTCGTCCTACAAAAAGGGCATACTGACGATATTACCGTTGCTTCGGTCTCCTTAGCCTCTTCAAGGTGTTCTTTTGATATTTCTACAGACCATTCAGGGTATCCAATTTTTACGCCACCTCCAGCTCCGCAACACCAAGCAAAATTCCTATTTCTTTTCATTTCTACTAGCTTTAACCCCGGGATTTGCTTGTAAATCGCTCTAGGAAGTTCATAAACGCCCATATGCCTTCCAAGATGACAAGGGTCGTGATAAGTCACTGTTTTATTATACTTCGATTTAAACTTTAATTTATCGTCGTCTAATAGTTGTTTTACTAATTCTAAAGTGTGGAACACTTCAAAATCGTATTCTTCGCCAAATTTTTCGAAATCTTTTTTAAATGTTCTATAACAACCCGCACATGAGGTAATAACTTTAGTAGCCCCAATATTTTTAATTTGAGCGATATTATAGCTCATATAATCCTTAACAATGCTAAGTTGACCAGTTCGAATCATAGGACTCGTACAACAATGCTCATCTATTAAAGTGAAATTTATACCGCTTTTTTTTAAGAATCTTAAAGTTGAATCCCTTAAACTTTGTTGGCGGTAATTAGAAGTACAACCAATATAGTAAACCCAATCTGCTTTATCTGGTAAGTCAAATTGTTTTTTCAACGCTTCATTATCAGAGTTAGACTCTCCATAAGGATTACAATTCTCTTCGCAACGAGAAACCAGAAACTCTTGGTTTGTAGCTGGTCCGATATGTTTTACAGCTAATTCTCTTAGGGCTTCTATCATATCTACGATATAATCGGCGTGAGGCGCTTGACAAGCGTCCATACAAGCTCCACAAGTTGGACAAGCAAAAATAGCATCTTTTAAATCCTCAGACCATTCTAATTCGCCAGTTACGACACCTCTTATTATTCTTATTTTCCCAGATGCCCAATACGATTCGAATAAAAACTTTTCTCCTGAAGGACACGAAGGTTCGAAACCCTTATAAGAATATTTACATGTAGAACAACGGATACAGTTATCAAATGCTAATTCCAAAACATCTTTTCCTACGAGACTTTTATCAATTTCTATCATTTATGTATTCCACCTTCCTGGGTTAAATATATTGTTTGGGTCCATACATTTCTTTATTTTTTCAAAGAGGTTAATCCATCCTGGGTTAATCTTCTTGCGCATTTTTTCCGTCATCCAAGCAGGGGTTTTGTATGGTATACAGCCTAAATCGACTGAAACATCAGTTATTTCTTCTAATAGCTTGTGGTATCTTTCTTCTTCGCCTTCTTTAAACTTGTTATATCGCATAATAGGACGAAATATCGCGTAATGACTTGATTTCATCATTTTCATGTAAATAAATGGAGTGATATTGTGTTTATTAAATAATTTATACACATTTTCGATTAGTTCTTCGAGCTTGTGACTTGGAGCATACGACCCAAACCAAGTTAATCCTGAATACTCTACTAGTGGAAGTACTACGGACGGTAAATCGAGGTAACACCTAAGTCTTAAGTTAAATAATTTGACGTACTCGTCAGCATTAACTAAAATTACTTTTTTCCCTTGTTTATTTAAATTCTCGATTACATTGGATAAAATTTCCAATCTAGCATTGAATTGATTTTTTGTTTTTGCCGAGATTGAAAACATCACTGCAAAGTAGGGTTCACCTGGAAATTTTTTAGGCTCAGGAATTTCTATAGCCATCTTTACTACTTCGATGCTAACTGCTGAAATACCGTCGATGACATCTGTTCTCCCGACTTCCCTCATTACTGAAGCTACATCTGTAAGTTCAAAAGCAATGGCGATATAGGTTTGTTTGATGGATGGATTAGGCCATAGTTGAACGGCACATTTGGTTACTAAACCTGTCATACCTTGCCAGTTGATAAAGATTCCCATTAAATCAGGCATAGGGTATCTACACCACCAACTATCGGGGGCTGCTTCATCCTTTCCATAAAAACACGAGCCAATCCTAGCGATTTCGCCGTCAGCAGTAATTACCTCTAAACCGTTAATTGAATCGCCCATTGATCCAATTTTACACGAGAGATTATTCATACCACTCAATATCACGTTTCCAACAACCCCTGCGTATGGAGGTGCATAAGGATAACTATATCTTAAGTGTGGGTAATTTTCGTCTAAGTGTTTTTTCAATTGACCAAAAGTAACTCCAGGTTCTAGGAGAGCGTACATCATATTGTCATCAACATGCAGAATTTTATTCATCTTTTTACCAAAATCAACGAGAATCCCACCGTTTTCCGGAATCGTTAAACCCCCTACATTATTTCCAGATATGTAAGGAACAATGGGAATTAAATTAGAATTACAAAACTTAACAAGTTCGATTAATTGCGAAGTATTTTCAGGAATAACTATGAAATCAGGCATGTGAGGCTCACATTCGGTCATATCGTACGAATAGGGGTATAAATCTCCAGACTTATTGGTTACATATTTTTCTCCAAATATTTCGACTAGCTTTTTAAGCACATCCTCTTTACTTATCTTCTCATACACATTTCTTTCTTTTGTTTCGGTCATTAAAGTTATATCACCTTGTATTCTTATTTATTTTATATAATTCACATTGGGCTTCGGTCTTATCTCAGCATGGAATTATTCCTTCTAATTATATTTTCAGCTTGATTCATTATTCTCTCAATAATGTCATTGACATCGTCTATACTATCGATAATACCTATTGATTGACCAAGTAGAACCGCTCCCGTGTCAATATCACCGTTATATACTCTATCATAAGCACCTAAATCTTTTGCTCTTTGTTCTGGAGATATTGAATTTTCGTAAGCGATCATTTCTTCTTTGCTGCTAGGCGCTGGATGCGATAATGCATACTCGTTTTTGTATAAGCGAATAGGACCGAAGGATCCTGTATAAAGTCCGGTATCCTGTGGTTTTCCAGGGGGAATTAATGCTTTATATTTCTCATGAAATTCACTCTGTTTAGAAGCAATAAATCTTGAACCCATTGCTACTGCTCCTGCACCTAGTGAAAGACCAGCGGCTAAAGCTTCTCCAGTAGCAAAACCCCCACAAGCAATCTTTGGTAAATCAGGAAATTTATTATTAATCTGTTGAAGCAGAACAAGAGTACTGACTCTCTCATATGATTGGTGCCCTCCACCTTCAGTTCCAGTCACCACTATTCCATCTACTCCTGAATCCACACACTTTTGAGCCAACCATACAGCTGGGGCTACGTGAAAGTGCTTAACTTCTGAATTCTCTCTTAATTCTTTAAAATATTTCGCTCCTGCGAGAATTTTTGAAGAACCTGCAGAGGTCAACCAATACTTACATTGATCTCTCATTCTTACATTACTCATGACAATTTTCGGTAATGATCTGACCATTTGTCTGACTCCCGGATTATTCCGAGATGTAAGAATATTGAGACCGAACGGTTTATCAGTATGTTCAATCATATACTCTATGCTTGCCTTATGTTCTGCAACAGGATCTGTACCAGTGATATTAACGTTAGATAATACTCCTAATCCACCAGCTTCACTGACAGCCAGAGCTAAATCGCGGGTAAAAAAAGGACCCATTGGAGCACTAAAAATCGGGTGTTTTATCCCGAACATTTTTGTTATATTTGTTTCAATCATTTAATGTTTCACTTTTATTTGAATAAATTAACAGAATTTTTAAAAGTAATTTTTCTGTAAGGAACAATTGGATAAACTTTACTTATCTTCTCATACACATTTATTTCTTTTGTTTCGGTCATGTATTTGTTTTCACCTCATTATCTTGTTTCCTTATTTAATTCAAAATAATTATTATTGGGCTCTGAAGCAACCATTTTCATCGTTTCTAAAAAGATTTTCATGAATTTTAACACAGTTCCAATTTTTAACAATCCTTTAATTTTAAGCTTCCCTTTAAGGAATGCTTTTACAGGATTTAATCTACCAAAGGCCAAATCTAAAAACGTATATATGTCCATTTTCACTTTCAGATTTATCTTTTTATCAAAATCCTTTGTTTTAAATTTTATTTTGTTGCGGTCAAATATAACTTCTACTGGGTAAAAACCATCAACCTCAATTAAGACTTTTTTGTTCCAGTTTAATACTAGATTTATGAAATCCTCATCGTCTTTCCTATAACTTAAAATATTTTGCAAAGTGATCGTAGTCAAATCTTCTCCTTTTTGAATCGAAATCATCTTTATCTTCCTAAATATTATTTTAACATATAAAAGTAAATATAATTAATTAATATCAATAACATAATTATTTTTATGTAAAAATTTTAATTAAAAAATTCAAAAAAGTGAATAAAAAATGAATATCAACGATGTAGTCTCTGAATTAAAGCAGAAAATAGGAGAAAGATATGTTTCGGATGATCCTGAAATACAATTTTTATATCATTACGACTTTATTACAACTGAACCAGAAGGTAAATGTGATATTGCTATAATGCCAGATACTGCAGAACAAGTCCAAGAAATAGTAAAGATTGCCAATAAATATAAAATCCCTGTGATACCATGGGTTTCAGGTATTAATTTTGGCTCAATAGCCACACCTCGAAAGGGTGGGATTGTAGTTGACTTAAGAAGACTAAATCGCGTTCTTGAAGTAAATGAAGACGATATGTATGCTGTAGTTGAAGGAGGAATTACTTGGGCTGATTTAAAAGGATATCTCGACAGAAATCACCCAGATTTAAAAGCCGGAATAACATGGTCTCCTCCAGGAACGGGAGTGATACCTTCTTGCTTATGCTATGGAATGTATGATCTTGGTATGCTTGGGGGAACAGGAGCAGAGTTTATTAATGGCTTAGAAGTAGTCTTGGGTTCTGGGGAATTAATAAGAGTTGGTTCATGTAGTCTTTCTAATTATTGGTATGGTAGGCAACCATTACCAGACTTAGCTGGATTATTTATTGGTTGGGAAGGGACTACTGGAATAGTTACTAAAGCAGCAATAAAATTATGGCCAAAATTACCATATAGAGCTGATTTTTTGCCAATAGCTCCAAGAATAGATGATGGTATACCAATGATCCTTAAACTTTCGAAAGCAGGATTAGGTATTATCGATCTATGCGCTCTAAATATAGGCTGGTGTCAAGCACTTATGGGATTGGATGAAGAACATGTTGCTAAAGATCCTTTAGAATTTGGTTTGCCAGATTTTTTTGGACTAATCTCAACTCAAGCATATACAGAAAAACAGCATGAAGCACAGTGTGAGGGGATAATGAATATATGTAAAGAATACGACATGGACCCACTTCCAATTAAAGAACAATTAGAATCTTTTCCCGAAAATCTTCAAGGAATTATGGGACATTTAACACCATCCACAGGAGGCCAAACTCCGGTTCAATTTTGGGGGTGTTGGAATTTTACTAGAGGTGGAGGTGGACAATGGATAGGAACCTATTGTTCCACAAGAGATATCATAAAGTTTTACAATATATCAAGAGAAATCTGTCTAAAATATGATAAACCCCCCCAATTTTATAGTAGAATTATGATGGGTGGTCATTATTGCGTTGCTCGTACGAATATAGGTTTTAATAAAAATGACCCTGAAGATATAAAAAAAACAAGAATTCTTCTTAAAGAGATCCATAAAGCAGTACAAAAATTAGATGGCGTAGTTATGTATAAACCTCCACTATGGGCAGTTCAGTACTACAAGGATAAAACCCTACCAGCAACAACAAAATTAATTGAGAAGATTAGAAAAATACTTGATCCTAATAAAATAATGAACCCTGGACAAGGAATTTGAGGTAATTATTATGGAAAAAGAAAAGAATGTTAAGTATATAGAAGGAAAAGGTATAACTCTGATTACAACGGTGGCAAATCAAAAAAAACTTGATAGATACAAGGATTTAGAACATTATAAGGATATTTTATATCAATGTGGAAAATGCGGTACTTGCCGAACAACATATCAAGAAGAATTTTGGTCTCGTGTTTGTCCTTCAGGAGAGTTTGGAAAATTTGAAGCTTTTTATCTTGGAGGGAAGAATCTTCTTAGTTGGGGTGTATCATCTGGAAAGGTTAAATGGTCAGCAAATCTTTCTAAAATATTGTATCAATGTTCAGTATGCTTGGCATGTACGCAACAATGCCAAATACCAGAAATTCACCATTATGCTGGAGAATGGTTAATGGCCATGAGAGAGCAGGCTGTTAAACTAGGTTTAGGACCTATGCCAGAACATTCTAGATATACGGATCATATCCTAATGGAAAATAATCCTTATATGGAAGAACATAATAAAAGATTGAATTGGTTACCCCCTCATCTGAATCAATCGTCCAACGCAAAAATTGCATATTTTGTTGGGTGTACTTCAAGTTATCGAGAGCAAAATGTCGCGATTGCAACAGCGGAGATATTAAATATCCTAAAAATTGAATTTAAAATTCTGAAAGATGAACACTGTTGTGGTTCTCCAGTATACATGACGGGTCAAACTGATAAAGCTAAAAACATTGCTGAGACAAATATGAAGATTTTTAATGACGCTGGAATTGAGAAAATTATTACTTCTTGTGCTGGATGTTATCGAATGTTAAAAGAAACATATCCAAATAAGTTTGGCATTAAGCATGAAATTGAAGTAATGCATCTACCAGAATTCTTATTAGAGAAATTTAATAAAGGAGAAATAAAATTTGATAAAGATCTTAATATGATGGTGACTTACCACGATCCTTGCCATATCGGACGACATATGGGAATTTATAAACAACCAAGAATGCTTTTAAAAAAAATACCGGGTATTAAATTAGTGGAAATGAATCGAAATAGAGAAAATGCTTGGTGTTGTGGTTCTGGTGGAGGGGTTAGATCAGCATTTAAAGATTTATCTGAGTTTGCAGCAAAAGAACGTATTGAGGAAGCAAAAACTACTTCTGCCGATGCAATAGTCTCAACTTGTCCTTTCTGTTTAAATCAGTTTAAGTCTAATATCAAAAATGAAGAAATTAAAGCTTTTGATATCGCTGAATTGGTTAGAAAAGTTCTATAGTAGTTTAAATTCATTATCTTTTTTTTTGTTACTTTATTTTACTAACTTTAAATCTATAGAATAAGTTTGAATAAGAATGAAATTAGTAAATTAAAAAATAAAGAAGGTTTATTATAATTAATGCAAAACAAAATTATTATAGAAAAGATAAAAGATTTCTTAGAAAAGGAACGAAAGCACGGAAAGCTCTTGGCATTTTATCGTTCAGACTCGAATCACACTGCTTTTTTAGATAATTTTGGTATTAAAGTTGAATTAAATAAATTTAAAGAAATCATCCTTGAAGAAGAGACGGGTATAGAACTTGGTGGGATGAAAAATAAATCCTTCTCAATAACATTTCCAATTGAAGAGGCCCAACTAATCGAATCTGGAAAAATAACTTTATTAGGTCCAGAAATTGATAAATGTTTGGATAAAAATATAGATTTTGGGATAATGATTTTAATTGGAGTTGAAAACAGCACAGAGAAGGATATAAATGAGTTAAGGCAATTGAGTTTTATCTCAAATGGCATAGAAGGGTTTTCCATTCGAACAATTCCTCGCAGGTTTTGGTGTAGATTAAGTACATCAGCCTTGCAGAAAGGATTTTCGTTCGAATTTTTAGGAAATGCTATTATTTCTCTGTACAAACAAAAATTTGAAGGTTTAATTAAAACTATAGAAGTTATATTAATCAGTTCATATCCCGATTCTATTGAAAAATTCATTACGCTATCGTCAGAAATTACAGATAGGTTTAAAGAAAAATGGAGAAAAAAAATAGATGAATGGAAAAAGAGAATTGATTGTGATTACGATTGGGGCTGTGAAATATGCCCTTATCAAGAAAAATGTTTAGATATTAAGCAAGTATTAGTTTTAAGAGAGAAGATTGAGAAATAAACGGATAAATTGGGGTGTATTAAATGAATAACCAGAGAAAAAGGCCACTTATAGTTGCTATTGTCGGAAAAGGAGGCGTTGAAAAAACAATTATAACAACTCTTATTGCTAAAGCAATTTCAATCTCTTATAATTTCAAATTATTACTGATTGATGCAGACCCTACTCATCCTCATCTTAGTAAAATGGTTAATTTGCTTCCCGAGAAAAGTCTCGAGATGGTTAGAGCCGAATTAATTGATAAAACAATAAATAAAAAAAAAGATATCCAATCGCTAGCAGAGAACATAGATTTCGAGGTTTATAGTGCTATTAAGGAGAGTAAAGATTTTAGTCTGTTTTCAATTGGTCAACCCGAAGGTCCAGGGTGTTTCTGTCCTTCGAACGCTTTGCTTCGAAAAGTCATAGAATCAATTTCTAGCGACTTTGATGTCGTCTTGATCGATTGTGAAGTGGGGCTTGAACAAATTAACCGTATGGTAATTAAATCTGTTGATATTATCTTAATTATCTCAGATATATCTCTAAGGAGTATAGAAACTGCTAAATC
The DNA here is from genome assembly GCA_019057795.1 of Promethearchaeota archaeon. Lineage (GTDB taxonomy): Archaea > Asgardarchaeota > Lokiarchaeia > Sigyniarchaeales > SOKP01 > SOKP01. Next base: position 32,855 of record JAHLWS010000024.1, on the reverse strand, counting down.
AATTAGAAAAAGCGCTAAAAAATTTACAAGCTATAGAAAAATAGGCGTTATAATAAATAGAGTTAAAGGTGATATTACTAATATACTGGATATGCTTAGAGAATACGATTTACCTTTACTTGCATTAATTCCTGAAGATGAAATTCTAACTAAATTTGATTTAGAAGGTAAGGCTATAATTGGCGTTCCTGAAGATTCTAAAAGTTTTCAAAAAATAACAAGTAATATAGAAAAAATACTGGAAATCTGAATGTAAAATTAAATCATCTTTTCAAGTTAAATCTATATAAAACCATAATTTTCTCTTAATTTTCTATTTATAAAAGTTTAAATACAAAAATTTAGATTGAAGAATCAAGAAAGTATGTCTTATTTTTAACTGAAACTAAAAAAAAATACAGTATAATTATAGACACTTAATTGTAAAGCATTCTGAGTTAATGAAAATGTTGCGACAAATATATATCTTAAAGGATGGGAATATAATATACGAGAGAGACTTTGGTAAAGTCTTATCCTTTGAAAATTTTCAAAGTATTTACCAAGAAATTGAAACAGAGATATCTCGTGGTCTTTTAAACGATTTTGGAAGCTCTAATTTTTTTAAATATAGAATTACATATACCGTAGACAGAGCTTCAAATTTAATCTTCATATTCATAATTGGATTCAATGATGATATGGAAACTGTAAAAATAGAATTAAATAAATTAAAAAAAGATTTTTTAGAATCATTTGGTGATATTCTCGACAATTTAGATCCGTCGCTCTTTGAAATATTTAACCCATTAATAGAATCAATTCATAAAAAAATAAAAACTAAAATCTCGTTAATAGGATTTTCTGGAGTAGGGAAAACAACAATTACAAAATTAATACGTGCGGAAGAAGTTCCCGAAACGCACATTCCTACAATAACAGGTAAAGTTTCTACTATTAAGATTGGAAAGTTAATCTTCCATTTATGGGATTTTGCCGGTCAAGAACAATTTAGCTATTTATGGAACGATTTTATGTTTGGGAGCGATGCTGTTCTCTTAATTACAGATTCCACTTTAGAAAATGTAGAGAAAAGCAAATACTTCGTTGAATTAATAAAAGAACAGACACCAAACGCACATTCCGCTGCAATTGCAAATAAGCAAGACTTAGATGGGGCATTAAGCGTTGAAAAGATCGAAGAAATACTCGGAATCAAGACATATTCGATGGTTGCAATTGAACCCAATAATCAAGAAAAAATGGTTCAAATCGTTGCAGATATCTTAGAAATGAACACGGAAGAATCAATGTTATTGAAACCTTTATTTGAAAGAGATCAATTAATTCAATTGGCTAATAAAAGCTTAATAAACGGAGATATTGCTGAAAGTGTGAGTTATTTTGATCAAATCGCAGATTTGTGTCTTGATTTGGGAGATGATGCTCTTTATAAAGAATTTTCCCAAAAATCTGAAAAATTAAAACGATATCTACCTGATAGTGATGGTTTAACAAATTTTCAAGAACAAGAAGAAGAACAAGAACAAGAACAAGAAGAAGAACAAGAAGTTATTGATTACTCTACTGATCCGAATAACCCCGATAGTGACGATGATGGAATGTCAGACGGATGGGAAGTAAATAACAGCTTAAACCCTAATGTTGATGACTCTACAAATGTCCCTGATGGTGATAGTTTAACAAATCTTCAAGAATACCAAAATGATACCGATCCAAACGACTCTGTCTCGGATGACGATGGATTGACTGATGGACAAGAAGTTAATGATTACTCTACTGATCCGAATGACCCTGTTAATACGAATGATGAGTAAATAAAACTCGTAAAATGATTTAGTTTTAATAATAAAACTTAATTTACATTGTAATCAGTAATTAAAAAATGTCACAAAATCAGTAATTCATTGACATTTATTAAGTTGCTGCCCACAAATCGTCAGTCATGAAAAATGTCAGTAAAATCCTTAATTTTTTCTAGTTTTCTATTTGTGATTTTTTGGCGCTTGATGTATTGTCGTCAGTCATGAGAGTGACACATTTAAAGTGAGATAAAACTAGCGTTCGTAAGATTTATATGAATGTATAAGCTTAATCTTAATATCACGTACAAAATACGATCATAAAACTAGGAGAATAGTGACAAAAATTGACAAAATCGAATGACTGATTTACTGACAAAATATAATGACTGTCAACATTTACATAAAAAAAATTAAAAAAAAAAATAAAAATAACTTATTCTATAGCTTTTGTTTTAAGCTTGTAAGGGCGATATGCATCTTCAAGCACATTCAGATACTCAATTAAAACCGGCTCTGATTTCGATTTTACATCGTATTGATGTAGTATCGTACTTAAAATATATCTAGGATATACAAGGGAAATATGTAAGTCAGAAAGTAATGCATAATATTTAGCTCCATTTTCGCCTTGGAATACTTGTATAATTTTATTATCTAATAACTTCTTAATTCCGCCGTCTATATCATCTACTCCTTTTTTTCTAAGTTTTTCCAAAGTATTCCTGGTTACTATTGCTATTCTCATTAATTTTAATATCTCAGATAACTGTGGATCAGTGAGAAGATCTACTATTTTCAAATTGTCATCTTCAGAAGGTCGATAATTTTGAAAGAATCTTCTAACTTCAGAGTTGTAACCTTCGACTAAAGGTTCAGGAAGTCCTCGTCCTATAAGATCGCTCAATATTTTGATAGGTGGCTTTCTAATTATGAATATGTCGTTTATGAAAAATATTAGTTCAGAAGGCATTCCTTTTACAGAAGCTTCTTTTATTATATCTTTTTTAATCAATTCAATTAAGATCGCATCAATATCAAAAAAGCCTCTACGGTATTTATCTTTTAGCCACACTTTTAGTTCTGATTTGGAAACAACTCCTTCGTCTCTTAATCTGTTAATGAGTAATCTATTTATTTCATCTTGATAAGTTAAAGCGAGAGCTTGTTCAGTGTTTAGATGAGGGTAAGCAGACAAACGTTGAAACAAAAAGGGAATCATTTCGAGATATGCTCGATTTTCAAAATTCTGAAGGATTATCCGTGATATATCCGCCAATCCGCCTTCGTAAAGGTCTGGGTCGTCATCCAAGTTTAAAATTAAAATGAGATATAACGGTCTTTCACCTCCAGTATAGTATGACGCAATATTCAAATGACCCACCATTAAGCTTATCATTCCAGGTTCTCCTGTATATTCATGAGCCGCATAGATTTGCATTAAGGTCTCATCCGATATGATAATTTCTTCGGGGTACTTTGTAATAATATCCGTACTTACTTTAGGGTCCCATCTCATTACGATAAATCCAATTGGCATTAGTCTCTATCGCCTCCTTTTTTGGATTTCTTCTCTTTCAATGGAATAGTCTTTAATTTCAAATCACGCGTACCTAATGTATCTTCAAGGGAAAGGTCTAAAGCTTTCCAATCTTCTCTGAATAATTTCAGCATCATTTGTTTCTTTGTTTTGATTGCATAAGTTTCAGATATAGGTTTTTTTGATTTTATCTTACTTTTAACTTTCCTGATTTTTTTGACGAACTTTGGAATTCTCGCTTGCTGAATAACTCTATAAGCTATTAAACTTCCAGCTATACCAATAATAGAGGCAACAATTAAAATAAAGTAAAACACGGGCATGCCAGGAAATATTTCTTCCATTTGTACAACTATAGTAATTCTTATTTCTTGTGATGTGAAATTGGCTTTTTGAATTGTTATGATTCCTGTTAATGGTTGAGGTGCAAAGAAGGTATCGATATCTGCTGTTGTAAAATTTAATGTATACGCACCTGGAGATGATTCTATTAAAGTGTATAATGCGTTATTTATATCTAATATTACTGCCGCACCTTCTAAAGAAATATTGTTTCTTGTTAGATCAGTTAAAGAAAGTACAAATTCAACATCATTTCCTTGAACAACACTGATCTGATTTCCATCTAGATGAGTTACATTTAATTTAACCTCAAATTCGCGATATAATATCTCTAAATTAATAAGAGCAGCTCTTTCTTCATAGTTTTCTTTATACAAGTTTACATATAAAAAATAAAAACCGATGCTCTTGAGTTCAGTTTTGAAATCTAATGTATATATTTTACTTTCGTTTTGAGTTAAAATTCCAGTACCGTCAATTCCGGCGATTGGTTCTCCCAGCTCATCCATTTTTTGCCAAGAAAAAATGGCAACATCTAAATCTCCAGTTAAATTACCTGTTATCGAATCTTTATATTCATAAGTGAAATTATGAGGATCTTCCACCCAAACTTTTGAACTTATATATACTAAATCTTCTTGGCCATTAAGCGTTGTAGGTCTTTTTCCAATATTAATAGAGGTTATTAAAGTTTGTGTTGAATAATTTTCTAAACTAGCAGTTACTTTAATCGATTTTACACCCCAAATTCCTGCAATTGTAGTATTAATAGTAGCAGTATAATATCCCTCATTATTAGGATCCTCATAGAATAGAACTGGATCCATAGAAAGCCATTCATAAGATAGCGTTGCCTCTTTCAATGGGGAATTTGTATCATTATAATATTTAACCGTTAAATTGACATTTTCACCATATGTTTGAGAGAATTCAGAAATTTCTATTAAAGAATCATAATAATCGTGCATTTTTAGAACAGTTGGGACAGCATCTATAAAAGTTGTATCACTTACATCATTAGGATTACTATATCCTGTTTTGCTTCCAGATATGATAATTGAATAAACTTCACCTCTTCCACCTGCTGATAGAAGGCTGGAATTAAATTCAACATCGAAAAGTCCGTTCCCTAATTTTGATTCCATACTCAATGTTAAAAGAACAATACTCCCAGGGCCTGTAGCTTTAATAGAACATATAACTTCTGCTGGAAGGGTGATTGGTTCAGAAGTTTGCCAATTATCAGTAGTTGAATAAAAATTAACTTGAACTGTTACATTTTGCCCCCAGATAACATCTTCATCCAAAGTCATACTTTCAAATTTCGTTTTATAATCACTTATATTTACGCCGACTCCTAGAAAAATTTCAAATGTTAGATTAGACGCTTGATTGACCGTATAATTATAGTAATACACATTAACGCCCTCTTCGGGTGTCCACTGACTTGGTTGAGTATTATTTACAATTAAATCTTTGTGTGTTCCAAAAAACACTAAAGAAAAATTATAAGTTTCACCTTTTAAAAACCATAAGGGCAATTCAGTATTTATCTGTCCGAACGCATACCCATTACCAAATTCTTTTGTTCTTAAGGTGGTTTCAAAAAACTCTTCCGAAATCATCGTGCTATTTACTTTTACAAGGCAACCTATAACCTCATTTCCAACTGAATCAATAACACGAATATTAACCTTGGCTAAAGCTGTAATATTATAAATATTATTAGTTTCAAAAAGATCTATTTTAATCGTTCCATTACATTGAGTCGAATTTTGGCCATTTACTTCAATAAGTAAACCAAAGACTTCGTAAGCATCTAATTTTAAATTACTCGGGTTTATTGGTGGTTCTCTTATGTCAATTTGAATAAAATCACTATTATCTGAGTCTGTATAACTGTCATTATAGAAAATAAGATTATCCTCTGTTGGTGTTGAATTATATTTATCAATATAATAAATGGAGACATCGTCGAGGTGTGCGTCCATTCCCGTTAATGTTATGTTTGCTTTAATTATTTTCTTGTTGCTTAATAAAGTTCTTGACCCATTTGTATATATATACTCGCTAACAGAAAAGAAATCTCCTGTGGCTGTATTTGTCTGGTTTACGTTTAATGTATGTTCTATGTATTTCACATCTTTTTTATCATAATTATGTCTATAGATATAACTTTCATTTAGCGCTATAGGATTAAGATTATAATCAATATTGTTATAGTAAACTTGATAATAATAACTTGTCTGATTTTTCCATCGAAAAGTGGCTTTTCCATCTGAATCAAGAGTAAGGTTATCTAAAAATTCGCCTGTATCGGTTATATTATAAATTTCTATAAACCCATAATTTAAAGGCTCTCTACTTGAGTCTACAATCTCAAAATCTATAGTCCATATATCCAAAATTATCGTAAAATTATGCCTCGTTTTATCAATTAAAAAATCTCTCCCCCCTATTAAACTACTATCATATACTACTGTTTCAATACCCGTACTTGGGATTGTATAATTAACAGTTATATTATATGTTCCATAATCTAAGCCGGTAAAAATAACAGATGCATCGTCTAATGATGTATTTTTCGTATCCAAAATTGGACTCGGAAGTGACATGTTCACTATTGAAACTTCAGCGTTAGGAACAATTCTACCATCAATATCTCTAGTGATTATTGTAACATCTGCCCTTCTTTCTTCAATTTCTGGATTTAAAGTTGCATCTAATGTATAATTAAATCTTACATCATCTATTTGCCCAAATGCTTCCACTTGATTTTCTTCACCGTACATTATAAATTCTAAGAAAATTGTCTCACCTTGATAGTCAGTGACATCTATATAAATAATATCTGTTAGTTCGCCTAATATTCCAGTATTAGCATCATCAAGAATAAGAAAATTATCCTTAAGCACTGTTTCATCCTCGTTCTTCCCTATACTCTCCCAACTTTCTACCTCCCCACTAGAATATGTAGTACTTGGATATGAGTCATGTCCTATATTCACATCTTCATTGAAATTATTAGAAATCTTTAAGTAATATCCCATATACTTCGGTCCATGATCGTATACCCTAATATTACGCCAAGCTTGTATATAAATTTTATTTGATCCACCAGATACTTTTGGAACGACAAAAGGAGTGCAAAATAAAGTTCCAATAAAATCATTTCCAGTTACACCCGTATCAACACGATGAGCTGTATTACCCCATTTAAATGAATAAGTGCCTTCATATACTTGTTCATGTTGGCCCGTATAAGTAGATAAATTATGCTGATAATTAGACCCTGGGGCAGGCGGGTCATAATCTGGATAATCTGAGTCAGGAAGGTCGTCTGACCAATACCATCCAAACACACTATCAAGTAATGGGTTGGTTCCTTGACCCACTGGGTCAAGTTCAAAATTACCATTTCTAATCCATCCGAAATTATTTGCAGCATCATCTAAAGATTGATTCATAAAATGACTGGTTAATATCTCTGCGTCGTTATTACCGTAATATAAATAAGTGTCAGTTTCTGTTGTGCTTGCAGTAGCGTTTGTATCAAACCAAATAGTTACTATATCATCGGTAGGATAATCCTTTATGAAATAATATTTTCTTAAAAAGGGATCTTCTCCAATGTATTCAATGATTCTTATATCTTTTAAGCTTGCATTTAATTTATCTTCAGCAACTAAATCAGTATAATTAAAATCAAAAGAGACTCCAAAATTTTCAAAGCTTTCTGAATATGGATTTGTAATATTTATTAACTGTCTTGATCTAAAAGAGGGATCCCACCATGGGTGATCTCCAGTAATACTATACTTAGGTGCTTCTTGGCTAAAATCATCCAGAACGGTAGAATCTTGGTCTTGGTTCGATGAGAATAATGCCGGATTAATATAGACGCAAGATATCATAAAAATTGAAATCAAAAGTATTCGTTTAAAGTATTTTGTTTTTATCAATTCTATCAACTTTTTTTTTTAAATTTATAATTATTAGCAATATAATCTAAGAAGAAATATTTAAATACTAACATGTACGAAGATTAAAAAGGGAATAATTTAAGTTTTCTGTATTTTAAATCCTTCAAGTTTAAGATATATCAAACTAAAAAAAAAATACGGTTTAAGAGGTAATATAGTAACAAACGATATGAATAGTTTTATTTCATTACAAGAGTAGGAATTTATAAATTAATCAGACAATATTCCACAAACTTTATTGGATCTAAAGCACATCCACTTGAATCAAGCCCCCCGAGCTGGTCAAGCAAATCTTGGAGAATTTTATTTCCGTTAAGCCATAAATCCTTTAAATTCATTAGAGATTCTAGCCCTTTTATCTGATTAATTTGATTATTTCCTAAATCTAACGTCTCTAAATTTTGAAGGGTCTCAAGTCCCTTTATGAAAGTAATCTCGTTCCCAGAAAGAAAAAGTTTATTTAATTTCGTTAACGAATACAATCCGTTAATCTCGCGAATTTTATTATCTTTTAAATTTAAAACTTGTAAATTTTTACAGTTATCTAGACCTTTAATCAGTTCAATTTGGTTTGCCGTAATCCACAACGTCTCTAACTGAGTAAGAGAATCTAAACCGTTTAATTCTTGTATTTGGTTATCATTTAGATATAAATCTTTTAAATTTTTCAGATTTTTAAGCCCCTGAATGTCAGTTATTTGATTACCTGCCGCATTTAAAACTTTCAAATTTTTAAGATCTTCAAGACCCTCGATTTTTGTTAGCGAATTTCCAGCAAGCCATAACACTTCTAAAGTTTGTAATTCAAGCCCTTCTACATTACTAATTAAGTTCCAAGACAAATCTAATTTTTGAAGCGAAGTTAAAGAATTAAATCCGCTCAACTGATTAATTTGATTCCCTCTTAAATATAATTCCTTTAACTCAGTAAGACTATCTAGCCCATTTATTTCTGCAATTTGATTTGATGCTAAATGCAAGATTTTCAGGTTTACTAATTCGTCTAATCCCGAAATTTCAGTAAGATTATTGCTTCCGCAATTTAATACTTCTAGGTTCTGAAGCGTTTCCAATCCTTTTATTTCCGTAATCTCATTTGAACTGAGTTCTAGATGAGTTATATCAACTTTGTCTAAACCTTCAATTTCAGAGATATCTTTAATTTCTAATAAACCAAGATCTAGAAAACCATTCTTAATTTCAAATTTTTCGTTCTTATATTCAACAAATTTCATGCGCTTCACTTGAATAAAAAATTCGGTTATTTTTCAAATTGATATCTCTGAGATTTATATTAAATTATTTAAAATTTATAGTTTTACATTATATTCCTTACTATTTTAAATATCAATCAAAATTTAAGCGTACTTTTTTCCTATAATTTCAAACTTTAAAATAAATCGCAACTTTTAACAATTGATTTAGAATGATATTTTGTCTGAAATGTAAAACTAAAACAATTGGTACAGAAGAAGGTTATTACTATTGTAAAGTATGCAAAAAATTTGCGCGCTTTTTTACGTTGAGATTCAAATGATAAATAGAATTCACTTAAATGTATATAATATACCCTTTTTTGAATGAGACATACATAAAAATATTAGATGTGTGTTGACAACCCCCGCAAGGGTTTTAGGGTAATGGTTCAAATTCCAATGTGAAAATAGGATTCAACATTTTCGTCCATATTGCTTATCTCGTCAATTACCAATGAAAACTCTTCAGGAGTGATCCCTTTTCTGAGTATTAATTTGCTCGCTAAATGATAGTATTTCTCGTAAACTTCTACAGAAGCAAAATTTTTTAATTTTGAACTAAAAGAGTACAGATTCGTGTAAACTTCTTTAAAATCACCTTCTATTAGTGTCCTTTCTCTGAAAGCACTTGAGGCTCCTTTTAACGATTCCTTGACTCGGTTTAGATAATATTTTAATCGTATTTTCTGGTCATTGATTTGATTCGCTATAATTTTTTCCTTTTTTTCGTACTCTAAAAAGAATTGTTCGTCTTCAAGCTTATCTGAGAGCTCTAGTATTAGTTTGCATAAGGAAAATTTTTTTAAAACATTATCTTCTTTTAGAAGTTTATTAATTATAATTGTTCTCTCGTTTTCTAAATCTTTTCTTCTGTCTCTTAGTTGATCTGAAATTTTTCCTCTCTGATGCCATATAGTTTTTAATAAATCTTTCTGTTTTTCAATTAATAAATTAGGATCTAATATTTTTCGATGGGAAAGTATGATTTCATTAATTTCTTTATCAAATTTTTCGAAATCTTCCGATTTAACGGCGTTAACTAAGAATAACTCTTTATAATTTAAAACAATGCTTTTAAGTTTTGAACTTAACTTTTGAATTTCTTTTTTATCATCATTTTCTGCGATTATCACTAAGTCAATGTTGGCTTCTAGTATCCTAATTATAGAAGCAACTAAATGCCCTAATCCAATTGTTTTTAAATCCCCTGTACTATCATCTGCTATTTCAGAAACAAATAATTTTAATGCAGAAAAAAAAGAGCCAAATAGGTCCATATGAGAATCAATATCTGCTTGGAAATCTTTCTCATAAAGTAATTCTCCTGATTCAATTTGATAAAGAAATAAAAAATAAAGCATAGATTCATCAACTAAGGATAAATAATAATTCTTTTAAATTCTCCTAAAAACATTTATCTTTCATATAATTATACAAGGATATTAAAGATGAGTGATAAAAATTATAATACACTATCTTTTTTTTAAATTATTAAAAAAAACAAATAAGTCTTATCTTTTATTTAAATAAGGCTTAGATGATTTCTATTTTATAATAAGAACATTTTAAAAGTTAATTCGTGATTAAAATACTATGAACGCGGTAGTTTGTAAAGAATGTGGGTATTCATTTACAGATAAAGAGCCTGATAAATATTTCTGCCCTAATTGCTCCAAAGAAATGAAATTTATGAAGATTGAAGCTTTTTGTGGTGCAAAACCCGGAGAACTCTATGAAAAAGATTAAAATAAAAAAATTTATCTAAATTTAAAATTTTTCATCGATTTAACATTCTTACTAGTTATTTTTAAGAACTAGTTGAATTTTAGAGATTTTGGATAATTGGCCGAAACTCTTAAGAATAAAATTATAAGTGTAACTACTTTTTTATACTTTATGACTGAAGCATTATACATGAAAGATTCCTATTTAAAGAATTGGGACGCTAAAGTTGTTTCTGTGAAAGATGATAAATATATTGTCCTTGATAAAACAGCCTTTTACCCTAAAGGAGGCGGTCAACCATGGGACGAGGGTTATATAACTAAAGACGGTGAAAAATTCAAGGTTGTTTATGTAGGCAAATTTTCTGGAGAAATTAGCCACGAAGTAGAAAAACCGGGATTAAAAAAAGGAGACTTGGTTAAATGCGAAATCGATTGGGAAAGGCGATATACATACATGCGATATCATACTGCTTGCCATCTCATCTCAAACCTACTATTCCGAAGAGCGAACGCTAAAATCACGGGTAATCAGATTGAATTAGATAAAGCAAGAATGGATTTCTCAATGGAGGATTATTCACCCGAAAAGTTGCGAACCTATGTCGAGGAATCAAACGAAATAATTAAACAAGACCTCCCAATCACTATTGAAACGATGTCTAGAGCCGCAGTATTAGAAGAACCCGAACTTGCAAGGTTAGCTGTTGGCTTACCTAAAGATTTACAAGAATTTCGCATAGTTAAAATTGGAGACATCGATAAACAAGTAGATGGTGGAACCCACATTAAAAGTCTAAAAGAAGTAGGCGAAATTGAAATTATTAAGACTGTAAATAAAGGAAAAAATAATAGGAGATTATATTTCATACTCAAATAATTCAAAATTTTTTGCCTTATTGTGTTTACTAGACTGCTTTATTCTTCTCAGAATACCCATGAGAAGTTATAAAATCTTATTTTCTATTCATTTGAATAGTCTTAATTCCATTACGATTCGGAACTTCCATGAATGTTCAACAATAAAAACTATAAATAGAATTAAATCCTCACTTCTTATTGAGTATCCATAGGAAAGAGATAGCACTTAAGAAGAGAAAGTCTCATCGAGGGTTGAAATCTTTAATCTGTATATAGAACGGAGGATTGAGTTTGGTTTGATTCAACTCAGACCAATCATCCTCCTATTCTATATATCTTTTTTTTCTTTTTGAATTTATGTGTTTTTTAGTTGTTAAATAATAAAAAAGCTAAAAATATGGGTTAGAATCATGTAAAAGAATAAATCATTATTGCACTTTGATTTACTTTTTTGTAAAAACTTTTATATGCATCTTGCATATTATTTATAATAATTTTTTATAATTTTGTTAAAAAACTAAATTCAAGGTATATAAATTATGGCAGAATTCTCAAAAGAAATGAAAATTGTGTTAATTATTAACATGATAGTCGCATTTGTCTATGGTATAATGTATGTGTTTCTTCCTGAAGCTGTTTATTCTCTTAATGATGCGCCCTATTTTGACCCTCACTTTTGGCGTCTTTTTGGTGGAGCCCTAATCGCTCTTGGAATTCCAGTTTTGCTTGGAATAATTAAGGGAGATTGGGATTATATCAAATTGTTTTTCCTGTTTGCAATTATGTTGCTTATTATATTAGTCCTTGTCAATCTTACCTCTAATATATACTTAATTCGCTCAGCAACTAATCTCGTCTTTCATTGGTTAGACACCATAGTAATGATAGTATTAGTGGTCTTCAATACCTTTTTCTATCTAAGAGAAGAAAAGAAATAGTTATTAAAATAATTCGGTATTAACACCTTTTAGGTGATAACCAAATTTTTTTTCTTTTACTTATTTAGTAAAAATTTAGATTGATACCATTTAAACTCTTGGATGTATTATTTTTTCATTCAGCAAACTATCATTCTTTATGCTGTGTGGGGTCTCAACCTCAAGGAAAACATTAATATAGGAGTTCTCCCCAGTAATAAGTAGAGATAAAAAATTGGTGTATTAAAATGACAATTTATTCTAATTTAGATGAAAAGATACCTATAAATCTTTTTTCTGGACCACAAAAACTGAATTCAAAATCAACATCTCAAATAATATGCGCTCATTTAGGTTCTCTCATATGGGATGGATTCAACAATTTGGAATATAAAAGAGAGCATAGAATTATGTGTTCAAAATGTGGGAAACGGTTTGGAAGGGATATTGAAATGTGGAATTTATTATCTTACCAACAAATGATTAAAAAGATCCTTTACGAGCTATTTATTTTAAAGTTTCCGCTCACTGGAGTGGCAAAACAATGGGGAATTCCTCAACAAAAGTTAAGTCAATTTAAAAAATCGTTTGTTTCACAAGCTTTCCAACAGAATTCGGAGGTAATTGAGCAGAAATTAAAAGCACTTCCAAGAGGAGTAATATTAGGAGATGAGACATATTTGGGTTCTCGAGGCAATTCTGATACAGAAATTGTATTTATCAACAATGAATTCGAAACGCTTTCCATCGGACTCGCAGATGAGGGCGATCTCAAGACATCAATTCTTGAAGCTTTCCACAAAATCCCTGAAGCGTGTAGAGAAAGACTTAAAGTCCTCATCACCGATGGCGAGCCTTCTTACAAATCAATTGCTAAGATATTCGGTAGTAAAGTAATTCATGTGGCTCAATTACATACCCAAAAGCAACGTGGAGAGGTTATCATCAGCAAATATGAAAAACTTGGTCCTCACTTTTTACATTATAAGATCTACACGCATTGGAAGGTATTTTATCGCAATAAGTATGAGCTCGCGTTTAAGTGGGAGATCAAGTTCATTAAAGGCAAGATTCAGAAAAAGAGAGGCAGACCTCGAAAAGCAGATATGTCGGAAACTAAGAACGAACGATGGCGGCAAAAATTGGAGAAGTACCAATCCGATTCGTTCCAGAAAGAAGGTATTGCCAAAATTTTCGTAAATTTCGAGACTAACAAGTTATCCATCCGTGCGGGCGCTAAAAAGTGGATGATTCGGATGCTCACTCCTATATTCAAAATTTTTAAAGGAAAACACATTACCACCAACAAGATAGAAAGTAAAAATTCACAGGTGAAAAGAAACGGAGCAGGAAGAAAGCAGAGAGATAAGGAATACGGACATATATTATACGCTCTTCACACTTTCCTTGTGGAATCTGGATATATTCCATTTACAAATCTCGCGGGGCGTCCTTTGTATAGTTATTTAATAAAAAGTAATAAAAAGAAAAAAAAAGGGTATAGAAACCTCGAAAACGACCGTATTTACGTTCAAGCCGTTCTAAGCGGCTATGAGTAAAAACTTAAATTTAATGATCACCTAAAAGGTGTTATACCCAATAATTCTTATTTTTTTTTTTTAATTTATAAGAAATCCATTTTAATTAAAAAAAGATTCTAAGAAAATTATCCACCACTTCAATTGTTTGATCTTCCCTACCTGACTTAGGAAAAACCTTATTTAATAAATAAGTTTCAATTTCCATCACATCAAGACCGACTAGTTTATTATCTGCTGTTTTTATTATGCTGTTAATAATTTTAGCAGCACTAATGATAGTTGATTGATCAAGTCCTAGAACATTTCTAAATCGAGAAGCAATAATTTCTTTTAAAGCACCAACATCTACATCAAAAGACAGATAGAAATTTGATTTCACTGTATCCTTTAGGATTTGATTTAATCTATCAAGCATTTGTGAAGTTTCTGCTTTGGGTATGAATTTAACACCGTTTTTTTCTATTGTATCATAAAACTCAACAAATTCTACAATTCTCGGATCATTTAAAGCTCGATATCTTTCATCTGGATAATCTTGACATCCAAAAATTATCAAATTTTCAGGTCTTATGATTTTAGTATTTATTAAATTATATAAAAACGAAGCACATGTGTAAGTATTTTTAATCTCAATACCTTCCATTTGTGAATAATTATATTCAAGTACTAAAGGATTTACTTCATTGGGATGATCGTTAGTATATTTTGAGATATCGATCGATATATTCGCTGGTAATCCATCAAAATGAGCATCAAAAATTAAGACTAATAGATTTTCAGGTCCATATTCTTTGGAAAGAGCAGTTAAAACTCCTCCCGTTAACGAGTGATCGACTCCAATCATTAAAGGAATGTCTGGTAATACATTAATGTTTATATATCTCATAAGATTATCTGAAATTGGTTTTAATAAGCCATCATTTGTAAATTTTGAGAAATTAAATTGATTTATTAGATGGAAATCCTCCAGTTTGGGTTTAGGTGTTAGCCAAGAGTCAATAGGAAATTTACCAATCTTGATGAATTTTTGCTCTGTTAAAATACTAGAATGTATAAGAAAAGCTTCATAGGGATCAATGAAATTTGATCTATTACCAAAATTTTGAGTTAATTGATTTAAGTAAGCAAGTTTCATCTGAATACTAAGAGGGAAGTCACTCGCATCAACTGCAGCACCAAATACTTTAATTTTTTTTCTCATTACTGATGAGATTTCTATACATGTTTCTATATATTTAAATAATAATTTGGTTAAATAAAAATTAAATTCTCTAAAATTTGTATAAATATGGGAGTGAATTAGTATTATTTAATAAGTGAAATAAAAATGATTAATAGCGAAATAGTTAATGAATTAGGAAAAGTTGTTGGAGAAAAATATGTCTCAGATCAACCTGAAATTACATTTCTCTACCACTATGATTTTATCACGGCTGAACCAGAAGGAATATGCGATATTGTAATAATGCCAAATTCAGCGGAAGAAGTCCAAGAAATCGTTAAAATTGCAAATAATCACAAAATTCCAATAATTCCTTGGGTTTCGGGGATCAACTTTGGTTCTACTGCTACACCAATAAAGGGAGGGATCGTTGTTGACCTGAGAAGGCTGAATAGAATAATTGAAGTGAATGAAGATGATATGTATGCTTTAGTCGAAGGCGGAACAACATGGGCCGATTTACAGGGTTACCTTCAAAAACACAATACTGATTTAAGAGCGGGCGTAACTTGGTCACCACCGGGAACTGGAGTAGTAGCTTCTTGCTTATGTTATGGTATGTTTGATTTGGGAATGCTTGGTGGAACTGGAGCAGAATTCATCAATGGTTTAGAAGTTGTCTTAGGCTCGGGTGAATTAGTGAAAGTAGGTTCTTGTTGTCTTTCTGATTACTGGTATGGGAGACAACCATTACCCGATTTAGCAGGTTTGTTCATTGGTTGGGAAGGCTCTACAGGAATCGTGACTAAAGCAGCCATAAAACTATGGCCAAAACTACCATATAGAAGGAATTATCTTGTGGTTGGAAGGACTATGGATATTGGAGTCCCAGTTATGCTTAAGCTTTCGAAGGTGGGGTTAGGTATATGTGATCTTGTAATTCAAAACTATGGGTGGCTTCAATCGTCATTAGCCGCACATGAAAAAAAGATTCCTATAGATCCCTTAGAAAAAAAATTACCCGATTTCGCAGGAATTATTACCACACAGGCATATACCCAAAAACAACATGAAGCTCAATGCGAAGCAATTGAAGCCATCTTAAAAGAAGGTAGGCTTATTGAACCCCAAGGAATTGATACAGATCTTCTCAGTACGATACCAATTCAATTATGGGGCTGCTGGAATTTCTCTAGGGGGGGAGGAGGTCAATGGATTGGGAGTTATTGTTCAACTCGAGACATCGCGAAATTTTATGCTTTAGCAAGAGATAAAGCCCTAAAATACGGGCGTACTCCGCAATTTTACTCCCGAATTTTATTTGGTGGTCATTATTGTGTTGCTCGAACAAACATAAATTTTAATAAAGATGATCCCAAGGAAATTGAGGCTGCTCGACAAGTATTAAAGGAAATCCATGAAGATGTTCAATCGATTGATGGTGTTGTAATGTATAAGGCTCCACCTTGGGCTCATGAGGTGTATGAGGAAAAGACATTACCTGCTACTACTGAGTTGATTAGAAAAATAAAAAAACTTTTGGATCCAAATATGATAATGAATCCAGGACATGGTTGGGGTAGTTAATATGGCAAAAAAAGTTAGATATATAAGAGGTATGGGTATAGAAAAAATAGATTTAAAACAAGAAGACCATACGTTAGATAGGCATAAAGGGATTGAACATTATAAGGATATAGTATACCAATGTGGGAAATGTGGAACCTGTCGAACTGTTTTTCAAGATGTCAATTGGGCTCGGGTTTGTCCCTCAGGTGAATTTGGGCAGTTTGAAGCATATTATTTGGGAGGAAAAAATTTACTTACTTGGGGTTTAATGTCAAATAAACTAAAATGGACTGATAATCTAGCTCGGATTTTTTATGAATGTTCTTTATGTTTAGCGTGTACTCAGCAATGCCAAATACCAGAGCTTCACACTTATGCTGGTGAATGGTTAATGGCAATGAGAGAAGAAGCTGTTCGAGCGGGATTTGGTCCAATGCCCGAACAGAAACAGTACACAAAATATGTAGCAGATCTTCATAATCCCTATGGAGAAAAACATGAAAGTCGACAAGATTGGTTTCCTTCAGATGCTTTCCAATCTTCAAACGCAAAATTAGCGTACTTTGTTGGCTGTACATCAAGTTATCGAGAAAAAGAAATTGCTATTTCTACCGTTAGAATATTGAATACACTTGGTATTGAGTTTAAAATTCTTGAAAACGAAAGTTGTTGTGGTTCTCCTATATATATGACGGGCCAAGTGGATTATGCAAGAAAAATAGCAGAAGATAATGTTAAGATGTTTAAACATTCGGGGATTGAAAAGATAATAACCTCCTGTGCGGGGTGTTTCAGAGCATTAAAGGACATCTATCCTAAAAAATTTGGAATAAAGCATGGAATTGAAGTTTTA
The DNA here is from genome assembly GCA_019057795.1 of Promethearchaeota archaeon. Taxonomy (GTDB): domain Archaea; phylum Asgardarchaeota; class Lokiarchaeia; order Sigyniarchaeales; family SOKP01; genus SOKP01. Next base: position 15,305 of record JAHLWS010000024.1, on the reverse strand, counting down.
CATTTACCTGAGTTTATATTAAGCAATTTAAAAAATGGAACAATAAAGTTTAAACAAGAGCTTAATATGAAAATAACATACCATGATCCTTGCCATTTAGGGCGTCATATGGGAATATATAAAGAACCTAGAGCTGTTTTAGAACAAATTCCGGGGATTGAACTCGTTGAGATGAATCGAAATAAACATAATGCATGGTGTTGTGGTTCTGGTGGTGGAGTGAGAGCTGCATTTAAAGATTTGTCAGAATTCGCTGCTCGTGAACGAATCGAAGAAGCTAAAGATACTAATGCATCAGCAATAGTCTCATCTTGCCCATTTTGTCTAAATCAATTCAAAACTAATATTAAAAACGATGAAATCAAGGCATATGATATTTCTCAGCTAATAGAGAAAACAATTAAATGAAATTGAATTAAATAGACCTTTTATTAAAATAAAAAAAATATTTTTTTTATTGCTCTTTTGCTGCTAATGCAGCTCCTAACGCTCCTATTATTTGGGGATCAACCGGTAATTTTTTTGATGTGACCCCCAACCTTTTCTCTAAATAGGTTACAACTCCTATATTCTTTGCTACTCCTCCAGTTATGGTCAAATCTTCTTCAAGGCCAACTCTATACACAAGAGACATAATTCTAGAAGCTACAGCATCGTGGATCCCCGCTACTATATCTGATACTTCTATACCATCAGCCATAAGACTAACTACCTCTGTTTCAGCAAAGACACTACATTGAGCAGTTATTTTAGCCTGATTCTTTGATTCTAAAGATATAGGACCGAGCTCTTCAAGCTTGAGTTCGAGAGTTCTAGCCATTACTTCCAAAAATCTTCCCGTTCCTGCGGCACACTTATCATTCATGGCAAAATCCAGAATCTTTCCGTTCTTATCCACTTTAATTACCTTACAATCCTGACCTCCCACATCAATTATCGTTCTAACTGATGGGATAAGAGAGTGAGCGCCTTTACCATGACATGACAATTCTGATATTTGAGAATTGGCAAAAGGAATTTTGATCCTACCATATCCCGTCCCTATAATGAATTCGATATCATTCAAAGATAAGTCTTTTTTTTGAAGTGCTGCATCCATTGCATTGCGCGCAGTTTTCTCTGGCTTTGGCGTGGTCGGGACGATACTATAAGATAAAATTTCACCATCCTGTAATATTACTGCTTTTCCTGTTAATGAACCAACATCACATCCAGCTACTAACAATTCTATAATAAACCTCCTTTATAAAACTACTTGAGTGAGAAACTCTGAAATCCTCTCTCTTATAGCATCTGAAGTTACTTCTCGTGAATCATAAGGATCACAACCAAAAATTAAAACTGGAATTCCTGTTTGTTCTCGCACAGCTTCAGAAGCAACTCGGGCCATCGCATATGCGTGTTTACACGCAAATTGCATTGGCATAATCACACAATCTATTTTATAATCTTTTACATAATTTAATAAAAATTCGATATAAAACTCAATTGGGCCACGACATGTTCCCACCATTGAGAAATCTAATGTTCCCTTAGCTAAACTCTCATAACATTTTTCTATTGTAGATGTATCGTGAGGTAGGACTTGGTAGTATCCAAGTATATCCATAATCGTCACTGCGTTGAATGTTTCTTCTAACCAAGTGAGAAGGTCAGCATCAAAGAAGACATGAGTATAAGGCCAAGCAATTCTAATCTTCTCATCAGGTACACCTGCTATCCCATCTTTAATATTTTCTAGAGCAGAATCACGTAGCCATTTGGTAGCTTTAACAGCATCATCAGTGCCACCACGAGTCACCATAGCAAGAAAATTCCCAAAACCTGCTATGCTCGGCATTGGGCAAGGAATCGTTTTTAAAAGTTCGTTAAACTCTAATATGTATTCTCTTGATAGGTTCACATTTTTCATTGTTTTTTGGAGATTTTCATAATCTAACTTCTGCTTTGTTTCTTTTTCTAACCATAATATTAATTCTTTTACTTGCTTTACCATATAACCAATAGTATTCTCATCGTAAAATTCGTTATCTTGTTGTTCATAAGCCCAATAAGGGACATCTATATTAAATGCGGGGATTTTAGCCAAATGTTCAAAAACTTGATAAGTCATAGCAAGAGAATTACAAGGCGTTGAAAGAAAGAATAGTAAATCAGGAATTGGCGAGACACCTTGCATAAAAGAACCAATCAATGGTCTTTGAGCATTACAGATTGTTGGATTGTCTCCATATCCAATTTGATTACTAAAATCAATAAAAGGTTCATTAAGATGTAACGGGGCTAATCCAACGCTAAATAATTCCTGCATAAGAGGTGCTAAGTCCATTGCGTGAAATAATTCAGGTCCATAATTAAATGAATGCATTATAACGGGTTTTCCTTCTTTCCTTGCCTTAGGGAGGTCAAGGAAGATATTAAGTAATAAATCCAAAATTGGTGTAAATTCTTCATCTCTATATTGATTTAGAAATCCCAAATACATCATTTTCCACATAGTAAGATCTTTTCCCCAATTACCTCTTCCAAGTTTTTTGTATTTGTTAAATAATTCTATATCCATATTTTTCACCTCGCTTCTAAAATTTCTATAAATGTTTGAACACGAGTTTTCATAGCTCCAGCTCCGCTTAATATGTAATCCCTTTCTAAATCAAGAAATGGAATACCTTCTTCTTTTAATTTGTCCCTAAGCATGAAAATCTCAGCCCACCATATCGCACAAAACTTCATTCTTTGAAAAATTACCCCATCAACATTAAACTCTTTAATCAGATCCATCATAAATTGCTCTCTTTTCAAATGTCCATAAGTCATACGAGGACAAGAGACTTTCGACAAATAACGCTCTCCAAGAGCATCAAGAGGACTCGAAGTTTCATCAACCATATCCCAAAAATATCGAGTTCCTAAACATACCGAATCAGTGACTACTAAACCGCCGAGATTTTCTATAATTTGTAAATATTCTGGTTCGTCAAGCATACTTCCGATTATCATTATTCTCGCTTTATAATCAGATTTACCTTCTTTATTCTTAATTTCCTCAAGTTGCTGTGTTAATAAAGCGTTAAACTCATTTTTTGGAATAGAGAGTCCTGCTGAAATGATATTTATTACATCACTACCTGTAATAGGAGGGGAATCTTGTTTTCTGAGCTCATATATCTCTTTAAGTAACTTACGAGAATTGTTATATAATCTAATCGCATCCCCTAACTTTCCATCGGTAATACTAATATTGAAATTTTTCTCAATACTTGCTTTAAATTTAGAGAGTTCGTATTTAAACCAATCTATTGTAGTTTCACTGACATAACCTGGAACACCCATAATGTAGTGATAAGGAAACGGAGCCTTATATCTTATATTGTCGTAAAGTCTCCTAATTTGGTCGCAGCAGTTACACGAAACAATTCCATCAAGATATCCAAATTCTTTTCTATTAATTTGCTCAAGACAACATCTTGTATAACTACATGCGGTAGGACTTAAATAAGCATCCCCCATTGGTGTATCTGTACACGTTCTTGTTCTAACCCTGATCGGTAAAATATCTGCAGCGTAGATGATCTCTTCAGGAATATATGAACAAAAATATCCTAATACTTTTTTTCCTTCATTTTTCCAGCTATTAATCCAAGGATTTGTAAGTTGAGTTGCTTCCTTAAGTTGCTCTAAAATAGGCATAATCTTTACTCCATCTAATTTTTATAATTCTGCCTCTCTATTATAATTATTATTCTTGGGATTCACATAAAATAATAATTTAGTATAAATTATGCTGTTCATGTTTAAAAGCGTAATGTTTTTCAAACTAGTAGTTCAAGGGACAATTTAATAAATAAAAAGAGTTATTAATAATTGATGCAAAATCAACGGTTGATACAAAGACTTAGGGACTTTTTCAACAAAGAATACGAAATTGGAAAAAATCTGATTACTTATCAAAAAAATCTTGACTATTATAATTTCTTTGGCAAATCTAATATTGGAGTTAAGTTAGATTATTTTAAAAAAGTTATTCTTCAAGAAGAAACCGGATTAGAATTAGGGGGCGTAAATAAAAAATCTTTTTTACTTGTTTTTCCGATTCAGGAATTAGAAAACCTTCATGACGGAAATATAACTCTATTAGGTCAAGAAATTAAAGCAATAAAGGAATCCTCTATCGATTTTGGATTATTCATTTTAATTGGAGTCAATAAAAGTGAAATAGAAAATGATGAATTAAGGCAATTATCTTTTATCTCCAATAGCATTGAGGGTTTTCTAATAAGAACAATTCCTCGGAGATTTTGGTGTAGAATAAGTTACAATGCACTACAACGCAATTTTTCATTTGAACTTTTAGGAAATGCAATCTTTCATCTTTATCACCAAAAATTTGGAAATCTAATCAAAGCTATGGAAATATTCTTTATCACATATACAGATTCAATAGGACATTTCAAAGAAATCTCTTCCGAAATAACAGCACAATTTGCTAAGAAATGGAAAGCCAAAATTGAAGAATGGAAAAAAAAGATTGACTGTGAATATGATTGGGGATGCCAAATTTGTCCTTATCGAGAAAATTGCTATTATATTAAAGAAGTTCTAATTAAGAGAGAAGAATTAGGAAAATGAAGAATATATGTGAAGATTGTGGAAATTGCTGTATAGAGACAGAGATGATTCTCTCTGACCAAGATATCGAAGCTATCGTTAGTAGTCATAAAACAACCTTGAGAAAAACAGATTTTGTACAAAAAACTGAAGACAATTTTTATCAATTAAAAAATATTAACGGACATTGCTTCTTTTTCGATGGGGAAACAAAATTATGTAAAATTTACGAGATAAGACCTCAAGGATGCCGATTTTATCCTTTAATTTTCGATTCAGATAAGAACTCGTGTGTTTTTGATAGCGAATGTCCAAGACCAGAATTTTTTTATCCAAATAAGAATACAGTTCGAAGGACTTGCAAGAAGATAATAAGTTTCTTGGAGAACCAAGTAATTTTTTCTAAATTAAGATAATAGTTTTTATATGATCACGGTTTTTCTCGTAAGAAGCAAAAGCTTCTTGGATATTATTTAACTCATACTCTTTAGAAATTAATTCCTTAACCTTAACTTTTCCTGAACTTAATCCTTCAATAGCTTTATCAAAGGGACCACATCTACTGCTATAAATAGTAATTTCCCTAACCACAATATCAGTAAAATTAATTGGAGTCTCTAACCCGTGAGTACTTTTTATGTGGATTTTACCTCGAGTTTTACACGAAGCAACAACATCCTTTATGGCATCTGGGTTTCCTGTAGTATCAACAACGATATCAGCTCCAATGTTTTTTATTAAATCTCTAATTTCAGTTGGTATATCATTTACACTCAAACGATTAATTGAATAATGTGCGCCAAACTTCTTAGCTAAGGAAAGTTTTTTATCTGAGCCGTCAATTACAATTAACTTCAATCCTTTTAATAACGCAACTTGAGTTAGCAATAAGCCTAACTTTCCAAGACCAAAAATTGCAACAATTTTATCGTCTTTTTCTATAGGCATAATTTCAAATGTTTGATAGGCCGCGGCTAACGGTTCGATAAAGGTAGCTTCTTCGTGAGATATCTTTTTCGGTAATTCGTGTATCAAATAAGACTCGACAGCAATGAACTCCGCGAACGCTCCATTGATATCGATCCCTAAGGCTTTTCTAGAGACGCATTGTGTAAACATCTCTCGTTTACAATAATAACATTCAAAATCAATATTACTATTAATTTCTGAAGTAACTCGTTTACCTAGCCAAGTGGGGGTCACATTTTTCCCTACTTCTACAATTTCACCAGCGAATTCGTGTCCTAATATGAGCGGGATGGGAGTTGGAAGATATCCACTTACAATTGCTACATCCGTGCCACAAATTCCCGCAGCTTTTACTTGAATTAAAACTTGAGAATCTTCAGGTTCAGGTTTAGACACTTCTTTAATGGCAATTTTTTGCCCATCAAATACAGCAGCTTTCATGGTTTGAATCTTTTTATAATAAAATGATTATAGAAGATAGAAATCTGGTCTTCTATCATTTAGTAAATCATTATAACTATTTAGCTTTTTATCTCTTGCGTGGATTACATCAATTTCTATAAAATTAATAGAGATTTTATCCGTAGGTGCGGATGATAGTATGTCCCCATTATAAGACGTGATTTGACTTCCCCCCGTAAACTTAAAATCGTCTTCCCCCCTTACTTCGTTGCCAATTCTGTTAGATGTTACAGCAAAAACGCGATTTACCAAACAATGAGTAGTCATAGCTTTTTGGCAATACGGAAGTACTAAGTTAGCGGGATGTGCAATGATATCAGCTCCAAGAAGCGCGAGCGTACGAATTGTCTCCGGAAAAAACCAATCGAAACAAATCATTATTCCGATTATCATGTTGTTTACTTCGTAAATTCGTAAAGGCTTGTTTCCAGGAGAGAACCATAGGTGTTCTTTATAGTATAGATGGATTTTCCTATAGGTGCCGATAACTTCATTTTTTGAAATTATCATCGCAGAATTGAAGATTTCATTGCCATCTTTCTCAATAAACCCTCCAATTACGACTCCACCTGTATCTTTTGATAACTTCTTTAGAAATTGAGCGGTTTGCCCGTTAATATCTTCCGCTAAAGATTCAGCTTCTTTTTTAGAAATGAAAGCGTAACCGGTTGCGAAAAGTTCAGGTAATACAATTAAATCTGCTTTATTATTGCTTAATAAGTTCTTTACTTGTTCAAAATTTTGAGTTTTTTCGCTAAAGGTGGGAGAGGTTTGAACATAACCAATTTTCATGATTAATCCTTTTTTTCAGTTTTTTCTTCAGGGTTTTCTTCGGATTTTTCTTTTCTTATACGAATTCTTCTTTCTTTGAGAGATATCTTCTTTTTTACATGCCGCTTAACATATTGCTCGTCGTATTTCTTTAATAATCCGTCAAGGTCTCCAATAGTTTTTGTAAGTTTTTCGATAGGAATGTCTTCGAAAAATCTATTTTTCTTGAATTTTTTCGCAGGACCCCCATTATACACCCAACCTTCTTCTAGTTCTTGACCTACCATTGTAGACGACCAAGTGTTTAAAATACAGTTTTTTCCTATATGGGTGCCTGGCATAATTATTACATGTGCGCCTATTCTAACGTTTTCTTCAATAATGGTTTTTTTAATGATTAAAAAGTTTCCTATAATAACCGAAGATTGAATTATAGCTCCCTGGCCAACAACCACATTTTTACCGAACTCGACATATTCAGTATCCACCCAACCTTCAAAAAGTGAGTTAGAAAATTTTGTTTTTACTCCAAATATCTTGAAACAAATATTGTCCAAAAATGGAAAGGGAAATTTATGTGCGAGCCAGATTGGCCACTTTTTAATTGTATTTCTAAGACTCCAATATCTATAATCTTTATCTGCGGGATCCCTTAGAAAAACGCCTTCTCTTGGTTTATGAAAAACATTAGCAATAATTAATAAAATTTTTGCAAAGAATATCGCAGCAAACACAGTTGTGATGTATATTACAATTAAATAAAGAGGTAAAAACACATAGAAATGAAGTGGTCTTATATCATCCCACAACATCTGCCAATACCACCAAATTTCCAATATCGCAGGAAGTAGACTTATCCATATTAAAAAAATATACAAAATCAAATATTTTTTCTTAGCCAGTACGGTTGCACAAAAAGGACCGACGCGCATTGAATTCGGAACGCTCACTTTTCAACGCCTCCCTTTTTTCCTCTAATTAAATGTTTTTTATCTTCATCGATATTGACTTCGTGCTCTACTTCAATTTTTTCTTCTTCGTCAACATCTACTTTTTGTATAATATCTCTTCTCATTTCAGCGTATTGATTAGGCTTTAATTTTCTAGCAGGAATACCTGAATATATCCACCCGTCTTCTAGTTTTTGATTAAGAGTGGTAACTGATACTGCACCTAAAACAGTATCTTTTCCAAAGTGAGTCCCAGGGGCGATCGTGCTCTGCCCTCCAATAAGAGCGAAATTTTCGAAAGTTATTCTTTTGATGATTAGATAATTACCTACTACCATTGAGCTCATTATTACTGCCCCTTGTCCAACAGTTACGCTGTTTCCAAACTTAATAAATTCAGCGTCACACCAGGCATCGTTTAAATGGCTCGAAAAATCCATATTTACTCCAAACCAGCGAAATGCTAATACATCTAACCAAGGTAAAGGCCAGTTTCTTATTAGCCATAAAGTTATTTTCTTTATCTCGGTTCTAAGCCTCCAAAACTCAAAATCAGTATCACCCTTGGCAGTGCGGAATATCCCCTCTTTAGGGAGGTGCATTAAATTTATTAAAATTAATAGAAGCTTACTAAAAAAGAAGCAACTAATAATGAAAAGAAACATAAGTGCTAACAATAAAAGTGGTAAAAATAACAAATTAATTATCCATGGTAGTTTGCTTACAGTGTAGCCGTACCAAAAGGTGGTAACTATTAAACCACTAAACCAAAAAATTGGCAAATATACTATTAAAAACTTAAGACTAACTCTGTTTATAGCAGAACTCGTAGTGAAATCAATAATAAAATCAGAATCATCATTTCCATCTTCTATAGCTTCAGCCATTTATCTCACTCCATTATTATTATGTTTTTTTTTTCATTTTTTTTTGCTTCTTTTTTTATCCTCTCCAACTTTGCGTTTTCTTGCTTAACTCTTAAGTCTTCAGCTTGAACTAAATTATCCTCGCTAATCTTTAAGTAATCCATAATTTTCTTCTTAAATATTCTACGCAAAGGCATGCCAAAGTAGTAATTATTTCCTTTTAACAAATTGTGCTTAGTTGCTGCTGCCATTGGCAATAAATAGGAATTATCTCTTAGTTCGCATCCAGGGGCAATGTTATTAAAACCCCCTAAAGTAACATTTTCTCCTAGCTTTATTTCAAAGTACACAATATTTCCGAAAACTCCCTCAACAAAATGGCTAGATAGCGCCGAATTAACACCGATGTAGCAGTTTCTTCCAACATTTACATTTCTATCCGTAACTACTGATTCTTCGAGCGTAGAACCCTTTTTAATTACGCTGGTTCCTACAAAATTAAAAAACCAATTTGCTAACCAAGGAAATATTCCTTTCATGAAAGCATTTTTTCCGTATTTAATCATAAAGGATCTTATATGGTATAAATTAGCAGTTTTAGAAGGAATATTTCTTGGAATAATTCCATCTTTACTAGGTGAAATTTTTTCAGTATATCTCCAGATAATTCGCGAGATCAAACCTACCAAAAATAAGTGGATTAAATAACTCACAATAAGAACTAACGGTAAAGCTAAAAAAGCTAGTAAAGAATCAAGGTTCGTAAAGACAACAAACAGGTTATCTACCCTTAAAAAGAGTGGGATAAATACTAATAAGACATACTCCATAAAAACAATTCCCGGTATTAAATATGAACAATAGTATATAACTAAAAAGATACTCATATACCAATGAAATTGGAGTTTAATTTTTTCTTTAGCAACTTCACCATCAGAGTCACTCATATCAGGTGGTTCAATTTCGTCTGACATTTTTTACTACACCAAGATTATCGTTAAAATCAATTATTTTTAGTATTTGAACTTTCTAATTTGATTTTAATATTATTAATATTAATAATATAGTAATCAATTTCAATTTTTTTTTTAAATATGCTAACCAATAAAAAGATATTGTTAATGAAGGTTTCTATAAGTTATAAAAACCGACGTAAACACATTAGAAAACCATAAGAGATGTAATGTTGATTAATAGTAAAAAATTTAAACTAATTGGGTAATTGAATAGTAGATGTAGAATTAAAAGAAATACGCAAGATTTTAACAGATTCATCAATCGTTTAATAATATTGAATCAATAGTTTTATATTATATTATAACTTAAATTAAAAATTAGGTTAAGGCAATCAAAATTTAGACGTTTTGAAAAACGCCGATAAAATTAATGTAATAACCATTATCGCAATTAAGGAGTAAAATAATGACTGATAATTCGTTTTCATTAAAAGATTTGTATCCAAAATATGTAATAAACTCTAAAGGTGAAAAAAAAGAGTTTGATGTTTCTAATATTGCTAAGGTTTTAAATAAGGAAACAGGGCTGGACATAAACATTGCAGAGAATGTTACAGAAGATGTTATTCGAATTATTATTGGTCTAGGAGTTGATGAGATCACCACTAATTACATTAGAGAATTAGTATGCGTCGAGCTAACCCAACGAGGTTTAAACAAATACCGAAATCTATTCGCCCGAGCTATTAATTTGGAAAACATATCTTTCACGTTAGACAATAATTTTCTTGCTAAATTTATAGGGAAACAACCTGATTGGGGGCCTTTAGGGCACATCACGTACAAAAGAACTTACGCAAGAGTTGTAGAAGGAGAGAACAGAAAAGAAGAGTTCTGGGAAACGATCAGAAGAGTCGTCGAGGGTTGTTATTCAATCCAAAAGGAGCACTGCATTAAGTTAAGTTTACCTTGGACCGATGCTAAAGCTCAGAAATCTGCCCAAATAATGTATGAAAAAATCTGGAATTTTAAGTTTTTACCACCGGGAAGAGGTCTTTGGATGATGGGGACCGAATTTATCGCGCGTCATGGTTCTATGTCGCTCAATAACTGTGGGTTTGCCTCTACTGACGATATTGACTTAAAATACTCGAAAGCGTTTCAATTTGTGATGGATGCGCTAATGTTGGGCGTAGGGGTAGGTTTTGATACGAAAGGAGCGGGTAAAATTACAATTAAAAAACCTATAGAAGATCATTTTACTTTTCAAATACCCGATAGCAGAGAAGGTTGGGTGGAATCGCTTAAACTTGTTATAGAGGCGTATTTCTTAGGTAAACGACTCCCAAAGTTTGATTTTAGTTTAATCAGGTCTGCAGGTCAGCCAATTAGAGGTTTTGGAGGAATCGCCAGCGGTCCAGATCCTTTAAAGGACATGTTGATGAATATCCAAGAAATTTTAAAGGCGCGAATAGAGCAACCAATAAAAACACTTGATATCTTGGATATTATGAATCTCATTGGGAAATGCGTGGTAGCCGGCAATGTTCGCCGCAGCGCTGAAATCGCATTAGGGGAAGCCACCGATTTAGAATTTATAAAGTGCAAACAAGACAAAGAAAAACTATATTCGCATAGATGGGCAAGCAATAACAGTATATTCGCGGTAAAAGGATTAGACTATTCTTTCATAGCAGATCAGATTGCTGTGAATGGGGAACCCGGAATTCTTTGGTTAGAAAACGCAAAAGCATATTCTCGGATGGGAAGTCCGCCAGATCAGAAAGATAAGAAAGCTGCGGGCGTAAACCCTTGTATTACAGGTGATACTTTAATTGCTGTCGCTGATGGTAGGAATGCTGTGGCAATAAAACAATTGGCAGAAGAAGGAAACGATATTCCTGTGTACTGTAAAGATGATAAAGGATTAACAGTAATAAGAATGATGAGAAATCCAAGAATTACAGGTTATAATGAGAAAATATATGAAGTAAAATTGGATGATGATAGTATAATAAAATGCACAGGAAATCATAAGTTTATTTTAAGGAATAATACATCTTTAGAAGCTAGAGAATTAAGAAGTGGAGATAGTCTAATGATAACGCCAAAATGGCAAACAACTTGGGCAGAGATAATGGGAGAAGAAAAGAAGAAAAGATCAATTTATTGGATGTTAAATAATGGAAAGAAAAATACTTTCGAACATTCATTTATTTATGAACAACTTAATAAATGTAAAATTCCCAGTGGGTATGTTCTCCATCATAAAGACAAGGATGGTTTGAATAATAGAAAAGATAATTTAGAACTTATGCTAAAGGATGATCATGATTCTTTACATGATATATCAGGTGATAAAAATCCTATGCGTATTTGGTATCCCCATGCTACTCCTGAAGAAAAACAACAATATCATCAAAGGATGTCGAAAGCTACTTCCGGTACCAAAAACCCAAGATATTCTGGAATCTCTAATGAGCAAATTTATAATGAGATGATTTCCTATATCAAAAGAACAAATGAACCATTAACTATTCCCGCTTGGAAAGAATATTCAAAAGAAATCGGATTAATATCTTCTTTTACTGAATTTCGTGGTTCATTATTGAACTTTATTAAAAGAGCGAATATTGAATCTGGATTTGAACATTTAGATAACCCAGCTCTAATGAGAGAATATAAAAAATATATTAATTTACTGAAAGAAAGCGATCTTGAGTTAATTTTTGAAGATGGTATGTTTGTTGTAAAATATTGTGCATTATGTAGAAGGGAATTTAAAGTAAAATATGGCAGACGAGAGCAAGCTTATTGTTCACATAAATGTGCTAATAAAATAGCTGCAATTAAGGCAGGCGCAGCGATGAAAAATAAAGGAAAAAGAAATCAACAAGAAGCTAGAAGAAAATTATGTCAATTATTTGCTCAATATATTTATGAACAAAATGAGGTTCCTCAGTTAGCTGATTTCTTAAAGATTATTAAAGAAAATGGAATCAACGATTTTAGAACTGCTGGAATCTATAAAGGTTATCAATATGTAATGGATAAAATCACTGAGAAATATGTTTGTCAAAGAATCTCCGTTCGCTCATTAAGTAAACATCAGTATAGGCAACAAATGGCACTAAAACTAAAAGACTGCGGTCTATCTTATAACCATAAAGTTGTATCAGTTAATTATATTGGGGAAAATACAGTTTATAACGGCACAGTCGATGATTTCCATAATTATGGAATTATTCTAACTGAAAAAGAAACAAAGTCAGGTAGACCAAAACTTGAAATGATTTTTACTGCGAATTGCGGAGAACAAACCTTAGAATCATTTGAACTTTGTTGTCTTGTGGAATCGTTCCCCTCAAGGCACGAATCTTACGAAGAGTATAAAAACACCCTAAAGTATGCTTATTTGTATGCCAAATCTGTTACGCTCGTAAATACGCATTGGCAAGAAACTAACGCAGTGATGCTTAAGAATAGGCGAATGGGAATTTCACAAACAGGAATAATTGAAGCTTTTGTGAAATATGGGAGAAGGACTATATTAGACTGGTGCGATAAAGGCTATAAATATTTACGAGAATTGGACGAGGATTATTCCGATTGGTTGTGCGTCCCAAAATCGTTAAAAATTACTACGGTTAAACCGAGCGGAACCGTTAGCTTACTTCCGGGAGTCACTCCTGGAATTCATTATCCTCATTCAGAATACTATATTAGAAGAATTCGCATTTCGAAGAATTCTGATTTGATAGAACCCATTAAAAACGCGGGTTATTACATAGAGGACGATTCTTATTCTCCTAATACTATTGTAGTCGAATTTCCCGTCCACGAACAATTATTTGAACGTTCCAAGGACGATGTTTCCATATGGGAACAAGCGGAAAATGCCGCAGACTATCAAAAATATTGGTCCGACAACCAAGTATCAATTACGATTACATTTAAGCAAGAAGAGGCAAATCAGATTAAACACGTGCTGGAGTGCTTTGAAGATAAGCTAAAAAGCGTGAGTTTTTTACCGATTAAAGAACACGGTTACAAACAAGCTCCTTACGAAGAAATCACAAAAGAAAAATTCGAGGAAATGGTTTCAAAACTTAAACCTTTAGATTTGGATAAAACAAAAGATAGAGCAATAGGAAGTAAGTTCTGTGATTCGGAGTCTTGTGAAATTAAGTATTAAATTAGTATTTAATTAATAGTAATATCTTTTATCTTTTCTTAATACATATCTTGCTTAAAAATTGTCAATTTAAAACAATAAAATTATAAACTTCAAACAATATTTGTATAACTAATAAAATTCTTAAGAAAAAAAGTCTTATTAAGTAAAAATTAAAAGCTATCTAAGAAATTTAATTTTATTACAAGAATAAAATAATGAAAGAGTGAATAAGTATGGAAAATGATCCTGAAGAAGATAAAAAAAAGAGAAAGGAAAGAGCGAAGGCAAGGACTGCTCCTACTAAGAAAAAAGCAACGAAACCAAAAAAAGATGAGGAAGTTCAAAAACCCAAAAAAAAAATTGTTTACAAAAAAATGAAAGTCAATTTTTGGAGAACTCGTTTGCACGACGAGGAATTGGGCATACATCAACAACTCAAATACACCGCAAAAACACGTTGGTTCTCTAAAAACTTCGATATCGAAGGCGTAATTTCAATAGACGGCCAAAAGAAAAGTATCATTGCTTTTAATAAGGAGGAATGGGAAGAGAGCCCGTTAGAGGAGAAGAGACTCGTGTGCCGTTATTTTACGATTATGGAAGAAACTATGGACTCAAAGGCTAAGGGTGGTAATTTTAAAGGGGGCATAGAGTTAAGCATAGCTCATTCTCTCGTTCAGAGTTTTGAAATTAAGCACGCTGGCCCGGTTTTTTACGCACAAATCCCAGGAGTAAAAAGTTTAATTCGATTCGTAAGAGGATGGCGATTCATCGGTTCACGTTGGACGTTCCCCCTCCTTCCCGAAGAAAAAGGCGATAAGCTGCAGATGGTTTTAGCAAGAGGAGTTGTCGGTCCCGGGAGGAACTATAAATTTTTAATCGGAAAGAAAATAATTGCGAGAATAGATGGGCATCCTATACAAAAAGAATACGAGATTGAAATCTACGACGAAGTTTACGCAAAAGATAAAACATTTGTCCGCTACTTGATATTATTCGGGATGGCTTGTAACTTTATGGACGTTGCTAAGAAAATTGTCAAAAGATTGTATAAAAAGATGAAATCAACCGGTACTACAGATTACATAATGCCCAAAAGAGAACTTGACCTTTTCCGCAACCCCAGAATGATGAGAAGGTAAATTTTACATTTAATAAACTTTTTTATTTTTTCTAATTTTTTTTAAAAAGACTTTTACAAGAAGATCTACAATTTACTACTTACTTAAGAAGTAATAAAAAATTAAGAAAAAAAATATGAGGTCGCAAATTAATCTCACCTCCGACTAAATTGCCGCCTCCTTTTTTCTCTTATTTTGTCGATAGTAGTGAATTACATCTACATCAAACCGTTCATAACGCTTGCTTCTCGCACGACCCATGGCAGATATTTTCTTGATGCTAGAGCTTAGTTCTGCTCGTAATTGCTTCACCACTTCTTCAGAATATTGTAAGACGATTTCAGATGCCAGTTCGTCCAATTCACAATGTTTTATCCGCAAGTAATCTTCTCCTCGTGTGGCAACCATGCGCCAGACATTTGCTT
>JAHLWS010000023.1 GCA_019057795.1 Promethearchaeota archaeon | reverse complement strand
TATTAATTATTTGGTTCGTATTTAACTCTTAATATTTCTACATTTCTCTACGAAAAAGGTCGAACATAATTAAACTGACCCTCTCTGGATTTTTAGAGGTGATTCTAGTCCTTTTCTTTAACGGTATGGAATGGAAAAAACGTGCCAAATGATGATCCAAAGAAATCTAAAAAACAATTTGGTCCGAAAACAGGAGATCCAGAGAAGTTTGAGACATGGAAAAAATTCTGGAACGCGTGGGTTAATCAAATTCAATTTATGATCAAACACACCGCTGAAAATTATAATCTTCTAGAGCAGTTGAGATCAGAATTTAGAACTGAAAACCGTATAAACAACAATGGGGGCTAACAGCTGCACGTTTCTAAACTTCGTGGATTTTTTAAGACGGGAGTGAACTTGATAGAGTAATTCTTGGCAGTCATTTCTATATACAGCCATCTCGTACATCTTTAATTCTTTTACGATTGAATTAAACGCTTTGGAGAATGGCAGGATATAAGAATTATAATTATAATACGCTTCACTAATAGAGGTATCAAACGACCTACTTATTTCTTCTTAAGTTACTCTTTGTTTCCTTAAAATTTCGATCTGAACTAACTTTTCTTGAGAAAGCATTAAAACAACAAAGCAACGAAAGTATTTAAACATAAATTAACGATAATAATTTAGCAATTTCCAAATTAGAGAGGATGAATATATGCTTTTAAAAACGTCCAACCTCGTAAAACCTCCTTTCTTCTCCAAAGTAATGCTAACTTCTACTGATAAGGGATATGTAACGGTCATCGTTATTTTTTCGTCCTTAATTACCACTTCGTTGGGGTTAATTAAGTTCTCTCTCGCTTCTTTGTCTTCGAAATCTAATACATAGGACATTCTTGGCTCAGGAGCTATATAAAGCCAAAATTTAACGTTTCCGAAGGGAAAAATCGTTTAAAATTTTACCTCTTTCAGTACTTTTTGAGCGTTTTCTCCATAACATTTAAATACGAAATTATTCATTTTGTTAATTGATGATGTCTTTAAATGCAATCGAGGAATTTGCAGAGGAATTTTTAGCTGCTAAAAAGATTTTTGATGAAATCGGATTTGAAATAGTTGGTACTCAAGACATTAATGAAGACCAAATTTTCTTTGTTAAAAAAAGAAAAAATAATTGGAAGGAAGCATTTTTTATTTTAGTCATCCATTTACCAATAAGCAATAGTTGAAATATTATGATTCCTCGAGAAAAAATGATTGAATGGAGTAAAATAGTTTCGAAATATTTAAAAGAATGTACATTTAAAAAATGTATTTTTCCAAATTGTAATGTAAAATATTCTAAGGCACATTCAATACAAAAAAGCAAGATTTTAGAGAGAATTGCCCATAACGGAAAAGTAATGTCTTATGATCCAAGAAAAACTTATATAACAGGTGATTTTGAGGAAGTCGGAATTAATAAAGCCTCAACATTTTTTGGCTTTTGTAATCATCATGATAACTCACTCTTTTTGGAAATTGAAGATAAGGATTACAATGGAACTTTAGAACAAAATTTTTTATTTGCTTATCGGACATGTGCTAGGCAATATGTAGAACGAAAAACCGCTTTAAAGGTTTATAAAAAAATATTAAGAGAACAGAAAGACATACAAATGAATTCTTTAATTCACGAAGAAATAAATTTGACTAATTATTTAATAGACAAATTATCCAACCAATTACAAAAATTTCATGGTGAATTAACTAAGAGATCATCTAACAGGGATTATACTATTCTCTTTACTAATATGAAAAAATTATCTTACATCTCTTTAATCGCAGTAAGCTCAATTATAGATTTGAGGTTCAATATCAAAGAGGAAAAAATTCATTCAGATGTAACTTGTCCAAAAGAATTCACTCCGCTTTTTTTTAATGTTTTTCCTCAAAATAATTCAACTTTTTTACTCTTATCATGTTTTTCCACTGATTTAGATGTATTTAAAGATCTTTTTACTTACATAGATTCAATAAATACTAATAAATTAGAAACTCTTTATTCTCAAATTATTCTTAGTCAATGCCAAAACTTATTTGTTTCACCTTCCAGAATGGAGGCATCCTTATCAAAAAAAATTGTATCTAATCTTGTGAATAATATGATATATTCTATGATATCCAAGAGATCTAAGCATTTATCATCAACGCCCCCGATTAATATCTTTCAATCATTAAAGGATGACTCATAATTCTAAACTATAATCATTGTCATTTTTTTTTAATACTCAATTGCTTAAAACAATTGGAAATTTTTTTGTTGACCATTTGAGTTTTTCATAATCTTATAAAATATCATAAGATTTTTTATTTTTTGACATGATTATCCTGATGAAAATATGGCCTAATAATTTATAACGAAAAAGGGATTATTGTATTACTAATTTCGTTAAGATTTAATTATAGAGCGAATGATATACAATGATATTCCCAGTTTTTGTCGGATTACTTCTAAAAGGTGAATACTTATTTACCCTAAAGGTAAAAAATTCGAGAACAACGATAAGGTTATTTTGGATTAAGATTACTAACCCAATTCCAAAACACTTACAAAAAGGAATGATGTTGGGTTTTACTACTCAATAGTAGCTTAATCAGGATTCTCTTTTGGAGAATTCATCATTGAAAAGGTAAAAAACTCATTTTGCTATAGTTAAATATATTAATCAAAATCGTAAATTCATAATAAAATAATGATATTGCATCTCATTAACTAAAGTAAATTTTAATGGAAATAAAGATTTGAGAATAATGCAATTCAGGATCAGGTATTCATTTCCATTATTTTTTATGGTATTTTAGCTTTTTAATAAAACAAGCACTAATCAATAATAAAATACCTCCTATAATCGATAAAAAGATAGAGAGTAAAATATTTGAATTTCTTAATATAATCATTATAATTGCATAACTAGTAAAAAAAATTATCAAGCATACCCAAATTATTCTTTCCCTTTTTTTCCTATTTTCTCTTCTTATTCTTTTACTTTTAGATATATTCGCAAACCTCCTTTTGATTCATTTATATAGCTTTATTTAACATCAATTTTTACCAATAAACATTTTTAGGGAATATTTTTCTTCAATTCATCAAGAGAATGTTTTTTCAAGGTTTCTTTTGCTTTCCTCCTTTTTCTATTCATTCTGATTTTGAATATTTTTTGTTTACTAATTGTTTCTAAATATTGAAGGAAATTTAGTAATCCATTGAATCCTTTTTCTTTTTTAGCTGAGAAATAATAATTTTGATTATTAGAACCTCTTATCAATATTCTAGCTTCATGTACCTTATTAATTACTATAATTTCCCATGATTCGCTCTCAAATTGAAGACGATCTCCACCTATTAGAGGATTTCCTTTTAAAATATCATTTATACCTTCAAAAGAAAGTATATTAATTAGATCAAAAAAGATAGATTGTGTATTTCTTTCTAAAAGTAATAAATCATATAATTTATGTAATTTGATTTTCGTTTTGATTATTAAAGCTACTTTTTTAAAGAATTTAGGGATTATATAAAACAAAAACGTAAAAAATGCTCCCCAAAAAGCTCCTGAAAAAACAGGATCCCAAATATTAGATAACATTATGATTCTAATGATAATTTTACTTTATAAATTTTCACACATTTCATATCCATAATCCATATTAAGCCCAGATTGGAATTAAAGATTTAAGAATAAAGCATTTCAGGATCAAGTAATTACATCAAACTAAATTTAATTTCCTTTTGACTTTTTGGTTTTTTTAATTCCTGCAATATAGAGTCCCGTTTCAGATGTCTCTAGTAATTCAGAGAATCTATAGAATTGATCAGAATCATAATCAAATAAGATAAAATGTAACCTGTACGCATTTTTATATACTTTTTCTGATAATGTCATAACAACTTTTAAAAAGGAAATTTTGATGTGGTATTGCGAAAACAGAACCGCTCACGCAACTTCTCAGTACATTACCTCGGTCTGCGGGATAAACACGGTCGCTTTCTTTCCCAATAAGGATGTATTTTACGACCAAGTTGAATCTGATGTGATGGGCGTTATTTATCGCGAGAAAACGCTTAAAAAGTATAGGGATCGAAAAACGCCGGTATTGATCGAAAACGCTTTGGACAGTTTTTTGCACTGCGACAACCTTTACAACTTAGGAAGTTTTCATTTGGCATCTCCCGACTTTGAATTGGACTACGACAAAATCTTCGAGCTACAAAAAGCTTTCAGAAAAGACTTAATTACCGATAAATACGGGTACGGGTACCACCAATTTTTTGTTAGGGGTACAAACTCGTACTTTACTTTTCTACACACGCCTCAAATCCAAAACTTCGAGAAAACTAAGTACCATGTCGATTCGCTGGAAGAATTATATGTGTTTTTGGAGGAGTTTTTAAAAAGTATGAAAGAAAACGCCATACGATATAGCGAAGTATTTGTTTCGGCTTTCAGTCCAGAACACCAGCAATTATTTTACGAGTTCGGGTTTCGAGCGAGAGGATATGTGCCCTGTTGGAACTACAACAAAACCGAAAACAGGTTCGAAGATTACGTGGTGTTTAACTACTTCGAGGGCGAATTATCGCAAGCCGAGCTTCTACCGAAGGGACAAGAACTAGTAGACATGTTAAGCGTACAGATAAAACCAATTTAAAGATATTAGATTAAAGAAAAATAAAAATATTTTAATTTAAAAGATTTAGCCTTTTTTTGACGATTATTACAACTATAGTTGATACAATTCCTAAAAGTAATAATATTTTGTATCCAGGAATCCCAGGTGGAGATGGTTGAGAAATCGTCTTTACAACAGTAACTTCTTGAAATCCGATATTTCCAGCAGAATCAATAGCGAAAAATCTAATGATAAGGTTCCCATCAGATAAAGCATCCCATAATGCTTGATCAATTGTTCCTATAAGTCCCGTAAAAGTTATGTTGTTCCCCCCGTTTAACGAATACCAAGTCTTATCTAAATTTAGTTCCTCAATAGATATATTAAAGTTCGGTGCTGTGGCTCCAATTACATCGCTGTTTTGCGGATTATTGATTGCTATTACTGGGGCATTAACATCTTTCCTGATTGTTACTTCAGCAAATCCGATATTTCCCGCCGAATCATTTGCGTAAAATTTAATGATAATGTTCCCTTCAGATAAAGCATCCCATAAAACTTGATTTATTGTCCCGGTAAGTCCCGTAAAAGTTATATTATTCCCTCCATTTAGCGAATACCAACTATAATCTAAGTGAGGTTCCTCAATGGATAGGTCAAAATTCGGCGCTATAGCTCCAATTACATCATTATTATCTGGATTATTGATTGCTATTGTTGGGACATTAATATCTTTTCTAATTGCCACTTCAGAAAATCCGATATTCCCAAAAGTATCATTTGCATAGAATTGAATAATAACTATTCCATCGGGTAATGCAGACCAAGCAGTTAAATCTAATGAACCATTATTTAGAAAGAAATATTTTTTTTGCTCTCCATTAATAGTATACCACGTTTTGTCGAGATTTACATCGCTAATCTCAACATTAAAACCCGGGGATGTTGATTCAAACAATTCATTTGAAAAAGGTGAGTTTATTTTTACAAATGGACCAACCTTATCCACTCTGACCATAATTGAATTGTTTCCTATGTTGCCAATAGAATCCTTAACATAGAAGCTAATAATTGCTGTTCCATTAGATAATGAATCCCATAAATCTTGATTAATCGTTCCATTTGTTGTAAAAGTGGTATTTGTCAACCCATTATCAATTGTATACCACAATTTATCTATTCCGTTGTTATTTTTAATTTCGATGTTAAAAGATGGTGTGTTATTCCCAAATAATTCATTGAAATGAGGAGAATTTATAATTATTAATGGAGAATAAAAAGTGTAATAGTAAGGATTTGAAGGATCATCAAGATAGATGTTCTCATCTACTTTTTTTATTCCATCTTCAAAAATTATTAATTTATATTGAAGCGGAAATCCCATATATCCAGATGGTGGTAAATAAAGCGAATGAGATTGAAGGGGATCAACATAGAATTCCTCATAATAATGATCTGTATTAGGAGATTCACAATTAATATTATACAATATCATATATTTTTTGTCAGGAATTGTAGAAGAAAATACTATTTGATCAAAAGAAACATTCTCTTCAATATTTAATGATACTATACGCCGTTGAAAGTTAGAGTTACCTAATGGACTAAGGATAAATGATTTTGTTAATTCATTTCCGGAATAAAAATACATATTTATTTCAGAATTTGAATTTGTAATAAAATCAACGTTGATAATATCACCCGAAGTTAAAGATGTATTTTGAGCATAAAGACTACTTTTTAGTGTTAAAGTTTCAAGATGATCGGATTGAATGTAGGCAAAACCATTACCCTGATAAAATTTTGAAATATTATAGACAAGTGTGTTTTCTGAAAAATATTTGTAAACATAACCAGAAGGTTCATTTAATCTGTAGAAATACATATCTTTTAGTGCAATACTATTGCATTTAATGTTAAATCTCTCCCCTGAATATGTCCAGTTTGAGTAGATTTTATATGTATATGCATCAAGACCAGAATACCACCAATATGTTCCATCGTGTTCTAATGTTTGAAAATCACTTCCATAAATTGTCGGAATACCTAACAATTGATTAAGATTTAATTTAAAACCTGAATAAGTCCAATTTAAATAGAATTTATAAGCATACATAGTATTTCCTTCACTTCCTAATGCCCACCAGTTATTGTTATCAAAAGCGATGTCATTATAGTCAATTCCAGGAAATGGGCCTAAGGGAAGATTATAAGATTGTAATTCGCTAGGCCAATCTAAAGAAATCGATGCGTACGTACAAACAATCTTTTGATCTGGGAATAAAACAAAATAGTGAGAGCCATTCCATTCGACGGCCCATCCTTGTCGATTAGGACTAAGCGTAAACTGTTGAATATCAAAACCAGGATCATTAAAGATTGGTGTGAAATCTTCAGTATATTTATAGATTAGAGTCCCTCCATATCCGGGTACAATTAAATACCAATAAGATTCATCCCAACAAATATCCGTTCTATAACTTCTACTTCCTACTAAATTATAACTTTCTCCAGAATATAACCATTCAATATTGTTCCCAAAAGAATAATTATAGAGTAAATAATTATTAGCCTGCTCTGCTCCTCTTAGGAACCATTTATTTGAAACTGAAATATCCCATTGATGCGTATTCAGATCATCAACGAATTTAGAAATCCAATAAGAATCATAGGATTCAAGATTCCAGTATGTCACTTTATTTGATTTTGAAGTGGCATAAAAATTATCATTAAATTCATCAGCTACATTAAATTTAATCATTGGAATTAATAATAGGAATGATAACAATATAAGAAGAAATACTCCTTGTCTTTTAATTTCTTTTCAACCCTTTTTTAAAATTAAAATTTTTATTTTTGTTACAATTATGATAAAAAGAGAATTATTTAAATTTTATGTGATAGAATCTTTTAGAATGTAAATAAAATTTCTTAAATTAATAAATTACTTAACTAATCAAAAAAGACTTTCATATATTTATGGCGAACTAAATAATTTGGCATCCTCACAGCGTCTCCTCTTATATCACCTGGATATTACACTCTTTCAAGAAGGTTTTCTCTCTCTTTAAATTCATGAAAAAACTTCAAATAACAAGGAGCTCTCCCGATCACGACAATCTGGTCGAGCTGTACAAAAAGGAAAGGAAGACCAAACTGAAGGAGCGATATCAGGCGCTATACCTAATG
>JAHLWS010000022.1 GCA_019057795.1 Promethearchaeota archaeon | reverse complement strand
GGAACAGACGGCGAAGTGGCGTACGAGGAGTCGCCATTATGAAGGGTTAACTGTGGATATTTCAAAATACTATCAACCTATTGATGTCTCGAAAGTGGAGGCCATTATTGTCGGTTGGTGAGATGAACTTGCAGCCTCATAAAAAAAAAACTTTGATTATTGTAAGAAAATACAATAATCCATTATTCTGTCGTACTTTTTATTTTCGATAAACACCATACTTATTAGTAGCATCTATCATAGCTTTCACATTTTCAAATTTAGATTCATCAGGAATACCGCTAACTCCACCATCAACTATTAATCCGCCACCAGATGAGCAATTTTCTATTAGGTTTTTCACATATTCTTCGACTTTTGCGGGAGTTCCACCGACTAGCAGCGATCCTGGCACATTTCCTCGGATACACACATAGTCTCCAAACATTTCTTTTGCTTTACTCATGTCTGTTTTATCAAAATAGTAAAGCACTTTTCCCCTATTTTTTTTTGCGAATTCTTGCAGATATGATAACCTTTCATTATATCCACCCTCGAAAAATGGCATGGGCATCAGGTCCTTTTGAATTAATCCTTCCATTACTTTAACTAGAGTTGGCCAGTAAAATTCCTCAAATTGTTTATTGCTCATAAATCCATCAGCACCTCTGTGAAGAGGAACGAATACTATTTTTGCATCTCTCATCTCTGCATCCGCAACTCCTATTTGAATAGCTGATTCGACTTGGAGGTCTAATATTTTCTTTAACTCTTCTGGATGTCTATACATATCGGTCATTATACCTGTTAATCCTCTAAAAAATTCGCTAACGGCATCGAATGGGGCTTGAGTTATGGACATAGTAAATACGGGATAACCATATTTTTTCATTTTTTTAGCATATCTCATTGTAGGGATAAGCGATTTAAATATGTTAACCGCAGCGTCTCCTAATGCTTTAATCGCTTCCTTTCCAGGGAACATATTCCCCATTTTATCTTTTGCAAGATACATAATAAGCTTATAGAGTAATGGCATATTTTGTGACCCAAAATACATTGCTAAATTTGTCATTGATATATAACCATTTCCTAGGGGAAAACCAGAGCTTGGAAATAAAGAAAAACTCCCTAAGTTTTTATGATGTCTCGGAATAATCTTTCTGAGTAAGAATCCAGTTGGGTCTTGAAAATATTCTTCATATTCGCTAGCTTTCATATATTCGCTTTCTATAAATTGAAATGGTTGATGCGCTTTTAGTCGCCTGGTTTCATCAGCAGCTCCCGGCCATGCGAAAAACTGGATTCCCAGATTGTCAAAAACCTGTCCAGAAAATGGAATTATGCCAGGAGCACAATCGATATTCGAATCTTTAAATACTTTAATGAATGCTTTAGCAGTCTTTTTCATACTATACATTGCTTCTTCATTTGTTATTCCCATTTGTATAGTAGGATAAAAAGTAGAAATAAAATTTACACAAGGTACTTTATCAGGTTCTTTCACAGCACGAGCGTCACTAATTCGCTGTTTTCTTAATTCGTATAATTGCTCGGGTTTAACCATTTTATCGCACCTCCGTCCATTTAGAAGCTAAAGCTACTGCTTCAACAGCGCTTTCACCATATGCGTCAGCGCTGACGTATTCAACAATCGATTCGTCCACTGTCCCTCCTCCAATCATAATTTTTACACTATCTCTTAACCCGGCCTCTTCGAATTTTTGAATGATTTCTTTCATTGAATCAAATGCAAGCGTAAGAAATCCACTTAAGGCTACCACTTGGGGTTTAAATTCCCTTATGCTTTCTATAAATTTCTCAGCAGGAACATCTACGCCCAAGTCTAACACTTCGAACCCATTTGCATCCAACATAAATCTCACAACATCTTTTCCAATATCATGTATATCTCCTACTACAGTTCCTAACAAAACTCTTCCCTTTTTTTCCTCAGTTATATTAGATTCTTTTAATTTCGGACCTAAGACTTCAAAAATATCTCGTAAAATTTCTCCCGACATGATTAATTCTGGAAGGAAATATTCCTTATTGCTAAATTTTTCACCAATTATTTTCATTGCTCCTTTAACATCATCCATTATTTTAAGAGGATCGTCATTGCTTTCAAGGCGTTTTTTTAACAATTCTTTCACAGAATCTTCATTTAGCTCTACAATTTCAGTTATAAAATCCATAATAATTTCATCTTATCTTTAATATTTGATATAACTCATAATTTTTTTATTTAATGTTTTAACATAGTATCTACTTATATTTATAATAATAATTTTTTTTTTCGATATTATTACTTATGGAGATTGTCCTTTTTTTTGCTTTAGTGAATAATAAATTTTAAATTAATTTTCTAACTATTTATTTTATGTTAAATGCTGAAAACTGGTATGAAGTTATAGAACATAAAGAATATTTATATGTTATCAGAGAAAGGTTAGATGAGCTTGATCCTCGCTTTTATACTACTTACGTAAATATATACATATTACTCGGCGATGAAAAAGCTTTATTAATTGATACAGGATGTGGTCTCTTTCCTTTAAAACCGATTGTTGATAAAATCATCGGAACAAGAAAGCTTTTAGTATTTAATTCTCATTTCCACTTTGACCATAGAGGGGCAAATGATGAATTTTCTGAAGTATATATCCATGAAAGTGAGAAAAACGGGGCTTCTTTGCCGTTAGATATTTCTTATATAAAAGATTCCTCAAAGGAGTTAGTAAATGAATATAGCAAAAAGGATTTTATTTTACAACCTTCACTAATTGTAAATTCATTGAAAGAAGGAGATGAGTTTGATTTAGGAGGTATAAAGGTTAAAGTTTTTCATACCCCCGGCCATTCCATTGGCTCAATATCTCTCTTAACTGATAAGGGTGATTTATTTACAGGAGATACTGCTCATTATGGAGCAATGTACCTGCCAAAAAAACGACAATTTTCTGTAATTTTAGATAGCATTTCAAAATTACTAGGGTTTTTTGATGAATCGAATGTACAAGAAATATATCCTTCACATGAAGAATACCCCGTGGGAAAAGAATTATTAGAAAAACTGTATGAAGGTATAACTAATATTGAAAACATTTGGGATACTAAAACTAAAGATAGGTTTTTGGGTGCTTGGATAATAAATGATGAAAATTTTAAATATATAATTTAAGTTGATTATGGAAAAAGTAGAAAAGATTATTTTATCGGAAAACTGGACACTATTCCATAAAGAAAGAGGCCTAAATATACCTACAGAGGTCCCTGGGTCAGTATTTGAAACATTAATAGATAATGAAATTATCGAGAATCCCTTTTATGGTTTAAATGAGCAGAAGATGAGTTGGGTATACGAATCAGAGTGGGATTATGAAACAGAATTTGACTTGGAACCAGGTTTTTTAGAGCATAAAAACATATTACTCCGCTGCTACGGGCTGGATACTATATCAGATGTTATTTTAAATGAAGAACATCTTGGTTTTACTAATAATATGTTTATTCGATATGATTTCAATGTAAAACCAAAATTAAAAAGTAAAAATAATAGATTGCAGATTAAATTCAAAAGTCCGACTGTAAAAGCAAGAGAGGAGAAAAAAAAGAATGGTATAAATTTAAATACTGGTTTCGCTGCTATTCCGGGAGTGCCGTATTTACGTAAGGCTCAATATTCCTTTGGTTGGGATTGGGGTCCTAAATTGCCAGACATTGGGATATGGCAACCAATTGAATTAATTGGATTTGATAATTTAAGAATTGATTCCGTATATATTACTCAAAAATTACAGTATAATAAAGATTTCAATAACATAACCAATTTTGAAGAAATTACTGATATCGGTGTGATGTCAGCAGATTTATCAATAAAAATTAATTTATCCTCCGATTTACAATCAATTGATCTCAACCAATATTCTATAAGGGTTGACTTGAAGGCTCCTGATGGCACTATTTTTACTAAGGATAAGCCTCTCCATTCTTTAAACCCAATTTTTGAACTTAACCTCGAATATCCTTATCTCTGGTGGACGCACGATCTTGGCACTCCCAATCTTTACGATCTTACGGTGTCTATTCACGATAAATTTAGAATAGATTCCTTCAAACAAAAAATCGGTATAAGAGATATTCAATTAATTCAGAAATCTGATAAATGGGGGGAAACTTTTTTTTTCTTATTAAATGGTGTTCCTATTTTTGCTAAGGGAGCAAATTGGATTCCAATAGACAGTTTTATTCCGAGAGGTAAAAGAAGGGGTTTATACGAATCAAACTTAATTAACGCTAAAGAAGCAAACATGAATATGATTCGCGTTTGGGGTGGTGGTATTTATGAAGATGATCTATTCTACGAATTTTGTGATGAATTAGGTATATTAGTGTGGCAAGATTTCCCATTTGCTTGCGCTGTTTATCCACATAAAGAAGAATTTATTGAAAATATAAAGATAGAAGCTATTCAAAACATAATAAGATTGAGAAATCATCCCAGTTTAGCTTTATGGTGTGGTAATAACGAAGTTGAGTGGCTATGGAAGTGGCAATTAAATACTTCTGAAATTACTGATGATAATTTGATAAACAACTTTAAGTTAGGGTACATAAGAATTTTTGAAGATGTTTTGCCAAAACTAATAGAGGAATACGATCCAATCCGTCCATATTGGCCAAGTTCTCCTTCAAATGGCTATGTAGGTAAAAATGTGGGGATACAAAACTCCAACTTACCAAATATAGGCGACTCGCACTTTTGGGACGTTTGGCATAGAAATAAGCCTTTTCGAGCATATCGAAAATTCGATTCACGTTTTATGTCTGAATTTGGCTATGAATCCTTTCCTTCAATTAAGACGATTGAAGCTTTTTGCCCCACTGAACAATTTGATTTCTTTTCGCCTATTATGGAAAACCATCAGAAAAACTCTGCAGGAAACAAAAAAATTTTCAACTATATGAAAAAACGATTCTCAATTCCTCAAGGATTTGAAGATCAAGTAGTTTTATCGCAAATCACGCAAGCAGAAGCGATAGAATATGGTGTCGAGCACTGGCGTCGCAATCGAAACGATTACCACTGTATGGGGTCGCTTTATTGGCAATTAAACGATTGTTGGCCAGTGGCAAGCTGGTCATCTCTGGACTATTACGGTCGTTGGAAAGCATTGCACTACTACGCAAAAAGATTCTACCACCCAATCTTTGCTAGTGTAAAAGAAGACAATAATTCCATCGAGTTTTGGATTACAAACGATTGTAGAACTTCCCAAAAATTCTTGTATGAATGGAAAATCCTTGAATCAAATGGAAACACGCTAAAAAAAGGCTCATTTAAATCAAATATTCGTCCTTGTTCTTCAAAAAGACTTGGAATAATTGACACTACTGATATTCATCAAACTAAGGACGATTTACAAAATCACATTGTCTTTTTTAAATTAAAATACGATAATCTTGAGGGTGAACAATTATTTCACGGATTTAGACTATTTACAGCTCCTAAAAAATTTCCAATAAAAGATCCTTTTATTTCTTGGGAACTTAACGAAGTCTTTTGCGGTGAAGCAAATAGAAAGGAATACGAAGTTAAGTTAACGAGCAAAGAGATTGCATTAAATATACATATAGATTCTGATAAATTTGATTTTGTGGCGTCTGACAATTACTTTTCCATGGAACCAAATGAAACTAGAATTATTTCGTTAAAAAATTTAGAATTAATATACTCATCTGAACCAGTTTATTTAAAAATTAAAAAAGAAGATTTTGTGGTGAGATCTTTGTATGACTTATTGAAAAATCCATAATATTTTTACATTTTACTTAAAATTACTATTCAATGAAACAAAAATGAAATAACGGTAAGAAAAAAATGGTTAAAAAAGAAAAAATTGTTCTAATTGGAGCTGGATCTTTGCAATTTGGGCTAGGATCTGTTGGTAGTATATTAAATAGCGAAGTTTTAGAAGGAGCAACAATCTCCTTACACGATTTAAATCCCACAACGCTAGATTTAGCTTACCAGGCTTGTAAAGACGCTATCGATCAAAAAAATTTAAACTTCACATTAGAATCAACTATAAACCGCAGGGAAGCCTTGAAAGATGCTACATTTATAATCAATTCCATTGAAGTAACTCCTAGATTCGATTTGTTTGATTTAGATTACGAAACTCCTCGTAAATATGGTAATAAGCAAATTATGGGAGAAAATGGTGGACCAGGAGGCCTTTTTCATTCACTTAGGGTTATTCCACCCATCCTTGAAATCTGCGAGGATGTAGAAAAGATTTGCCCCAATGCCCTCTTTATTAATTATTCAAATCCAATGAGTAGGATTTGTCTAGCAATAAAACGAAAGTTTCCTATGTTGAAATTTGTAGGGCTTTGCCATGAATTTCACCATTTTATATTTCATATTTCCCGAATTCTCAACACACCGCTTTCAAATTTAGACATAAAGGCAGGAGGACTAAATCATTTTGGTGTTATTCTTTCCATAAAGTACATCGATACAAATAAAGATGCTTACCCTGACATTCGAAAAAAGGGACCGCCTTACCTTAAAAAATTAGATGGTTTTATGTGTGACTTTGACCTTAATGCTTATATCCTTGAGAAATTTGGATACATTCCTTATACCCCGGACTCTCACTACGGCGAATATATTTCTTGGGGATGGGAAAAAGCTGATTTTGACGGAGTACGATTCTTTTATAATACTTATAAAGATTATACATTAGCTGCGGGAAAAAAAATTCTAAAATTAATTAAGAAAGGAAAAGGAGCACGTCTTGTAAAGCCTGATGTTGAACGGGCAATTCCTATTATTGAAGGTATGTTAACTGATTCTGGTCATGAAGAAGCTTCAGTAAATTTACCTAATGATGGCATAATTACAAATATACCTCTAGATTTGGTAGTAGAATGTCCAGCGATTGTGAATAAGCATGGATTAGAAGCAATCAAACTTGGAGATTATCCTATAGGGCTGGCAGCACTCTTACGCAATCAAGCTTCTGTTCAAGATCTATTAGTGGAGGCAATTCTTAAAAAATCGAAAGATTTAGCTTTCCAAGCACTTTTATTAGATCCAACGATAGATAATGCTTCAAATGCGCAAGATATGTTTGAAGAAATGCTAAAAATTAATCGGGATAATATAAATATAGAATAATGAATATTAGAAGATATCTATATTCTCTTTATCAATTTTTCATCTTCTAGATAATTTATTAATTCCAATATCTTGCTAGGGGTTACAATTTCCTTATAATCTAAAGAAAGAGAACTTGCTACCCTCAAAATATCGTTACCTTTACAGATTAAATTGATCAATTCATTGAGTGGGCCAAAATATTCATACTTCATTTTCTCTATAAATTCTTTGAAAAGGGGTATTTTATATAATTTAAATAAGTAATCTACAAGAAGGGGTCCTTCGAAGTTTGCTTGATAAGTCTCTCTAAATCGAGCTGAAACGCTAGTATTATCTATGATCACACCTTTTATTTGCTTACTCCATATTATTCTCTGAATTTCAACGAATTGTTTTATTTCATCCTTAGTTAATTCAATCAAAGAAACAGTACTAGTGGATATATCAACTTTCTTAATCCACTCTAATGATTCTAATTCATAATCCAAATAGGTGTTGAATAATTCTTCTCCTAATAAGAAGAGTTCGCTTAACTCTCCATTTGATTGATTGATAGAAGATTTAATAATGAGAGATAGTTCTTCTAAGATTTTAATCAAGGTGGCAAACCTATTGAGAATTCCTTGATGAATGTAAGGCCATAACTGTTCTGTAATATCCTTATCTTGAATTGCAAGAATATAAGAGATGGTCATAGCCATTGAAATGACTCTTTTTAATTCAGTTGAATCACAATACTCTACAGTATCCATAGAGGAATGGTAATGATTATCCTCATGACCAAACATGAGGGAGGGAATACCAAAGTAGGCGTCTATAAATAGAATATGATCGCTTCCCCCATCAAAACTTTTAATACGATAGGACATCGGTATTTTAGTCCCATTAATGGCAATCCCTTTAGGATGATCGGCAATATTTTCAATAAAATAAGTTGATATATCATTTAGGATTGAAGGTGTAGAACGTGGAGTTAGGTTTACAATCATAGGATATCCAATCTTTAAAGGATGTTCTCCTATCATATCTAAATTTATACAAGTTAATACATTCTTCATTTTGTTTTCATGATATTTCATCCAAGGTATAGTTCCATTGAATTCTGGTACCCATACAAATCTTATTGTTCGTTTTGGTATTTCTAAGATCTTTTTATCTATTGAATATTTGAGAGCTCTTGCTAATTCCAACAAGCCAGCCGCTCCACTCGCATTATCGTTAGCACTAGGACGAGGATGGCATAAATGTGAAATAATAATTATTTCTTGTTCAGGATAATCCTTCCCCTTTATATTAATCGTTAATACCTCCAGATTACCATTCAAAAATTCAGAAGCTATTTTTGCATGTATTTTGACAGATCCTTTCTTTAATAATTCTTTTAAATGCATTGCTTGATTAAATGAAATACTAAATCCGAATTTTGCATTCTGCATTCTTTTTTTTGAGGTGAAAAAGCTATTATATATACGGCGATCAAAATTATCTCTGGTTCTCTTCAAATCTGGATAATAGATCACTCCAAGTGCTCCGGAATTTTCGATATATGCATGATACATGTAAGTTGAGCTCGACATTAATATGATTTTTCCATCAATATTATATTTCTCATAATCCTCTTGTTTATCACCCTTACCGATATCCACAACTTCAGCAAGCACATCGCATGATTTTGAGTGAGTAATTATTGAAGTTGGTATATCATCAAAATCGCAGAGTTTAACTTTTTCTGGCTCTGTGATCCACAACTCTCCTGATTCAATTTCCCATTGATAAGGAGCTTCATAACCCCAATTAGTTGTTTTGCCGTCAGCAGGTGACTTAAAATGCTCTATATCGTTATATCCCATTTTCACTAATTCTTCTTTAACTGTCTCAAGACTATCATGATATCCATTAGATGCTTGAATTCGATTATACTGGGAAATTTTAGCTACCCAATCCCATGCTTTTTGCCCATTTATTACATCTAGAATATCGTTAAGGAATTTTTCGATGTCCATTCTACATCATTCACTTGATTATGATTTCAAAATAAATTAATATCAATAATGACTTTTTTCAAATAAATTTGATACAAAATTAAAATAATTTTATAATTTAAAATGAAGCCCCCAGTTTGTTGTATATGCGATAAAAGACTTGATTATCCTGATGAAGGAGGTTTAATTTATTTTGAAAAAAGGGCCTCAGATAAAAAATGGGATAAAAGGATGGAAGAAAAAGGAATGGTCGGACATCCCCCTTACGCTGAATGGTTTTGTAAGGAACATTACGAAAAGGCTAATGAATTAAAAGATTTGGCTATAGATGAAGCTATGAAACAATTAAAAACCTAAATCTGATAAAAGCTCTTCTGGTTCTTCGTTTAATGTTCCTTGAGCAGAATGAGGGTTGCCTCCACCCTTTCCACCATATCTTTTCAGTAAAGTTTCTAGAACCTCGTTGGCTTTTACTTTTTCGGTATTTGAAAGAACTAGTATTTTGTTATTTTCCTGTTTTATAATTAGAAGATAATCTACTGGAAATTCTTTGAATTGTTTGTGAATGATTTTATATTCCAAATTTAATTCTAAAAGTCCTACTTTAACATTTTTTATTATTGTAATGGGATGTAGTGAAACAAATTCTAATGCAATGTTGGCTAGATTGATGTAATTTTGTTGAAGAGTTGTTTTTTTATCTAATTGCATCTGAAAATTTTGTAATATTTCTGAAGCGGGGATATTTAACAGTTGAGCATAGCGTAAAATATCGATATTATCAGCTGAAAACTGATTTATAGAGTTTAATCCGACTTTAAACTTAATATTCCTCCCTTTATTAAATTCATAAACGAAAATCGGTCCGATCTCCGTGGAGTTTTTAACATGAGTCCCACCACAACAGATTAAATCGTAGTTTTTAAGTTCTACTAATCTAATTTCACCTTGTTCTGGAATCTTTCCTCGAATATTTTCCGTGAAGTTTTTAATTTCGTCACTTTGGATAAGAGTCGTGTGAAACTTATGATTTTCAATGGTGCAAACCCTATTGAATTCGTGTATTACTTCCTTAAATTGAATATCGTTGATATCTTGGGCAATTTGAAGTGAAACATCTTCAAACGAAATATTTGCGTGAGCTGTATCGATATTAAATTTGTTTTTAATAAGAGCTGATAATATGTGTTGGGCCGAATGTGCTCTCATCACGCCATATCTATAATTCCAGTCGATTTCTCCAGTGACAATATCCCCTATTTTTATTTTACTCTCGACATTAGAGGAGATATGATGTATAATATCATTTCCCTCTTTAGAGACCGTTTCAACCTTTAGGATCAACCCTTCTTTATCTAACTTTCCTTTATCGCTTACCTGTCCTCCACCTTGGGGATAAAAGAGAGTTCTGTCTAAGATTACTCCTTCTCCTTTCACACCAATAACTTTTGCTTGAAACGATGTTTCGTAAGGAGTTTTCCAGTATAATTTTTCAGTCAGTTTTTTTCACTTCGTGAAACGTTTCTTTTAAGTTTTGAAAATGATAAGATTATGAAGTTTTTAAGAAAATTTTAGGTCCAGGTAAAATAACGATTTTAATTTTTAATCTTTTTTTATATACGATTTAACCCTAAAAATTAACTATTTTTTTACTTTAATACCGCGCTATTAAAAATAGAAAAAGAAAGTAAATTATTTAATGGTTTGCGTTGATTTCTTCGTTTAAATAACCTATGGTTTTTTTTAATCGGCCCATGGTTTTTTTTATCGCCTCGAAATAAGACTCTCGGACTTCTATTGCGTCTCTTAAAACGTTTTCTACTTTTTCTAATTCTTTTGAAATAACGTCTTCCAGGCGTATTTCCTCGTGGGATTTTTTCAAAATTACTTCAAAGGAAGAAAGTCTCTGTAAATAATCTTTATTTTCTTGTTTTTCAACGATAATTTTATTAAGGTACGTTAGATGATTTTTTGTCTCTTCACGAATCGCTTCGTGAATCGTTTTCAAATAAAAATCGTAATTTAGTTGATTTTCTTTTTTTTCTTCGGTTATACTATTCATCATTCTATTTTTTCACCTCTTTCTTCGTTTAATTTGATTTTTAAAATTTTTTAAGCTTTAGTTATTTCCAATTTTAAAATTCGAGCCTCTAATTCTATTCTAACTCATTCTAATAATCGGTATCGCGCTTATTTTTGCTGGTACGTTTTTTCCTACGCCAGATTCACCAGTAGA
Source organism: Promethearchaeota archaeon (assembly GCA_019057795.1). Lineage (GTDB taxonomy): Archaea > Asgardarchaeota > Lokiarchaeia > Sigyniarchaeales > SOKP01 > SOKP01. The sequence continues at coordinate 66,360 of JAHLWS010000022.1, read as the reverse complement.
TTGTATTATATCAGCACGCCAAACTGGCGAAGCTCTACCCGCATAGGTAAGAACAGGCTCATCACCAGCCAAACCATTAATATAAGTCGCAGTATTATGAGTGTGAGCAACCACTACTGCGTCGTCAGAGCCACCACCTACTCCCGAAATAGCCTCGTTTCTAACGAATTTATCAATACAATCAGGCGTAGACTCTTGACCGTTAGCTACGAACCAGCCTTTCATGTCGAAATCGTCTCCGTTTGCTATTGAAATCTCGTAATCTCTCGTTGTTATCGTTCCTTTAATTCCCGTTCCGAAATAATCTATTTTTGCTCCTATCGGGAACGATGTAAAAACATTTATATTTGTAGCTATTTGTTGAATTAGTTGAGAATTTTCCTGGTCTAATTTCTTTTCTTTTTTAGGTAAAATATCTCTTTTAGACGAGTTCGTCGGCAATGGTATAACCTCCATATTTTCCGTCTTTAAACAATACCCTATTGATTAGAAATTGATCTGAAGCAACGTTTACGTTGGTCGTGTCGTAAACGAATGTTATCGTTTCCATTATAGCAAGCATACCTAAGTCCGCGTCGTAGTGCCAAAACTCGACCATTAAAGGCGTTTCTTTTAGCTTAGCTTTTATATTGGTTGCTAATTGGTTTAAAATCCCTTGGGCGTTAAAAGAAGCGAAAGTTTCTTCGAAAGGATTGTATCCGAACTGTTGTTGGGACGCGAGGTCGTCTGCTTCTTTGATTTCCTTTACTAACTGACCATTTGAAAGTATCGCCCCTTTTAGGTAAAAGTAATTGTAAGGTTCTCTAACCTCGCCCGTTTTAACCCTCCATATTTTATCCGTTTTGCTCAAATCGACTAAAGTGTCGATCGTACAATCGTTAAAGAATAGCCTTCCTTGAGGGTCTAACTTCCACTTCCATTTCTCGAACAGGGATAACTCGTTAAATATGGTTTGTAGAGTTTTGTCTCCCGCGAAAGTTATCGTACCCATCGCCGTCCCGCTCGAAAGCGTTCCTACGGTAATATACTTGCAATAGGTAGAAACTAACGAAGCCATGATCTCGTCCGACCTGCCCGAGAAATCGCCCCTTGGCTTTCTTTCGAGTTCTTTCTTGGCGGGCGATTCTAACCAGACTTTTTGGAGCCGTTCGCCGTCGAAATCGACCACTATACCCTCGAAAATTACTTGGTCGGTTTCCCCGGCTTCCACTGAAAGGTTGTCGCCTACGTTGTAATTAACGTCCCAAGAATAAGAAATAGCATCAAAGAGAGTAGTATATCCTGTATCAATGTCAACAGTTCGAAAAGTTATTCTATCTAAATCGTCTTGAACGTTCCAGAAACCACCACCATCGACTTCCTTAACTCCGTTTATATACCAATCAAAAGTATCCGTAGCGCAATCAAATACAACCTTATGACGAGATATAACGTTATTAGTAGGAACGGCACCTGAATCTTGAAAAGCCCCGTCGTAATATCGAAATTTAGAATTATTAATATATAACGCAACGCCTACTGAGGCACCTTTTTTAATAAATATAATACTATTTTTTGATATATCTGAAGTCTCCCAATAGAATTCAATAGTATCGCTCACTTGCGCACCATCAACAAACGTTTGCGTAATTTCTGTTTTTCCGACACCACTCTGATCACTAAGTTGTAAAACCTTTTTATGACCGCTTTTGGACGCTATTATGGTCGTAGTACAATCCGCATCGTTGTTAGAAGTCCATCCAGAAGGTTCTGAGCCCACAGCGTCGTCCCTAAAGTTGTAAGTCCCCTTATACAACCGATCCAACTCGTTCGTGGTGAAAGTCCCTATAATCTGCGTAAACATCCCCTTCTCGATCGTTATCTCGTTTCGAACGACGCCTAAAGAACCGTAGGAAGCTTCTTGAATCTCGTGAACGAACTCCACTTTTACCATTTTGTTGGCGTGGTCGGTATACTCGTACATCTCTCCTCCGTTAAGCATCAAGAAATTATCCGTTATAGCGATTATTACGTTGCCCGATCCGAGATTGGCGACGTAATATAGTTGGTATTTCGCGTAAGGGTGTAGTTGGTACACTCTCGGCTCGGTTAAATGGAACGCCTTTTCCATAACGCCCGAAGCAGTAGAACGATTCAATTGTAAACAAATGTTATATTCGCCTAATTTGGTTAAAGTATTGGTAGAGATAACATAAGAATAAAGGTAATTTTTAGAATCAGCGTCTTTTTTTACGATAAAATATAAAATATCAGAACCGTCGTAAGCGATTGAAAGTTGATTTCTTGAAGACGGATGAGAATATCCTGCATCCGTATATTCAACCGGCGCTATAATTGTCGTTGTCGTATGATTATAAGTCATTATACCAACATAATTACAACCGATCATGTCAACCGTAAAATAAACTATATTCCCAACAATAACAACAAAAGAATAAGGACCAAGATTATAAGTACAATCTGCCCCATTCCAAGAGTCTTTTTCAATAAAAGGAGCTGTATCAACATCCCACACTACTATTTTTGGGACATTCGTCCTTTCCTCATTATTTAACACAAAAACATCCGTTCCTATTTTAAAAATATCGTAAGCGTAAACCGTACCTGCATCAGCAGTCCCACCTGCTCCAATTCCTACGGGATTACAATCGTTAGAATCGTCTAATTCTACGTAGCATACTCCAAAATCGTCTCCTGGATTATCACACATAACTAACCACAAATCGTTTCCGTCTAACCAACCCGCCTGAATTTTATAGGAATTAGTGTTATCAGATAAATCTACCGTATCCCAATCGGAACCGTCAATTAATAGACGTGCTTTAGTAGAAAACAATAAAACCGTTTGATCTACTGAATCTACCATAACAAAACCATAAGTTGCGTGGTGCCAAAATAAATGCGTGTTAAACGGTTTTTTAGCGCTCGTTATCCCTAAATCTTCGTAATTATAATATTTAATAACATAATTCACCTAATTAATTTTTTTAAAGAATATATTTTTTACTGTAGAAGAAACAATAATTGGAAAACTAACAATACTAATAATAATCATAATTAATTCTACTGTTAACATTAAAAGATTTGGTTCAATAAACGAAATCATCCCTTCTGAAAAAATAACTATAATTATGATTAAACTATACGATAAAGAACCAAATAAACCTATTAACCCAATAAAACATATAACCATTAATATTAATTTTTTTATTTTCATTTTTTCTTTTCAACTCTTATTTTATTATTTTATTCTAAGTAAATGTTTTTTTGGAGGGAATAAAAAAAAACATCCCCCCGTTTTCTAATTAAATTTTCCTATTTTTTCTCGAACATCTTAGAAAAGAAACTACGAGCGTTCGAAACCCCTAACCCTATAATTTCCTTCTCTAATTTTGGAAGCCCTTCGATTATAAGCGTTTCCCGTAGGTCTTGTAAACCGTCCTTACGATCTTTAATCGCTTGATTCTTTTTCGAATCTTTATATTCTCTCATAAATTCGTGAACTGCAAAATTACAAATCCGTTGTAACAATGGTCCGTAATTATGGTCTCCATTATAGAGATTCTCGTTGATTTCCCGCAATATAGCCCTTTCAGGCGTCTCTATTCGAATCGTAATCGGAGTATTTCCTTCTATAATAACGATCAACCCGTTTTATTAAGCGATATTTTCCCTATTATTTCTTCCTTTACGATTTCAGGCGTTATTTTAGGGAATTCTTTCTTTTGTTCCCGCATTATCTCTTTAATCATTTTCGATTCGGCACATTTATTCGCGTGTTCTGTAAGCAATTCTTCCCAATATTTAACTTCCTTCTCGATCCTATTCGCAATTACTTCCATCTCTTCGATGGTTACCGGCTCTCCTTCTTTTTCGGGCGACTTTTTCAAAACTTTCAAGCGGATCAAAAACGGCCTTCCAATCCCCTTTAACCCGTGCTTACGCAATCGCTCTAAAATACGGGATACGATTAATTCGGTCTCGCTTTTATCGAGCGCGTGAGACCTTGGATGCCAAGTAAGACCGTTCAGAGCCTTTTGAAAACCGGCTATTTTTTCGATTAATTCTTTCTCCCCATCGACGCTTTTAGGGTTCACTAAATCGTCCCATAACTTTTCGATTTTAACCACGTCGCAACAAAAATAGGCCAAGACGTTTTCTATAAGTTGTTTATCGATACTACCGTTTATAGCTTCCCTAACGATCCTTTCTTTAAATTCCGCTATTTGCGTTGGGAAATCCTTGCTTAAGTTAATCCCGGCTCCTTCGTAAAAAGCTATATCGTTAGGGTCGGTCACCGTATATCTCTTAGCGAACTCGCCAACTCTACTTGAATACCCTTCTAATTCGACCACGTACTTCTTAACGGCTCTTAACACGCTTCTTCTATTCGGGTCCGTAATTCTTTCTAAATAACCTTCCAATTTTACTAAACTCATAATTTTTTCACCTATTTAAGTAAAATATTCGTTCTTTTTTTCGTTATAATAATTAATTCGTATTACTTTGTCTCGAACTTCCTCAAGACTTTTTTCGTTCGGACCTTTTTCTTTTAAATAAGCTTTATAAACTTCGATTTCCTTACCAATAATCTCGCGTTTCTCGTCGGTTAACGCCGGAGACACTAATTCCATAAATTCGGTTTTGTAGAAAGGATGTAAGTTCGAAACCATAACGTGAACGATTAAATCCTTAATCATTTCTCCTTTGTGTCTATATACAATCTCGTCTTTTTCGTGAAATTTATAACTCGCTACATGACCTTTTTTTTCTAAATAACGCAAACACGTCGAGACTCTTTTTTTTGGCGTTGTTTTTAGCGTACTTTCAATAGATTCGTTGAGATTTAACTTACCAACGATATCGTTAACGCTTAACGGTATAGAAGAGTTAAATAATACTTCCAATACGTCTACTTGTCGCACCGGCACGATTACTCCCCTTTATCGTTAAATTCCAATAAAATCTCTTGTAAATTGGCTTTTAACTTACCTTTTATGCTATTATAACTCTTTAAAGTCTCTGCATCGACAAAATCGTCTTTTTTCTCTAAATCTTCGAGTAAATTATTTACGTAATATTCGATTTCTTGTTTGCTATAACCTTCTTTTACTCCGTCTTCTTTAATCTTATCCTCGAGTTCTGCTTTCTCTTTTAAGAGTTTTTTCTTTAAAGCGACTGCGTCGTCAATAGTAGTATCTTTACCAAACAATTCCGGGTATTCTTTACCCAAATTATCGCTCTTTTCTTTAAGTTTGACCATTAAGATTTTTTCAGTAAAATCTTCTTTAATCTCGGGTTTAACTTCCACTTCAGGCTTCCTAAGGTAAACTTCAAAATCCTGAGGCGCTCCATCGTCTTTCACGTATCTGGCTTTTCCGGTCTTATCAATCTCGAGCTTTTTACCTACGTGAAACTTATCCACTAAAATCTCGTTTATCATTTCAGGAGATATCCCGTCGTCTTTAACTTCCTCAACAAAATCGCTTATTATACCGTCTAAATCTCCCGATCCAACTATATCCTCAGGCGTTAAAACGCCAAACTTCAAACCCTCCGCTAAATCGTAAATCTGTTGACCAGATTCATTAAATCCGAAGGCGTTAGTTCGAGTGTTTGCTAAATCAGTTAAAACGACGTAAAGTTCCGCCTTACTCAAACCTTTTAAATCCTCGAATCCCATTATTCTTCCTTACCCCACCCAAACTTTTCTTTTCGCTCTATTTCCATCTTTCGATCGATATAACCCTCAAAATCGCTAATTATACCGCCTTGATTAATACGATGTGGTAATTCGATACCATTGGATTTATCGTTCATGTCTTTTTCCCGCTCCTCTTCGGGAGTAAGCTTAACGCCGTCGTCTTTTTTACCAACCTTTTTATAGATTCTTAGGTAACTTTCGAGATCTTCTAAACTCTTTTCTTTCAAAAAATCGTCGGTTTCGTCGTAATCTTTAGATAATACTTCCTTTAACTCGAGCTTTCGATCCTCTGCTTTCTTTACCCAACTCGTCTGCAACGCATCGTAAATAGACTTCATTCCGACCAAATCGTCTTTAAGTTTTTTGTTTTCCGCGACCAACTTTTTATTGTTAGCACATATCCCGTCTACTCTCTTTAGCTTCTCGATTATAGGCTTTAAATCCACTCCAAAATCGTTCTTTATGCGCTCTAAATCGCCGTCTCGATACTCGAGCGTGTCAACGCTTTTCGTTTTCCCTAAAGTTTCAATTAATTTTGCCAACTCAGGCGTCATACCATAACCGGCTAACTTTAACAACCAAGTCTTTTCGCAATTCTCTAAACTCCCGCCTGCCTGCATACAAGCCAATATAAATTGCTCCTTATCGCCCTGACCACCAAAACCCGTCGAATCCTCGCCCGTGTAAACCTCGTCGTCTTTAATAGCGCCATCTTTCTTTTTTTGTAAATCTAATTTTTCTTTTTTAGCGAGTTCGATTTTCTCAGCAAGTTTATTTTTATCAAAAGCTACTCCCGAAGCGTCAATATCGATCCCATCGGCCACTTCGGTAAAACTCGGAGTCGCGTTATCGGTAAAACCAAACTTAAGCGACCTCAAACCCTTCATTTTCGCGTCTAAGTTCTTTTTTAAATCTTGAATACTCATGTTTTTTTTTATCAACCCTTTTTATAATTTTTTTAGAAGTAAGAATTAACTTCCTACTTCTCATATTGATAATTGGTAATAACACTTTATAAAACTTATGAATCTAACCCATAAATAAATAATATTATATGTTTCTTAAACATATATCTAATAACCTAAATCTAATTAAAAAATTTAAACTAATAGGAAGTTGATATAAGCCTCTCTTCCTATTTTATTTTATTATGCTATTAAACCGAACCCGGAAAAAAATCAACTATAAGACGCCAAGATACTCCCAACGCTTTTCCCGAGCCTTCAGACCCGGTTCCCTACGCTCTAAACTATTTAAATTCATGCGGGATTACCCGCTTTCTACGTTGGATCAGGCTTGTAATTACTTCCAGGAAGAATATCGACCTTTCATTGCTAACATAAACGACTTCAAAAACAAGCTCCACGTTTACCGATGTCAATATTTTGAGCAATTCGGCCACCCAGCAACTCCACCTAAAGACCAATTACAAGCAATAAGAAAGGGATACGACATCCCCTTCTATTCTAAAAACGAATTCCAACCCATTCCCGAAGTAGTCGCAGATAAAATAATCGAAAAAGAACAATCCGAACTCGAACGATTAAACGCCATTACCCTCGCCCTACGCTCCCACAGATATTAGTAAATTTACTTCAAATAGTAGTCAATTTATACCTAAATCGTAATTTATTTTAACAAAAATAGGCCTTATTAATGGTAATAAACAACAAATTATTCCAATACGATTCCTCTATAAACCCGGAAAATAACCCAAACTTAAACCAATTAGAACCCTTCGTCAAACAATTCGTAGCAAAACACTCCTATTTCAAAACCCGCGATATAGCCATAGATTACCTCAGCGCCAATTATCAAATAACCTTTAACGACTTAACAAAAGACCGCGCCATAATTCAAAAATTAATAAGAAAAATAGGGAAATTACTTGCTCCTTACAAAATCTCAGGAGCCATCGAGAAATACAACGCCAAAACCTATAAAATTATAAAATAACTTCAATAAATTATTTATTTACGCTTATTCTACGTTCTTAGGCTATTTCTCATTAATAATTTGTTAAAAAATAACAACGATCGACCGTTAGGTGAATATTCTATTAACGGTTAAAAAAATAGATTTTTCTGATTAGGAAAAAAGTTTTTCCGTCAATTCTAAATTATTTTTCTTTACCAACTTTCGTGGGTAAAGGATGGGATTATTTTTTTATCATGGAAGGCCATTCAAATTTATATTTTTTACAATTAATCCGAACAAAAATTAAAAACTTTTCAATAAAAGTATGGCAGCACATATTTTCCCTAAAAATACCCAATTTCTTATCATTAAAATATCATTTTTCGATCCTAAAATCTATATTTTAAGAAGTTCATCAAGTAAAATTCGAATTAATTATAACCTTAAATTATTCTAACATTCCAACTTTTATTACCACTTACTTTCAATTCGTAGATTCGTACTTTTTTATTAACAACTTCCTAACCCAAGTAAATTAAATTAAAAATATACCCAATATATCCCTTATTTTCCTAATTTCTATATTTCGTTCCATTATTTTCACGTCATAACATAATTCTATTTTCCTATTACAACCCTTCTAATTCCATCCTAATCCACTTCTCAAGTCTTATTCTAATAATATATAATAGTAATAAGAACGCTATTTAAGAGTTATTACATTAGTAATATTTTGAGAAATAAATTAACTTATAATACTTATAAAATAGGTGACATCACGGTCATAAGTTGGGGGGTATATATCGTTATAAAAAATACATATACCCCACCCCCTGCTTATATATAGTAATTTAAAAAAGTCATAAGTATTGTAAGTATTTTACTAACAATTGCGATGGGTATAAGGGTGATGATATTTTTTTATAAATATTTTCTTAAGTATTTTAAGTATTTTATTAAGAAGGGAAAAAATCCCGAATGGGATAAAAAATAAAATTTAAGCGCCGTCTATGAACCTGCCGAGTCTGACGTTTTCGTATTCTTTTTTGGCTTGTTTGTTTTTTTCTTCCCAATAGAACTCGAAGAATAGGTCCGATAACTTCTCGTTTAGTTTATACATGATGGGGATGGGGAGGTCGTAAATTTCCGGGTTGATAAATATTACGTAGTGGTTTTTGGTCGCGTTCCATAGGATTTCGAAGCCATGTTTTGAGAAATGGAATGGGCGGATCTCGTCGGTTTCGGGAATTTGTTTTTTTGTTATAAATGCATTTTCAACTGCATTATTTTCTGGAACTATTTTAGAAACTTTTTCTTGGTCTTTTTTATGGAATATTTTCATAATTTTCTCCTGGTAATTTTTAATTTAAAATAAAAAAAATTAATTATTCTAATTTTTCCATCATTTCGATAAATTTACCAACTTCTAAAAACATCTTTATCTCGTTTTCAGGTACGTCTTTTAACAAGTGAAGTAAATCGTTAGTTTCGTGCCTTTCTTTTAACCAATTAATCGCTTTAAAAGTTCTTTTATTGTTTTCCGTTAATTCTTCGCTCATGTTGTTTTTTCACCTCTTTTATAATTTAATTTTTAATTCTTTTCTTAACAAACTCCTCGTAGTCCCTTATGGCTTTAAGGCTTTCGAGCGTTTTTTCTTCTTCGAAATATTTTTTTAGAACTTTATACGGTACTTCGTGAATTACAATTATTTTCTTGTTTTCCATTATTTCACGCCTCTTTTTCTATAATTATCAATTCATTTAACGATATTTTTTCTATAATTTTTAATAGATTTTTCAGATCGTTATTTGAACAAACGCTTATTAAATCGTCTTCTTCCCAATACTCGTAATCTTCGATCGGGTGTAATCTCTCCTCTATTTCGTTCTTACATCGTTCGTTTAGGGTGTTTAATGCCATTTCTAACTCTATTTCGATTTTTAACTTGTCAAAAATTCCTATGTGATATTGCACGAAAGAATCTAACGCTTTTTTAACCTTTTCGGAGCGTTTGTTTTCGAGGACGTCTAAATCGGGGAATTGCGCTTGAAATTCTTTAGATTTTGAAATAACGCCTCTTAATTCGCAATCGAAGTCTTGTTTGTAAATTTCCAACTCGGAGCTATATGTCATTTATTTGTTCACTTCCTCTTTTATTTTTTTCATGGAATTGTAAACGAAAAGTTCGTTATCGTTTAACCTGCTTTTAAATTCCCCTTCCAAACCGAGCAATTTGAGAAAAGTAATAGATTTGTCTAAGAGGATGGCGATCCAATTAGCTCGATTTTCGATTCTTTTAACAAATTCAGGATATTTTATTTGTATTTTCTCGTATTCTTTTAAAAAAACTTGGTTGATAAGTTTTGAATTTTCCATTTATACCCTCAACCTCGAACTTTGAAGGCACGATCTATGGCATATTTTAGCCGTTTTTGGATTGAATATTTTTCTTGGGTCGGGAATCCCGGTTAGGTAAAGGATTTGGGTGCGTTCGCCTCTTAAGATTGGTTTATTACACATAAAACATTTGACCGCTCCGTTTTCGGCGTAGTGTTGTTTAAGCGCCTCTTTACCTTTGTGAAACGGAGTAGTTCTACAAAAATCCCTACGCCATTCCCTTTTTTCGCCCGAATTTAAATAGTATTTGTAAGCGATGGCGTTGTAATGCTCGAGGGTTTCGGATTCTTTAATCTTTAACGTCATTTAGAGTTCACCTTTCAAAAGTTTTGTTAAATTATCAAAACCTTCGTTTTCTTTTTTTTCTATTTCTTTGAAAAATTTTAGATCTTTTTTTTTTATATATATTTCTTTCTGTATCTCTTTAACTTTCTCGATATCGTCAATCTTTTTAAGTTCATCTTGTTTTTCTTTAATTTCTTTTTCTAATTTCTCAATATTTTTTTCTAAATTATAAGGATCTACTTCTTCTATAATTTGTGTTTCTTTTTTAGGTAATCTCACCGTTTTGTATCCAAATTCTTCGTCTTCGACGATTAAATCCAATTTTTCGATAATGGCTTCAAATTCCGGGAAAGTAAAGTCTTTATCTGCTCCCGTAGTAACCCATAAATTGTCCATCGAAACGGGTATTTTCATGTAATCTAATTCTCCTTGTAACTTTTTGATTAATTCTTTTTCTTCGGGAGTAAATAAAAGTTCAAAAGTTGGTTGTTCGATTATTTCAGGCTCTTCTTTTAAAAAAAATTCGTCCATGATTTTAGGTGTTTTTTCTTTCTTCTTTTCTATCTCATCCTTGTTATTCTCGTCATCCCATACTCCTTCCTTCCATTTAATACCTCGAAGTTTCTGGAACTCATCACCCATATATTTTACCACGCCATATTGGTTGAGGCGGACATAAACTTTTTGGGCTGACCAAGCAACGTTTCCGTAAACGGCAAACTTTTCTAAAAAATCTTTTGCAGTAATTTTACCGTGATACTCGTCGTCTTTATCGGTGTAATTATGTAGGAACTTGTATATTGGGTCCGAATTGTAAAGCCAAATGTGTCGGGTATTTTCGGTTACTTCTTTTCGAAAACCTTTACGCTCTAAAATCCTTTTATATCCTTCGATTGCTTCGTGGATAATACCCTGCATCTCGTCGTCGTCGTTTACGATGTCTTCCCAGATGTCGTTAGTAAACGTTTTATCGCCTTGTTTAAACTCGTTAGGAAAAAAGATAAATATGAATCGATTGTAAAAAGCGGGATCGTTTGGATTCTTGAGTTCTGCCGGTTTATTAGCGTTAAACCAACATTTTACGTAAGGTTTAAACAAAAACTTTTTACCTCCTTTAAGTTCGCCTTGCATCAACGTAGTTCCTCCTAAAAGGTTTTTTATAGGTCCCGTTTGTTTTATTAATCCTTCGGGAAGCTCGTCGCAGGCCAGAGCTACCTTGAACTGTAAATTATCCGTTCCAAATTCGTTCGAACCAATGCGTTGTAAAGAACTTCCAACCATGTTTCTATTGTCAAAAAGGGCGTTTCTAATGTTTCCGAACTGCGTTTTTCCCGCGTCAGTAGGTCCTAAAGGTATAAAATGCTTCTTAAACCCGGTGTTCATGGTCATAGTTAATCCAATTGCTTCAAAAATATCGTTTAATAGAAATTTTCTTTTTCCTTTGCGATGATATTGCTTTGTTTTTTTGTCTATCCATTGTACTAAGATTTTTTTAAATTTAAGACATTTATATTCTTTATCTTCCCTATAATCGTGCGATATTTCGTAAAAGAATTTAAAATCCTTTACTCGTTCGATTTTAAAAAAATAATCAGTTTTAAAATCGTAAACACCATTTTTGAACGGTATTATGTCTGTTTTGTTATAGAACTCATCTCGTTTAACCCTAACTCGTTTGTCGTCCTTTATCATGGCTAAAATATCTTTTTTAACGTTTGAATAAGAACCTTTTTCTATTCGGAAGATTTTACTTTTTAATTCGTCTTCAAAATTTCTCATTTCAAATAGATAAGCCATGTATTCCCTAACAAGTATTTGTTTGGTGTCGTCTAACACGAGAAGATCGAATTCATCGATTAATTCTTCAACGATTTGCTCTTCTTGGCGTTTTACTGTTTCTTCCGACGCTTTACCTTTTACCTTAGCCTCCCATCTCGAAAAATCATTTGTAGAAAATTCTTTTCCATCACGAATCCAAGTTGCCCTCTTACCTGTTTGTATTTGATATATTTTCCGTAATTTTTCACGATCGGTAATTATTTCTTCAGTTTCTTTGTAGTATTCGGGATAAAGTTCATATTTGGATTTTTTTATAAATCCTGGTTTGGATTTTGTGTTGAATGGAAGCCTATAATCGTGGTATTTATACTTCAATTGCGCCTCTGTTTTCTCTTTAGAAAATTCCGGTTGAGTTTTCTCCAAAATTGGATATAGGTCGTAATGGTACAATCCTAACCTCTTTAACACGTGCCAATACAAATCCTTCCAATATTGGTTTTCACCAATCCCCGTTTTTTCGCAATATTTATCAATTTTAAATTTACCGTTTAAAAAATCTCGATATGGTTTATCCAATTTGTTAAGATCAATGTTATTAATCGTTGTTTTTACTTCTTTTTTAGGTACTTCTAACGCTTTTTCTTCTTTTCCCTTAAATTTACCAAGTATTTCATAAAACTCCGAATTAGTAATTTTTAAAGGCTTTTCTTGGTTGATAATCTTGGTCCATAAAATTGCGATTTTCTTTTCTCCTTGAACGTCGATATGGTCAATCTCTTCGAGATTACACGGTATATCCTTATTTCTACTAAGCATATTATAGCAATCCATCGATTCGACTTGAACGTGAAAGTGAAGACCACCTGATTGAGTTTGGATCGTTAAGGCTTCCTTAAATCTCGGTTCTATTTCGATAATTTTACCGTATATTTCCTCTGAATTACATTCTTTTTTTTTAACTACATCAAAATCAAAAACAATCAAATTATTTGAAATTTGCCCGCAAATAACGTAAAAATTAGAACTATTGCTATTTATTAAGTTTCTTGGATATTTTTCGTTTTGGTATTTTTTCCAATCTTCCAGGAAAATTATATCTTTTTTGCCGTTTTCCAAGAAACTTATTTTACACGATAAGATGTTGTATTCTTCGGGATAACAATCTAAGACGTTCATTTTGCGATCGACCTCTTTTGATTTTTATCGCAAAAACCCTTTAAAATGGTAAGATTTAAAAATTCGTAAGATATTCTATTAAATAGAAAAAAAGAATCTAATAAGCCCGGATAAAGCGAATATGATCCTTTTTTTCTACTCTTCTTCCTGGGGTTCGGAGTTACCAAGTTTACTTTTATTTTCAGAATTCGTACCATCTCCATTATTTATTTTCTGGAATAGCGTATCTAAACGCGAATACATCAATCTTTTAATTGTAGTTAGATTTTGGTTTGTTAGGTTAAGGTTGCTTATTGCCATTTAATCCTCAACCTCTAATTTTGTTTCTATTGCTTCACTAACGAAGTCTTTAATCGTTTTTTCTTCCTTAGTTGCTTTTAATTTGACTCGCATGTGAAGTTTTTTGTTAATTCCTATATTTTTATCGTGTTCCATATTTTCTAACCTCGTTTTTATATTTTATTAGAATACAATTCAATAGAACTATATTCTCACATTAATATAACAAATTGAATATATATAGTCTTCTATTTTATTGAATTAATAGAAGCGTATTATACACTTACATTTTTTACTATTAAAATAGTAAAATATATCGACGTAAAAAATTGGTTAATAGATTTTATTATAATATTTAAATAATACGTTTATTTAATTATAATTATAGAAAAAAAGATTAAAAAAAAGAATAAAAATTGTTAATACTTAAGCTCGGTATAAGGATTATATTGATCGTACATGCTAATATAGGTCGCGTAATCTAAGATTAAATAATTTTGAACGTTTACGCCTTGAACGTGATGATTTAAGAGTATTTTACGATCCTCGCCACTACAACCCATCAATTTTCGATAAGTGTTTATTGTCCATCTAAAAGTGTGGCAAGTAATATGAGATTCTATTCCTAAATTATTACAAGCTTCTTTTAAAAGCAAGTTAAAACTCCTATCGGAGTATTTTTTGAAGTATTTAGTAAGAAAAAGGATATTGGAATTAACGTCTACTTTTTTGCGTCCTGATATAAATTGCTTCAAAAATTTAGCCAAATCTTTAGTAAAATAATAAACCACGTCTTCGGTCTTACCAAAAGATTTAATCGTTCGCTTTTCCAAATCTAAATCGTTAATCTTTACGTTTCGCAATTCAGATTTTCTCATGCCCGTTTCGGCAAACAACCTAAAGATAAGGTAGTGTTTCGTGTTCCTAAATTTAAAATGCAATAATAATCTTTCCAGGTCAGATTTTTCGATCAAATCTTTTACTTTCTTATTACCGCTTCCGTTAGTACCGCGCCAATTAATAGTTTTCTTAGGTATTTTTACCAAGAAATCGAATTTATAGTAATATTCCATGGTGTAATTTAGAAAAGAGGATAAAATATTCCACTTGTTTTTTTGCGTTTGGACCGTAATATCCTTGCTTTTTAGAAACTTATGGTAATCGAGCAAAACTGAAGTGTTGATCTCGAAAATTTTACCGTTAAAATTAAAATTCTCTTGGTTAAAAAAATAATTTAAGCTCGATTTTCGCGTGTTATAGGAGTAAGAACCCTTATTGTAATAATTTAAGTAATTGTCGATAATTTCGCGATTTGAAGGCCATTCTTCCTTATTATTCATTCAAAATTACCTCGCCATTCATGTTAATTGAAAACATTAAATCGTTTGAAATTACGTCGTAAACTTCGTTATTTCTTAACCCGGTAAGTTCGATAATTTTTAAAGGTTTTAACTTTTTCTTTTCTCTTAGTAATTCTACAATTATTTTTTCGTTCTTCTCGATTTCGGGTTTATTTGCCATCGCTTGAACGCTTTTTAGTATGGTTTTAATTTCGTTTAAACTTACCAATTTTTTTAACATTTTTTTAGTTTCTACGTTGGTAGTTTTAATTTCGCTCAAAAATTCTGAGATTTGATCGTTGTTTGAGGAAGCGCCATTACCCATAAACAATTGAGGGTTTTCGATCCTATCGTATTTATCTTTTAAAGCTTGTCGGATAAACTCCGTTCGAGTAGTTCCTTCCCTAAACTCGTCGAGTTCGGCCATTTCTCGTTCGGATAACATGATATGAATCATTTTTTTGCGTATGTCTTCAGGCGCTTTTAACTTCCTAACTTTAACTTTTGCGCTCATTTTTAATTCCCCTCCAAATTTAAACCGTTCAAAAAATCTCTTAATTTAATGAGGTCTTTTTTAGAAGTACAAACTTCGTTAATCTCTACGTCAATTGAACCGTCGTCTTCTTTTCTCCTAATAATATAGGCTAAAGCTTCGTATTTCTTAATGTATTCAAAAGACTCGATCCATTCTTTATCGTCGCTTTCGTAGGTTAACAAACATTTTACCATTTTTTTGAGTCATCTCTTTTTTATTAGTTTTTATTGTATAATATAAATAATACAATCATCTTATTTAAATGTTATACTTTTCTTATCACTTTTTCGAATTAAAACGTTTCTTTTACGATCAATTCGATATATGTCTATATTATCTAAATGCATATTGACATATTATTTAACAAGAATTTCAATGAATTATTGCTATCTTAAAATTGTTAATTTGAATTATTATTTTAGATAAAAGATAAATCGATCCAATTAATAAGTAATCATAAAGTTAAAGAAGTGCTAGGAATTCCTCTCGACTAATATTAATATCCTTCAAAATTTTTAGTAATAATCCCCTTCCGATTTTTTCACTTTTATGAAAAGGAATTACTGTTGTTCTGCCTTCTGAATTCCGAAAAATTTACTAGTTTTTTCCAGCTTTTTTTTATCTACTTCGATATATAGTTCAATTGCTTCAATAATTCGCTCATGCAGCTTATCAAGTGATTTAGCTTGAGTGTGGCATCCAGGTAATTCAGGAACACTTGCAATATAATATCCATCTTCATCCTGTTCTATAATAATATTAAATTCTCTTTTCATGATAACGCCGTTTTTTTATGATTTGATGCTGCAGATTCAAGTATCGCTAATTATCTTACATTAATAATTTCCTTATTATTTTTATCTGGATTACTTATTTAATAGTTATTAGTAATAAAAGTATAATATCTTTTAATTTTTCTTGTAATACTTATTATTCAATAACTTATCAGGTAATTAATCATAATCAACCTCGTATTGATCGTATTCTCTGAAAATAGCGTCCAAAATTGCTTTTTTTATCTTCTCGGATTTTATTCTTAAAAACTCCTGAAGTGTCATTTCCATTATTTTTTTCACCTTATGTTTATTAATTTTTATTAAAATATTTCCTAATCTTGAAAATAGAACAAGCGTCTATCCAAGTTTCCTATGAACCACACAAGGCAAATAGAGTAAGGAAGCCCTACTAACCCAAATAAAGGGAGAAGTAATTTCGTGTGGTGTCCTCGTTGGAGATTATAATGACACCTTTTTTTCTATATAATTAATATTTTTCTACATTAATAAATGAATGTGCCTAACAGATTAGTGATATATTAACCCTTTATTAACCAATTGTTAACATGTGGTAGTTTTGGTGGTTTTTTTGTAGTATTTTTGTCCTATGGTGTCCCGTCGTTTTTAATGGTTTCCAACCGTTTCCAACCCTTTTAGTTGGAAATGTCTTAATAATTGGTGTACATTTTTAGTAGTTTTGACACCACATTTATATTAAAAACCTCTCTAATCCCAATCAAATTTGAGTTCTACTAAATAAGCGTACTAGTTTAAACTTGTTAGGAGATGCAAATGGAATTTAAATAATTTAAGCTCAAATAATTAAAAAATTAAGTTCAGGAAAGAGTAATTTTTTTTTCAAACTCATCCATACATACTAAATACATATCTGATCCTCAAATAACATAAGTTATTTTAAAAAGAGCGATTTTGCCTATGTCCTAATAAGACCTTACCGTACTCTAATACCGTTTTAAAAATCAATCCGATCAAGTCAATGTTAAAAAACGCAATTTTTAATAATAATTTTTGATAATTATTTTTATCTTGGAACAACCATCCAAATTTAAATTTTTTATCTTTAATTCGAACAAAAATTAAACAATTTTCAATAAACTCGTCTAACTCGTATTTTTTCCTAATAACATCGATTTTCTTATTGCTAGTTTTTATACTTTTTATTGTCGGAGATGTTCTTACATTACCATTCAAAGAATTTTTAGAAAAGAAACCATAATAAATAAAAATAATTTTAATCTTATCTTTTTTTTTGATGTTATTTCCTATTATTTTTTTATGGATTTTAGTCGTTTATCTCTAATTTTAGTAACTGAAATGTACAAAAATAAATCCTTTTTGAACTGTAACAATGAGCAAAAGCTTGATTATGGATTAATTCGTATGAAAATATTGAATATTTTATAAAAACTAAAAATTTTATAAACATTAGAATCTAATAGTTAAATTACAACTTATTTTAAATTAAAAAATTATAAGAAATTGGTATTAACAATGGGAGAAGATGAGTTAGAAGTTCGTCATAGCAAATTGAATATGGCATCTTATGGTTCTGGTAGCTTGGCAAGAGAATTCATTAATATGGCATTTATGGCCACAGTGTTCTTTTATTACGAAGCTGTTATCGGTCTAGATGTATGGGTCATATTTTTAGCGACATTTATATTTGCCTTATATAATATGGTCAACGATCCTTTAATTGGATACTTAACTAACCGTCCATTTAAATTTACAAAGAAAATTGGTAGGAGATTTCCTTGGTTGTTACTTGGAGGACTACCTTTATGTGCCAGTTACATAATTGTATATATGCCACCTGTTATAGATCCTGTATCTGGTGCATGGATTATATTTGCATGGTTGCTTTTTACAATGTGTTTATTTGATACATTTCATTCACTCTATTTTGTAAACTTTATGGCACTGTTTACTGAGAAATATCAGTCCATTAAAGAACGAAGAGTCGCTAGTGGGATCTATATCCCAATCGGTGTAATTGGAGTAGCATTAGGAGCATTAATACCTCCTTTAGTTTTTAAATACCCAAGTGAAGAAATCCCCCATGTTGTAGTTTTGCAATCATTTATTGTACAAGGAGTAATAGTTGCTTTAATATGTCTACTTGGAATGCTTTTGGCAATCCCTGGATTTCGAGAAGATAAAGATCTTGTGGAAAAATATCTGGTAACTTACGAAAGAAATCCAGAAAGAGATTCCTTTTTTAAGTCCTTAGTTATAGCATTAAAGCAAAGATCCTTCCTGATATATATGGTAATATATACACTGTATCAATCCCAGATTGTTACGATGCAGAATTCCATACATTATGTTGTTGCGTATGTGATAGTCCAACCGGCAGGCATAACAGTTAATTTTATGGCTACATTAATATTTGCTTCCTTTCTTGTCGGAGTGATTGTCGCAACGCCATTTTGGGTTAAATATTCTCATAAAGTAAATAATAACAAGAAGATTATGTTAATTTCTGCAGTTGGTTTAGGAATATCTACTTTACCACTACTTTTCTTAACAAGTTATTGGGGTGTTGTTGCTGTGATGTTTGTATGGGGTATCTTCCTTGGAGGATTTTGGTTTATGATCTTTCCAGTCATGTCAGATGTAATTGACGAATCTGTTGTAATTACAGGAAAACGTGAAGAGGGAATATATGTTGGATTTTCCCAGTTTTTTGCACGTATAGGAATTATTGCTCAAACACTTACATTCGCTATCGTTCATACTTTAACTGGGTTTATTGAAGGTGGAGATCCAAGTATCCAGCCCGCATCAGCAGCAGTGGGGATCCAAATTCACTTAGGATTAATTCCTGCTATATTTATCTTTATCGGCGCAATTGTCTTTTGGAAATTCTATAACCTTACACCTGAAAAAATCCAAGCAACCCAAGTAAAATTAGGAGAATTAGGATTTAAATAACAATTTAGACCTAAATTTTCGTTTTTTCTTTTTTTTTTATTTATCTAATTATATTTTTTGTCGATAAGTTCTATGAATTTTAAAGAGACTTCGAGAAAATCTTTTAGAACCTTTTTATTAATATTTTCGGGAGTATCTTTAACCGAATGCCAATTAACTGCTTTATTTTTATGTTCTTCTACTCCAAATATGGCAGAAGCCTTGTATCCTTTGTGAATGTATTGGCACGCATCACACGCACCAATTTTGAGTTTCACTTTTTTTAACTTCAAAATGTCCGGATTTTCTGATTTTGCTGCGTTGTAGGCCTCATCGAGTAAGCTATTGATTTCTTTATCGTAAATTGCTCTATGCATGTCTCTTTCAATAATTGCCATTGCCTCTGCAGCCCCACAACATTCCAAAACTACTGTATAAGAATTATCTAATATACCTTGTTCGCTGTATTTTTCAACAAAAGCTCCCGCTCCTTTATCTCCAACTTCCTCACTTCCTTGTGATCCTATCCAGATTTCAATATTTCTAAGTCTATTTTGGTTTAAGTATTTGCCTATAGCTAAAGCGACTGCTGTAGCAGCTAAATTATCGTTCGCTCCTAATACTACTGTTTTTCCCAAAAACCCTTTTAATAACCAAATGAAGAAGGGATAAATTGCAATAAGTGATAAAAAGTAAACAAGATCAATAATAGTCCAAGAGATAATACCTGAATCGTATAGTATAATTGAGGGTTCTCCAATAATTTGCGAGATGAATTTCCATAAAGAAAAGATAATAGTATGTACTAAGAAATATAGCCCTATTATGGCAATCCACTTGCTTAATTTTGGAGGATAACTTGCTATATTCATCTCCTTGGCACTATCCGTATGACCTTCAAATATTATTCGAAATTTTACCTCTCCAGTAGGCTTGATAATACCAAATACATTGCTTGAAGTTTTTTTCTTGAAAAATGGCCATATCCATCCCTTCATCAGCATCATTTCAGAATACAAGACCCATATTCCAATAAATACAAAAACAGCTGATAATATTGGAAGGGGAAATTGAAATATCATGAAAATGGGAGAAATTCCTCCTAAAATTCCTGCAATTTTAATAAACCCTTGGGGATACATGGCAGGTCGCGTTTCAAACTCGTCAATAAAAGTCTTGTCGCAAAATTTATCAAGTTCTTCCTTAATCCAAACATTTGCGTTCTTTTCAGCAACACTACAAGAATATCTTGGTCCAAACTTCTTACATATTGTATCTATAAAATTGTACATATAATCAGAATAAGACTCATCTGTTTTCATAACCAATTCTCAACTTACAATTAGTAAAATTAATTATAATTAAGAATTCAACATAAATTTTATTTGTATCTCATTTTTTTCCTCTTTTTTTTTCTTTAATCAATATTTAGATTTTGGTTTAATTCATCCGTTAATAAAATTAAAGAGCAGTTTTTTATTTCTAATTAACCTACATTGAAATTAACAGAATTTAACAAAAATATAATGAAAACCTATATGGTGTTTACATGGCAAAAACGAATATATTTTTAAATAAGAAGATTGCCTTCATATTTTTGGGAATTGGAGCAATTTTCTTAATTCTAGGACCTGCATTTGGAACTGGACTTGACAAAATGATTATTTATGACAGTAAACCTGAAATCATTCAAGAAGATAGTGCTGATGGGATGACTAAAGCGTTCGCTCATCCAGTAACACTCAACAAAGATCAGAAATTAATAATTGAAATTTCTAATTTTTATCCAAATTCAACTGTCATCATAAAAATTTTAGCTAACAGTGAGTACCAGAGAGCTTATAGTTTGAATAGTACTTCTAACATAACAACTGGCTTGCAGTTTGTTTATTCTGAGTTTGGCTATGGAATTAATCCCGCAGTAAGTACTAATGGGGATAATTCCTTAACTTTGCCTACCGATGGGATATATTTCTATATAGAATTTATGGGAGATAGAATTGGAGATTCGCTGATATCTTGGCCAGGTGATTATTATGTGGTCGTTTATGGCTCTAATAGTGGTCCTGCTTCCGATTTAAATGTTTTATTTGACATCCAAATAAAAGTAGATGGGCCAGGAGAATCATTATATAATTCATTTATTCTAATAGGGGTACTCATTATCTTGATTTACCTTATGGCCGCTTTAATATCAGTTTTAAAAGCAAATTATCTTAGGTGATACAAAATGGAGACAGAAGATAGAAAAATAAAGTTGTATGACATGTTACCAATAATGGATAAAGAAAAGGCCACTAAGTTCCTTATTTATGGATTATTAGTAGCACTAATCTTTGGCACAATACTCATGATTAGTAAATCTATCGCAGATAACGCTTATACATGGTTCCTTATAGAAAACCAGCAAAACGAATTGAATTACATGCAAGGATTATATGGTTATAACGATTACATCGAAAAACTTGAAAGAGCTACTCTTCTTTATTATTGGATGGATTATCAAGTAGTTATTGTCGGAAATATTGCGAGAATAGGCGTAAATATCGGATTATTCTTTATTGTCATAGCATTTTTTAGTTTTGCTCTAAATGATCAATTTGATGAAAAATCAAGACGGATATATCTTATCCTTGCTGGCACTATCTTGTTTGTTATAATGGTTACCACCTTTTTCTCTCAAATCGCGATTCAAATTTCATAAATCTAACTAATTTCTCTCTTTTTTTTATTTTTTAATGCACAGAGTTTAATATTAGACACATATTTTTTATTATATACTTGTTAAAAAATGAATAGATTAATCGTCATGAATATGGAAATGAAAAAAACTTCAAAGCGAATCGAAGTAATTATCTTTATACTTTTTGCGCTAGGTCCCCTTACCGGAAATGTCATTTTAGTTTTATTTGGTGTTCTTTCTTTAGAATTTTCAGTAGTTCCAAGCGCGTTATTGATTGCTATTCCATCGTTTATGTTCCCATTTGCCTTAGTTCAACTATTCTCAGGAGCTCTTTCAGATATTAAAGGTCGTTTTCCGGTGATTCTTTTAGGTTTATCTATTTTTGGAATAGGAATGATCGTAGCATCGTTATCCTTCTCGTTGACGGTTTTTGTTATTGCAAATGTCTTAGCAGGAATTGGTTTCGGTTTTGTTAATCCTGTTTTAATAGCTTTGCTTACAGATATCACTCCTGGACCTAAAATTTCCAAAAAAATAGGTTTGTTAGGTGCTGTTGCTAATTTAGGAGTCGGTTTTGGACCATTACTTGCAGGTCTAATAATTAATATAGGTTGGAGATATTTGTACTTAATATTTTTGAGTATGACAGTATTAGGAATCCTGATTATTTTTTCATTAAGAAGAAATCAATCAGTAACTAAAAGTGATGCCGAAATTCGAGCATTTTTCACCGATTTAGCTCAAGAAATTCGTCGCTTACCAGTTATCTTATTGGTTATATCTGCATTTTTACTATCACATACTTCTATTGCTACTATAATCTGGACTTCGCGATCATTTACGCATATAATCCCCGAGACGATTTCAGGAATAGTCATTGCTTTATTCGGAGTAATGGGTTTTTTTGGGGGTATTTTTACGGGATTCACTATTAAGAAAAAAGGCGTAAAACTTGCTTTAACGATTGGATTGATTTCATTATTTATTGCTAATATAATTTTAGTATTATTCGGTAATAACAGTTTCGAAGCGCTTCCGTTCACTTCCTTAGGACTTATCTTTATGGGTTTCGCCGGGGGTATATTAATGACATTAGTTATGTTTTATAGCCAGACTTTATCAATAGAAAGACGTGGTGCTCTCGCGGGTTTAACTACGGCGTTTCAATTTATCGGAATTGCTTTCGTTCCAACGACTTTTGAACCTTTTTTTAATACTGGAGGAATTTCCTTAGTATATATGATAATTCTTATTGTTTCTTTGGTACTACTTCTTGTATTAACATTACTATATACATCAATAAAAAAATTTGATAACAAAAAGAAAAGTTGAAAAAATTTAATTTACTCTCTAATTTTTTTGTTTAATTTTTTATTAATTAATTCATAGCGATAATTCCTTCTTTATCTTTCAAGCTTTCTTCACTTTTTACTTTTTTTAAGAAATAAGGATCCATAACTGCGGAGATTTGTTTAAAATCATAGTGTCTGGCATCAATCGCCTTTAATCGACAAACTGCAGCGCATCTTCCGCAACCTTTACATATAGCAGGATTAATAAAGGCTTTATTAACAAGTAAACTCACATCTTCATACTCCGTTTTTGAATCTATGACTGAAATCGCTTTAAACTGACATACTTCAACACATTGACCGCATCCATTACATTTCTCTGGGTTTACAATCATATCTTTGAAGAAACACTCAATTGCTAGCATAAAAGAAAGGTATTCTAATTTTGTCGTTGATATTTCTTTTATACTTAAAAATCTACTTGCACGACCTGCAGCTCCATTTGCCTGTGATATTGAATCTTGAATGTTCTTTGGCCATTGAGCGCAACCACATATGAAAATACCTTCTGTAGCAAAATCTAAAGGTCGTAATTTATTATGAGCTTCAATAAAAAAACCATTTTTATCTAAAGGAACATTAAGCATACTTGATAAATCTTCTATAGCATCAGGTGGAACCATAGGAGTAGATAATATTATAAGATCAGTTTTAAAATCGAGAATATTATTAGGATTGGTATCATCATATAGGTTTATTTTATACTTTTCAGGATTTGGGTTTATTTTAATTATCATTGGTAGATTTTCTAGATTATATCTCATAAAATTAGCTATTTTTTTTCTTTCACTCATAATATCTTCGAATTCTTTCTTAGCCATATGAAGATCTCTAAAGAGCACTAAAAGCTCGAGGTTTGGCTTAAGATCTTTTAAGATTTTTATGTTTTTAATAGCATTACTACAACATACATTAGAACAATAAGAAAATCCCTCTTTTTGCCTCGATTCTACGCATAAAAAGATTGTAATATGATTTATTTCATCAAGCCAAGCCATATCTTGCTTTTTTAGTCTCAATTCCAATTCTAATAAAGTAATTATATTCTCATTTTCTTTACTATATTGAAAATTTCCATGCGGTTTTAACTCTTGACTTCCAGTAGCCACTATAATTATTCCTACTGTATCGATATGAGTTTTTTCATTTTTATCATCAAAATTTATCTCATAATTACCAATTGAACCATCAATACTCTTAATTTTAGATCCTAAGTACACGCTGATATTAGGGTGCTTGTTAACTTTCTCTTTAATACTTTTGACAAATTCAAAAGCTGGCTGTTGACCAGGATAGATAATATTAATCTGATTTAAATTTCCACCTAATATTTTCTCTCTTTCGATTATAATTGTTTGAAATCCTTGAGATCCAATGTTTAATGCTGCGGTCATTCCTGAAATTCCACCGCCTATTATCAACGCTTTTGGAGTAATACTTATAATTTCTTCCTTTGGAAGTATAGCAATATCTCTTTCTATAATCTGGGAATATTTTGCATCGTTCAATAATACCGCTACTTGTCCTGCTATGCCACTTGCATGACTTACTGTTTCTGATACATTCATTGGGCTTTGACAGAATCCACATAAAAAGATTCCATCTCTCGTAGATAAAGAATTATCATAGAAAGATCTTGATTTAAAGAAATTATAATTATCTAGATCGACATTTAAAACTTTTGCTAATTCATTTGTTCCTTTTGAGGGAACTAATGGTGCCGCTAAAACTACCATATTCGCTCTATATTCTTTTTTCTCACCTGTCTTCAAATCTTGATAATGAATTATCAAATCATTAGTTTCTGAATCTTCTTCAATATCTTTAATTTTAGTGCGATAATATTTAATGTCATGATTATCTTGAGCTTTTTTTGTATATTCATAAAAGTTTTTACCAAAAACTCTGATATTATGCCTAAAAACAGTAACATTTATGTTTTCCGAATATTCCTTTGTCAGTATTGCATTTTTAGCAGTATACATACAACATACTCGCGAACAATACGAAACACTTTTTTCTTTATAACCAGCACCGACGCACTGTATGAATACAATCGTTTCAGGTTCTTTTTCATCACTAGGACGTAATATATTACCACCAAATGGTCCAGTAGGACATATGATTCTTTCGTACTCAAAAGCGTTAACAACGTTTTTATATTGATATCCCCAATGTTCAGATAATTCTTCACCATACATATCAAAACCAGTAGCTATTACAATTGCTCCAACTTTCAATTTAATCTCCTGAGGTTCCTGATTGAAATCTATTGCCTCACCTTTGCAAACCTTTTTACAAACCCCACATACATCCCGGTTCAAAAATAAGCATAATTCAGGATCTATTAGGTAAACTGGAGGGATGGCTTGTGGAAATGGAATGTACGCTGATTTTCTTTTCCCTAAATTCATATCAAATAGATTTGGGGCCTCAATTTTTGGGCAGCGTGCTGCACAGTCACCACATCCTTTGCATTTTGTTTCTACGATATATCGTGGCTTTTTAACTATGGTTGCTGTAAAAGTCCCAGAATTTTCAGAGACCATTTTTACCTCAGATAAAGTAAATAGTTCAATATTAGGATTCTTATATATTGCAACCATTTTGGGAGCTAGGACACATAAACTACAATCATGTGCGGGAAATAATTTATCAAATTGAGCCATATGACCTCCTATTGTGGGCTCTTTTTCTACTAAATAAACTTTAAATCCTAACTCAGTTAGGTCTAAAGAAGTTTGAATTCCAGCAATTCCTCCACCAATAACCAACACAGAACCTTCCATTATTCATAACGCTCCTTTTTTAATTAAAAATACCTTAAAATCTTTTCATTTTTAAATAATAATTCTTAACAAATGAGTTAAGAAAAGTTTGGTTAATCAATAAATAAGTAAAAATGTTTATATAAATATTATGCACCAAACTTGGCGAGTTTTGATAATGATTCGTGTTTAAATGATCTGTTTACGACAAAAAAGGTGTTGTAATGATCAAGATTAAAGATTCTACCAGAAAAGAATGATCTAATTCTAACAATTTGAATTTAATATCAAAACGATTAAGACTAAAAAACTAATATAATAATTATAATAGAAAATCATCTTTATTTTCTTAAAAAACTTTTAACGGCCCTAATCTTTTTATATCGTTCGTAAACTCTGTAATTAATTCAGCAAAAAGCTTACCTTCAGAAGCAGACACCCACTCCAACCTAACGCGTTTTTCGTTTATACCCAATTGCTTAATTATTATTTTATGTAATCTTTCAAACCTTTCTTTCGTAAACTCGTTACCGCTTATGTAATGGCAATCTCCAATGTGACATCCAGTTATTAAGACCCCATCTGCCCCATCCTTTAAAGCTTTTAAAATAAAAGAAGGTTCAACTCTTCCAGAGCACATAACTCTAACAATTCTCATGTTCGGCGGATATTGAAATCTAGAAACCCCTGCCAAATCAGCTCCCGCGTAAGAGCACCAATTACAACAAAACACTAGTAGCTCTGGATTAAACTCTTGTTTTATTACTTTTCTCTTTGCTTTTGGCATGATTATTTAGCTTTTATTTTTACGATTCTAATAAATAAGATTCTATCATAGCATAAATTTGATCGAAATCATAATGCTTTACAGATATTGCGCCGTTTGGACATGTTGCCGCACAAGTGCCGCAGCCTTTACACATTGCTGAGTTAATAAAGGATTTTGAAACTTTTAAACTAATTTCTTCAAAGTCCATAATTGCCTCCTTAAGTTCAATAGCATTATATGGACAAACGGATACACACTTCCCACAACCTATACATCTTTCTGGGTTTACTTCTGCTATCAATCCTGAGCTTGTAATTGTTTTAGCGCTTAAAAATCTACTTGCTCTCCCCGCAGCTCCATTAGCTTGGGAAATTGAATCTTGAATGTTCTTTGGCCATTGAGCACATCCGCTTAAAAAAATACCATCTGTAGCAAAATCTAAAGGTCTTAGCTTAACATGTGCTTCTAAGAAAAACCCATTTTTATCCAATGGTACTTTTAGCATCCTAGCTAATCCTTCTAAATTGTCAGAGGGGATCATAGGAGTTGATAATACAATTAAATCTGTATCAAATTGAAGATTATCCTGTAAATTCGTGTCAAATACAGATACTTGATATTTTTCGGATTTACCACTTTTTTTCACTATTTTTGGTATGTTTTCTAAATCATATCTCAGAAACATAGCCTCTTTTCTACGTTTACGATAGTATTCTTCATACTCCTTTTTAGCCATCTGGAGATCTCTGTACAAAACAACAATTTCGAGGTTTGGTTTTATTTCTTTTAAAATACTAATATTTTTAATACTCACTGCACAACAAATATTTGAGCAATAAGTTATTCCTTCTTTTTGCCTTGAATTGACACAGAGGATTATCGTTATGCGATTTATGTTGTCGAGCCAAGCTTTATCCTTTTCTTTCAATCTTTTTTCTAATTCTAATTGAGTAATTACATTTTTATTATTTTTGCTATACTGAAAAATACCTTCTGGTTTTAACTCTTGAGCTCCAGTAGCAATAATAATTGTACCAACTTTTAAATCGTGAACTTTTTGATTTGATGCGTTAATAACAACATTATAATTACCGATAAATCCTTTAATTTCTTTAATATCTGACTCGAGGAGAACCTGGATATTTTTATTCTTCTCAACTTTGTTTATAATCTCTTTTAAAAAATTTGAAGCCTCCTCGTGGATTGGATATAAAATATTAAGGTTGTTAAGATTACCTCCTAACTTATCTTCTATTTCAGCGATATATGTTTTAAATCCTTGATTAGCAAGATTGAGGGCAACAGTCATACCAGATACACCACCACCAATAACTAAAGCGTTTGGGGTAATATCTAATTTTGTTTCAGTAAGAGGTTTTAGTAAACGCGCTTTAGCCACAGCCATTCGTATCAAATCTTTAGCTTTTTCAGTGGCAAATTCATATTCATTCATATGAACCCAACTGCATTGGTCGCGTATATTAACCATTTCGAATAAATATTTGTTTAATCCAGCTTCTAAGCAGGTTTCTTGAAATAATGACTCATGGGTTCTTGGCGTACAAGAAGCTACGATAAATCTATTAAGATTATGTTCTTTTATCAATTCTCTTATTCTTACTTGGGAATCACTAGAACATGAATACAAGTTAGCTTCACAATGAACAACATAAGGTAATGTTTTAACATAATCTACAGCACTAGAAACATCAACATACTTTCCAATGTTAATCCCACAGTGACAGATAATCACTCCTATACGAGGGTCGTCGGTTATCTTTATTTCCTTTTCAGGTTCATCATATTTCTTTTCTTTAATTTCGTTAAATTTTACTGAATTTAGTAACACTGCGACTTGAGATGCTACTCCACTTGCGTCAGCGACAGTTTCGGGTATGTCCATTGGTCCTTGACAGAAACCACATAAAAAAACTCCCTCTTTTGATGACAAGGATTTATTAAAATAAGATTTTTCTTTAAAAAAATTGTATTTGTCTAATTCAACTTTTAAGATGCTTGCTAATTCTTCTGTTCCTTTTGTAGGAACTAATGGTGTAGCTAAAACGACTAAATTAGCTCGAAAATCATTAAATGTTCCATTTTTTAAATCTTCATAGTGAATAATTAAGTCGTTTGTTTCCGGGTCTTCTTTTATAGTGCTTATTTTTGTCTGAAAATATTTTACACCATATTCATCTTGAGCCCTTTGGGTAAATTCATAAAAATTCTTTCCGTATGCTCTGATATCGTGTCTAAAAACAAAACATTCAGCATTATCTGAGTGTTCTCTAGTAATAATTGCCTCCTTTGCAGTATACATACAACACACGCTCGAACAATAAGGAACATTCTCGTGTAAATCTCTTGATCCCGCACATTGAACGAAAGCTATTTTCTCAGGTTCTTTTTGGTCACTAGGGCGTAAGACATGACCTTCAAACGGACCTGAGGCACATAATATTCTTTCGTATTCTAAAGCGCTCACTACATTTTGGTATCGATACCCCCATCTTGAAATTAATTTTTCAGCGGGCATATCAAATCCCGTTGCTACAACAACGGCTCCACAATTAATAATAATATCTTTAGGTTTTTGCTCAAAGTCTATCGCTTCAACCGTACATACTTTTTGACAGACTCCACACACACCTTTAGTTATCTTAAGGCAAAGCTCGGGATCAATTAGGTATACTGGAGGGACTGCTTGTGGAAAGGGTATGTAAATTGATTTTCTTTTGCCAAGATTCATATCGAAGAGATTAGGAACTTCAATTTTGGGGCATTTTGTCGCACAATCACCACATCCCTTGCACAAGGATTCGTCAAGATAACGTGGCTTTTTTAGAACAGTGACGGTAAAATTCCCAGGATCTCCACTAATTTTTTTAACTTCGTGATAAGTCATTAGCTCAATATTAGGATTTCTAAACACCTCTACCATTTTCGGAGCTAAAATACAGAGGCTACAATCATTTGTAGGGAAAGTCTTATCAAGTTGAGCCATCCTTCCGCCAATTGAAGGCGATCTTTCTACGAGATAAACTTTAAATCCAAGTTCAGTTAGATCTAAAGATGTTTGGATTCCAGCAATACCAGCGCCAATAACCAATACCGACCCTTCCATTATTTTTGTTCCTCACTTTTTCTATTGGATTCAATAACTTTAATATGATTTACTAAAAACTCGGAGAAATCTAAAATTTTTACTGAAGAAATTTCTTCGATATCATTTTGGAGACAAGAGAGGTGAATCCCACATTTCGGGCAGGAAGTTACCAGCACCGTACCAGCAGATTTGGCTTCTAACATTCTTTTATATCTAAGAGCTTTAGATTTCTCATTACAATTCATCCAAGAATTCACACCACAACATAACGAGTTTGATTTATTATGTTCCATCTCGTTAAAATTATAACCTAATTTATTGAATTCCTTAAATATTTCCCGAACATTTTCAGTAATATTATTTTCTTTGGGTAAAAACCTGCTTAATCTACATGGATCGTGATATGTAAATGAAATTTGTTCTTCAGGTTGACTCGTATTTATAAATTCTATTTTACCTTCCTTCCACATCTCATAAATGTATTCAATAATATGTTTTACTTCAAATTTTTCGTTAAAATCTTCAAAAATTTTTTGATAGTCAATCTTAAAAGTTCTATAGCATTCAGCACATGCAGTTACGATAGTAGAGACTCCTGCTTTCTCAAACATTTCAATATTTTTTTTTGCTAACTTAATAAATGTTTTTAACTTTCCTTGACCCCAGTATATATCGTGTCCGCAACAAATTTCATCTTTAAAAACAACTATAGGCTCTTTTTCGACGTTACATAAAATTTGTAGCGTACTTTTTGCTATAGAATCTAAATTATCAAATTCGTAATTAAAAAAAGGTAAACAACCAACATAATATAAAATATTACCTTTCTCCGATATTTTGCAACCTTTAGGAATCCATTCGAGAGATCTATCAGGATTAATATATGGACGACTCATTATTTCTGAAATCATCGTATATATTCCTTTATGTGCTATAGATTCATCAATATTTTGATTTGCTGAATGTCTCATCTTATATCTGGCCATTCTAACAAGATCTGCAAAGTTTATTTCCTCTGGACAATCTTTGAGACATTGATTACAGGTTAAACAATCCCATAATACCTCGCTCTTTAATACTTTTTCTTCAAAACCCTCTAAAATTAATTGAATAATTTTACTTGGAGTATATATTTGTACTTTACTTAATTGACAAACTCCGCTACACCGCCCGCATTGATAGCATCTCTTTAATAACTTTCTTAAATCTGGTTCATAAATTTTGTCTAAATAATCTAAGGTATCTCCAAATAACTTTTTTCTCTCAATATCTCTTTTTGATTCTACTATAATAGACTCCTCTTTAAATTATATTCTTCATAAAATCTTCTTTACGTTTAATTTTTGATTGAGAAAATTGGGAAATTAACTCAGTCATTTTATCTTTTTTATTTGAATCTAAATCTAAGCAATTAATTATTCCAGCATTAATTACCTGAGATAAAATACTTTTGCCTTTCTCAGTTCGAGGTATAACAGTAGTATATTTATCAGGTGAGCCTAACCCTCCAAATGAGATATCAGCAAAAATATTAGTGAAGTCATCACAAGCGTTACAGGCTGGACGCATATACTCTTTTAAATGATTAAATGGAATATGAATTATTTTTTCTCCTGTTCCTTCACTCTTTAATCTAAAAATCACATCCTCTTTGATGTTGATCTTAACAATGTCAGAAAATTTTATGTTAAAATCTTTCTCAAATTTCTTTATCTGCGATTTTTCAAAAAAGAAATTTTCATAACAAAATAAACCAAGACATATCTCAACATTTTCAGAAGGAGTCACTCCTAAATCTTGCATACACCTGATCGTATATAATTGGCAAGGAGTACCCACTACCGCTAATTTTTTGAATTTATAATGATTCAATTCTGGA
The DNA here is from genome assembly GCA_019057795.1 of Promethearchaeota archaeon. Lineage (GTDB taxonomy): Archaea > Asgardarchaeota > Lokiarchaeia > Sigyniarchaeales > SOKP01 > SOKP01. The sequence continues at coordinate 34,680 of JAHLWS010000022.1, read as the reverse complement.
ATTGAATGAGTATAAGTACTAAACTTCTGTATTTCGTCTAAATGAGGCGAGATATCCAATTTAGTTCCAGAAGATCTTATTAAATCAGGTTTATTATCGGCAAAAGTTGCTTCTCTGGAAAAAGGAGCATCAGTTCTCGAAACAATTGCTCCATTAATCATTTTTTTCTCTATCAAATAATTTATTATTGAGTTCACTACACCGCCATCAGTTCCATACTCTAAAAATTCCTCATCAGTGGCTTGACACGAATATATATCCTCGTAATATCCGATTGGCATAGAAGAATAATCAGAAAACTTATATGTTTTGTTGAGATCATCGTCTAAAATATGCGTTTGTGGACAAATATAATAACATATTCCACATTCAAGACATTTATCTTCGTTAATATATACTGGAGGCGAATATTGGTCTTTAAATCCAATAATATTATATTCTGCTGAGCTGCAAAAACTTACACAGCCACCACATTCTTGACAAATGCCTATATCATGTACTTCCTTTATTAAATCCTGAAATGATTTAGTGCTCATCTTGATTCTCTTTCAAATTTATTGATTTACATTTTTTTCGTTTAGTTCCACCAATTTTTTCTACTAGAAATTGCCCGGGCTTTACATCCTTTAAACTCTTAGATTCGATTAATCCTGCTTTAACTATATCGTTATATAGTTTATCTGCATCTTTCGATCTCGTTATTACAGAAGACCATCCATCTTGCGACCCAATTGATCCTACAGAAATGTCGGCGTAATCTGACGTTAGATCTTCACAAAAATGACAATTATCGCGCGCGTATTTTTTCACTTCTTTAAGGGGTACATCCATTTGCTCTCCAGATTTCAAATTTATTATAAATTTACCGCCTCCAATATTCATTTTGATTAGTTCATTTATGTCCTTATTAAACTGATCTTTAGCTAAATTAATTATTCCATCGTAAGGAAATGATTCCATGCAAAAAAGCCCGATCTTGTATTTAATATTTTTAAAAAATGGTAACCCACTTGGAAACATAGTCCCCTTTTCTATAGCTTTCATCATGCAAGGCACCCCAACGAAAGCTATCTTCTCGTATTTCTTACATTGATCTATGATGGTTAAAGACGGCGAGTTTGCATATTTAGTTCCACCCGTTTTATATAAATCTTTCACATTATCTACTATTACAGGTTCTGGTCTCCACAATTCTTCAGAATGCTGCACAGCTACAATTGCATCAACAAGATTATTTTCTAAAAGATATTCCAAGATAGAAGTTACAATACCACCATCTTGACGAACTTTCTTAATATCATCTTTGGTCGTTGATGCTGAGTAAGCGTTAATATAAGCTCCAGTTTTGTCAGACCATTTTAAAGATTTGTCTAACTTTTTAATGCTTTCGTTAGCTTGGTCTATCGAAAAGGAACGAGGACAGACCGAAAAACACAAACCACATTTCATGCAGATATCTTCGTCAATTTCAAGAGTGTCTGCCGTCACTACAATGGCGTTTACAGGACAGATCGCAGAACACCATCCACATTGACAACAGACTCCCGCGTTAAAAACTATAGAAACAGGTTCAAAGTAGTGCTCAATAAAATCGTCTGGTAAATCCCTTACTTGGTACCTATAAAAGAATTCTTTTACTTCAACTTCTTTTTCTTCTCCCTTGATTTTTTTTATTACCGTTTTAGTCTTGATTTCCACATGTTCCTGAACATACCCTTGTTCTTTTAAATAAATAATGTCTCTAATAACATTTTCAGGAGGGAAATCTTTAACTATCTTTACAATTTCTTCTAAAAATAACGGCTTATTACCCTTTAATTCTTTCAGTACTAATTTTCGCTCAGTTTCGGCATCTATCATAGCATCTAGGATTTCGTAAAATTCGTTTTCAGAAAATTTACCTACTTTCAAGATCTCTTCTTTTGCTTCAAAGAAAGCTCTTACTTGAAAGTTTCTAGAAGCTTGATAAGTAGCCTCCATTAAGTCTTTGGGAGAAGTTCCCTTAAATAACTTGCTATTTACAACTTGAACCATATTTCCTTCATTTACCTATTTATTTAATACACATTTTAACAAATTAAATTATTATTAAACTCCCTCCTTCGCAAGGTAAGTCATCTTATAACTAAATTTTTTTTATAAGAATCATTCTTCTATGGGAGTAGTTAATGTTTTTTGTTTTGCTTTCGTAATATCCATGCTTTTTAAAGGATTGGGTCCAGATCTTTTTACTTTTTCGTAAGCATCCTCAACGCTTTTTACAAGTTTATCTGCTTCTGCTCCACTTAACCAGTACATGTTAATTCTTTGATTGCCGAATCCTCTAGAGTCTAGGATTCTATTTGCTAAATCAATGTGCCTTTGAGCCGTAAAATTGCCATTTTTGAACTGACATTCATTTGGCCGTCATCCTACGACCATAACTCCATCAGCTCCAGCATTTATGCTATGTAGGATGTGTTTTACATCGACTCTTCCAGTACATCTTACCTTTATAATCTTTACCGACGCCGTATATTTCATGCGAGAAACACCAGCTAAGTCAGCAGCCGAGTAGCCTCACTTTAAACACGCAAACATTAGAATTTTGTAATTATCATCCATTTCGTTTAACCTCCTTCTAAGATTCCATCAATTTCAGTAAATAATTGATAATCTCGATAGCATCTTATGTCAATCGCATGAGTGGGGCAACAAGTAGCGCAAATACCACACCCGTCGCAGTTAATCTCGTCAACAATAGCCACTTCGTCGCCAACAACCGTTATTGCGTTTTTAGGGCATGCTTTTTCGCACCTTTTACACGAAATACACAGCTCGTTATTAACTTCAGCAGTTATTAGTTCAATGTCTACTTCTCCAGGAGAAGTTAATTCAGCTACCTTGCTCGCAGCAGCTCTTGCTTGAGAAACCGAATACGCAATATTTTTTGGTCCTTGAGCAAACCCAGCTATAAAGATTCCCTTAGTCTTAGTCTCTTGTGGCATTAGTCCAAAGTGAGCTTCTGTTAAAAAACCGTTTCTATCGACATCTAAGTTTAATACTTTAGCTATTTGGTCCGTACCTTTTGATGGTAATGCAGCTGTAGATAGAATGACTAAATCCGCACTAATTTTAATGATTTCGTCAGTCAATGACGAATAAACTCGAACATTTACATTTTTAGTCTCTGGATCTTCAGTAATTTCGCCAACCTTTCCCCGGATCATCCTGATATCAGAATCTTTAGCTCGTTGATAGTATTCTTCGAATCCTTTTTCGTTTGTTCTTATATCTATGTAGCAGATGGTAATATTCGCGTCCGGAAATTCTTCTTTAAGCAATTTTCCGTTTTTCAACGATAACATACAACAAACGCCACTACAATAAGGTCTTTCCGTGTCACGACTTCCTACGCATTGAATAAACACAATTTCTTTAGGTTTTTTGGCGTCCGAAATTCTATGAACATGTCCTTCTAATGGACCATTCGGTGCTAAGATTCTTTCAAGTTGGGCTTGTTGAATCACGTTTTCGAACTTTCCGTATCCGTATTCTCCATATGGTTCGTAAATATCCCATCCAGTTGCGATTATTATCGTTCCTACATTAAACATAACTTCTTCAGGCACTTGACTGAAGTCAATGGCATCTAACTCACAAGCTTCCACACAACTAAAACATTCAACGCATACATCTCTATTAATGTCGTACAAAAAAGGTACTGCTTGTCCAAACGCTATATCTATTGCTTTTCTTACTCCTAAATTTTCGTCAAAATAGTTCGAAGTATATACCGGACACACTTCAGAACAGGCACCACAACCATTACAATCGATATTTATGAAACGTGGCTTCTTCTCAACGGTGATTTTATAATTTCCAACATACCCTTCAACCTTCTTAACTTCGCTATAGCTAAGAATCTCGATATTTTCGTGGCGATTGACTTCAAGCATTTTGGGTCCGCAAATTCAAATCGAACAATCGTCGGTTGGGAAGGTTCTATCTAACTGAGACATTCTTCCCCCGATTGTGGTATTTTTTTCGACTAAATAAACTTTTATCCCTCCATTTGCTAGGTCTAACGCGGCGTTCATCCCAGCTATTCCTCCGCCAACAACTAAGGTTGCTTTTTCAACGGGAACTGTTCTTACAGGGACAACTTCTAAACTTAATGCTCTATTAACTCCGCCTTTAACCAAGATTTTTGCTTTTTCTAGTGCTTCTTCGTTATCTTCAGTACACCAAGAACAATGCTCTCTTACGTTAACCATTTGAAAAAAGTAAGGATTCACAGCGGTCTTAGCAAGCGTTGCCCTGTAAATTGGTTCGTGTGTCCTAGGCGTTCAAGCAGAAGCTACGATGCAATTTAATCCTTTTTCTTCTATGTCTTTGATTATCTCGTTTTGACCGCTTTCGGTTCATAGAAAGGAATGAGTTTTTGAAATAACTACATCATCTAAACCTTTGGCAAATTGTACTAACTCGTCGCAATCAACTTTACTACGTATATTTATACCTCACTGGCATGCATAGTATCCAATCCGATGATTTTCAGATTTTTCCATTTTCTTTCTTACTCCACCTCAAATTTTACAATTTTGAATTTCTATTTAGTTGTCAATTAATTTTCGATACATTTACTCCTTCTAATATCGAAAGATTTAATTTTTTTTATTTAATTTATTGGTTATTTTATTTCTTATGTTATTTATATTAAATTATTTTCTATTTAGCGGTATAAGTTAATTTTAATAACGCAATTAGTAAAATAAGCACCAAACCGAAAATAGTTACTATGGAAATTTTTGATAGTAATAAAAATTTTGTTATAAAAAGAGTATTTGAAGAGGAATCTATATCAAGAGGATTAATAAATTTAGCTTATTGATTGACTTTGATTCGTGGATATTAATAAACTTCTTTTTTCGACTAATTCAGAAGTTAACTCTTCTAACTTTTCGATTTTTCTTTCTAATAGTTCTATCCTATTGAAATTGTTTGAAAGGATTTTTCTAATTAATTTATTTTCCGAGATAGTAAAAGCTCCAGCTTTTTTCTTAAAAAACTTAAACCTGTTGTAAAATTCCGATTTTTTTAAGAGATTTAATCGAATTATCCATTTAACCATTGGCACAAAACGTCTTTTCGCTCGTACTTTTTTTTCAACTTCTTTATAATAATCTTGAAGCGTGTGTCTTTGGTAATGTAATAGGTTTTCGGACTTATGGGTGTCGCAAAAGCCACAATGAAAGTCTTTCTCAGCAAATCCTTCTTCAGGTAAAAAATTTTGACCTAACCCAAAAATTTCCATCATATCATTAAGGTACTCTCTATAAGTTATTCTACATCTTTCTCCACCAGCTAGATTGAACGTATCGCCCCATACCTCATCGCACTCAACAGCGTTAGCAAGCGCTAGTCCGACATCTTTAGTATCACAAATTTCGATTGAAGTATCTAAAGGCATATGGAACATCAATGGATCCATATTCAATTTGTTTACTGAAGTAATATATGTTAATCTAAATATTGCAAAATCTACACCCGATTTCCTTATCAATTTTTCCGCCGTAATTTTGGTCAAAGCATAATAATCTCCGCGACTTGGAGCAAGGATGTCAGTAGTTTTAATCATTGGGTTATCTAGTCTATCTCCATAAATGGCAATTGAAGAAGTAAAAATTAATTTTGGTTTTTGGGCTTGATTTTTTATAGCATTGAGCAAATTTTTAGTTCCTCCAACATTTACGGATTCAGCTAAGCTTGTGTTGACATCTGCTAGCGGTGGAATAATGGCTGCTAAATGAATAATAACATCTTGTTCTTTAACTGCGCTTTCCACGTCGTCTTTATTTCTAAGGTCGCCCCAAACAATATCAATCTTGTTTTTGAATTTTTTAGCTAATTTTCTATTTTTCCGGTTATATACTTCAAATACTCTAACGTTATAATCTTTATTTAGTAATTCTTTTAAAGTACTTAATCCAACATTTCCAAAAGCACCTGTTAATAAAACATTCATATAATTCTCCCCTTTAACCTTAAATTTAATTTTTTTATAATTTAAAAATAAAACAAAATCCCTATATAAAAAGAATTAATACCTACTAAAGAGTTAAATTGTTGCGATCGCAACATATAATAATGTGGATTTATACTTCAAATTAAAGAAAAAATTACTCGTACAGAGTTTTAATTTAATGAAAATTATACGATTACAAATACCGGGAAATTTTTTAGAATATGTGGGGTTTGCTGATTTATTACAAAATCTCGAATTTATCGAAATTTTAAACGCTTTCCAGTACGACCAAAACCACTTCTTTGCTCTTCAGCGAATACGATTTAAGCCAAATACAATAACGAACTTGGAAGAATTTATTAAAAATAAGTTTAATCCTCAATCTTTTCATTTATTAAATCAAACTGGAAACGAGATAATTTGCATTATGAATCAGAATAATACTTCGGGATTTTTTCCGATTGTTGATTCTGGACCGTGGGCTTTTCTATTTCCTATTCATATTTCACAGGAACGTCTATTAATTAATTTAATATCTCAAAATGAATACATTAAGCAGTTATTCAAAGTTATTTCCTCATTTACAGAAAATTATCAAATCATTGGAATGACCGATTTAGATAAAATGGATCGCGTTGATGAAACCATTTGGAAGTCCGCTATTCCTTTCCCTAATTTTACAAAAAGACAACAAGAGGTTGCTTCTTACGCCGCTAAAAATGGATTTTTTAAATCACCAAAAAAAATTAGTGCAATTCAAATAGCAAAACATTTCAAAATATCAGAATCTGCTGTAAATCGTCATATAAAAGAAGCAAGGAATCTATCTATGGAGTATTTTTTTGGTAATTTTATATAGACTTAGATGCAATTAAATTGAAAATATTTTTATAAGCTAATAACCTAAAATGTAAATAATCAAGAAAAAAATAATTTACTTGTTAAAATTAAATCTTATTCTATTATGTTTGATCCAAAACCTTCACCGCAAGAAATTTTTAACAAAAGGGAGGAATTTGGATTAGAAAATTCAGTTAAATTGTTAACTGATATTGTTGAAACTGAAAAGAATTACGGTAAAAGGACAGGAGCGGTAAAATATTTAGGATTAGTAAGTAGGGAAGTTCCCTCGCTGAAGAAAGAATGCTTTACTACGTTAGAAAATGTTTTAATATCTGAAGATGGTATTGAAATTAAATGCGAAGCTGCGAAGGCTTTAGGTAAATTGAGGTTTGAAAAAGCTCTAAAGCCATTGATGTGGATATTGGAACAGAAATTGGATAATATTGATGTTAAATTATCTGTTTTGAAAGCTATAAAGAAAATAAAATTCGAAGAACCTCAGATAAACCTTTTTATCAACGAATTAGATTCACATTATAATTCTATTAAAGATTTTGTCAAAAACCAATTATTAAGTATAGGTCCAGAAATTCTAATAAAATCGTTGTTGAGTTTTTTAAAAAGTGAAAACATCTCGAATGAACACAAATCAGAGATAATTAAACTTATAGGATACGAATTGTCGAGCATTAACGTTTCTTTTGAGGATATTAGTTATCTAAAAGTTAAGTATCCAGAAGTTATCTCTAATTTGAATCAAAATAAACAGCTTATATTAAATGAAATTACACGAATTTTAAAAGAATTAGATCCTGAATTAATGGATTCTGCGGTTTCGATTCTAAAATTATTAGGCCCAGATATTAATCAAGATGTAATTAGATTATTACTGAGCGACGATTTTATCGTCAAAAAGAATGCTATAGCCCTTACTGGAAAATTAAAGTTAATAGATGCTGTAGATTTCTTAACACAGAATTTAGACAATATGTATAACGAAGTAAGTATAGCTACAATTGAAGCTTTGGGAGAGATCGGGGACCTGTCGGCAGTACCAGAAATGCTAGGCATATTGGACATAGAAGATATTAGCTTCGAGTATACCGATTTGGATATGAAGCTTTACATAATAGATGCAATAAAAAAAATTTATCTGAGTAATAAAAATGTTAGTTACGACTCCTTATTTTCGTATTTAAATTCTGATAACGATACGATCAAAGAAAGCATTGCATTTATTTTGGGAGAAATTGGAAATGAGGAATTTGTCAAACCACTAAGAAGTTTATTAAAGATTAGAAATTTAGACGTTAAAAAAAACACAATCATCGCTCTTGGAAAAATAGGAAAGATTGAACCAATTGGCGACCTAATAGAAGTTTTAGAGAACTCTGAATCATACTGGCTTATAAAAAAAGTAGCAATAGATGCCATCTATAACATTTTTCAAAGAAATTGGTATAAAGTAAAAGATGATGATGTAGAATTAAAACATACTTTAAACAAAGATGTAGCAATTATAATAGATTACCTAAAAAGAAGTGATGACGAAAATTTCAAAGTTAAAGTAGGTTTAATCAAATTTTTAGAAATATTTGGAGAAGAACACGCTTTGAGTGCCTTACTCGCAAGAGTGAACGATTTTCCCAGAATAGTTCGCATTCATGCTAGCAACGCAATTAAACATATAGAAGAGAAACTGGAACTTGAAAACGCAGAATAAATCGTTTTTTTTAATCGAAAGCAAGCGATTTTTTTAATAAATTTTATTATTAGTAATCCATTTCCATTACATAGATCTACAAACAAATAAATTAAACTAATACAGAGTTTTTGATGAGTAATTAACTATGACTGAGAATCAAACGGAAAAAGAGCAAACTGCTACTCAATACGATTATTCCTTCGATTATATTCAAAAAAAACTCGAGGGAAAGAAAGACTCGTTTGGCATGCTTATGAAGGAAATTGTAAGAACAGGAATATGCACGGAATGCGGGACATGTGCCGCAGTTTGTCCAGTTCTCGAGTGGGACGCTATAGCTGGGCAGCCCAAATTAATAGGGAAATGCACTGGGTGTGGGATCTGTTATAACCAATGTCCCCGCACAATCACGGATCCGGTTCAATTAATGGGAGAATTCAAGACAGGATATGTAGCGAATACAGATATACCAGAAGTCATAGGGGGTCAAGATGGAGGAACTGTGACCTCTTTGCTAATTTATTTATTTGAGGAACATTTAATTGATGCTGCAATCGTTGCAATGAAGGATCCTAGTGATCCGTGGCATCCCGTTTCTCAGATAATTACCAGTAAAGAGGACGCTATAAAAGCTTCCGGTTCGATTTACTGTCACACTCAAACTGTCGAATCATTAATGGATGCTATACGACAAGATTATAGATCAATAGCTTTTGTTGGTACGCCTTGTAATATCGATGCCGTGGATAAGATGATGAGTTCTCCTTCGGGAATGTTAAAATATTTTATGCGCGCTCACATTCTTAAAATAGGTTTGTTCTGTATGGATTCTTTCGCTCCAGAAGCACTTTATCCCTTTTTCGAAAAAGATGGGATTGACTTAAAAAAAGTAGTTAAAATGGATATCAGTAAAGGAAAGTTTCACATATATTATAACCCTAAGGGAGAACCAGTAAAATCATATTCCATCAAACAATTACATAAGTTTAAAGCTCCAAGTTGTAATTTTTGTACAGATCTGACCGCCGAAAATGCGGATATTTCTGTTGGCTCAGTAGGTAGTGGGGCAAACAAAAACACAGTATTTGCAAGAACCGGAATTGGATCTGAGATTGTGGAAGATGCTGCTAAAAAAGGATATCTTAAAATTGAACCTTATAACGCTATAAATTTGAACGCAGTATTGTTTCTGGCTAAACTTAAAAAAGTTTCTCAATACAACATTCAAAAACGTAAGATCTTCATCGTTAGAGAGCCTATCGAGAAAGAGGGACCGAAAATTGAGACTAAACCTGAAGAAGAGAAACCTACTACGAAAACGCTCGGGACTAGAAAATTCTTGCGCGTATCTAAAGATGTAAAAGAAGAAGAAAAAATATTAAAAATCTCGTTAACTAACACTATAGGTTATCTTTTAGAAGACATCAAAATCAGAATTGCTACAGTCGAAGAATTGTTTGAAAAGAGACCTTGGATAACTAATATTAGAGAATTATTCCCTTATGAAACTGTTGAGATAGGATATCCCTTAGAAACTGAAGATAACGAAATAATTTATGGAAATGTGTTAGTAGAGGCCTCAACTGATGCGTTTGGAAAAGTTTTTTCAAAAACCTATAAATTGACACCTAAAGATAAAAAATAATATTAGAATAATAAAATAAAAATAAATGAAATAAAGAATTATAAATAACATAATAAAAAAAGGTGAAATGTACTATTAAAATAAGTTTAGTAGGCTTAGGCGGTTGCGGTAAGACAAGTCTTTACTCCGTAGCGTTTGCTGAAAAAACGCCCGAAGACACAAAAAGACTTAGCCCGACAATACTTTATGAAACTCGAAGGCATCCTTTTCTTGGTCTTCAGGTTGGGATTTTCGATTTTGGCGGTCAAGAGCAGTACCGCGCTGAATATTTCTCAAAGCCAGAGATTTTCAAGGGCACTGACATACTAATTTGTGTCGTTGATTTACACGACCCAAATTCCTTCGATCAAGCAAAAGAATATTTTGAGGGATTGTTGGATATACATCGTAAAAACAACGAGAAGCCGCAAATTTTTTTATTCTTGCACAAATACGATACTGAAGATTACCCGAAAGAATTACTTGATACTAACGTAAAAAGTGCTAAGGAAATCTTCTTGGACATGTTTAAAGATTATAATTTTGATTACATGTTAACGAGCATTTATCAACAAGACGAATTAGCCAAGGTTTTTCGGGATATATTAATTTCGTCCTATAAAGATTTGAAAAAATCCGTGGAGAAAGCTGAAAGCCAATTAGAAGAAATTAAAGCAAAAATAATAATTTCTGATGTTTCGGGAAATGTCATAGTCCATAACGTTCAAGGTGTAAGCAGTGGTTTGATGCTTCGTGGAGATTTAAGAGATTTCATCGACGCGTGTAATACGGTAAGAGAGAACATCTTTATGTCTGATTCTGCTCAATTTAGAGGGTTGAACGAGGACGGAAAGGAAATTGAGCTCCATATCTTTAAATACATTATTTCGGTACTCGTAATGAAAACAGGAGAGTTGGATAGAGAATCTCAAGATAAATTAAATATATTGTTAAAAGATATGTCTCTCTTTGCAGATTTGATAATTTCAGCACATTCAGATTAATTCTCTCACAGAATTAATTTAATTTTTACTTTTATCTCTTTTTAGTATTCAACTCTTTGAGTAAACATTTTAGAAAAATTTTTTTTATTTGCATTATTATTTTTTTAAAGGTATAATATGTCTGAAAAAGTCGAAGATCGAATAAAGGAATTAGAAGAACGATTGGCTTCCACTAAGGTAAACAAGGCCACACAAAAAAGCATAAATTTCATTAAAGCACAACTAGCCAAACTCCGCGAAGATGTGATTCGCATTGCCAGTTCTAAAAAAGGTGGTGGTGGTGGCTTCGGTATTAAAAGAACAGGAGATGCCCAAGTGGCGTTCATTGGATTTCCCTCAGTTGGAAAATCTTCTTTATTAAATTTGCTAACTGAAGGTAATACTCGTTCTAAAGTTGCATCATATGATTTTACTACTGTTACAGCAGTACCCGGTATGATGGATATCGAAGAAGCGAAAGTTCAGCTTATTGATTTACCTGGAATAATTTTGGGTGCTGCTGCGGGTAAAGGGCGAGGAAAAGAAGTATTAGCCGCAGTACGCTCGGCAGAGTTAGTGTTAGTTATATTATGTTTTCGTTCTGATGGAATGATTAATCTTTCTGATTTGAAAACTATTAGAATGGAGCTGAATAACGCAGGAATACGGTTAAATACAAGACCACCTAAGATTGTAATTAAAGAGCGCACACGTGGAGGGATTCATTTTACTTACAAAGGTCACCAACTTATGGATGCTGATGAAGTTAAATCTCTAATGAATGAACTTAAAGTCCGGAACGCAGGGGTTTATTTCTCTGAACCAGATATAACACCCGATCAATTAATAGATTTCATATTTGGAAATCGTATCTACACAAGAGAATTTGTGGTAATTAATAAATCAGATTTAATGAAAGAAAAAATACCGAATAATGTTATTACAGAGGCAATTGGTCATGATCACTGGGTTATGATCTCAGTTAAGAATCTTGATAAGATTAATGCGCTCCGTCATAAAATTTTCGAGGAATTGAATTTAATACGAGTGTTTTTGAAGCCGCCAAGACAAGAAGCTGATATGGATGAACCAATAATTCTCCACAGGGGCGATACACTAGAGAAACTCTGTCGTAAAATTCACAAACGATTCATAAGCGATTATCGCTACTCTTTAATATGGGGTAAATCTGCTAAACACCCCGGTCAAAAATTTAATAACCTAGGTCACGTAATTGAGGATGGAGACATAATTTCGATTTATCTGAAGCGATAGAAGGAATTTTCATGGTTTGTAGCTCTTTTTGTAAAATAATCTATATGGAAAGATTATATTTTATAGAATATTTAATGTGCTTAATTCATTTTAAAACTAAATGTTGAACATGTCTATTCCCTATCACAAATTCGGTCAGATAACCATAGCGAAATTAAGCAACTCCGATGAATTAAAGCAGATAATGATTGACTCTTGGCTCGAATCTGAGACCATCATTATCAAACCGAACTGGGTGTCAAACGCACCAGCCGCTTTCATCGACTCCAAGACTTTGAGAACGATATTGGAGGCACTTGACGCCCATATCGTGGTTACAGAATCACACACACATTCATTTAACCGTCTTGAGGAGGGGATGAGCTTTATTATCGGAGATAAAGAAGTCAACTTGGAATGGTTCCTAAAGGGTGATGGTTGGAACTGGCTCATCGAAAACCCCGACTGGGACTGGTTCAAAAAAGGTGGTTTCTGGGATCAGCTCAAGAAGGAGGATAAAGCCTTCCTTGACGAATTTGGTTTCACGGATCTTTTTAGGGAGTTCGATGTCACTTACATCAATGTGACCGATGAGGTCTGGAATGAAAGGGTAGCCGATCCAACCGAAGTTAATAGGTTAGTGGAATCACATTTCAAACCGGTCAAGATAAATAAGCTCTATAGTATGATACCGAAAAAGCTTTACGACCTGCGTGGATCGACGTTCATCAGCTTTGCCAAACTAAAGCACTACGCCTCCTTTACTATAAAGAACATTTTTGGAATGATACCTGATCCATTGAAATCTTGGTGGCATGGATTAAATGGATCGAGAATTGCTTCAAGCATTATCGATATCAACAAGATATACCATTCATTATTCAATGTTTACGGGATATGTGAAGCATTGAACGCCACATCTTTCCCTCACCCAGAAGGTAAGTTTGAAGATATCTTCATGGGTAAGTATAATATTATAGAGGATTTAGGGATCATAGCCTTTGGCAGACATCTCGTGTCCCTTGATGCTATCCTCCTAAACCTCACTGATCAATGGATAAGGCAAGTTGAAGAAATTAATCGCGCACCGATTGTTTTGGCAGAGGAAGAATTCGGCAGTTACGATAAAGAGATCCTCAAAGAATCAAAATTGATGGTGGGGGACTGGCTTAAAACCAAGTCAAATTGATAAAGAATTGTTGTTGCTTTACTTCTATCTCTTTTTTTTAAAAAGAATTAATAAAACCTAAGTGTAAAAAATCCTATATAATTCATTGTAAATCTCCGCAAGTTTGGAGATTCTATATGGATCGTTTTCTTGTAATGAATGAAGGAGATAAGAAGTTAAGCCTTGAGGATTCTTAATCCATTCTAAAAATCCTTCCACTTCAGCTTTGAGATATGGATCGATTGTAAGTTGTACCATACTACTGCTTTTTGCGATAAGTTCGTTTTCAACGGAATCAACTACTTCGGTTTCAACAAATTGTGACTTTGATCCTTTTATCATCATAGCTGCTGCTCTCGTAACTGCGGGATACGCCATGTGCATCCATCCTTTTGCTTTAGGTTTGATATGAGCTATGAGATATATGTCACTACCAAGGATTGATGTTCCAACTAAGTGTCCTTTTTTCTTTCTGTTAGTTGCTATAAATCTTTCGGGTGCCATTTGAAGCACTGAATATCTGATACCGCTCATACTCACAAATTGGGCAGTGCCACTACCCCAACTAGCTAGGACTGCCTTAATATCTTTCGATGTGCTCCAATTACTAGTGGAATAAATAACCTTCCCTTTGTTACCCACGACTACTACTTCGTTTGCGTCAGAATAATGTTTTTGCAAACTCTTAATAATAGACTTATAATTTACCATAGTAGGATACCAATTTAAAATAACTATCTTTTTTTTATCAGGTTAATCCATTTATTGATTTTTTCTATTAATTCGAATTTTTCTTTGGGGCTCAACCCTAAATTTGGTTCTGTGTGTTGATAGATATTAGCAAATTTACTCATATCCCATAAAATATTTGAATGTAAGATCATGCTTTTGATGTAATCTCGTGCGGTTTCAAGCGCCTTCCCTATAGATCTAACGTCGTAATCACTATTTACGATATCCTTTACTGTTAAAAGAACATCTAATGTGTTACTAGTTGGCATGTTAGGGAGTGGTTTTAACTCAACAATAGGTCTTTTCATTGTTCTAATTTCAAATTGGTCTTGCTCGTTCCTGTATTCCTTGAGAGGTAATGCACTTTTATCAACTTCGTTAGGTTGATAAATCTTATTAGCTACTTGTACGACCGATTTTTCCAATTCGTCTTTTGTTTTTCTTCTAAATTGTTCTGGCCAATCGACGACTGAATTAATCTGGGGTTCAGCAGAGATAAAAATTGATTCTTTTAGTATTCTATTATTGTCTTTATCACTTTTTTGAAAGTTAGTAGATGTTATTTCTGATCTCAACAAAGCAGAAGCATTTATGATTATTGAGAACAAATACATAGGATCGAATTCCATCATAGAATATACCCTTTTCAATTTTAAAGTCGATTCTTGAATGTATTGTAACTCCCGCTGTGAAAAGTAGCTTTTTAAGTGGTTTTTAACACCAATTTTAATTCCGTTTAATCCAGCTGTTGAGCTCGTATAATTTACTTTCAATTCATGATCCATTTCAGAAGAAATTAAAATTTGATTGTAGAAATCCCAGTGCGTGCTTAAAAGCATGGGACCAGTCCCATCTATTTGGAATGATTGGGGTTTTTTCAAAGTTTCCATCAATTCTAAAAAGATATCTTTATAGGGAATAAATAGATTTCTCATAAGCGTTCCTTGAATAAATGTACGCTTAGTTTCAGATTTATAAGACAAATCTATTGGTAACTTAAATAGGTTCTCACTAATGATTACATCGCGATCGTTTTCTAGTGTAATATTTTTTGATGTTGCTAAATGATCGTACACGAAATCTGATAGAATTAAGCCCGTTAATTGCCTATTGTCGGTAATATATCTTCCACTTTGAAGCTCAAATTTAGTATAATAATATCCCATGCCAAAAAGATAATATAAAGTTCCTCTATCCGTTGAGACCGCACATTCAGATCCCCCAAAAAATATAACTAGATCTTGGGTTATTTTCGATACTTGATGGTTAGCATATTTACTTAAAGTTGGATACCCGAGTAAATTTCCCCAACTTGGTATTACAAAAAAGGTATAGTTATCCAATAAATTAACTTCTGTATTATTGTTAGACATACAAATTACTTCTTAAAATTTCTATATTTTCTAAATTAAATTATATTGGGTTTTTTTTACTAATTTGAATACCTCTATAATTTCAATTGTAGTTATTTGAGTATTTAACTTTTTCTCGTAATTTGACTCAATAGTGTTTGAAAAAAATGATTATTTATAGGTATAAATCTAGTTCTATTAAGAATTAATAAACGCATAATTTTTTAATCAAAATTAATGATAAATATTATCGAATTTTTAAATAAATAAACTCATCAAATTTTTGATTTTAATGAAACTTGGACTTGGCTCTATAGCTTTTATTTACGATAATGTTAATCACGGGAAATTTAAAAGTTCAAAAGAATTATTGCTCAATGCAGTTGAGAGAACTTTTAATTTCGCGGAAAGAAATGACATAAAAATTTGTGAATTAATCTTGGACCCTCCTGAAATCTTAGTTTCTGAAGAAAAACAAGCGTTTATCGATTTATGCAATTCATATCCTTCTATCAAGAAACAATTCCATGCACCTTATGCGTATTTAAGCTTGTGCACTCATAATCCATGGATTTTAAACGCTACAATAGAATGTTACATAAAGTCAGCTGAAATAAGCAAAACAATTGGAGCAGAAAACTTTACTATCCATCCAGGAAATGCACAATTCTTACACCGGTCGTATAATGGCGTTAATAATCGACTTATAGACGCTGTTAATTTATTGCTAGAAAAAATAAAAAGCTTTCAACTAATTACTTCTTTAGAGAATATGCCGAGAAACGCTGGTTTTTTTCTAAAATATGACGAGTTTAATAAATTCTTTGCCGATATCAATCGAGGAGATATCTTCTTAGCGTGGGATACAGGTCATACTGCGTCTTGCAACGATAATATTGAAGAGTTATGGAATAAATTACATAATCGTATTAAAAATATCCATTTAGTTGAACATTTTAAGAATGATTTAGATATCCATCCTACTCTGGGAAAAGGTTCAGTAGATTTTCAATTGGTATTTGAATTAGCAAATAGATTTAATTATAAAGGCGCAATGATTATGGAACTGCATAAAGTGGAAGATTTACTGGAAAGTATTGAATATATCCGGCGCTTCTTTTAGAAATTCTTGTATTAAAAATTTAAACTTATTTCTCAATTTAATCAGATATATAACTATCCTTAAAGCAAATAATGGACTCCATTAATGATATTAATTAACAAAAAATGTATTAAGTAAATATATCAAAAAATGGATACATAAAAATGTCAAATATGGATGTTAGAAAAGATTTCTACGAATTTGGGAAAAATATGCAAATCGTAGCATTTTGTACCGTTTTAAGTTTAGTAACTGGTGTGACGGGCATAATAGCGTTAATCTTTACATTTATTGCTTTAGGAAATATCAAAAACGCAAATCTTAAATTAAATAACGAATATTTAGAGGAATTTCGTTCGAAGTATATTAGGGCTTTCATTTTAAAAATGTGTGGTACAATCGTGTTAATATTAGGAGTTATAAACTTAGTTCTTTTCTTCTTTATACCATCTTATTTCAGCTCTTTTTGGATAATAATTTCTATAAGCGTAATTCTTATGTTAACTGGTTTAACATTTTTAATAACCAGCGTAGTTGCTGAAATGAAAGCATGGGAAAATTTGAAGCGATTCTTTGAAGAAAATAGGAGTCTATTTCCAGGTAGCATTTCTCATGATTTAATTGACGGGTGTGACAAGTTAAAAACGGCTGCTTTATTGTTTGCGTTAGGATTTTTAATAATCACTGCAATAATTGGATTTATATATCAAGTTATAGGATATTTTAACTTAGCAAAATTGAATAACTTGATGTTATATGATGTTCCGAAAACATCATCGATACAAGTGAACTTACCGGAGTCTCGAGCAATTGGTATAACCGAAATAGCAAGCAATTTTTGCCCAAATTGTGGAACCAAATTATCCGGATTAGGAAAATTTTGTCCCTTATGCGGCTCGGATATAAAGTAGTACATTAATAAAAACTTTTTTTTTTAATATTCTTAAATAATTTGACAGAAAAGCTAAATAGCAATTCACCTAAATATTGCATATTACATTTAACAGCACATATAATTAAAAAATGTTATTACCTGGAATTTTTTTGTTAATGTGGCTAATAATTTGGTTCCATAAACCTAAAAAAATTTGCTTCCTAAAACTATATAAATATTATTATGTATTTTAGATTAAAAAACTTGTAAAAAGGTTAAAATTAATGTTAAATGTCGATATTAAGAAAGAATTTTCGGAATTTGGAAAGAAGATGAAAATAGTTGCGATAATGACCTTATTATCGATCATTCCATATCTTGGTACGATTTTAAGTTTCATAGGATTTATTTTTGCTATTATGGCCTTAAGCGATATACGGAGCGCAAACTATAAATTAAAACAATCTTCGTTAGAGAATTATCGCTCGAAATATAGTATTGCAATCGTTTTCAGGATAATTAGTACTGTTATATCTGGGGCTGGGTCTTTTTACTCTTTAGGTAGGCCATTCTCTTTCAGTATTTTAACATTAATACCGATGATCATTAGCTTTATTATAAACATCATAGCGGGAGCGATTGAAATGGATGCTTGGCGTAGTTTAACAGACTTCTTTAATCAAAATCGTAGTTTATTCCCTACCCACATCGCGTTGGAGGCTTCAGAAGGAAGCGATAAATTAAGAACTGCCGCTTTAATGAATGTTCTTTCGTTTTTAATAATAACAATTCTTATCGGGTGGATTTTGCAAATAGTTGGATATTTCAAATTGGCAAAATTAGAAGAGATAATTCGTTATACTGAAACAACTCCAACAACACCAGTGCCAAGCACGCAACAAGTATCTCTAGCAGCTCCAACACCTTCAAATAAAAAGTTTTGTCCTAATTGTGGTGCAAAAATTACTGGAGAGGGAAAATTCTGTGGGGAATGTGGTTCATCACTAACTAAAAGCTAACCAAATCTGAAAGTGTAATTATTTATTAATAGAACACTACTTTTTTTAATTTCAACCTTTAGTGGTACTCAATAGAAAAGGTTTCTAATTTTTTGATTGCTACTCGTTTTTGCTTCCATAGTTGGTCTGCTTTCTTTACCCATTGATCGAATTCGTTCGGATCCTCTGGAAAGGTTTCGTAATGTTTTTTAATTTTTCCAGCAAGTGAATTAGCTGATAGCAATTTTTTCACGTGTTTTAAGGATAATTGTCTTTTTAGCATGCCGCCAATTAATTTAAACAGAAATTTAAGCATTTCGCCTAGACTCATGTCTTCTTCGTACTCTTTATTAGGTTCAGGAATTTCGTCTTCGTCCCCAGTTTTGTAAAGTAATCCCGATTTTAAGACGTAATCCCATTCTTTTGCTGAAAAGTTTAGAATACCAGATAATTGCATAAATAGGCTCGCAAATTTCGCACCTTGATCTCTAAAATACTTTACATTAATGTCCCATAACCTGTCTTTAGAAATATACCCTTCTTCTTTAAGCGTACTCTCAATAACCTCTGCTGCAATCATGCACAAGTTCCAAGTAGCGGTAACTCCGTGCCCCGAAAATGGATAAGTAATTGCTGCAGCATCTCCTATACAGAGTAATCCATCACCCACAAGAGTATAAGGAGGTCTTCTATAGGGAGTAAAACCTTGTTCTTCTTTTATAATTTCATAAGGAGGTAAGTGAGCCTTTCCAAGGAACTCTTCTCTTGCTTTTCTAGCATTTTCGTAAGAACCTGGTTGCCCAACTCCCAAAATTGCACCATTTTCAATCTGACACGGACCGAACCATAACAGGTAGTATTGAAATCCTGTGTCGGGTAACGGATGTTTTTCTTCTGGGTTTAACCACTTAATGTATTGTAGAAGTACATACATCACACTACTTGGGTCCAGTTTAAAAGTTTCAATTCCGTAGTCTTGAGGCAAGGATGTTCTGATTACGGCACCCGTACCTGAAGCATCGATAACTAAACGAGCATGGTATTCAATTCGTTCCCCATTTTTTTCGGCTAAAACACCTACAATTTTTCCGTCGTCAAAAACTAATTCTAAAAATTTACTAGAAAAAACAAGCTTTACTCCATCTGCTTCTAACACCTTATACATTCTATTTAAAAATGGTGTAAGACGCACAATAGTTTGAAGCGCTCTGATTTTAACTTCTGTTGTAAAATCCGTTGTTACTTGTGTGGATTGATCTCGAATTTCAATACAGTCAGGGTCTCCTACTTTAAACGGTGGTATGCCCGCGTTTTTAATTCTATCGGTCTCAAAGTGGATAACATCTAACCTTTTAGCTACTTTTTCCCTCTCATCTTTCTCTATGGTTATAACTGAATAACCTTTTTTAGCTAATAGCCAACTGAGATACATTCCGGCAGTTCCAGCGCCTACGACCAAAATGTCACATTGTTCAACCATGATTTTTAATCTCAAAAAAGTATTATCTTGTATGATTCTATTTTTGAAAAATTATAAGTTTTTAGAAATAGTCTATACACTAATATCCAATTGCTTTTTTGAATGGCTTATTAGCGTTTAATTTACTTAATTTAGTTTATTTTTACTTTTAACGACCCCCCTCCCCTTCTCTAAAACCTAAAAAAAAGATTCATAATTGTTGCTGATGAGTAGAGTTTTACCTTTTAATTATGTCGGTAATTTGTTGTCCTTTAGTGTATAAAAAATTCAATTTTAATAAACTTTATAATAGATAATTAACGTTAATTCCATGAGTTTTAATACTTAACTTGTTGATGCTGACATGGATAGTAAAGACTCCGAAAATGAGATATATTTAAAATATTGTGAAGAGTGTATAAAGTCTAAAATCGCATCTAATTGTGATAGTCCCCCAGAATTCACGGAAGAAGCAAGGAAAGAAAAAGGGCTCTAAATTTTAATATACAACTAATATTCTTTCTATTTTTTAATTCAAACGCTAAATATATTATATCAACTAAATATTTTTAAATAAAAAGAAATATTTATCTTTTAATTAGAATTAATTATTAAGTAGCTGTTATGAATTCAAAAGAACGTGTGAGAGCAGCAGTTCATTTTGATCGTCCAGATAAAGTTCCAATCTTTAATATTGTATCTGGTGATGTTGCTCCTCTGCCACTTATTCACTCCAAAGATTGGAATCCTGGTTTTGTAGAAAATGAAATTGGATTATTCCCCCATAATAAAAATCCTAATAGTTGGAAAAAACCAGATTGGGTAAATGAACGACCCGAATTTGAAGATACTAATTGGAAAAGAATTCCTCACGAAGAGGTAGATGAATGGGGTTGTATCTGGAATATGAAGGGAAAGGATAGAGATATGGGGCACCCAGGTAGACCCTCTTTACCGGATATAAAAAACATAGATGATTATTTAGCACAATATACTTTAGATGCTTCAGATAAGAGTCGGTATAAAGCGGCTTTAGATTTAAAAAAATTGTTTAGTGATGATTTGTACAATATGGTAATTATGAGATCACAGGGACCTTCTCATGTAGTTTCTGAAATGAGAGGGTTTTCTAATTATCTAGTCGATCACATTAGGCATCCTAAGGAGTTAAAACGTTTATTAGAACATGTTACTGAGTTCCATGTAGAATCAATAAAAATGGCGTTTAAGTACGGGTTAAAACCCGATGGTTTTTGGATATCTGACGATTTAGGAGAACAAACTGGACCCTTCTTTAATCCTCGTCTTTTTAGAGATTTTTACGAACCGATATATAAAAGAATCGTAGACGCAGCACATGAATTAGGGGCTGAGGTACACCTTCATTGTTGCGGCAAGGTAGACCACCTTATACCTGTACTAATTGACTGTGGTTTAGATTCTATCGAGTTTGATAGCCCTAGAATGAGTGGATATAACGAATTAAAGCAATATCGGGGAAAAATAATGTTCTGGGGTTGCGTTAACATACAATCTATTTATACTCATGGAACACCCGAAGAAGTCGAGCGAGAAGTTTGGCATATGGTTCGAAATTTAGGTACGAAAGATGGAGGATTTGGAGCGTATTTTTATCCTCAACCTAAAGTAATAAGGGCTTCTCGAAAGAACATCAAAGCTTTCGGAAAAGGATTAGAAAAATATGGAACTTATTCAAACATTTCCTCAAAATGGTGGGATTACCCAACGGTAGATCTATGGAATGATTCTGAAGTTCCCCCTTTACCCCATTAGATTCATGGTAAGAATAAAAGATTTTTGCTTATTTTTTTTTTATTTCCCAGTGGAGAGGGTTACTTGGTTTACTTTCACCACTCCAAAGCAATTGGCTTTCTTTTATTGTAAACTTAGCTTCATTTCCATTTATTAGAATATAATCAATTTGATCGAGTTCTTCTTCACTTAGTTTTAATGATATTTCCCATGTACCTAATTTCACGGGATTATACCACCCTAAATATCCATTTTTAGTCTTTTCTAATCCAATGAGGGGGGTAATAAACTTATAGTCGTCTTTAGGTAAAGTAGGATTTAAGATCACACCATTTCGCGTGAAATTTATACCAATTAAGCGAGTTGTGTCATATAATGGCCATGCGTGAGGATGTAAATTAAAGACCGGAAAATCAGTCCAAGAAGTTGCCAAATGCCCTAGAAATTCCTCTACATCAGATGGGTCTTGTTCGCCAGTAATTAAAGCTTCGTTAAAAACAGTCTGACCGGGATACTTGGATAAATCCGAGTTATAGGTGTCTGGACCGCTCCAAATTCCATACCAAACATCGGGATAACTCTCAGCGTGATAAGCGAGGGAATTTTTTTTCCATTCGTCCCATCCCATCTCTCCATCTACTAAAGAGAGCGCCCAAATTAAAGTGCCATTTATTGAGGGCCAAATACCCGCATTTACTCCTTGTCCTTTACTTCTTATACTATCAATACCCTTGCTATGAAGTCTAGCGCCTATTTTCGAAGGTTTACGAACTAATTCATCTATATTCTTTACAAGAATCGATTTTTGTTCTTGATCTGCCGCATCGCCAATAATTGCCCAAGGTTGAGGCTCTAACCACATTTGATCTTCACCAACCCATCCTAAATCTTCAGTAAGCCATGCTCGTCTAAACCATTTTCCAGTCCATTGAGCTTTAACTGCTTCTCGTTGAGATTGAGAATATTTAAGTGCTTCACTTGCTAAATTGCGTTCACCTACGAATTCCAACATTTCTGAGTATATTTCAAGCGTGTGTATAGCCATTGCGGCGTTTAAAACGCTTTCTGCTTCTTTTTGAATTTCTTTATGTTTTTCAGGAGGAATGTGTCCGATAACAACTCCATCGTTCCAATCGCCGTTAGATAATCGCTGAAGACCGTGACATCCAAACCCCGTCTTTTTAACTAAATGACGAAAACAGCGTGCTACAACATCTCGAACTTTAACAAATTCTGCTCTAGATCCATAAACGGGATATCTGGAAACTTTTTCATCAAGAAATTCATCATCACGAGTTCCAAGAACATATTCGCTTATCAACCATAGTAACCACATTTCTTGATCACTAGGCTTAAAGGGAACTGGTAATATTTGTCCACTTCCCGTAATACCATAGGGTATCTCTCCATTCTTACGAGTTGTTTTTAAAGTATACCTTATAATGTTTTTTACTATATCTGGGTCGCTGTAAATAAACGGAAGTGCGTGTTGTAATGGATCACGGGCAGCTCCTTGGAAACCAATGATATACTGATAAACATGGCCTTGAGAGAGAATATGTTCTTTAAAATAGTTATCATAAGTCATAGCACCTCTTAAATAATAATAATGCCAAAAAATTTCGCGATTAACCCATGGTTCATCTTTAATTTGTAATTCGATTCTATGATTTTTCCATTGTTCACATGTTTTTTCAAATAATTTAGTTAAATTATTTTTATATTTGTTAACTAAGGAGGTTATATCATAACCATCAGGAATATACCCATATAAAAATGATAATGTTTGACTTTCTCCTGGCTTTAAGCGTATATTTTGCTCCAGAAACATAGCGCTTTCAATGCCTGTAGAACTGAGATCGTTGTTCAACTTATTTTTAAGTCCATCTGGAGCTTTGACGCCACCACGACCAAAGAATTGTTCACTATTGGTACTTAATGCGCTTGCTTTAGAATCTAAAGAGATTAAGAAAGTTGGGGGTGGAAATCTATCTTCAAATGCAGGTTTTAGATTAGTAGGATCGTATACCTCTTTTTGATTTTCCAAAAACTTTTTTTCTAGAAGTCCTGCGCCATTATTGATTACACTGAACTCGTGTTTAAATTTATTACTGAATTCATGGCGAATTTCTCTCGGGTGTTTGCCAGGTTTTTTTGAAACTAGTACCGCAAATGCAGACGACGAAAATTGATACATATAACAATCCCAATACTCAATCCAGCTTAGATCTACTGGCGTATCCCGATTGTTTGTTATTGTAATTTGAGAAATTAAAACAGGGTCATCACCAAATGGCGCAAAAATAATTTGGTTAACATTATAACCGTGCGCTATTACTTTTTTCTGTAAGTACCCAATTCCAAAGATCCTTTCGAAGGAATCTGCTTTACTAGGATAGTATGTACTCAAATAATTATCTCCATCAGTAAGGTATCCAAAACCTCCGGCATATTGTCCTTGCTTAGGATTAAACTCATTTAAATACTTAGGACCTCCCTCGTCTTGTCTTACTTGGATATAACCGTAATTTGATGCAACAGCTACCAATCTATCGTTGCCAACTTGATGAAGGTGTTCTGTTTTTGAACGCCACTCTTCATTCATTGGAGTGATTGCTTTTGGATCGTTTATTTGGTCGCAAGTATAACGATATGCGGGTAATCCAAACTCGTCTTCAATCCACTCTCCAAAATAACCAGAACCAAACGCTTTTTTACTCATATTTATAATCTTTCCTAATTCAAATAAATCTATTTTAGAGAAATTAAGTAGAATTTAATAGTTTTGAGGGAATTATTTTAAAACTTTTTGCATGGAGAGTCTTGCATGACAATTCAATATTAATCTGTCAATACGTGAATTAAAAGCCACAATCTCGCATAACTGGGTTACTTAGGTTGTTAGTTTTCTTAAACAATTTTAAAAGAAGATCAAATTTAATGTCTTTAAGAGTCTTATCGTTCCACAAATTATTTAATTCATTTATGTCATTCTTCAAATTGTATAATTCTCCATGATCACTAAAAACTGTGATTCTCCATTCGTCTGTAATTAAAGTTCTCGTTCTTTCATGATTGTGGTCATCGTTCATTTCAATAAGTATATCATTATTAATTTTTTCTTTAGTGTTATTCAATATTGGAATTAAACTTTTTCCTTGCATAAAATCTGGGATTGGGATTCCAGCTAATTCTAAGATTGTCTCAGGAATGTCAATTGAACTAGTTAACGAATTATTTTCTTCATTTGTTAACCCGTTAGGAACTTTTATTAAAAAGGGTATTTTGATTAATCCTTGATACAAGAATGGCCCTTTAAAGAAGAACCGATGGTCTCCACCTAAATCGCCATGATCTGTAGTATATATAACAACTGTATTTTCCGCCAAGCCAAATTTATTTAAAGCATTTAAAACCTCCCCTACTGCATCATCAACCATTTTTTCCATTCCATAGGACGCAGCAATTACACTTTTAGCCCCTTCTTCTGTCAAATCTTTTGGTATTGGAAAGATCCCTTTTGCAGTTCCTTCACTTGATAAAAGAGTATTGTAATGTTTTCTATTAAATTCTGAACTGTTTTTATGGTCATCGTTAAATGTTTTAGGTAATATTATATCTTCTGGCTTATACATATCGAAATATTTTCCAGGCGCTGCGAAAGGATGATGAGGGTCAGGAAATGAGCAAAAAACGAGAAAACTTTCTTTGGAACAAGAACCAATAGAAAATCTTTCTAGGAATTTGATTGTGTTTTCTTTAACAAATGTTGTAGAATATAGTTCCTCAGGGATTTTATGCTTTAGCACTTGTAATTTCACTAAAGGATCAGAAGTGTTAAAAGAGATATTAAGTTTTGTTTGAATTAAATTATCCGGATTACTCAACTTAATCCTGAGCAGTTTTCCTAACGAGGGATTGTTTTCTATTTTTTTCTTTACCCAATTTATGTAATCTGGGTGTCCACATAGCGGTCCGTGCCCTGAAACTATTTTCACCTCCTCCAATCCAAAATAAGGTGAGTAGTTAGTTAATTTAGGGTAATCTCTATGTTGGGCAAATTCTTGACTTTCAACAGCGCTTCTAAATTGACCAGAAGGGGCTCCAAAATAATTTAGATGTATTTTTCCAAAACTTGCTGTATAGTAAGCCCCAGATTCAAGTAGAATGTCAACAAAGGTATTTGTACCTTGAGGTAAATTGCGTCCATTTGTTGTAACACCGTGAACTGAGGGATATTGCCCAGTATATATCGTGCTTCGATTAGGCATGCATATTGGGTTATTACAATAAAAGTTAGTGAATTTAACGCCCTCTTTAGCGATGCGATCGATATTTGGTGTTTTTAAAACTATCTTGTTGTTATAACAACTTAAGTGATCAAATCGTTGTTGGTCGGTTATAAAAAATAAAAAGTTTAATCTCTTCTTAATTTCTATCACAAATTTTAATTTTTAATAAAACTGGGAAGAATTAATTAATATATAATTAGAAATTAAAAAAAATCTTTTTAAAGTTTAACATTAAAGTTATATTAAAAAAAATCATTTAAAAAAAAATGTCGATTAATAAATTACCTAAAAAACAAGTTTCGGGTTACATTGTAGGGATGATTCCATTAACGATTATCCTTGGTGTGTTCCGATTAGGTTATATAAAATTCTTTTACGATTCATTAGGCTTAAATGAGGTTCTTTTTATTATTGGAATGGCAATTTTCATGATTATAAACATGTTAAATGACCCTCTCATTGGTCAATGGCAAGATAATACTGATGTGAAGAAATGGGGTAGCCGAAGAGTGGTATATATAAAATATTTCAGTCCGTTTTTGGTAATAACATTTGCTCTCATGTGGTTCCCATGGAGTACAGACGCAGCTACTCCTATGGGACAATTTGTAATGTTTCTGCATTTTTTGATAAGCATTAGCATTTTTGACACCCTCTCTAACATCGTAACAATGGCTTGGATGGCACTACTTCCCGATATGACTAGCGATCTCGGAGAGCGTACTAGAATCAACTTTCTAGGCGGCATCCTCGCACTATTTGCAAGTTTTGTCGTGATTACCGTTCCTACGATGGTTGATAACCGTCAATTTTTTCAAATATTCAACATCACCGTAGCTGTGATTAGTTATGTCTGTTATGTAGTTGTAGTAAAACTTTCAAAAGAAAGCCCTGAACACCAACACGACCGAAGCCCTCCTTTATGGACGGCAATAAAACAAACAGTGAAATCTAAATCCTTTATGATGTTTGTTGGATTTAATTTTTTCAGGACGCTCATTGCTTCAATACAACTCTCGTATGTCTTTCTATTTTTGATACTGATCGGTCCTGAAAATATAGTATTTTACTTTTTAATCGTAATAATCGTTGGTTGGAGTTCCAATATTCTTTGCATAAAACTGAGAAAGAGATATGGATTTAAAAAGCTACTACTTCAGTTTACAACTATTCAATTCATAGGTGGATTTATTCTATTCTTCTTGGTTTTAATTCCTTCAATATCAATTCCCGCGATGTGGATAGGACTTGCATTCTCGGCATTCTTTGGGGGTGCGGGTATATTTGGAGTTATAATGCAGACGCTACCTATTGACGAAGACGAAATCAAATATGGAAGTCGACGAGAAGGGATGTTTTATGGTATTAATGCCTTGTTCACTAAACCAACTGAGAGTATTGGCCCTATCATTGTGACTATTGTACTTGTATTAACAGGATATGTACAAAACTCTCCCGTTCAAACAGATTCGGCGATGTTTGGAATTATATTTGTATTTTATTTCATCGTTAACATATTTGTTGCGTTAAGTTTGATTTTTGTCTACTTCTACCCATTAGAAGGAGAGAAATTAGAACATCTTGAAGAAGAACTTAAAGAACTTCATCAAAAAAAGAGAGAACAACTAAATATTAAAACTAATTTAAAAAACAAGTTTTGAGGGTTTATTCGTGATTTATGACTTAATTATTATCGGAGGTGGTCCAGGTGGAGCAACAGCTGCAAAGATTGCCGCAGAAAGTAATGCGAATGTGCTTTTACTTGAAGCTGGGGAAGAAGGTAGATATAAATGTTGTGCCGGAGGAATTCCTGCTAGAAGCGAAGATTTCTCACCAATACCCCACGGAGTCGGTGAGCGTGAAGTTACCGGCGGAGTTCTATTTACTCCAAAAAAAGGGCCCATGGAATTCGAAGCTTCTGGAAAAAGTAATAAGGGTTATTGCATGTTTCGAACTGACTTCGATAAGTATCTATTGGACATTTCTCAAGACGCTGGTGCCCAGGTAATTTACGGATCTAGAGTAAAAAGAATTGAGATTGGCAAAAATAAGAACGTTAAGATAGTAGGGACAAAAGAATTTCAAAGCAAATGTGTGATCCTCGCAACCGGATTGGGGGGAGCTAAATTACAAAGAACTCTCGGTATCGAGGTTCCACCAATGATAAGTGGAATACAAGCGGAAATCAGCGTCCCCGAATCTGTCATAGACGACCAATTTGGTAATCGAGTATGGGAATTCTTCGATCGTAGTTTAATTGATCACGGGATTGGGTGGGTGTTTCCTAAAAGTCAAACGCTAAGCATTGGAGTTTTAGGGAAGGGAGTTAAAATGAGTCATTTTAACGCTTTTCTCAAGAGTCCGTTCATAAAGGAGAAAATCGAAGGAAGAGAAATGAAAGTTTTTGGGGGTCGAAAAGTTTGGGCAGCTCCTATACCTGATCGATTGATCGCAAAACCTTATCGTGAGCGAGTTATGGTGATTGGAGATGCTTGTGGAACCGCGGATCCAATTTTATACGAAGGAATTTATCAAGCACGATTATCTGGCAAAATTGCGGCAGAAGTTTTTTGTCAAGCACTTGAAAAAGAAGATTTTGGAGAATCTGAACTTGCGAGATACAACGAACTCCTATTAAAACACCTCTACGAAGAAGGTTTGAGGTATTCCTATAAAATCCATCACCTTTTGTATCATAGTGGTCTCTTGGAACGAATCCTCGAAGCGATTTATTCAATGGCTCAAGAGGATCCAGAAATGATGCAATCAACTATAGCATTATTTACTGGGAGTGAAACTAGGAAACATAGCTGGGAGGTTATGATGTCTCGTAAGTGGAAACTAATAAAACTTTTGGGTATTAAGAATAGTATGAAACTTTCCCCAACTTTGCTTCACGCTCTACGTATTTAACAAGGAAAAGATAGTCGTATTATGTCAACAATTCTATTTTAATTTTTTATACATGGGATAGAAAATAGGTGAAATATAAGCTCCAATTACCTTTGAATAAAATTTTATAGTATCACCTCCCACCCACATTATCTCACATGTGTTTAACCCATTCTGTTTCATGTCCCATAGACACCAAAAGAAGAGTTCCCTTCCGATGCTTTTTCCACGCAATGATTCCAAGACGCCCGTTGGGCCAAACGAGCCGGGATAAAATTGACTATGAGTAGAAAAACCAACTATTTCATTCTTAATGTTTTTCGCTATAAAAGTCGTTGGAGGATCGATATTAAATGATAACTGAACTTCTTCAGCCCAAGTGCCGCGTGGAAATTGTTTTTTCACGAACCTTGAAGTATTATTAAAATCTTTAGATTGAACGCGCTCGTATTTATATCCGTTTTTTTCCAAGACTGGTTTATCCTTAACTTCAGTTAAAGACGCAGTAAGATTGAATATCGGTCTATGAGATTTAAAACCGTGCTTTTTTAGAAAGAAAAACAAACTTGTATGGCGTATATCAACACCAGGTTGCCAATAATTAGGAACGCTCGCACCATAAAAGATTTCTGACATGTTTTTTTCTTTAGCTCGCTTTAAAATTTCGGTTATGATTTTAGAACCGACACCATGGCGGCGATAAGCACTATCAACTACGCAACCTTTAAGAAAACATTGACCTAATTTGATATTTTTTCTAGTTACCGTGATAAAAGCGGCTACGGGCTGATTCGTCTCTGAATTAAATAAAAAAAGCGATAAGTCTTGCTCAAAACCATCATCTTCTAAAGTGCCTCTCTGAAAATAATCAAAAGGAAGCGAAAAAAAGTCCGAGTTGTTTTCAAATAACTGGTGTATACTTTGTATATTTTCTGGAGCTAGGTGTCTATAATCAAATTCATCAAAATTTTCTTTAATGTTCATGTAAACACTATTTTTTTTAAATTCTATTGATTTTTAAAGAAGCTTCATTAAGTCATTTAATGTTCCGCTATAAGTGGGTTCTGGCGTTTCGGAATTTAATTTAGTATTTATACTATGAACTAAGAAGGTCTGCGAGCCTAATTTTGCGCATACTAAATCCTTATCTTCGTCACCTACCATAATGCATTCTTTTGCTGAGAGGTTAAGATGTTTAAATATCAATTGGTAATACAGTAGATCCGGTTTGCTTGCATATGAATTTTCATAACTAGTTATAAGGTTGTAAGGAAAATCACCAACTCCTGCCCAATCAAGGCGTTGTTGTATTGATGTTAAGGGGAGCAGAGGGTTGGTTGCAATTACTACTTCGTATCCCCTATCAAATGCTGTTTTTACTACCTTACGCGCTTCTGGTTTCTTTTTAGTAAATTTGCGTAATTTTATAAAATCTTCTTTATAGAATTTCGTAAAATATGGATCGATCTCTTCTTTGCTATAACCATTGAGCGGGAAGAAAATATTGGAAAAGACCTCTTCGTTCGTATTCTTTCCACTGTTATTTGTTAAAGCCTCTGACGCTTTTAAAAGAATAGGATAGAATTTATTAGGGGAGATTATGTGAGCGATACTGTTTGCTAATAACTTAAAATATTCGGGAATAAAAAGTTTCAAATCGATTTCTAATAAGGTCCCATCTAAATCGAAAAGAATCGCTTTAATGTTGCTATCTTTAAGTCGCTTCATTCTGTAAGTATACCGATGTTAAACTAATAATAAAACAAAATTATAATGCCAATTATAATTTGTTATTTGTCCTTTTTAATCGAATTTAGAAAAGAAAATTAAATTTTTAAAGTATATTGGATGTAGTTTGACAAACTTAGTGAAAAATAAATGACATTATGAGTACTATTTCCACATTCACAAATTATTTAGTTAAAAAAATATTAAAAGAATTCATTAATTAATATTAATATTGAAATTTTGATTATTCCTTTTTACTCGTAAAAATTATGAAATTAGAGCTTAACGTTTTAAATAATTATGTGTACTTAGGTGACAAAATTAACGTAAAAACTAAGTTCAATTTCGATGAAGATTCGTTAGTTTTATGGTCTGGAATTCGCTTATTAACTTATCCCCCTTGCCTAAAAGAACTTCAAATTACCAAAGAGGAAATATTTACGAAGGGGTTTTTTGAAGCGGGCGAATATATTAGAGATAAAGCAATATTGATTAAAAACAATGTTATCCCTACAATAAAAAACAGAAATGTGGAATATGAACTTAAACTAATATTAAGACAACCTCATCCAATTAACCCAGATGATGATTTAGTAATTAATAAAACACTAAAGATTGAAATTAGGGAAAAACAATCAAATATACAGACAAAAAAGCCTAATCCTCTTTCAATTTCAATTTCTGGCTTAAGTATTAATTTGTCAAAAGATGTTTTTAAACCTGGAGAAGCAATTAAAATAAACTTTTCTTCTGAGGAACTGAAACAAGTTGAAATCAGGTTATTACAAAAAGCAAATCTCGTTTGTTATTGTGATGCTTACGGGCAAAATTGTAGTAAAGTGGAAGAATTGCCTCCTGCTATTGCCGGAGATTCGAGAACTACTGATATGGATAAGAAATTTTTATTATTAAAAGTCCCAGAGATCGCTCAACCAAGCCATAATTATTTATGGGAACCACACGAAAAAGAGTTCTGGGGGTTTAAATACGGTTCTTACGTAAAATGGTCATTGTTATTTATTGGAAAGCCTAAATCAGAGTACGGTAAAGAGACCATAAAATTCAATGTACCAATCACGATTATTGCGAAACCAGCTGACAAGCAAAAATTAGACGCTGATTTATTCTCGGGAATAACTTCAGGGGTACCTTCGATCTTCGATGGGGTCTCATCTAAATTCCAGAAAATATTTAAAATTATCTCAATAGATTCTGATATAGAAAAATATATTATAAAAATAAAGAACACCTCAAAAGAAACGCTAAAAGGTGTAACAGTAAAGGTTACTGGACTTCAAGAAGGATTGTTTGAAACAGCTCCAATTCTCACAGGTTTTAATAGTTGGGGTGTTAACGAAGAAAAAGAGATAGTGTACGAGAGCAAGCAAAATATTACTGCTTTAATCTCTGTTTTGGAAGATAATGCCCGAAAATCTATAAGAATTCAAACTCCTGTGGGTTCCAATTTCTTTTAATATAAAAATTGCTATATTTTTAAGGGGAACTACACTTGAAAAGAAAATCTAATTCAAAATTAAATGTTAGTTCAATTAATAAAGAAAAAATGTATTCATTTTACTTTGACGACCCAAAAACGGGGAGTATTCAAAGAGAATTCGATAATGTCAAAATTGAATATTTTCATTTTGACAACGATTTAAAAATTAAGACTAAACAAAATGAAGTTTTAAATGGTTGTTTATTGTCTGGAGAGGCTAGTTTACTTTACGACGATACAAAATATGACTTAAATCAATTTGACTTTTTTTTTTGCCACCAGATAAAGAATTATTGATAAAAGTTAATCCTCAACTATCGGGCTACTATAAACTATGCTTATTTTATACTTCAATAGGTGTTGAAGTTGGAGCTGAATTCGAAATACAACATTTTAATTTAGAAAAATTTGTTCCAAGAGGAGAATTAAGTTCAAACGAAGTAATGGCAACTTACCGAACCGTTTGGACCGCCATTAAAAACGGCTACTTTATGTCAGGATTTACAAATATTCCGAACGGATCGTTAAAGCAGGGAGTTATAACAAGCGTAAATTTAGAAGAGAATAAAGAAGGAAATATTGAGATTTATCCTCATATACATCCTGATTATCCTGAAGTTTATATTATGTGTATTGATGATGGTAACTATGCTATTACTCAATATTTAATAAATAATGAAGGATGTTCAGTTTGTAAAGATTTATCAAATGGAGATGGGTTGTTTTTTCCAGGTTTTTTAGGTCATAGTAATTTTGCTCGGCCAACTTATAAAAACTTAAAATATTGCATGTATATGTGGATTATTCCTACATTTGGAAAAATTGAAAGCGTGAATCCAATTACATTGAAAGTGTAATTTCTTGGATTTCTTATTTATATAAGACCATGAGTAAAAAATTGGACTCCCATATTTTTTAATATATTTTTTGAATGTTAAACATTAATAAATGAATAATAAAAAAGTTTAGAACAAGAGAGAAGTATAACAAATTATGAAAAGATATGGATATTACGCAATTAAAGTGTTTTGAATATCTTTTTTTCTATACCTCTACAATGATTTCTTCATCTAAATATTTTTCTTCGTGAAATAAAGAACTAACAAACGGGGAGATCGGCGAAGTCTGCGTGGGAGGTCCTCAAGTGTTCAAGGGGTATTTTGGAAATGAGGAAGCCACGAAAGCGGTTCTATCCACCGAGGGAATTTTATACACGGGAGATTTGGGGTACATGGATGAGAAAGGCTTGCATCTCTCCGGTAGGAGAAAATTCATAATAAAACCAAAGGGATTTCAAGTATTTCCTCCCGAGGTGGAGGATTTCATCGCCGAAATGCCCGAGGTAGAATTTGTAGGAGTCATCGGCGCAGAGCATAAAATCTTTACCAATGGGATCGTTGCATACATCAAAGTTCATGAAGGGATGACCCTGATGGAAGAGAAGGTACTGGAACATTGCAAGGGGATGGCGGCATATAAGCGCCCCTCATTGGCCGTGTTCTTGGAGGAATTTCCTTTAAACCGCGTGGCAAAAACGGATTATTTAGCGTTGAAAGAACGCGTGGATAAGGATATCGAGGAAACGATAACCAAGGGCGGCTGGGATACATAAAAAAATAAAAATAGACCCTTTTTACCATATAAAGGGTATTAACTTCTTCTTAGTTTTTTGAGCATACTCTTTATACCCTTCAAGTTCTTCATGAAGCATTTTATCTTCAAATAAAATGCGAATAATTAAACCTATTACTATGAACGCCACGAATATGAGTGAAAACAGCGATCCGAGGGCTAAGCACCACCCCGTCATAAAAATTATCAGACCTAGATACATTGGATGGCGAACAATTTTATAAGGACCCGTGGTAATAACTGTATGTCCTTCTTGGATTTCCACTGCCTTCGATAAAAAGGAATTCTCCTTCATTGTTAAGAAAATAATAATGACACCCATAATAAACGCGATAAAACCAATTATTTCAACTATGATGGGTACATTTGACCATCCAAATTGTCTATCTAAGCCGGGAACGAAGAAAATCGGAATGAATCCGATGGATGTAAAAAAAGTCACGATTTTATCCCATTTTTCTTTAAATTTTGGTTTGGAGCGTTTCTGGATTAAATCGGGGTCGTGTTTGCTGAAATATAAGATATTATTTATAAAAAACATGTAAAATAAAATGAGTACAATCCAAGCCTCAACCCATAGAAAATCATTAGCGGGTATGAACATTCCTAATCCAAGCAAGAATGTTACAAAGGTTACTACACCAATAAACTTCCCTTTTGATACTTCTTTCCCTTCATCTGTCATGATAAAAAGTATGATGCGATCTTATTAAAGTGTTTTTCTATTCCTCCATTAGGAGTTCTTCATATAAATATTTTCTTTT